>CAXTCJ010000020.1:0-62539 GCA_964242215.1 uncultured Acetobacteraceae bacterium | reverse complement strand
GCATCGGTCTGCGGGGCGGTCCGTGTCGCGCGACCTCACAGAAGCCTCCAGATTCCAGGATTGGGACATCCGCGATTCCGCAACAGTGTCCTCTGCAGAAGATTGTGCCCGAAAGGTGCTAGGCCATCCATCCCGGCGCTAACTGCCCTGATGACCCACCAATGCTTTACCGCCGCCAGATCTACCAACAGGAGTGGACGGCGACCGCACCGAACGGCCAGCGGCTGAAGCCAAACCAGCCATGTGGGGCGGAGCGTGAGCCAGGTTTGATCGGCGGTGGCATGCGGCCGACCGATGAGGGTCAGTGCCGGGGGGCCATGTCGATCAAAATGGGGGGCAGGGCCGACCTCGCCCCCGGAACGAGCGCAGACGTCGAGCTTGCCTCCGGACCAAGCCGTGGCTGAAGCTCAGATGTAGAAATTCCAACCGCTGTCCCCACCCCGGCCTTCGTTGTCCGTGGACGTACTCCACGACGGGGGCTGACGGCCCACAACCTTGGCCGTTGTGACATGGTGGCGGTCAAGACCTGACGCTCACCACCATGTTGTAGCTGGCCGGGTGCGTTTGGCAGGGTCGCGAGACCTACTTTGCACGTGTGAAGCAGCTTAAGTTCAAAGCGGGCAATTGGGGTAGCTGGGATGGTTAAGTGTAATGGAGCGGCTTGACTGTGATCGCATGCTTGTCGCCGTGCTCGGTACCGGAAGCTTTGCGGCAGCAGCCGAACGCCTCGGAACAAGCAGCGGTCAGGCATCCAAGCTCGTCTCGAAGCTGGAGGCTGATCTTGGAGTGCAACTCATCAAGCGCACCACACGCGCGTTGTCGGCGACGGAGGTGGGCCAAGCCTACTACGAACGCATTAGATTACTGTTGGAGGATTTCGATGAGCTAGACGCTTCGGTGCGCCACGCATCCGGCGCACCTAGCGGCCGGTTGCGGATGACGGCGCCAGTCTCCTTTGGAACCATGCAACTCGCGCCCGTATTGGCGGACTTTGCCCGCGTCTTCCCGCAGATCCAGCTTGATGTGAGCTTTTCGGACCGGGTCTCGCACTTGGTAGACGAGGGCTTCGACGCCGCCATTCGGATCATTGGCCAGCCCGATGATAGCAGCCTCATCGCCCGCAGGCTCTGCGACATACGGCTCGTTGTGGCGGCCGCCCCCGCCTATCTCGAAGCACGTGGCGAACCTTCCTCACCGGCGGATTTGGCCGCCCATGACTGCATCATCGACAGCAATTTCCGTGACCCACTGATCTGGCCGTTTCGCTCCAACAAAGGGGATGAAGCATTGTCTGTTCCCGTGACAGGCCGACTGCGTTTCGCCAGCGGCGAGGCATGCATCGCGGCCGCCGCGGCAGGGCTCGGGATCACGCGCGTTCCAAGCTTCGTGGCGGGCCAATGTTTTCGCACCGGCGCCGTCCGTCCGGTGTTGAATGCATTTGAGACGAAGCCAATCGGGCTCTACGCACTCTACCCTCCAACCCGCCATCTTGCGCTAAAGGTCCGCGTGCTAGTGGATTTTCTAGCCTCCTGCTATCGTGGCGAACCAAGTTGGGACCAAGGGTGGTGAACCAATCCCTTCCAATCTGGAAGGGGATACTCCCGTTATCTTCAGATAATCACCAAGTCTGAAGCGGCATACCTTCCTTCTCAGCAACACCATGCAGAAGGAAACCTTGCCATGATTGATCCACGCACTGCCCCCTATGCAGCCCTCTTATTGCGCCTCTCCTTGGGCGTTTTGTTCCTGGCCCATCTCGCGCTCAAGCTCTTTGTCTTCACCCCTGGCGGGACCGCGCAGTTCTTCGGCTCGCTCGGCCTACCGCCTGCACTCGCCTATGTCGTCATGGTCTGGGAATTCCTCGGTGCCCTGGCGCTGATCGTTGGCGTTTGGCCGCGCATCGCAGCCCTCGCGCTGATTCCGGACCTGCTTGGCGCGATTGTCACCGTGCATGGTCCAGCGGGTTTCTTCTTCGACAATGCCCATGGCGGCTGGGAGTATCCTGCTCTTTGGATCGTCGGGCTGGCGGCTTTGGCTCTCATCGGCGATGGACCGTTCGCGCTCAAGCCGACCCGGATCCCGACCTCGGCCAGCAACATGGTCGCCGCCCGCTAAAAACCGAAGACCGCACGCAGGGAAGACCTATTATGGCTAGTCCGATTTCAATGGGAAGGGTCGCGCTGACCGTTCATGACCTTCAGGGTGTTAGCACCTTCTACCGACACGTGCTCGGCCTGGCTCAAGTGGACGCCTCCGGCACCAACGTCCAATTGGGTGTTGGGGATACGGTGCTACTCGAACTGCGCAGCGACCGGTCTGCGCGCAAACGCTCACCGCGGGAAGCGGGGCTCTTCCACACTGCCTTCCTGTTGCCGACGCGTGCCGATCTCGGCGCCTGGACCAAGCACGCGTCGCTCATCCGGGCTCCCATTGTCGGCGCATCCGACCATGCGGTCAGCGAGGCTCTCTACCTCGTCGATCCGGAAGGCAACGGCGTGGAGATCTATGCGGATAGAGCGCCGGACCTATGGAAGAAAGAGAATGGCTCACTCATGATGCCGAGCGACCCACTCGATGTCGAGCAACTCATCGCCAGCGCAGGCCAACAGGAGTGGCGCGGATCCCCCGCGGGAACCGTCATTGGTCATGTGCATCTGCAGGTCGGTGCCATTGCGCCTGCTGAAGCCTTCTACGCCGGAACACTCGGGCTTCACGTCACCACGCGCTATCCCGGTGGGACCTTCTTTGCGGGCGGCACGTATCACCACCATCTCGCAACGAATATCTGGAACAGCCGCGGGGCCAGCATGCGAGGCGAGCCTTCTACCGGACTTGCGGATGTCGAGATGGTTGTCGACCGTGCCATGTTCGACGCCGTTCAAGCGCGCGTTAAGGAGCCAACACCGACGGCTATCGATCCTCCATCCCGTCTCGCACTGCGAGATCCTTGGGGAACCTCGGTTACGCTCGTTGCCCGGTAATCGGAATCTTTCAAACAAAGGAGACGGCCATGCTTGTAGACGGTAAGTGGACGGCAGATTGGCAACCGGTTCAGGCGACCGATGCCAAGGGTGGCTTCGTCCGACAGATTTCCGGCTTCCGCCACTGGGTAACCCCCGATGGCGCAACCGGCCCGACCGGAGAAGACGGCTTTAAGGCCGAGGCGGGACGTTACCACCTCTATGTCGCGCTGATCTGCCCCTGGGCCTCTCGCACGCTGATCGCTCGCAAGCTGAAAGGCCTGGAAGACGTCGTGTCAGTCGCCGTCGTAGAACCAGTGCTAACCGACGAGGGATGGCGCTTCGGCGACTATCCCGGCTCCAATCGGGACTTGCTGAACGGCGCCACCTACATGCATGAAATCTACACACGCGCCGACTCCCATTACACCGGCCGGGCAACCGTGCCCGTTCTGTGGGACAGGCAGCGCAGGACCATCGTCAACAACGAGTCTGCCGACATCTTACGGATACTCGATACCGGTTTCGGCACGTTGGCGAGCCGGGTTTACGACCTCTATCCAGATGAGCTTCGCACCGAAATCAACACACTCAACGACCGCATTTAGCCGCTGCTCAACAACGGCGTATATCGTGCGGGATTCGCTACGACGCAGATCGCCTACGAAGAGGCGTTTGCCGACGTGTTCACCATGCTCGATGAGCTCGAAGTTCGCCTCGACAGTAGTAGACCGTTTCTGTTTGGCTGCGGCCTTACCGAGGCGGACGTGCGGCTATTCGTGACCTTGGTGCGATTCGATGCCGCCTACCACAGTCTGTTCAAGTGCAATCTCCGCCGACTTTCAGACTACCCTGCCCTGAGCACCTACCTCACGCGGATCCTTACCGTCCCCGGGGTCCGCGAAACCGTGAACATCGACCACATCAAGCAGGGCTACTATTCCATCAAGGCCCTCAACCCGACCGGCATCGTTCCCCTGGGCCCCGATCTACCGGGCCTTGATCCGGTGAGGTTGCGCCGCGCAGCCCGGCCATCGGATCATGAACCGCAATCTCGTCATCCTCCTGCACGGCGTTGGGAGCAATGGCCCAAATCTTGGCACGCTCGCCGACACCTGGCGTCACGTCCTCCCGAACACCAGGTTCGAAGCGCCGGACGCTCCATATTCCTTTGGCCGTGGTCCCGGCCGTCAGTGGTTCAGCGTCAACGGCGTCACGGAGGCTAACCGTCCCGAACGGGTGTTGGCGGCATGGGATGCGTTCGACAAGACGCTCGGGGATCTTATCGCCGCGCATGACCTGGCCGAACAGCTTGAGCGAATTGCGTTGGTGGGGTTCTCACAAGGCTCCATCATGGCCCTAGATGCCTTGGTGTCGGGTCGCTGGCCAGTGGCGGCGGTCGTCGCCTTCTCGGGCCGCCTGGCGTCGCCCCAGCCCCTGAGGCCAGCGCAGGGAATGCGCGTTCTTCTCACCCACGGTGACGCGGACCCGGTCATGCCGATCGGCGAGAGCCTCCGGGCCGGGACCGTCCTAAAGGGATTGGGCGCCGATGCGACAAGCCGCCCCCTGCCGGGTGTGGCGCATGCCATCTCCCCGGAGGGCGCATCGATTGCCGGAACGTTCCTGGCCGGGCTTCTAGAGTCTACCACCACCACCAAGGAAAAGGGATCGATAAGCCGGTCTGAGCGCTCCGAGCGAGGGCCGTAGATCTGGCGCTCGAGCTTGGCGATCCGCAGCTTCTGATGCGCAATCATGGCCAAGTCTTCAGACGCCTTGGCGCGCGCGACCGCCAGTTCTGCAATACCGGCATCGCGTTCGGCGACCGCGTCGCGCAGTTTGGCGCGCTCAATCGTCAGCGCCGTCCTCAGCGCGTCGATGTCGTCCGGCAGGGCTGCAAGATCGGCGTCCACACCAGAATTGAATCATAAATCCGGCCCGCTGACTCCTGGAAAATGGTGCCCGCCGATCTTATCCAGCGCTGGCAGGACGCCAGGTATGGCGCGGGTTCCGCCAATCGATCCCATCGAGCATATAAGATAGCTGCGCCGCCGATATGCCCACCACGCCATCGGCCGGTGATGGCCACAGGAACCGGCCTTTCTCGAGGCGCTTGTAACTCAGCCCGAAATACGGTCGCTCCCGATCCAGCGCTGCAGCTTGTCTCGGTGACTCACCCGTTTCATCCCTACAGTCGGCGCGAGGGCGTCTGCGTCGCCGTGCGTTATAACCGTTTCGGAAAGCGGCTGCTTTTGCGCTTTGACGACGGCGTCATCTGCCCAGTTCCGGCGCAGTGGACGGACCTTGTCGCGCCCGATCCCGAGGTGGTGATGGGAAGGGGTCGTTCGGCTGTGCGCGTCGTCGACTTAATCGAACTTGCCAAGCTGACAACGCTCCTGGGTGAGCGGCGGTCATCGACGGAGGGCAAAGCATGTAAGGATAACTTTGCCGCATCTGTAAAGCGAATAACGCCGCAATGATGAGGGTAGGTTTCGGCGAAGACGCCATATGGATGCACTCTAAGCTGGCACAAAGCCTTGACGGTACGATCAGTTGCGCCATAATTGCCGTTACGTTTGCATCCTGAACGGGGCGAAAATCAACGTGTCGGATGACCGAAGCCGCGGACGTACAAAGGTCGAGAACCTGGCTCACGAGGGCACGTTGAACCCGTCCCCCGGCAAGGTCCGCGACCCCAAGTTCCAGGAAGGCGGCTTCTTCGATCCTAGAGACGTCGTCCAGGTGAAATACGAGATGCTGCGGCGGGTCTCGGTTGAAAAGGCGTCGGTTACGGACGCCTCCGACGACTTCGGCGTATCGCGTCCGACCTTTTATCAGGCGAAGTCGGACTTCGACGACGCGGGCATCGCCGGGCTCGTGCCCAGGAAGCGAGGCCCACGGGGGCCAAATAAGCTCCAAGGCGAGATCCTCGCCTTCATCAAGGAGCGCCTATCGCCCGGACAGCCGATCCGAGCGCGCGACCTGGCCGCCCTGGTCAGGGACGAGTTCGGCCTGGATGTGCATCCAAGAACGATCGAACGCGCGATCGGTGGAAAAAAAACGCCGCAATGAGCCCGGCCGAGTTCATGCCGGCGTCGGTCGCCCACATCCTTCAGGCTCAATACGAGTTGCTGCGGGCCGCCGCCCTTGGAGAGGAGACGGCCGCGGAAGCTCGCAGCGGCCTCACCGTCCTGTTGCGCCAGGGTATGTGGTCCTGGACCGGCGTCATCACGCGGGGACAAACGCCTCAAGGGGCGCTAGCGCCTTTTGCACCTCAGCCGTCGCGGTCAGATCAGTCCCGCGATCGTCGGGCGGTCATCCACCTGCTCGCCGCTCTGGCGATGACGCTCTCTGATCGGAGGACAGCATGAACCAAGCACATAAGGTCCAACCCCATCATCTCGAACGTGCGGCCTATCTTTATGTCCGCCAGTCGTCGATGCGGCAGGTCATGGAGAACGTCGAGAGCTCCAAGCGGCAATATGCTTTGCGTGGCCGAGCCGTGGCGCTCGGCTGGAGCGAGGACAAAATCGTCGTCATTGACAGCGACCAGGGTGAATCCGGCGCATCGGCGTCGTGGCGCGGAGGATTCCAACGTCTGGTGAGCGACGTCGGCCTCGGGCGCGCCGGCATCGTCATGGGCCTTGAGGTGTCCCGGCTGGCGAGAAACAACGCAGACTGGCATCGACTGCTGGAGATCTGCGCCCTTGCCGACACGCTGATCCTCGACGAGGACGGGGTCTACGATCCAGCAAGCTTCAACGACAGACTTCTGCTCGGCCTCAAAGGCACGATGAGCGAGGCGGAGCTGCATGTTATCAAGGCCCGACTTCGCGGCGGGATCCTGAACAAGGTCCGGCGCGGCGAGTACCGCTGCGTTCTTCCTACGGGACTTATATATAATGACGCGGGCGACGTCGTTCTCGACCCGGACGCCCAGATCCGCGAGACCATTACTCACTTCTTCGAAACCTTTGTGCGCGTTGGATCCGCTTGCCAGACGGTCAAGGCGTTTAGCCGAGAGGGGCTGCACCTCCCCTCGCGGGCCTACAACCGCAACAAAGTCGTCTTCCAGCCCCTGACCATCTCGACCGCGCTTCGAATGCTCAACAATCCGCGTTATGCTGGGGCGTACGCCTATGGGCGCCGGGTTTACCGACGGACACCCGATGGGAAGAAACATCTGCGTGCGCGTGAGACTGAAGACTGGCTTGCGTGCATGCCTGACGCGCACCCCGGTTATATCAGCTGGGAGCAGTTCCAGCAGAACCTGGCGCTTCTCAAATCCAACGGCCGTGGTTACCAGGCCGTGCGATCCTCGCCTCCGCGCGAAGGGGGAGCTCTGCTTCAGGGCCGAGCCGTGTGCGGACGCTGCGGTCGACATCTCGGCGTCCATTACGCCGCTCGCCGCGGTAGGATCGACGCATGGTACGTCTGCAATCGTGCGTATTGCTCGCGCGGCGAACCAACCTGCCAGACGATCGCCGGATGGCCCATCGATGAGGCGATCGGCGAACTCATCGCAGCGATGATGACGCCCGCCGTGGTCGACCTAGCCTTTGAGGTCCGCAAAGAGATCGAAGATCGCCATGGCGAGGCTGACAGGCTGCGGCTTCGCGCTGTCGAGCGTGCCCGCATCGACACTGAGCTCGCCCAACGACGATTTATGCTGGTCGATCCGAATAACCGTCTTGTCGCCGATACCCTTGAGCACGAGTGGAATGAGAAACTGCGGTCGCTGGCCGCCGCTCAGGAAGAAAGAGAGAGGGGCCGTGAGAAAGACCGACTTGCCCTTGATGAAGCAATCCGCGACCGGCTCGTAGCGATGACAACCGACTTCAAGGCGCTATGGCATGATCGGCGGCTACCGAACCGCGAACGCAAGCGGTTGTTCGCCCACATCATTGAGGACGTCACCCTCGTCAAACTGCCTGACGTCGGCACAACCCGTATCCACGTCCGCTTCAAGGGCGGAAAGACTGAGACACTCACGATCAAGAATCCCAAGTCCTCAGCGCAGCAGGTGAAGACTGAGCCGCAGGTTATCGAGCTCGTCGACGCTCTGCTCGAAACGAACACCTATCCCGAAATCGCCGCCATCTTGAATGAACGCCAGGTCCGGCCCGGCGGCTCGGCCCGGAGAGGACAGGCCGAAGCCCAATTTACAGCGCTTCGGGTCGCCTATCTCGCAAAGGAGTACAAGCTTCGACCTCGTTATGATCGCCTCCGGGCCAGAGGAATGCTATCCCGGCCGGAGGCGGCGCAACGTCTCGGCATATCCGAGTGCACGCTCGTTCGCTGGGCCGATCAGGGCCTTGTCCAAAGATATGCATACAACGCGCACGCCCACCTCTACGAGCTCCCGAAAAACAACCTCCCGGTAAAGCACTCAAGCCGATGGGATCGCCTCGCTGACAGAGCGGCGGCCTCCTCCCAGGCTGCAGATCAAGATGCTAATCTCCAACGGAAGGAGCTGCAGTATGAAGCCACGTAGTTGGCATAAAGCGACATGCCAATGCCGTCATGCCAAAGGACCTTGATGAGGTCGCCTCTCGCACCGCGAAACACGTAAAGATCTCCAGCATGGGGGTCACGGCCGAGGGCTTCTTGAACCTGCAGCGCCAGCCCGGTCATCCCGCGCCGCATATCGGTCCGCCCAACAGCTAGCCAGACCCGCACGCTGGCAGGGAATGCAATCATCGCCGTTCCAACGTATCGAGCACCAGCCGCAGCGTTACGGCCTTCACCCCGCCAGGCACACGGATCCGGTAGCCACGGGGTAGTTCGATCTCGATGACAGCGGAGGCAACGCCCGGCTCAACCCTGGCAGGTTCGTCCGGGGTCACCATCACGGGCACGAGTTGCGGGCCGCGCGTTCTGATGCCCGTCTCGACAAACAGTTTGCGCCACGCAAACACCTGATTGCTGTTCACGTTGTATTGCCGCGCCACGAGCGACACGGACGCTCCCGGCGCGAACGACGCCGCCACAATCTCTCGTTTGAGCGCCTCCGGCCAAGACCGATGGTGCCGCTTCACCCTCAGACTTGTGTCCATAACCGAACTTGTGGACACTTCTCACCGACCCCGCTCAACGACGCGATACTCTCGCCGCCTCAAGCACGAATTCCCAGGCGGTCTTCCCCGGAGGGATACGGAAAAGGCATGATAGACCCGTGTCCTACACCTCTGGCATCTCCCCGTGGGCCCCAAGGGGGCAGATGCCTCGGTTGAGGTCGAGGCCGGACGCGGGTACGGCGTGCGGTCGAGATCAGGCAATCGTGGGGATCAAGCCACCTTCAACACGAATAGCTGCACCATTTGTGACAGCCCCAAGGGGACTTGCCAGTAAGACCACCTGAGCGGCGATTTCCTCGGGTTCGATCAGCCGATGAATGAGCGACAGCGGTCGCATTCGCGCGAAGAATAGCTCCTCTCGCTGCGCATCTGTGATGCTTTCATCTTTGATGACCGAGGAAATGAACTCGGCAATGCCCGCCGACCGAGTGGGTCCGGGAAGGACCGTGTTGACGGTCACCTCCGTTCCACGCGTCAGTTCCGCTAGCCCCCGCGCAACGGCAAGCTGGGCGCTTTTTGTCATGCCATAATGAATAATCTCGGAAGGGATCAACAGCGCACTCTCGCTGGCAACGAAAAATTACCCGACCCCAGTTCCTCCCAAGCATCCGCGGGAAGTAGTGCCTAGCAAGGCGGGCACCGCTCACCACGTTCACCTCAATTATATGGTGCCAATCCTGGTCACTAATATCCGAGAAGCTCTTCGCTTCGTAAATGCCCAAATTGTTGACGAGGATATCTACATCGGGTTCGGCCTCGGCAAGTTTGAGAGCGCCGTCGGAAGTCGCAGGATCAGCCAACACCGAGCGAACGGTCCCCCCCCCGGCCCTACTCGCTCGGCGGCCGCATCGAGCTTTCTCCGATCTCTTCCGCAGATGACTGTGGTGACGCCCTCCATCGCGAGTTGCTCCGCAATGGCCAGGCCGATGCCTGCCGTCGCACCTGTGACCAGCGCAGTTTTGCCTCTGAGTTTCAGATCCATCGTCTCTCCAATGAAATGACATAAATCCAAGTCGAACACGATCAAGCCAAGAGAATGGTCAGGAGTGGATGGGTGAACTGCTGCCACTCGCCTAAGTTGGCGCGTTGTCCCAAACAAAGAAGGTGGGCAATGGCGACACTGAGTGGAGCACGGGGATACCAATCCACGGCTTTCCCCAATGTGTCGCTGATCGACTTACCTCAGTGGTGAGCCCCGACAGTGCACTCTCGACCCCTTTTAGGGGGAACGGTGGCGCACTCTGGATCTCGTATGTCACCGACTTGAACAGGAGAGCTGTGCACGCCCTTCGTAATGGCTCGGGTCGAAGACCAGAGCCACGCTTGAGGCTCATCCTGCGACGTTGATGCCTTCCCTCTTTGGCCCGGCGGCGGTCGAAATAAGACCGCGTCAGTGTCGGTCGGCCGAGACCGGCGTGTGCGTGGTGCCCGCGTCAATCGAGAACCTGAGAATGGCGTTGACGCCTGACCTAAAGGACCGGCTCTTAACTCCGGTCGACATTCTGCATGGGCACGCGGCTGATTGGGTTATTTGCCGTAGCAACTTCTTCGAGCATTGCCAGAAACTGTTTCGCTCTTTCTTCACCAAGCGGTGCCAGGATGCGATCCTGGGCACGCCTCACCGCCCCTTCGACCTCATTGAGGAGCGCAAGCCCCTCCTCTGTGACATGGAGTTGCCGCACGCGCCTGTCCTTGGCGTCCATGTCGCGCCGGATCATCCCCCGGGTCTCCAGACGCTCGACGCACTTCGTGATGGAGGAGCGGTCGAGCGCCGACCGGTCAGTCAGTCGCGTCTGATCCATTCCGGGTTCAGCCGCAATCAGCGCCAGCGCGCCATACTGCGCAGGCGTCAGATCCTGCCCGGCGGTCTCTTCCAGGAACAACGCCATCGAAATTTGATTGCAACGGCGGATTAGGAACCCGGGCATGCTCGCGATCTCTTCGGCGGTTGGAAGGGGCATGTGCGATCCGTGTTTGGCGACCGGCAAAGATTAGACGGTCCTCCGCGAATAACATATTGTTGGATTGCTGATGTTCAGCTATGCAACATGTATCGACCTTACGAAAGGATGGCAAGGTCCGGCCCTGCCATGGCGCCATGTCCCCATCGACTTCGCAGATCCTGGAATTAACCTCTGTTGGTCCAGCCGCATCGGCCCACGCCCCAGCATCGCGCTCGGGAGAGCGTTCAAGATCTGCTGGGGACGGACGGGCGGCACGCGGACCACTCGGGCGCTTGGCGCTTCCGGCTCTGAGCCTGCTGGTGACGGCCGGGTTGGTGGGGTTGGCCATAACGCGGTGGGATACCTGGCAAGGCGACGCTGGCATCCAGGCGACGGACAACGCGTATGTCCGCGCCGAGATGACCCGGCTCGCGAGCCGGGTCGCAGGTGCCGTGCAGACCGTCGCCGTGCAGGATTTTCAACGCGTGAAGGCGGGTGATCTCCTCGTCGAGATCGACCCGGCGGACTACGCCGCTCAAGTGGCCCAAATCGAGGCCAGCGTGGCCGGAGCGCAGGCCGCCTTGGACAACCTGCGGAACCAAGCCGCCCTCCAGCATGCCACCATCAGCCAAGCCGAGGCACAGAACGCGTCCGCGGTCGCGAGGGAGCTTGAGGCTCGTCAGGAGCGGCAGCGGCAAGAGGCATTGCTGCAGTCGACGTTCGGCACCCGGCAAAAGGCGGAGCAGGCGATCGCCCAACACATGACGGCCACCGGCGATCTGCGGGCAAGTGAAGCGGTCGTGCAAGCGCAGAGGCGCCAGTTGGACATCCTTGCCTCGACCCAGAAACAGCGGTTGGCCGATCTTCAAGCCGCCCAAGCTTCGCTGGCTGCGGCGCGGCTCAGGCTCGGTTACACGCGGGTCGTGGCCCCCTTTGATGGAGTGGTCGGCGAAAGGCAGGTTCAGCAGGGCGATTACGTGAACGTCGGCAGCAATCTGATTACCGTGGTGCCGCTTCCGGACGTCTACATCATGGCGAACTACAAGGAGACCCAACTCACCCACGTGGCGGACGGCCAGCCGGTGGACGTCACCATCGACACGTTCCCAGGTGAAACCCTTCATGGTCGGGTGGAACACCTCTCTCCCGCAAGCGGGTCGCAGTTCGCCCTGCTGCCCCCCGACAATGCGACCGGCAACTTCACGAAAGTCGTTCAGCGCGTTCCAGTGCGTATCGACCTTGATCCGCGTCAGCCGCTTGTAATGCGCTTGCGGCCCGGGATGTCGGTGACGACCCGGATCCACACGGAAGGATCAACCGACACGCAGTCGCAGCCATGACTTCGACCGCAACCGTCCAAAACGCCGGACCGATTTCGTCAGGCCGCCGCTCCCACCATCCGCTCTGCGCCATCGGAGCCGTATTGCTCGGCTCATTCTTGGTTGGCTTTCAAACCCGACTTTTCTCGGTTGGCCTGGCCGACCTCAGAGGCGCTTTGTCCTTGAGTTTCGACGAGGGGGCGTGGCTCGGAACCGCCATCACCGCGCCGCAGATCCTCATCGCGCCCATGGTGGCGTGGCTTGCCACGGTGTTCGGTGTCCGCAGGGTACTGGGCATTCCGAGCCTGGTCTACGCTGCGGCTTCGTTGCTCGTCCCGATGACCCGCGATTATCAAACCCTCCTCGTGCTCCATGTCGTGCAAGGTCTCCTGCTCGAAGCCTTCATCCCGGCGACGATCATGATCATCCTTCGCAACCTGCCGACGAAATGGTGGTTGCCCGCAATTGGCGTTTATGCGTTCCGATCCGCATTCACCCTGAACTACGGCGTCTCCTTGGTAGGTTTCTACACCCAGACTGCGGGATGGCAGTGGCTGTACTGGCAAGGAGCTTTGCTGGCGCCTCTCATGGGATTGCTCGTCTACCTAGGCGCGCCCCATGAGCGCGTGAACCGAGATCTCCTGCGCCGTGCAGACTGGGGCGGAATGCTGCTGTTCGGCTCGGGCTTGACGATGCTCTACATCGCGCTCGATCAGGGAAATCGCCTGGACTGGCTAGGGTCGGGAACAATCGTGTCCCTGCTGGCCGGTGGCGGAGCGCTCCTGGTGGCCTTCCTGGTGAACGAAGCGGTGGTGGCAGAGCCATGGGCGAACGTCTCGGTAATAATGTCGCGAAACATCGTCCTGACGCTGGCGATCATCTTGCTATGGACGATCACGAGCCTTTCCAACACCACCCTACTTCCGAATTTCTTGACCTTGGTGGGTCAGCTTCGCCCGGAGCAAATCGGTCCCTTGCTACTCTACTACGTGGCGGTCCCGCTCGCGCTGCTCACCGCGCTTGCCGTATTCCTGCTCCGCAGGGTGGACTCACGCTTTGTCCTAATCCCCGGCCTCGCCGCCTTCGCGCTGGCAAGTCTCCTCGGAACACACGTTACGCACGACTGGAGTTCGCCCGACTTCATACCGCTAGCACTCCTCGAAGCTCTGGGCCAAGGGTTCACCTTTGTCGCGATCATCATCACCGCATTCGCGAACGTTAATCCTGCAAGGGCGACCTCGTTCGCCGCCTACATTCAGGTGGCCCGGCTGGGGGGGGCGGAGCTTGGCGCCGCACTCATGGTCACCTGGCTGCGTGTGCGGGAGCAGCTTCACTCGAACCTCCTGGGCCAGCACCTCGCCTCGGGAGACCAGGACGCCACCGGGAGGCTATCCGCCCTAACGGGAAGCTTCCTCCGCCATGGAATGGGCAGCGCGGCAATGCGCGGCATCAGTTCGTTGGCGAACGCGGTGCAGCGAGAGGCCAACGTCCTGGCCTACATAGACGGATTCTGGCTTACATTCTGGGCAGCCATCGCGGGCTTGGTCCTCGTCTCACTTCTCAAAGCGCCCCCGCCGGGCCCGCTCGTTCCCAACCGACGGCAAGCCTAATGATCTGATTAGCTCATTTGAGAGCTACCCGCGAGATAATGCGCATGGGAGATGCCCCGCCCGGGAAGCGGCTCAACGCTGGGCCGAAAAAGCCAACAACCAAGTCGGGAGAACGGTGCCGGTCTGGTGCTGGCAGGAAGCCCCGACTGCAATCTGGTCCTCGCTCGTATCCCACCATTTACAGGTGGGCCGCGCGTCCGGACCCATGAACTAACCGTGCGCGGGAACGGACCGCATTCAGTGCCCGGCTTCGAATGCAAAGGATTATTTTCGCCGACGATCAGGAACGGGCCAAAAGGCACGCCTTTTCTACCGTCTACTGCGCAGGAAATCCCGCCTGAACGCGTGTTCCAGGCGGGAGCTTTCCAGCGAACTGTGCCTACTCGCAGCTTTCTCTACCGCTATCCGGCGGCGTTTAGCTTGCAGTCGGCAAGCCGCGGCGGTGCGGCCGCTTCGGCGTCAATCTTGGACACAAGCGTGTAATAGTCCCACGGGGCTTTGCTCTCTGCGGGAGTCTTCACCCGGAAGAGATAAAGATTCCGCTCGACCCATCCATCCTCGCGGATACGGGCGCCATGGGTCATCATGTCCTCGACGGGAATGTCGCGCATGGCGGCTGCCACGGCTCCGGATTCTGTGGTTCCGGCCTTCGCGACACCCTTGATGTAGTGGAGCACCGCGCTGTAGACGCCCGCCTGGGCCATCGTCGGCATCCGGCCTCCACTTTGGCTACCAAATCGCTTTGACCATGCTCGGGTCTGCTCATCGAGATCCCAGTAGAACGCTGCGGTGAGGAGGAGCTTCTGGGCGATCGGCAGCCCTATCGCGTGGATGTCCGATATGAACGTCTGCATGGACACGATCCTCTGCCCGCTCGCGGCGATGCCGAACTCAGACGCTTGCTTGACCACGTTGATGAAGTCCGAACCACCGCTGATGAATGCAACCACGTCGGCACCGGAACCCTGAGCCTGAAGCAAAAAGGAAGCGAAGTCGGCGGTTCCCAGCGGATGCCAGGCGGTGCCAGCCACCTTGCCGCCATTTTCGGTGATCACCGCAGTCGCGTCGCGCACCATGGCGTGGCCGAAGGCGTAATCCGCCGCGATGAAGAACCAGGACTTTCCGCCGTCCTTCATCACCGCCGACACAGTGGTCCGAGCGGCGGAAGCGGTGTTGAAGGTCCATTGGAAGCTGGTCGGAGCGCACGACTTGCCCAAAAGGTCGGAACTACTCGCGCTCGAAAACATAACAATCTTGTTCTTCTCGCGGGCAACCTGCTGGACGGCGAGAGCCACGGACGACACAGGCAGGTCCACGATGGCCGACACGCCCTCGGCATCGTACCAACGCCGAGCGATAGTCGCTCCCACGTCGGGTTTTCCTTGATGGTCGGCAACGACGATCTGGATGGGTCGTCCGAGCACCTTCCCACCTGCGTCTTCGGCAGCCAGGCGCGCCGCGATCACGGAGCCGGGACCGGCGAGATCAGCGTAAATGCTGCTCTGGTCGTTGAGCACTCCGATCTTGATAGGACCGGTATCCTGGGCCTGCGCAGTCGCAAGCATGGCCGACAGCATGAGCGCACTCAAAATGTAACGAAGCATGGACGTAACCTCCAAGTTTTTTCTGTTGTTCAGGTCGGAAGGCCGCCGTCGACCATTAGCGTGGCCGCAGTCACGTAGGACGCCTCGTCGGAGGCGAGGAAGAGCATGGGATTGGCTAGCTCGGCCGGGTCGGCCCAACGCCGCAGCACGCAGGGGGGAACCAGGCCGTCGACCTCGGCAGCGCCGAGGCGGTTGACGTGGAAAGGCGTTCGGGTGAAGCCCGGGCAGATTGCGTTCACTCGGACGCCGTGTTCCCCTTCCTCAAACGCGAGGGTGCGGGTAAGCGATAGGACCGCCGCCTTGGTCGCGTCGTAGGCGCCCATGCCCTTGCGGCCGTAGACGGCGTAGGTCGAAGACACGTTGACGATGCTGCCCTTCCCGCTCTTGCGGAGATACGGCAACGCGGCCCGCGACATCGCCGCGAAGCTGAGAAGGTTGACCCGCACGATGGGATCCCACGTCGACCAGGGCGCATCGGCGACCGCGTCATAGTTCCGGATGCCGACGTTGTTGACGAGGACGTCGATGCCGCCGAAAGCCTCCAGAACCCGAGCGACGATTGTCTCCGCCGCGCTCTCGTCCCCAAGCTCTGCCGTGATCCCGACCACCTGAGCGCTGGGAATCTGCTGCTTGATGGAGTCTACTGCGGCCTGGACGGTGTCTGCGTCCCGGTCGACCAAGGCAACCTTGGCACCTTCCCGGCAAAAGATGGTGCCTGCAGCCGACCCGATACCGCCGCCGCCCCCCGTGATAATCGCAACTTTGTCCGCAAGCCTACGATTGGACAGAATGACCTCCTGTTCTCGTTGATGAAGGAAGCTTGACAAGTCGTCCCCAAAGAGGCGGCTCCGACCTGATTGGAGTTAACGGTCGGCCGCCACGGCCGCGCCGGTATCGAACAGCGACTCGATGTCGGCCGGTTCGAAACCGAGTTCTTCGAGCAACGTCTCGGTTTCCCATCCGCGCGGCTGCGCGCATTCTCGCGGGCGCGGATACTTGCCGTCGGTCGAAATCGTCGAACGGATGGCCGTGACGTTGCCTTCCGTCGGGTGCCTTTCAGGGGCCATGAGACCCACGGCGACCAAGTGCGGATCTTTCCGCAGGGTCGCGAGCGTGTGGCACGGCATGGCCGCAATGTCAGCCGCCTCGAAAATCGCCAACCACTCCGCCGTGGTCTTGCCCGACAGCCCGGCGCCGCGAATTCTGAACCACGCCTCGACGTTCTCCGCACGAGCCGCCACCGTGGCGAAACGAGGGTCGTTCAGCAAATCCTCCCGTCCAACGGCACCGAAGAAGGCGCGGACCTGGGGATTGGTATTGATCGTCACCGAGATCCACCCGTCCGAGGTCGGAAGCGGTTTGTTGAGTGCGTTGAGAAGACGCTGATCGCCCTCCGCTCCGACCGGCGGATCGAAACTGTGCTGCGCCAAGTGCTCCTGCAGCACGAAGGCGGCCATGGTCTCGAACATCGGGACTTCGAGGCTGCTTCCGCCGCCGCCGCCGTTGCGCCGGATGACCGCCGCCATGACCGCGCCTGCGGCGATCTCGCCCACCACGTGGTCGCATATCACCATCGGCACGTAGGCCGGTGAACCGTCCCGGGCACCGAACAGCCCGGCGATGCCGCTGACACCCTGCACGACGCTATCGTAAGTGGGTCGTCCGGCATAAGGGCCGTCGCTGCCGTAGCCCGTGATGAGGCAGTAAATCAGGTCCGGGTGGGCGGTCCGAAGTGTGGCCCCGTCCAAGCCGAGGCGCTCCAAGGCGCGCGGACGCATGTTCGCGACGACCACGTCTGCCGAGGCAATCAGGCGGTCCATCACGGAGCGGCAGCCCGGCTTCTTGAGGTCGAGGCAGATGTTCCGCTTGCCGCGGTTGAGGTGCAGGTAGGTGCCCGAGTGCTGACCAGTCGGAGACAAACCACCAAGCCCACGCATCAGGTCACCGTCTGGCGCTTCGACCTTGATCACCTCGGCACCGTATTCGGCAAGGCGCCAGGTGCAGGTCGGGCCGACCACGACACTGGTCAGGTCCAGGACGCGGAGCCCCGAGAGGGGACCGGAGTTCATCGCGCAGCACATCCCCGGAATGCAAGACTTCCAAGAAGGTCAAGGCGTAGCATCTCTGGATTTTCGAACATTTTCCACCGTCCCCTCCGGGTTTGCCACCGCGGTTCAATCCGTCGGTTCTTGATCTGCGCGACTTCCGCAACGGTCATCACTTTTCATAATTAGAGTCAAGCATTCATATGTGAACCCTGTGCGCTCATGGAAAGCGGTCAGTTAGCGACGTCAAATCCCCGGTTGGTTTACTAGTGAACGCTTGACATTGCTGGTGAAGAGCAATCAGAACTGCCTCAACAAGACGGTGGGGGGCATTGAAATGCTGATGCAGGACAAGGTTTGCGTCGTTACAGGCGCTGCGTCTGCCAACGGAATCGGCGGTGCGACCGCCAAAATGCTCGCTTCGCACGGCGCCCGGGTGGCACTCCTCGATGTGAGCGCATCCGTGGAGGCGGCAGCCCGACATCTCTTCGGACAATATTCGGCTTCCGGCGCGATTGGCGTCGCGTGCAACATCGCCATTCGGTCGGAGTGCGCCGACGCGGCGCAGGCAGTGCTCCGTGCGATGGGCCGGGTCGACGCCGTGGTGCATTGCGCTGGCATCATCCGGTCGGGTGGGTTCGACCAAATCTCCGAAAGCGAGTTCGACGAGGTTCTCGCCATCAATCTTACGGGCGCCTTCAATATCGCCCACGCCTTCGCGCCCATCATGGTGGCTCAGGGCAACGGTTCCATAGTCAATGTCGCCTCCGTCGCCGGACAGCGTGGCGGCGGCTTGGTCGGCGGAGCGCATTACGCGGCTTCCAAGGGCGGTGTGCTTAGCCTGTCCAAATCCCTGGCGCGTGAATTGGGGCCTTTAGGGGTTCGGGTGAATTCGGTCTGCCCGTCCCTCATCGAGACGGATTTCGTCACCAACGCCGTCAGCGGAGACCGCATTCGCGAGTTGACGTCAGGGCTCCCCCTCGGTCGCCCTGGGCGGCCGGATGAGGTTGCTTCCGCGTGCATGTTCCTCGCGTCCGACCTGTCGTCCTACGTCACGGGTGCGACCCTCGACGTAAACGGTGGCAGCCACATCCATTGATGCCGTCGTGGCTGGGCAAACAACGACAACAAGACGGAGAATCCAGATGACGACACGTTTTCACCACGTCAACTTCGCGTCCAAGCAGTTGCCGGAACTGGAGAACTTCTACAAGGAAGTGCTGCAACTCGACGAAAGCCATGCCTACGACGCGGCAACCAGCGCCAACCCCCAGATCAAGAACCAGGGCTACGGCGGGCGGGTCGCGTTCCTGACCGACGGCGCGATCGAGATGCACCTTTCCACCAAGGACCTCAACGTCGCGTTCCGCACCAAGCAGGCCATCAATCCATTGGCCAACACCCACATCGCGTTCCGCACGGATGACATCGAAGGCATCAAGCGGCGCCTGACCGAGCGCAACGTGCCGTTCGCCGACTACGGCGCCTGGGCCATCAAGGGCTGGACCCAGATCTTCTTCTACGACCCCGAGGGGAACATCGTCGAAGTGCATCAGGTCAACCAACCAGCAGAGGGAACCGCGACCTAAAAGATCATCGCCGAACGGAGCCGCCGCGCGGGGCAATGAGATGCCCGGGCGTCGGCCGTTCCGTCCAGCTACTTCTGGAGACGAACCGGCATGGCGTCAGACCTTACATCCCCCGCGAAGACTTACCTTGAACAGGCAGAGCGGCTGGCAAACTCGGCCGGTCCCGCGGGGATTGTTCCACGCCCGGTGAACCGGATCGCCGTCATCGGCGCTGGCACCATGGGGTCCGGAATCGCGGTCAGTCTGGCCGACGCCGGGATCATGGTTGACCTACTCGAACAAGACGCCGGTGCGGCTATGGCCGGGTCGGAGCGGGTGGCAAGCCTCTACGCCGCGCGCGTGAAACGGGGTCGCCTCTCCGAGGAGGCGTCCGCCGAACGCCAAGCGCATATCCTAGTTGGCACGGATTGGACGGCCGTCTCCGAAGTCGACCTCGTCATCGAGGCCGCCTTCGAGGACATGGCCGTCAAAAAAGACATCTTTAGCCGTTTGGACGCTCTGGCCCGCCCCGGAACGGTGCTGGCCACCAACACCTCCTACCTCGATGTAGCCGCGATTGCGGCAATGACGAAACGGCCCGGCGATATCCTGGGCCTGCACTTCTTCTCCCCGGCACACGTCATGCGCCTGCTGGAGGTGGTGCGGACCGACGACACCGCATCGGATGCGCTCGCCACGGCGCTCACTTTGGGACGCCGGATCGGCAAATTGCCGATCGTGGCCCGCAACGCCGACGGCTTCATCGGCAACCGGATTTTCGCGGTCTACCGCCGTCACGCCGAATATCTGCTGGAGGACGGCGCGTCCCCCGAGGAGATTGACAGTGCCCTCGTGGGATACGGGTTCGCCATGGGACCCTTCGCCGTATCGGACATGTCGGGCCTCGACATCGCGTGGGCGATGCGAAAGCGCCGCTCCTCCAAGCGCAGTTTAGGCGAGCGATACGTCGGCATTCCCGACCTATTATGCGAGGCAGGGCGACTGGGACGCAAAACGGGCCATGGCTGGTACGACTACGAGGACGGCAATGCCCGGCCGTCTGGGGCGGTCCAAGCCTTCATTGAGGGCGAACGAGCGCGACGGGGCGTCGAACCTCGCCGTTTCGAAGCCGAGGCTATTCGAAGTCGGATCCTAGCGGTGATGGCCAACGAGGGAGCGCACGTGTTGGAGCAGGGAATAAGCCTGCGCCCGTCCGACATCGATCTCGTGTTCGTCAACGGCTACGGCTTCCCGCGCTCGAAAGGCGGTCCGATGTTCGCCGCCGATCAGATGGGATTGGCGGCCGTCCTAGCTGAAGTCGAGGAGGCGGCCCGCGTGGGCGGGGTCGGGTCCGAGCCAGCACCGTTGCTCGTCCGGCTCGCGAAAGAAGGCGGTTCGTTCGCCGCCTACCAGGAGAGCGCAACCGCGTCCTGAGGCGGCGAACCCGGCCGGGGACACCGGCAATCACCCAGCCAAAAACAAAACAGGAGGAGGTGTTCACCATGCAGGCAGTCAAACAGAACCTTTCGGTCCGGATTGTATCCGAACCGGCGATGGGCATCCCGTCCATGGCGCTTCGCGCCGCGCTCAGCAGCGCGGTCGGCACGTCGTTGGAGTGGATCGACTTCTCCGCATACGGAGCCATCGCGGCGACCGTCCTCCCGGCGCTATTCTTCCCGTCGATGGATCCCACTAACGCCGTCCTCGCCTCCCTCGCCACTTTCGGCGTGGGCTTCGTAGCCCGTCCCGCCGGGGGCGTGATCGTGAGCCTGCTGGGCGATAGGTTCGGCCGCAAGCGGGTGTTGCTGTTCACTCTGATACTGATGGGCGTCGCATCCTTTCTGATCGGGATCCTTCCGACCTACGGAAGCGTGGGCATCTGGGCGCCGATCCTGCTCGTGCTGCTGCGCTTCTCGCAAGGTTTCGCGCTTGGCGGCGAGGCGACGGGCGCGCAACTGCTGACCTTAGAGCACGCGCCGGACAACCGGCGCGGCTTGTTCGGGGCGCTCATCAACATGGCGGCTCCCTTGAGCCAAGTGCTGTCCAACGGTTTGCTGTTCGTGATCGCGGCGGCCATGACCCCCCAGCAATTCATGGTCTACGGCTGGCGCATTCCATTCCTTATCAGCGTGCTCCTAGTGCTCGTCGGCATTTACATCCGGTCCAGGGTCGAAGAGTCACCGGCCTTCGAGCAACTCAAACAGCACCAGGCTCCGATCGTGGCCAAGGAAGGCCATGTGGTTCCCAGATCCTCTGTCCTGAAAGAGCACGGCAGCATGATCGTGCGGCTCATGTTGTTCTGGGCCGCTCCGTCCGCCTGCTTCTGGATCGTCGCCGTGTATTCGCTGGGCTGGATGACCAAAGTGGTGGGCGTGCCGGGTCAAACCGCTTTCTTGTGCCTGACGGGTGCAAACCTGGTTGCCGTGGCGACAACGTTGATTGGGGGCATCGCAAGCGACCGGTTCGGCCGCAAACCAACGCTGATCCTGCTCTCGGTCATCATGCTCGTCATCAGCCTGCTGTATTTCAAGCTGGTGGGCTCGGGAAACCCCATGCTGATCTTCCTGGCCATGGCGGTCTTCGCCGGGACTATCCAGGCGCAAAGCGGCGTTTTGCCAGCTTTCTTCGCCGAGCCGTTCCCGACGTCTGTGCGATATTCCGGGTCGGCCTTCGCCTACACCGGCGCCAACCTCCTGTTCTCCGGACCGGCACCCTTCGTGGCGGCTTGGCTGATGGGACAGTTCGGCGGCCAGATTTGGGTGCTGACGGTCATGTGCCTGGTGTTGTCGGTCATCTCGTTCGCCGCACTGCTCACCATTCCTGAATCGCGTCATCTCAGCCTCAACCGAGACGAGTGAACACGAAGCGTCCGTGACGGAAGTCTGGCTGCAAGGGAGTGCGACATGATGGACACCGCGACTGCCGACCTCCCCCAACCCGGCGTGACCCGGAGCGAGACGTGCAGCTTGTCGCTGGTGCGCCGGGTCGCCGCCATGCTCGACCTCGATCCCGACGGCTGGAAGGAGGGTGACCTCCTGCCGCGCGGCTGGCACTTCATCCTCCTGGGGGCCGACACACGACGATCCAGCCTGCGCGGAGATGGGTTTCCGGGCCTCGGGGTGCCGCTACCGGATCTGGGATTGCCCCGGCTGATGCTGGGAGGCCGCACGGTGCGGTTCAACGGCGACATTCCCGTCGGCGCGACCTTGCGCCGCGATAGCCGGGTGCAAAAGCTGTCGCGGAAGGACGGGGCGAACGGCCCGATGGCCGTGGTGACGTTGGCCCACGACCTCCACCTACCGGCGGCGACGGAGCCCGTGCTGACCGAGACGCAGACCTACCTTCTGCTCGGCCCCAAGCCGTCCTTGCAAAAGGCGGCGGAGACCGCTCTAACGTCGCGGCCGCCCGGCACCAAGCTGGTAGTGCCGGACGACACGTTGCTGTTCCAGTATTCCGCCTTGGGCTTCAATTCCCACCGCATCCACCTGGACAGGGATTTCGCTCGTAACACGGAAGGCTTCCCGGATTTGGTCGTCAACGGCGGACTGGCGTCGTTGTTGTTGACCGAGTTCCTGCGGACGGAGAAAAGCGTAACGCCCGCGTCGATCGCGGCCAAGCACGTCGCTCCCCTGTTCTGCGGGCATCCGATGGCCCTTGGAGCAGAGATGGCGGAAGACAAGTGGCTGCTTCGAGCCTTCAACGATGCCGGACGCCTTGCGGTTGACATCGAGGTCGTCGAGGCTGGCCGTCCAAGTTGAGCCGAGATTGACTTGGATTTGGGTCCGAATGGACCCGAGACTGGTGTTTTTGGCGCATGGCGCGCCGGACAGGACGAGGCATGAGCGGCAAGACCAACGGCAACCGACCTCTCAACCACGCCTCGGGAGAGGACGAGACGTCGCAGACGCCCTATGCCGCCCCCGCGCTTGAGAAGGGCCTCGACATCCTGGAGTTGCTGTCGCGGCAGGACGGCGGGCTGACGAAGCGTGAGATCGCCGAGCAACTCGGCCGCTCCGTCAGCGAGGTATTCCGCATGATCGAGGTGTTGGCTCGGCGCTCCTACTTGGTGCAGACGGGTGACACCTATGCACTCGGCATGCGGCTATTCGAACTGGCGCACGAATTCCCGCCGATGAACCGCCTGCTCAAAGAAGCCCTGCCCCGCATGGAGGTGCTGGCCAAGACAGTCGACCAGTCCTGCCATCTGACGGTGCTGAACGGCTCGCGCCAGATCGTCGTGGCGCAGATCGACCCGCCCGAAGGCATGGGCTTCTGCGTGAAGATCGGCACCGCCCTCGAACTGTTGAAGTCAGCATCGGGCCGCGTGCTGCTTGCCTTTCAGGACGAGGAAGAGATGCAACGCCTCCTCGCCTTGGCGGAACCCGAGGCGAGCAGCGCGGACGCGGCGGCAACGTCGCGAACGATAGCCAAGGTCGCCACGCAGGGATTCGCCTTCATGCGAAGCAACCAATTCAGCGGCCTGGAAGCGATCAGCTATCCGGTGTTCGATCTGCGGGGTCGCGCCATGGCCGCCTTGACGGTACCCTACGTGAAAAGGCTTGACGCTCCCGGTCGCATGTCTCCCGCCGGTGCTCAGGCCGCGCTTGCATCGGCCGTCTCCGACTTGAACGCGGTGCTGGGCGGCAGCATCGGCAAAGCTACCCAGTCGGAGCATGAGAAAGCGCGGTCACCGCGCCGGGCAAGGGCTGGGATCACGGGCGGACGGGCACTCGCGGCTGCCGGAGTCTAGAAGGAACACCGCTTGAAGGCGTCCCGGAGGCTGAAGCCGCCAAACTGTTAGAAAGGATTGGACAGTGATAAACGAGCTTGCCGACATAACGGTGAAAGAAGGTTCGCAGGTGGATTTCGAAACTGCCGTCGAGCAAGCCGTTCCGCTTTTCAAAAGGGCTTCCGGCTGCCTGAGCATGCGATTGGAGCGCTCTGTCGAGTTTCCGTTTCGCCACCTTATCGTGGTCGGCTGGGCGACGCTCGAAGACCATACCGTCGGCTTCAGGGCGTCCCCCGATTACCAAACCTGGCGCAAATTGGTCGGCGGATACTTCGATGGCGCGCCGGTCGTGCAACACACGGAAACGGCTGTCTCGGGTTTCTGACGGCGATCTCGCGATCCGCTCCGCAGTTACCATAGGGAGTCCAACATGAGATTTTTCGTAACCGGCGCCAGCGGATTCATTGGCGGTTCTTTCGCGGCCGAGGCAATCCGTCGCGGCCATCAAGTCCGCGGCTTGGTCCGTTCGCCGGAGAAGGCGAATGCCGTGCGCGCCTTCGGCATTGATCCGGTCTTGGGAACGCTTGCGGAACATACCCTGCTGGCCGATGAAGCTCGCGGTGCCGATGTAGTCGTCAACGCGGCGAGCAGCGATGACCGAGGTGCCGTCGATGCCATCCTGGCCGCACTCGGCGGTTCGGGAAAGGCGTTCCTCCACACGAGCGGCAGCAGCATCGTCGCCGACGAAGCCAAGGGCGAGCCAACCGAGACAGTCGTCGACGAGGACCACATCCCGGCTCCCGCGGCGGGGAAAGCGGCACGTGTCGCATTGGATAGGGCCATCCTGTCCGCGACCGGGGTTCGATCCATCGTCTTGTGCAACTCGTTGATATTCGGCGATGCCCTTGGACCAAAGGCCAGGAGCGTTCAGCTTCCGCTCCTGATCGATTACGCCCGGGAAAGCGGGCAACCCATTACATCGGCAGGGGTCTCAATCGCTGGTCGACGGTTCACGTCGCGGATGTGGTCGACCTCTATTTGCTGGCGGTTGAGAAAGCGTCGCCCGGAACGTTCGCGTTCGTGGAAAGCGGCGAAGCCACATTCGGAGAAATGGCGGCCACCATCGCCGACGCCCTGGGGCTTGGCTTGCCCGTGTCGATGACTATGGAGGCGGCCGAGGAGCGTTGGGGGCGTCAACGGGCACTGTATTCCCTGGCCTCGAACAGTCGCGTGCGCGGTCTTCGCTCCCCTGCGCTCGGGTGGTCGCCCAAGCACCTGAGCGTCCACCAGTGGATAGCGCAGCACCTTCGCTCGCCCGAGACCGTCCGCCAGCCGAAGGCCTAGTCGGTCGATTGCCGGGTCAAGACGACGATTTTGCCGCCCGCCCCTCCCTCTTCCATCAGGCGGTGCGCCGACACGATGTCGTCGAGACGGAACACGCGACCGAACGTGACCGGCATCGTTCCCGCCGCGACCTGGTCCAGCAACGTTTGCAGCGGCAAGGCCATGAAGTCCTCCACGCCACCGGAATAGGTTGTCAGCGATACGGCCGTGGGGATGGAGTCCATCGGGGCGAAGTTTTCCAGAGACCAACGGTTGTCCACCATGCCAGCATTGCACACGATGCCCGGCTTCCGCACTATGGCCATGTAGTCCACGAGCGTCGTCGTGCCGACGAGTTCCTAGGCCTTGTCGACGCCGCTTGGCCGCCGAGAATTTGCCCAAGAAGCCGCACGTAAGCGCTGGGACACCTCTCAAGCGGCGGGACCAACCTCGTGCATGCCCAGCATGCGCAAGCCGAAGCCCGATTTTGGGCAGAAGCTGGCCGTCAACGTGCCCTACGTGACCTGGGCCACATCGACCTGCTCGTGTCGGAGGGCATCTACGCCAGTCGCGACGAGCTAATCCGGACGGCCATCCGCAACCAACTCGAAAAACATTCCGATGTGGTCCGCCAGTCCGTCGTCCGCCACAGCCTAGACCTCGGCCTGCGTCACCTGGATCGCAAGACCCTGGAGGAAGCCCGTGCCGCTGGCGAACGGTTGGAGTTGAAGGTGCTGGGGCTGCTGACCATCGCCGACGACGTCGACGTGACGCTTGCCACCGAGACCATCGCGTCCATCCAGGTGTTGGGAGCGATGCAGGCGCCTCCAGAGATCCGCAAGGCGCTCGCCGACCGCACGCGTGGAATCGCTCACCGCTGTCCCGAGGCGGCCTATTGAGGAAGGCTAGGGCGAGAAACGGAGCCGTTGCCGGTTCCAAACGGGATGCTCCGTGAGGGTCTCCAACGAGGATGAATACCATGAACTTCACGGTTCCACCCGCCATGCGCGAAGCCACCCGTCTGACTGGAGCCGGTCGCTTGGTGGAAGCCACCGCTGCCATCCAGCGGATGGCGGGCGTCAACGCCACCGCATCAGCATCGGTCGAGGTCGGCATGACCATCGACGGCACCGCCGAGCGCGTCGGCGCACCGCGGCCTGCTCCGGCGCCGATCTCCAGATCCGGCTTCCTGGGCAAGGTGTCCCTAAAGGATCTAATGCGTCCCAATACGCGCGCCGCGTCATCGTCGTGCAACCTGGCCGCGCCGGACGGTTCGCATTCGGATGGATGACCTACGTCGGACTCACGGGGTCACGCCGCTACAAACTTCACGTGCCAAGCGGCCACCGGCGGACGTCCCCGCCCCGCTCATCGTCATGCTGGTCGCGCGGCTGCAGCCCTGCGCCGGCGCAGGGCCTTACCCTCAGTGCGGATGCCGGAACCCGGCGTCCCCGCTTCGTTATCCCGCTCGATCACGAGGCCGAGCCACATCACCACTGTTCACGCCACGCGCCGGCCTGAACGCTGCGCATTTAGCATAACGGACGCGGAATGCGACCCGTGGCGATGATCTATGTCCGGCAGCCGAAAAGCACCGTGCCACGGCGTGAGGTCGGATCAGGTGGCATAGGTCGCGATGCCGTTACCGAAGGACCAGTTGTCCCTGTCGTTCGAGGCGATGATCACCTGAACATCCTCTGGTCGCACGCCAGGATTGGCCCCGAGGCGATCCGCGATCGCTTTGAACAGCGCCTTCTTCTTCGATAGATCGCGCGTGTCGCTGGCCGTGATATGAACGAAGACCACGTCTGGCGAGCGATGGATGTCGAGATAATCCTCGTTGTAGATCAGTTCCTCGGCGCCGTATTCCCTGATGACCTGGAAGCGGTCGTCGGGCGGAACATCGTAAGCCTCGACCAAGGCCTGCTGCACGCCATCGGCAATGGCGCGGCGATATTCTCGGGACGTGCCCTTTAGCAGCGAGATGTTCACAAACGGCATGATCATAGCTTCCTTGTTTGAGAGCTCGGGGCGGACCGGCGCCGATGCGTACTCAGTTTTAGGAGTTCCGCCTGGCTTTGGCCGTCGTAGCCCCAGGCGTCGCCCGGGATTTCGGCGATGGTGACGTAGGTTGCGGCGTCGAGGTCGCCACCGAGCACCTGCTTCAGCAGGGTGTTAGCCGCGCGGATAAAGCCGGCTTTCTGGACTAGCGTTGCGGTGCCGGCAGTGATTTTTGCGTCGACGTGCGCGGCAACAAGCACGGGCCGCCCACCTACCGCCCAGCCACGGATGGCTGGCTGTTCAACCAGCACGCTCGTTACCTCCGCATGGCGGTCAAGCTCGGTGACCATGAGCTCCGCCATCCTGGTCTGAATCCGGCGGATCTGCTCCGGCGCGAGAGTGGGTCCAGCAATCTTGATATTTACAAAGGGCATATTCGCCTCGATCAATTGAAGCCTTGGAGGCACGGCTGATCAGAGGCTACGGCAAATTGACCGTGTTTACGGTTTGAAAGGCACCAAGCGATCGTTTGAAAGAATCAAAGGAAACTTGGACTTCGATTCGGAGTCTTAAGCACGCTGGGCGCTCTGGACCGCGTCGTCATCTCGGATGGTTTCGAGAAGAATGGCCTTCAAGCGCGTCACTGCTTCGCTGGGCTCGCTCTCAGCTTGATGGAGGGACAAGGGAACGGATGGCAATGCGGGAAGACCCGTTGCCTTCGGGTTTAGGACTATCAAGCTATTAGGCATACCGATCACAGTACGAACGGTCACGCCGAGCCCCGCTCCGGCCGCCGCCCATAGACTTGCCAGGCTCGGGCTGGTGAAGACGAGGCGCCAAGGGATGCCTGCGTCGTCCAGCCCTGCAACCGCGGGGTCTCGAAAAACACACGGCGGCTCGAAGGCCACCAACGGAAGTGGGTCAGACCCAAGGGCACGCACCCCTGGCCAGTCTGGCCGGCCGATCCAGGCGACAGGCACGTCCGCAATCATCTCGGCGCGGGGCGCGTCGCGTCCGTCGCCCCAGGCCAGGGCGAGATCCAACTCCCCCTTAATCGTTCGCTCGATTAGCAAATTATTCCGCTCCGCCCGCACCTCCACCCGCACGCGAGGATGGGCACGCGCGAATCCGGCCAGGACCCCAGGAAGCCAGCTCTCGGCAAAATCCTGAGGGAGGCCGAGGCGAACCCAGCCTTCAACTTCGGCGCCGCGGACATTGCTGACAGCCTCGTCGTTGAGATCAAGTATCCGCTTTGCGTAACCAAGAAGGCTGTCACCGGCCGGCGTAAGTGAAAGCCCGCGGCCAGATTTTTTGACCAAAGGTTCGCCGACTTGCTCCTCAAGCTTTCGCAGTTGAGTGCTGACCGCGGATTGCGAGCGACCTAGTCGTTCCGCGGCTCGAGCAAAGCTCCCGAGTTCGAAGGCCGTTACGAACGTGCGAAGCACGTCCATGTCGAGGTTGGTCCGGACCGTCATCGTTTGACCTTTCGAAGTCATGGGGATGACAGTTCGATACGGCTAAAGACTAAGAGTTGCCGTCCACGGCGGTCAAGGACGGTGATTTGCTTGGAACTACCCATTTTCCCGAAGCGAGACTTTGACACTTTCGAATTTTTCCAGGACCGGCATCAGATAGATTAGTCGCTGAACCGGGAGGCAACCTCGCGGGCGATGTCGAACGATCCTACCTCCTTCTGTGAGCCCGAAATGACACAAGATTACCAGAGTAGACTTGAGATGATTAACCGCCGAACCTTTGCCGCGCTTATTGCAGTCGGAACGGCAAGCTTAGCTCTACGTTCAGCGCGAGCCGCATCCGTATCGACCGCGCGCAATGTCGTGCTTGTCCACGGCCTGTTCGCCGACGGGTCGTGCTGGTCGGAGGTGATCCTTCGTCTCCAAGCGGCGGGTCTGAACGTCACGTCGGTGCAAAATCCACTGACAACGCTTGCAGATGCCGTCGCCGCAACTCAAAGGGTCCTGGCGCGACAGAATGGACCGACAGTGTTGGTCGGCCATTCTTGGTCCGGCGTCCTTGTGACGGAGGCTGGGGTCGACCCAAATGTCTCTGCACTGGTCTATGTAGCAGCGCGCGCTCCGGACGTCGGAGAAGATTATGCGGCGCTCGCCAAGCGGTTTCCTACTCCGCCGGCATCCGCCGACATTCTCTTTGAAGGGAATGAGGGGCGGCTCAATGAGGAAGCTTTCCTGAAAGACTTCGCTCAAGACCTGCCGCGGGCCAAGGCCGAAGTGCTTTATGCATCTCAAGAACCTTTCAACAAAGCTCTTCTCACAGGCAAGATCACGCATGCCGCTTGGCACACGAAGCCGAGCTTCTACGCTATCTCGACCGAAGACCGAACCATAGACCCCGATCTCGAGCGCTTCATGGCGAAGCGCATGCAGGCAAAAACCATCGAGTTGAAATCATCACACCTGTCTATGATTTCACATCCTGAAGAAATCGCGGACCTCATCCTTGAAGCCTCAGGTCAGCGTTGAGGCGGATGAGGTCGCCGGTCCCTACGCGAAGAACAGCCAACAAAACCATCACCGAAGCACTTGTGAGCGCGTTCAACAAGCCGATCGTGCTAGCCCTGGTTCTAGCGGCGCTTTCGCGATGACAGGGATCACGCCGCCGGGCTTTGCGGCCAAGTTGCTGACCCTCAAAGGGCAGGCTGCAGGCGGCGCCGAGCGGCTCGTCATCGGCCTGATCATCTTCGCGCAGTTGCTGAAGATCGACCGGAAACCTGGCCGTGCAGACGTTGATGTCCTACGTGGGGCATCGCTGCTCGTGGCGGCCTTGCATGGTCATTAGTAGTTGCGCCGCGCGCGGCGCAAGAAGCCATCGTGCAGGCGGCACTGCACCTCCGGCCGATTACTTGGGCATCCTGTGCGGCCTGCGCTTTGGCTGCTGATCCGGAGTGGCTGGACCACGCAAATCGCAAGCACGATGCTGAGCGCCTCAACTCTCTCCGGTGCGATTTATTTCACAGCCGGGATGGGGACGTCCCGGATGAACCAGCACTGGCACAAAGGGGACTAGCCTCGATAGGAGATACCCAGATATGATCGACGTTATTGACTGGCGCAAAGAACAAGGAGCCCGAAACGGCCGCCTTGAGGCGGGTAGGAAGTTTGCCCAGGGCAAGATGGTAAACCCCGAGGATGCGACCGCGCTGCTGGAGGCCGTTATCAAGCCCGGGGACAGGCTGTGTATGGAGGGCGACAACCAGAAACAGGCGGATTTCCTGGCGTCGGCCCTGGTCAAGGCCGACCCAAAGAAGATCCATGACCTTCACATCGTTCAGTCCGGAATTGTGCTGCCTGAGCACCTCGACCTGTTCGAGAAGGGGATTGCGAAGAAGCTTGACTACTCCTACTCGGGGCCGCAGAGCGCCGCGGTCGCGCGCGCTTTGAACTCAGGGAAAATTCAGCTCGGGGCGATCCACACCTACATCGAGCTGTTCGGCCGCTACTTCACCGACCTCACGCCCAATGTCGCTCTGACCGTGGCCCGCGCCGCAGACCGCCAGGGCAATCTGTACATGGGTCCCAACACGGAAGACTCCCCCGTCGTCATCGAGGCGACCGCGTTCAAGGAAGGCATCGTGGTCGCCCAGGTCAACGAGGTGATGGACAAGCTGCCGCGCGTGGACGTTCCCGGCGACCGCATCGACTTCATCGTGCAGTCTCCCAAGCCCTTCTACGTCGAACCGTTGTTCACCCGCGATCCCGCCATGATCACAGAGACGCAGATACTCGCCGCCATGATGGTCATCAAGGGCATCTACGCCGAGTATGGCATCAAGCGGCTCAACCACGGCATCGGATACAACACCGTCGCGATCGAGTTGCTGCTTCCGACCTACGCGGAGAAGCTAGGCCTCAAGGGCAAGATCTGCACCCACTGGACGCTCAATCCGAACCCGACAATGATCCCTGCCATCGAGGCCGGCTGGGTCGAGCAGATCCACTGCTTCGGCTCGGAGGTCGGAATGGATGATTACATGCGCGCGCGGCCGGACATCTACTTCACGGGGCGGGACGGCTCGATGACGTCAAACCGCATGCTGTGCCAGGTCGCCGGGCTATATGCGACCGACCTGTTCATTGGCTCGACGCTGCAGATCGACCTCGATGGTAACAGCTCAACCATCACAGGGGACCGGATCGCAGGCTTCGGCGGTGCCCCGAACATGGGGTGCGACGCCCATGGCCGGCGCCACCCGAGCGGCCCTTGGCTCAAGGCCGGGCGCGAGGCTTCGGACGCCCATCCGCAACTGGTCCGCGGCCGCAAGCTGGTCGTGCAAATCATCGAGACGTTCAGCGAGAAGATGGTGCCCACCTTCGTCGAGAAGCTCGACGCCATTGCTCTTGCGGAGAAGATTAAGCTGGAGCTGGCGCCGGTCATGATCTACGGCGACGACGTGACGCACATCGTCAGCGAGGAAGGCATCGCCAACCTGCTGCTGTGCCGCACCGTGCAGGAGCGCGAGCAGGCCATCCGGGGGATCGCCGGCTTCACCGACGTGGGCCGGGGGCGCGATCGCAAGACGGTCGAGAAGCTGCGGGAGCGAAAAATCATCCGGCGTCCGGAAGACCTCGGCATCAACCCGCTGGACGCGCACCGCAGCATGCTCGCTGCGCGGTCGGTCCAGGACCTGATGCATTGGTCGGGGCATCTCTATGACCCGCCAGCCAAGTTCCGCAACTGGTAGGAGAACGGCCATGGAAATCCTCGACGTCAAGCACACGGCAAGAAGCCGCCTGATCGGGAAAAAGGAACAGGCGATCATCGGCGTGGTCGCGTCCGGCAACCTCGAAGTCCTGTTGGAGCGCGTGCTCCCGGACAAGGAGTGTCAAGTGAGGATCGCCACGCCGATGAAAGGCTACGACGATACCTGGCACGCGGTCATCGCCGAGTTCGTCGATCGGTGCTCGCCCGGCGGCTTGCGCATCTCAATCAACGACGGCGGCGCACGGCCGGACACAGTTTTCCTGCGGCTGATGCAGGGGGCCCAGGTTATGGGAGACGAATGATGCAGGACGCGGCAACCGGGCAGAAGGCAAGCTGGCTGCAGGCCACCGCCCGCCAGCGCGTGGCGGGCCTGCTGGACCCGGACAGCTTCACGGAATTTGTCGGTCCGTCCGAGCGCCTGCAGAGTCCACATCTCGGGCTGTTCGATCTGCCTTCGGCTTTCGACGACGGCGTGGTGGTCGGCCGCGGCAAGCTGCACGGCACGCACGTGCTGCTCGCGGCGCAGGAGGGCCAGTTCATGGGCGGCACCTTTGGCGAGGTCAGCGGTGCCAAGATCGTGGGCCTGCTGCGCGCGGCACGCGACAGTGCCGGCGAGAAGGGAGACCTGCCGAAGACCGTCTTGCTGCTGCTGGATAGCGGCGGCGTACGGCTGCAGGAAGCCAATGCGGGCGAACTCGCAGTGGCCGAGGTGATGCGCGCTATCGTCGAGGCCCGATGCGCAGGCGTGGCCGTGCTTGCGCTGGTCGGCGGCAAGTCAGGGGCCTTCGGGGGGGCTGGGCTGACGGCGAGCACCTGCTCGCGCATCGTCATCTCGGGGATGGGCCGTATCGGCGTAACCGGCCCTGAAGTTATAGAGACCAACAAGGGCGTCGAGGAGTTCGACGCATCGGACAAAGGGCTCGTTTGGAGTGTCGTTGGCGGCAAGAACCGACGATTGATCGGCGGTGCTGACATCTTCGCTCCCGACACGATGGACGGTTTCCGCACGACTGCCAAAGCTGTCTTCGGCAAAGCGCCCCCATTCAATCTGAAGACACTTAAGGCCGAGGGAAGACGGCTGGCGGCGCGCTACCAGCAACTCGGCTCGTGCGACGATGCCGTTTCCATGTGGAAGGCTCTTGGCATTAAGGACGCGATAGCAATCCGGGACATGAGTGACGCTGCCTTCATCCAGATCACCGACAGTCTGAAGGAAGCCAACCATGACGCTCGATGAGGTTCTCACCAGCCTGTTCCCCAACGGCCACGACGTCAAAGCAGACAAAGACGGATTAATCACCGGCCACGGCAAGCGCCTTGGGGGTGGACTGATCGCGGTGGTCGGCGTGGCCAACGCCGTACCGCTAGGGCCGGCCGGCGTACTGCCGCTGGCCGGCCATGTGTTGCAGGTGGTCGAGAAGGGTGGCGAAACACCGATCCTGGTCCTCGTGGACACGCAGGGGCAGTTGATGGCCCGGTGCGCCGAAATGATTGGTCTAAACGAGTACCTTGCCCACCTAGCGAAATGCTTGTTGCTAGCCAGCCAGGAGGGCCATCGGACCATTGGGCTGGTGTATGGCAAAGCTGCCGCCGGAGCGTTCCTCGCAACAGCGCTGGCGACTGAGATGCTCATCGGCCTGCCGGGCGCGGAGCCGGCGGTGATGGACCTGCCCTCCATGGCGCGGGTCACCAAGCTGCCGGAGGACAAGCTGAAGGAGCTGGGGAAGGCGACACCCGCCTTTGCGCCCGGTCTCGACCACCTAGCACTGATGGGGGCGGTCGCGGAAGTCTGGGATCCCAAGAGGCCGCTCGGCGAGCAGCTCGAATCGGCATTGTCCAAGGCGTCGGAGAAGGACACCCGCGACGAAATAGGTGCCGAGCGCAAGGGCCGGCCTATGGCGGCCATGGTTGCCAAGCGTGTCGCTTCCGAGGCGAAGGGGAAGGATCGTGCCGCTGCGGCGGCATGACCTGCTGAGCGCGACGCCGGCGGCCTGGGATGCCATGTTGCAGCTCCATCCTGGATTAGCGGAGCTGCCGCTAGTGGCAGACTGGGCGCTGCTCGGTTGGCCGGTGATCGTGCGGCGGCGCATTGATGGCGAGGCCCTGGGCAGTGTGCCGGCCGCGATGCCGCTGCCGCCCATCCACGGCAAACGGCGCATCGCGTTCAGCTTTCCATCGGACGCGGGCCTCGCTAGGTCGTCGCCCATGCTGCTTCGCGACGTGGCAGGGACTGCGCCGGCGAGCTGGCAACCGGTCGTGTCGGCCCTACTCGACTTGGGCGAGGCGGTGGGAGCGCTGCCGCGCGTGTTTGGCGCGCTGCTCTGGGAGCATGCGACGGGCCTGCCTTATCTCAGTCCCACGTCGGATCTCGACCTCCTGTGGCGAGTGCCAAACGCGCAGGCAGTCGCTGATCTCGTCCGGGGGTTGCTCCGGCTCGATGCGGGCGGACCGGTCCGTCTTGACGGCGAGCTGGAGCTGCCGGACGGCGCCGGCGTGAACTGGCGCGAGTTGGGCGATGTACGCCGTTACCCGGCGGATAGCGTCTTGATCAAAACGATGGACGTGGTGGAACTGCGGCCCAGGTCCGGGATGTTTGCCAAGCCGGCGCTGCAACCGTGATCGCTGCGGCCCGCCCCGCTCGCGACCTGCTGCTCCCGGCTCCTCGCGCCGCAGACAGGTTGGCGGCAGCGGCCGCCCGCGCTCTGCTGGCTGAGCTGGAGACCTGGCCAAAGCCGGGCCTCGTAAGCCATGTCGATGCGGGAAGCCATACGGACATGGACGCCAGCACGTTCCGCGCTAGCGCCGCGGCGACCCAGCAATTCTACGGCGCCCTGGCGGCTGCGGGCGCAGCCGGCGCGGGCATGGACGAGTTGCGCCGGATCGGCCTCGACGCCGAACGCGCAATGATGGCAGCGACTGGCGGCGTCAACACGCATCGGGGCGCCATCTTCGGCCTGGGACTACTCTGCGCCGCAGCCGGTGCCGCCTGGCACCGATCGCCTCCGGGCTGCGGCATCGGCCCGTTTGCCGGCCCCTTGCTCGGGACGATCGTCTCCCAGTGCTGGGGAGCCTCGATCGTGCGCGGCCCCATCTCGCTGCGCAGCCATGGCACAAATGCGTTGCGACGGTTCGGCGCAGGCGGTGCGAGGGCGCAGGCGGCAGCGGGTTTTCCGCACGCCTACGAGGTCGGGCTGCCTGCCCTGCGGCTGGGCCGCATCTTGGCGGCCGGCGATGCGGAGGCTGCCAGGGTGCAGGCGTTCTTCTCCCTCCTAGCATCGCTGGAGGACACCAATCTGCTACACCGTGGCGGTTTCGACGGATTGCGGTTCGCTCAGCAGGCCGCCACCGCGTTCCTGGCGAACGGCGGTGTTGGACGGCCAGGTTGGCGAACGCGGGCCGCAGTGATCCACCAGGCGTTCATCAGGCGACGGCTCAGCCCCGGCGGCAGCGCCGACCTGCTCGCCATCTCCGTGTTCCTCGACGAGCAGGGCGATCAAACGTGAGCGGCACCGCGATCCTCTGCTCTGGTCAGGGTTTGCAGGCTCGGGGAATGTTCGACCTGTTGGCCGATGCGCCGCAAGCTGCGGCGGTGTTCGCTGCTGCTGTAACCGTGTTGGACGGCAGAGATCCACGGGTACTAGTGCAACAAGCGAGCGATGATGAAGTCCATGGCAACAAGATCGGGCAAATCTTGTGCTGCACCCAGGCTATGGCGGCCTGGGCCGTCCTGGATGGGTCAGTATCCCGGCCCCTAGTCGTCGCTGGCTACAGCGTGGGCGAGCTGGCGGCCTGGGGCATCGCCGGACTGTTCGATGCTCGCCATGTGCTGGACCTTGCGGCCAAGCGTGCCGCGGCAATGGATGAAGCAACGAAGGAGCCGTCTGGCCTGGCTGCAATCCGCGGACTTTCAAAGGGCGAGCTTGAACCGATCTGCAAGAAGCACAATGCGTTCATCGCAATCATTAACAGCAACGATCAGTTCCTGGTAGGCGGCACACAAGGGGCGCTCGCGACCGTGATGGCGAAGGCGCGGGCGCATGGCGCCCGGAGTACGACGACGCTTCCTGTCGCAGTGCCCTCGCATACCCCTTTGCTGAGCCGGGCAAGCGACCAGTTCCGGCACGTACTGCACGGTGCAAAAACCTTGGGCGAGATGCCGTCCAGTGTTCGCTTGCTTAGCGGCATCGACGGCGACGCCGTGTTTGAACTGAAAGCCGGCCTCGACAAGCTTGCCTGGCAGATCCAGCAGACCGTGGACTGGGCTGCCTGCATGGAGGCGTGCCGCGCTACAGCAGTGACAAAGGTGCTTGAGCTAGGGCCCGGCAGCGCGCTTACTCGAATGATGCAAACGGCAGTGCCGGACAGCGACGTCCACAGCCTCTCGGAGTTCCATTCGCTCGATGGCGTGAAACAGTGGCTGAAAACCTAGATGTTTCCATGTCGTTGCGAACACAACCAAACCTTCAGGACGTCAGCCTGCGATCGTCAGATGGACGCACCTAGAGCTTTGATGTCGTGAAAGCTGGATAGGTTTGGATCTCAAGATGTCAGGCCTAAAACCGGAGGGATACCGATCTATGATGGCAATCGCTCGGCGGAACTTTGTAACCATCTTGGCTGGAGCGGCTGCTACCAATCTCATCGCGGCGAACGCGAGTGCCGCTCCCGAGTGTCAGCGCGACCACGCGAGGAATTTGGCCTTAGAGCACGTTGAGGCGGGTGTCCTTGACGTGGCATACCTGGAATCGGGCCCGTCGAATGGGCATCCCGTGGTACTACTTCATGGTTTTCCATACGACGTCCATTCTTATGATGAGGTAGCGCGCTGTCTGGCAGACGCTGGTCGGCGTGTCATTGTACCGTATCTCCGGGGCTACGGACCTACCCGATTCATCGATGCCGCCACGCCGCGGGTAGGCCAACAAGCAGCGCTCGGCAACGACCTGATAGCGCTTCTCAACGCGCTCAATATACAACGGGCGACGCTTGCCGGCTTCGATTGGGGCGGCCGCGCCGCTTGCGTGGTGGCGGCATTGCACCCCGAGCGCGTGAGCGGCCTGATCAGTAGTGGCGGCCCCGGCTACAACATCCAAAGCCTAACCGACTTTCTGAAACCCCGGAAGCCTGAGTGGGAGCGCTATCACTGGTTCTATTACTACCTGAACTCGCAGCGCGGCATGGCCGCCTTGTCGAGCGATCCCACCGGCCTCTGCCACTATCTCTGGCAGGACTTTTCTCCGACATGGCACTTCAATCAGGCGACGTTCGATCAGACCGCTGCCTCGTTCCAAAACGCCGATTTCGTTGCGGTCGCACTGCATTCCTACCGCTACCGCATTGGCGCGGTGCCGGGCGATCCCACGCTGGAATCGGTAGAGCGGCAACTCTCAGCCAGCCCGAAGATCACCGTCCCGACGATCGTGCTGGAAGGCGCCGACGAAGGGGTCGATCCGCCGGACGCCCCGGAGACGATCGAGCCGCACTTCACCAGGTTGCGCCGGACGACGGTGCTGCAAGGCGTTGGCCACAATGCACCCCAAGAGGCGCCCGACTTATTCGCCGCCGCGGTTCTAGAACTCGGCGTTTAACGCTGCCGTCCGACGCGCCACTCGCTATGTATTTGGCTCTAGCATTTGGTGTGACGAATGTAGCCTGGAGTTTTCCAGCTCTCTCGTCCAGTTCTGATGGTTCTGCAAGCACACGAGCCAACATTGCAAATCAACCTCCGTGATCCACGACCACCCGATCGCCGCGCCAGTAAGAAGGAGGACTATGGTAAATACTGGTAAGCGTCGGATCAGGACACCTTGCCAGTCGGCTGTCGGCGCACCCGAATTGGCACTGATCAGGTGACAGCCGCTCGCGATGGCTGCGCGCGCGATCTGGCTGCCGACCTCGCCGGCGCCGATAATTGCCATGATGGTTCACTCCGAAGGATCAAGCGCCGAACCCGCCGTCGATTGTGTGCATTGCTCCCGTCACAAAGCTCGCTTCCGGCCCCGCCAGCCAGGCCACCATGCCGGCGACCTCCTCCGGACGGCCATGGCGCTTGATCGCCATGAAGCCGTGCAAAAGCTCCTTCATCGGCCCGTCCGCTGGGTTCGCATCCGTGTCGATCGGGCCGGGTTGCACCACATTAATGGTGATCCCGCGCGGCCCGAAGTCGCGCGCGAGGCCACGTGCCAGGCCTTGGAGCGCCGATTTGCTCAACGCATAGGAAGCCATACCGGGAACGGGCATCCGGTCCCCATTCACCGAACCGATGACGATGATCCGTCCGCCATCCGGCATCTGGCGCGCTGCTTCCACCGAAGCGTGGTAGGGCGCGTGGACGTTGATCCTGAACAGCCGGTCGATTGCGTCAGGGTCTTGTTCCAGCGCATCGCCAAACAGGCCGATGCCGGCGTTGATCACTAGCACATCCAGCGGCCCACCGTCGCGCACGCGGGTGATCACCGCATCACGATCAGCGCTGTCCGTCTGCGCGGCCGTGCTGCCCGTCTCAGCCGCCAGCCGCTTGGCTGCATCGGGCGATCCGGCATAGGTGAAGGTTACCGCCGCCCCGTCCTGTGCGAAACGGCGGACGATCGCTGCCCCGATTCCACGGCTACCACCCAACACGAGAACGGACTTCCCCTCAAACGCACCCATCGGACCACTCCTTGAACAATAATTTACAGATTGCTACATAAATATTGAGAGTATGTCAAGGTATTTGTAGTGGACCATACACAAAGCCATCGTCCTCGTGGTCGACCGCGTCGTTTCGATCCGGAGCAGGCGGTCGTCACCGCCCAGCGCCTGTTCCACGCGCGCGGTTATGACGCTGTCAGCGTTGCCGACCTCACCGAAGCAATCGGGATCAACCCGCCCAGTTTTTATGCGGCGTTCGGCAGCAAGGCCGGCCTATATAGCCGCATCCTCGACCGCTACGCCGGTGACGGCGCCATCCCGCTGCTCGACCTACTCGATGCCGGTCGCCCCGTTGCGGACTGCCTTATGGCAGTGCTGGAGGAAGCGGCCCGGCGCTATGCTGCCGATCCAGCGGCTGCCGGCTGCCTCGTGATCGAGGGCGCGCGCTGCACCGACCGGGACGCACGGGAAGCCGCCGTCTGCTTTCTCGCGGCTGCGGAGAATATGCTGCGAAGCTACATCGCTGCACGCTGCCCTGACAATGCTGAGCGGCTGACCGACTACATGAGCACTGTAATGGCCGGGCTGTCCGCCAACGCCCGCAACGGACACGACCTTGACCGTCTGCGTGCTACCGCTCGCCTCGCCGGGGCTGCCTTTAAGCGGTCGCATTGCACTTAATCGGCGATGCCAATTGTCACGCCAAACGGCTGAAACGACCTCGATAAAGCTTCGCGATTGGGACGTGCGGCGGGACAGTGAAGCCACAATGCAGGGTGCAAACCTCACTGAAAGCAGTCTCCTTCGTAGGTTCCGCACGAAGCACCAGTCCGCCAGGCGCAGTAGGTTCTCCGAATGCTGAACGACGAGTGCAACGTTGATGCGTTGGGCGGTCAAATCATTGAGGGCGCCGTACTTGGCGTTGCCGTCCACCCGCTGACGCCGCCGTGCCACCGATACAGCTAGGCGCGGGCTGAACTGTAGCCGAGCAGATGTAAGATTCCGGAGTTCGTGTTCGTGTACGTGCCGGTGTCCGACGTGATCTCGGCTGACTGCCGCTCGGTTTGTTGCTCCAGCACGACCAACAGCAGGCTTAAGCTATTGCGCAGTGTGCCGTCCACGGTGATGCCCTTCGAACCGGCGAACTGATCGGAAAGCAGGTTCAGAATGTGCCTCCGCGCTACTGGCCGAAATAGTGGGGGTTCAGCCGCGCCTGGATGGTACGAACCGGCACCACAAGCGCAGCCCGTTTGCGGATACGACGCCGCCGCCGGCCCAAGCACGTGCGAGCGGACAGGGTCTTGGCGGCGGCCAGGGACGCACTAGCGCGTGTCAGCGGCGTCTCCGCACGAATGTGGTTCTGCCGAACCCAACTCAGGCGTGACCGGCGCAGCGCCGGCATTTCGCGCTCTGCCGCCAAGGCATCGATCAGCACGGCGACCGCGTATCGCTATGAGCAACACACACCATCACCTGCCGTCCTCCCAGAAGCCGGCGCGCAGCCGTCGGCGTCCCGACCCGCTTGTCGACTTCTTCGACGCCGAGGTTGTACCGATGCTGAAGGCGGCGCCGGGCCTGCGCGCGGTGGCGATCTTCGAGGAGATGCAGCGACGCCATCCTGGCTTGTCGGCCGGGGCGCGCCGCACGCTGGAACGCCGCATCCGCTCCTGGCGGGCGGTACATGGCGCCGACCAGGAGGTGATCTTTCGCCAGGTCCATGAGCCCGGCCGGATGGGATTGTCGGATTTCACCGACATGGCCGACCTGGGCGTCACAATCGGCGGCGTGCCGCTCGATCACCGGCTTTACCATTTCCGGCTAGCCTATTCCGGTTCCGAGCACGCCCACGTCATCATCGGCGGCGAGAGCTACGTAGCCTTAGCCGAGGGACTACAGAACGCGCTGTGGCCCTGGGTGGTGCGCCGCTCGAACATCGCAGCGACAACCTGTCGGCCGCGTTTCGCAACCTGGACCATAACGCGCGCGAGGACCTGACCCGGCACTACGCGGCGCTCTGTGCGCATTACGGCATGCAGCCGACCCGCAATAACCGCGGCGTCGCGCACGAGAACGGCTCGATCGAGGCGTCGCACAGCCATCTCAAGGCAACCCTGGAGCAAGCCCTGCTGCTGCGTGGCACTCGGGACTTCGACGATCTTCCGAGCTACCGCCACTTCATCGACGAGATCATCGGCCGCGCCAATGCCGCCCGACGCCGCGCCGTCGACATGGACGTCCCGCCTTGCAGCAGCTGCGTACCGTCCAGGCTGATCGGGCATCGCCTGCGGGTGCGTGTCTACGATGACCGCCTGGAATGCATGCTGGGCGCCACCCTGGCCGCAACCTTGCAGCGGGGACGCCCGCCCCAGGGGTGGGCCAACCGCAGCCGCACCGTGCACGTCGTCGACTATCGCCACGTCAACCACGCCCTCCGCCGCAAGCCAGGCGCCCTGCTAAACCTGGTCTACTGCGACCAACTGTTTCCGCGCGACGCATACTGGTACAGCTGGGAGGCGTTGAGCGCCGCCCATCCTCCCCGCACTGTCTGCCGGATCATGGTCGGGACGCTCGAGCTGGCGCACGACCCCGGCTGCGAGGCGGACCTCGCGGACGAGTTGGATCGCATCCTTGCCACCAGCGGCCTGCCGGACCTGGCCGCTGGCGGAAGATCTTAGCCCTTTCGAATTCCCAGTCCGCACGCCCGGGCTCGATTTCGCGGCAACATGGCATCCTCGCTTTGACAGCGATCCTGCGCACCGCTGGCTGCGGAAGACGGTCATTGCAGCATGCCACCAGGTGCGGCCAGCGTAGGCCAATCACCGAGTGGCAGGCACGTCCGTCCTGCCCTTTACGACGCCATTAAATTTTTATCGAACAGCGCCTGAAGGTGCACAAATGCACCGAGTGCCACCACTTGGCGATCAAGCAATTTTTCCTCGATCATCGGCAAACGATCGAGTTCGGCGTGAAGAGAGGCTTCATTGGCTACCTCGTAGATTAAAGTAATAATCGGTGGGCTCTGCGAGAAATAGAATTCCCTGAGTGCATCGCTCGTATAAGAAGCCCATACCGCTTTGATCTCTGCAACTATGTATGGCGTGATATCTTCAACGCTCTTGCCGGCGGCCGGCGTCAACAATGCCAAGTATTTCATTTAGCTCTCCATCTTCCTTGAGAGAGATGTGGTTGTCCGCGACACTCTTGAAGACAAGTGACGGTCATGTCAGTGTTGACCCCATGTCCACACCACCATTGTCGCCCAGTCTTCTTCAGCTTCTATGGTTCGTGCGCATCATCGAGGCGGGCTCGTTCTCAGAAGCGGCTCGCCGGGCAGGCGCCACGACCTCAGCCATGTCCAAGGCCTTATCCCGCTTCGAGCGAAAACACGATGTTCGCCTGTTGCACCGCACGACGCATTCTCTCTCGCTTACCGATGAGGGCGAACGCCTGTTTAACCAGGGGCGCTCTTTGCTCGAAGGCCTTGAGCAGGTTGAAACGTCGCTCACTGAATTGGGGAGCCAGGGCGCCGCCGGACGTGTCCGGATTACAGCACCCATGGCGTTTTCCCGGTCCTGCATCATGCCGGAACTGCCAGCGTTCTTGCGCGCCCATCCTGAAATCGACATCGAGATCCAACTCGGTGACGAAATGGCCGACCTTGCCACGCGCGGCATCGACCTTGCCGTCCGCTCCGGTGATCTCGACGGTCTGCCCGGCCACGTCTCTCGCAAACTGTACACATTTCCATGGATAGCGTGCGCTACCCCGGAATATCTTGAACTTCATGGCGTGCCGAAAACCCCCTCTGATTTGATCTGCCACCAGCAAATCGGTTTCAGGAACAAAGGTACAGGCCAGATCGATAGCTGGCGCTTCATGTCACCAGTGGATGGAAAAGCCGTTCGTTACATTCCACGGCCAAAGTATGTTTTCGACGATGGAGCGGCGGCCTGGAGCATCGTTCGAGAAGGTTTCGCTATAGGATGGGCACCCGCATGGCTCGGCCTGGATGATCTTCGCAGCGGTCGTGTCATTGAGGTACTAAAGGACTGGCGATGCGGTGCGGCTCACCTTTCCGCCGTGCGGCTAGAAAAGCGCCATACGCCTGCCCGAACGCAAGTCGTCATGGATTTTCTTGCTGCTCTGCCCTCGACTTGGCGCATTTGAAGGTGGCGGTGCAAGCATAGCGATGGAAGGCAAAATTCTGGAAAACAAGACCCACTTTGGACCTGCGCATTAAGCGCCGGGCCGGGTTTCACGCACTACGTTCGTTTCCAGAAACGGCTGGCCTGCCGATCATCGGAAATGGCGTTTTCCGGTGTCGAGATGATGTAGCCCGACCTGCCATTTATCGGCTCCTCAAGCCTCTTTTGTGGAAAACCTACCTTTACCGATACTCGATCAAAGTGTCGGTAAACCATCGGGGCTGTTGAAAAAGGTTGACCGCCTCCCCAGCCGCCTGTCTCGCAAAGGATGGTAAATCGGGAATGGCTCAATCGGGCGGTGAGCGGACGGTCGGCAGCTCCCGAAACGCTGCAACGAACGCATCCATGACGGCAGCAAGCGCCGTTCCCGCAGGCCCTGGGGCGCGCAGCAGCCACACGGCCCAGGGGAGCGGTGCGTAGGCATCGAGCACCGTCACGAGGCTCGCCGAGGCGATGAGCGCGGCCGTGCTTTCCACGCCGGCCTGCGCGATCCCGGTCCCAAGCGTGGCCGCCGTGCGCGCCGCATCCGATCCGTCTACGATGAGCGCGAACTCGGGCTGCAGGCGGCGGGTGCCGCCAGGCGACCGGAACAGCCAGGGCATCATGCGTCCTGTTGCCGGAAACCTTACGCCGATCAGCCGGTGCCTTGTAAGGTCGTCGGGCGTTCGTGGCGTGCCATGCCTGGCGAGGTAGGCAGGCGCGGCGAGGGTGACGAGCGGCAATGGCGAAAGCCGTCTCGTGAGGACGCTGGCGTCGGCTATCCGGGGTGCGATCCGCAGCCCGAGGTCCCACCGTCCACCGCCGAGATCAGCGAACTGGTCGTCGAGGGCAAGCTCCACGCGCAGCGCTGGATGACGCTCCAGCAGTGGCGCCAAAGCATGCAAAAGGGTCGGGGCAAGGGACGCGGCGGCGGTTACGCGCACCGTGCCCGCAACCCCGATCGGCGTGCCGAGGCGATTGGCGGCGGCCGAGAGCGCGAGGGCTGGGCCGCGAACCTCGGCGAGAAAGTGTTCGCCTTCCGGGGTGAGCGAGAGCGTTCGGGTTGAACGACGAAACAGACGTGCACCGTGTGCGGCCTCGAAGCGGCCCACGAGTCGGGCCACGGCGGCCGAGGTCACGCCGAGCAGACGCGCGGCTCCAGCGAAAGAGCCGGCTTCAGCGACGCGGAGAACGACGACGGTGGCGCGCAACGTGTCCATGACGCATTCGATACACCATGTTGGTTCAGTCACAACACTTCCTGTTCTGGCCGATGCTGGCGGACGTCCTCATCTTCAGGATCAACAGAGGAGGGAGAACGGCGATGCGCATCGGGATCGTAGGGGTTGGGCCGGTCGGGCTGACGCTTGGAACAGCCTGGGCCCGCGCGGGTCATGAGGTGGCCTTCGGCTCGCGGGACCCAGTGCGGGCGGCGGAGGCGGCCACAGGCGTCGCCGGCGCGCGTGCGATGACTCAGGACCAGGCCGCGACATTTGGCGAGGTCGTGTTGTGGACGCCGCGCGGCGTGATGCCGGCTGACCCGGGCATGCTGACGGGCAAGATCGTGCTCGACCCGAACAACCGCGAGCCCGGCCTCTCCAAGAACTACGCCTCGCCGCGCCCCCAGGGGCCGAGTTACGCCGAGCAACTCCAGGTGGCCGCGCCGCAGGCGCGTGTGGTGAAGGCGTTCAACACCGTGGTGATGCGGTTGTTGCGGGAAAATCCCGAGCGGCTGAAGGCGTCCGGCGCGCAGGTGTTCCTGGCCGGGGACGACGCGGCGGCGAAGACAGTCGCGACCGGACTGGCGGCGGATCTCGGGCTGGGCACGGTGGATCTTGGAGGCGTGGAGGCGGCCTGGATGGCGGAGATTATAGCCGACACCTTCCGCCAGGCCATGCAGACGAGCCCGGCGGAATGGCGCCAGGCGCTGGTGTTCGCCGACCTCTCATAGGTCGGATCAAACCTTCGAGAAAAGGATGCTGACGCATGTATGACCACGTCATCTGGCCTGAACGGTATCATCCCAAGAGCGCCGCGATCTACGGGCTAAACGACATCGACGTCGAGGCGCCGCCAGACGTCGTCTGGAAGCTGCTGGTCGATGCCGAGAACTGGTATCGCCATTTCACGCCCGAGAACCAGGTCAAGATCCTGGGTGGTGCGCGTGAGCTTGCGCTCGGGACTAGGCTCACCCGGGTGACGGGGGGCTATCCGATGAGCCTCGAAGTCACCGAATGCGTCGTGGGCCAGCGGCTCGCATGGGCTACCACGGTCGACGGAGATGAAACCGGCTCAACCGCCTACCATGGCTGGGTCATCACTCCGACGACGCAGGGTTGCCACCTCTTGACCGAGGAGACCCAGCACGGGGCTTTCTTCCTGGAGATGATCGGACGCCAGAACCCTGGCCTGCTTTATCGCTACCACCAGGAGTGGGTGGAATGCCTGGCCCGCGCGGCGGAGGAGCACCACCGCGTCCGGGCCTGACTAGCGACTCCCGCCTTCCCGCTGAAAGAACATCCGTCATGAACAATCCAGCTTCCGTGCAGGTGCGCCCGCCGGCACCGTCGTTCGACCTCACCGGCAAACACGTCGTCGTCGTCGGCGGCAAGAAGGCGATCGGCTTGGGGGTTGCGCAGGCCGCGCACGGCATGGGCGCCTCCGTCACCGTCGCCAGCCGCCGTACCGTCTCCGTCGAGGAACAGCCGGAACTGGCGCCATTCGATCAAGTCGTGCTGGACATCCGCGACGAGGCGGCCGTGCAGGCCGCATTCGAGGCCATCGGCCCCTTCGACCACCTCGTCGTCACCGCTGGGCCGGAACTGGGGTCTTGGGGATCGTTCATGGACCCTGACATGCGCGGCGTCCGCAGCTACCTGGAAGGCAAGTTCCTGGGCACTTGGGCCTGCGCCCGCCATGCCACCCCGCATCTGCGGCCCGGCGGCTCCATGACGCTGCTCACCGGCGGCACCGGAGCGCGGGCCAAGCTCGGCCTGGCCGCGGTCACCTCGACGTTCGCAGCCGTCGAGATCCTGTCGCAGTCGCTCGCGCTGGAGCTGGCTCCGATCCGCGTCAACACGATCCGGCCCGGCTTCATCGACACCGAATTCTGGGACACCCTGCCCGCCGAAGCCATGGAGGACATCCGCGCCAAAGTCCGCGCCAACTTCCCGGTTCGGCGGCTCGGGACGGCCGCCGATGTCGGGCACGCGGCCGTGTTCCTCATGACCAACCCCTACGTCACCGGCACGGTGCTGGAAGTCTCCGGCGGCGAGCTGCTGGTCGACTGGATCTTCTGAGCTCAATTCCAAGCAGCATATTGGAGACAATCATGAACCGTTTCGAGAATAAGGTTGTCATCGTCACCGGCGCCGGGACCGGCATTGGCGCCGCCACGGCAAGGCGCTTCTTGCGCGAGGGTGCGACGGTCGTGCTGAACGGCCGCCGCGAAGACAAGCTGCGCGAGACCATCGCCGGCACCGACGCGGCCAAGTCCCTGATCCATCCGGGGGACGTGTCGGATGAGGCTTACATCAAGCGGCTCGTGGCGGACACCGTCGCGCGCTTCGACCGGCTCGACGTGCTGGTCAACAACGCCGGGTTCGCGATCTTTGGCCCGTTCGCCGAATTGACCACTGCCGACTGGCGGCGTCAGCTAGCAACCGACCTGGACGGCGTGTTCTTCGGCACCCGCGAGGCGCTACCGTACCTGCTGGAAACCAAGGGCTCAATCGTCAACCTGTCCTCCGTCTCCGGCCTTGGCGGTGACTATGGCGGCAGCGGTTACAACGCAGCCAAGGGTGCCGTGTCGAACCTGACGCGGTCGCTAGCCCTGGAATATGCCTCTCGCGGCGTCCGGGTGAACGCTGTGGCCCCCAGCCTGACCACCACGGACGCGACGGCGGAGCTGGAGAAGAGCAAGGACGCCATGTCGACGTTCCGCAAGCGCCTGCCGATGGGCCGGCCGGCCACGCCGGACGAGGTGGCGGCGGTCATCGCATTCCTGGCCAGCGATGACGCCGGCTTCGTGAATGGCGTGATCCTGCCGATCGACGGCGGCCTGACCGCGTCCAACGGCCAACCGAACTTCCTTGAATTGTTCGGGCAGGCCTAGCGAACCACCTGATCCGCTGAACTGCACCGCCGGGCTCACATGCCCGGCAGCACGCTTCTACGAGGCAGGCCACTGCGGCCTGAAGTCTCCACGAGAGGCCGAGAAGGTGAGTCGCAGCCGGCTCGATTTTCTGACAAACGAACGGCTACTGCGAAGGCGGGGACGTTCTCGATTGGGATGGTTTGGCAGGAGAGCGCCCATAAAGCCCTGTCATCCGTGCCTCGTGTTAGGCCGCCGGTGTTTCGGGCCAGGCTCATGGATCGGATCGCTTACGGCGTAGCGGCCAGGCGGCGGCGAAGCATGGCGGTGAATGCCTGGACGGCATGGGATGGTTTGCGGGTCGGCAGCTGGACGACGCTGATTGGAACGGGAGGTGTCTCGAACGCGCGCAACACGCGGACGAGGCTACCGCCAGCGACCCGCTGCTCCACGTGATAATCGTTCACCATCGCCAAGCCGACCGATCGTACCGCTGCGGTAACCGCTGCCTCGCCATCGTCAACCGTGAGCCGAGAAGAAAGGCTCATCGTCCGCTCGACCCCATCGATCAGGAAGCGATAGGTAAAGCGGATGGCCGTACCGGGCGTGACATATCCGACAATGCTATGGTGGCGCAGGTCGTCCGGGTGAGCGGGCATTCCACTCGCCGCAAGATATTCCGGCGAGCCGCATAAGACGAACCCGGTCTGGCTGACCCGCGCGGCAATCAGGCTGGAGTCCGGCAGGTGACCGATTCTAATCGCCAGATCGACACCCTCCTCGACGAGATCGACCGGGCGGTCGTCGAGGCGAACCTCGACCTCGACCCCAGGGTATTGCCTGACATAGTCCGCGATCACCGGTAGAACGCGCATGCGGCCGAATGCCCGCGACGTGCTGATGACAAGCCGGCCCTGCGGCACTGCCGCCCCTTCTGCAGCCTCGTGTCCGGCTTGGTCGAGATCGGCGAGGATCGCCTTGCATCGAGCATGAAACCGCACGCCGGCGGACGTCAGGCGCACAGAGCGGGTCGTTCGCGCCACGAGCGTCACCCCGAGCTGCGCTTCCAGCCGTGCTACTGCCTTGCTGACGCCGGCGGAGGTGATGCCGAGCGCCGTCGCTGCGGCCCGGAAACCTCCCTTGTCGCCAACCGAAACGAACGCACTGATCGCCGAGATATTCATGTTGAAGGCGCCGCGCATACCGATCTCACCGCCGCACTCGCCACGCTAAGATTGCGTCGCTTTGGTTATTAGTATGGATCGTCTGCCCTGCTTTTTCCACGGATTGCAAACTGCCAATTGGGTGACCTGCCACTGGAGGAACCCATGTCCCATCTGTTCGAACCGTTCTCGTTGAAAAGCGTCACCCTTCGCAATCGTGTCGTCGCAGCGCCTATGTGCATGTATTCGGTGACGGACGGACTCATCGGCGAATGGCACCACACCCATCTGGAGCAGCTCGCCGTGGGCGGTGCGGGGCTGGTCACCGTCGAGATGACCGACGTGTCGCCGGAAGGGCGCATCACGTGGGGCGACACCGGCCTCTGGAACGACGAGCAGGCTGCAGCGCTGAAGCCGGTTGCGGCAGCGATCAAGGCTGCCGGTGCTGTCCCCGCCATCCAGCTCGGCCATGCCGGCCGCAAGGCCAGTACTAATCGCCCTTGGGAGGGTGACAACCAGATTGCTGACGACGCGCCGCACGGCTGGCCGGTCATCGCCCCTTCGGCGGTGGCGTTCGGCAGCGACAAGGTCTGGAAAGTGCCACGCGAGATGAGCGTTGACGACGTCAAGCGCCTGCAGGGCGACTTCGCCGCCTCTGCGGCGCGCGCACGCGACGCCGGGTTCGAGTGGCTCGAACTCCATTTCGCGCACGGCTTCCTGGCACACAGCTTTCGGTCGCCCTACTCAAACCATCGTACCGACCAGTATGGCGGCAGCTTTGAGAACCGCTCGCGCTTTATCCTCGAAACCTTCGCCGCCGTGCGCGCGCAGTGGCCGGACGAATATCCGCTCTCGGCGAGGATCGGCGTCGTCGAATATGATGGCAGAGACGAGGAGACGATCGCCGAGTCAATCGAACTTATCAAGCAGCTGAAACAGGCCGGGCTCGACTTTGTAAGCGTCAGCGTCGGCTTCTCCACACCCAACGCCACCATCCCGTGGAGCGAGCCCGCGTTCATGACGCCGGTCGTCGAGCGTGTCCGGCGCGAGACCGGTGTGCCCGCAGCGATCGGCTGGGGCATGGGCGAACCGACGGTCGCGGATCGCGCGATTCGGAACGGTCAGGCCGATCTGGTCGTGGTCGGGCGGGCACTGCTCGCCAACCCGCACTGGCCCTACGAGGCGGCTTCGGCGCTGGGCGTCGAGCGTCCTTCCTGGGCAACGCTCCCGGCACCCTATGCCTTTTGGCTCGAACAGTACGTGCCCGTGACGCCTCCGGTGCCCGATTGAGCACCGCCAGCGATACCGCGGACCGTCAGAATTCAGTCGGTAAGGAGCACAACCACGGGACCGCTTTGGCAATCCAGGGCGGTCCCTCACAAGTATCTCGCAGGTGAGATCGGACCTTCGCAGAGCGAGCGCTCGCGAACGCCAGGCCTCCTCGTCAGGCGGACTGCTTACGCGCGGTGCTTTCGATGTTCGGCAGCAGCACCGTGAGCAGCCCGATCACTGGCAAGTAGGAGCAGAGCTGGTAGACGAAATCGATTCCAGAGCGATCGGCCAGGCTGCCGAGCACCGCGGCGCCGATGCCGCCGACACCGAAGATCAGCCCGAAGAACATGCCGGAGATCATGCCCGTCCGCCCCGGGATCAGTTCCTGGGCGTAGACCACGATCGCCGGGAAGGCCGAAGAGATGACAACACCGATGATGATGCTGAGCGCGATGGTCATCTCGAACCCAACGTAGGGCAGCGCCAGGGTGAAAGGCAGCACGCCGAGGATCGAAGCCCAGATCACTTTTTTCCGGCCGATACGGTCGCCCACCGGGCCGCCAATGATGGTGCCGGTCGCGACGGCGGCGAAGAACACGAATTGGCACACCTGGGCAGATTGGATCGTCAGCTCGAAGCGGTGCATCATATAGAAGGTATAATAGTTAGTAATGCTGGCGAGATAGATGTACTTCGAGAAGATCAGGACCACGAGCACGGTCATCGCCAGCCGCGTCTGCCCTGCCGTGACTGAAGGATGCCGCGTCACGGCCCGCTTCGCTGGCCGCCGCGCATGGCCGTTACTGCGGTACCAGTGGCTCAGTCCTGTCATGATGACCATACCGCCAATGGCCGCGATGCTGAACCAAGCCAACCCAGTCTGCCCGCGCGGCAGCACGACGTAGGCGGCAAGTAGCGGCCCGAGCGCCGAGCCAAAGTTGCCGCCGACCTGGAACACCGACTGCGCGAGGCCGTGCGCGCCGCCAGAGGAGAGCCGGGCGATACGCGAGGATTCCGGGTGGAAGATTGACGAGCCGAGCCCGAGCATTGCCGCACCAGCAAGCAGCACCTCATAGCTCGGCGCGAAGGCGAGCGTGACCAGTCCCATCATCGACGCCAGCATCGCGAAGGGGAGTGAGTACGGCTGCGGCCGGTTATCCGTATAGAAGCCGATCAACGGTTGCAGGATCGAGGCGGTGACTTGGTACACCAGGGTCAGCGTGCCGATTTGCGCGAAGCTCAGGCTGAACCCGCCGCGCAGGATCGGGTACACCGCGGGCAGCAGCGCCTGCATCATGTCGTTCAGCATGTGGCAGAAGCTGACGGCGCCTAGGACGGAAAATGCGGGCCTGGCTTTGGGTTGGTCGAGGATGGCCTGACTCACGAAGGTGACCTTTCTGCTTCCCTGGCCGACCAGAGGCGCAGCGGAACTGTTGCTTGGGTGAGCTCGTGAGACTAAGGCAATTAGCGCGGCCCGCCACCGAAGATGGGCCGAACTCTTACGAGAGTGGGCCATGGTGCGGAAAATGTTGGTCGAGGCTGTGGACGACGTGCCCCGCCCGGTCATTGCTGTCGGCAACGACTACCCCGATGGTCATACCATTGCGCCCCACCAGCACCGACGGGGCCAGTTGATCTCCGGCGCGTCGGGGGTGGTCGTGCTCGCGACGCCGTCCGGAACCTGGGTCATGCCTCCGCAGCGGGGGATGTGGATCCCGCCCGGGACCGTGCACGATGTCCGCATGGTCGGCGTGGTCAGTATGCAAAGTCTCTACCTGGAACCGGAGATGACCCACGGCATGCCGGATGGCTGCCAAGTCGTCGGTATTTCGCCGTTCATGCGGAGCCTGATGACCGAAGCCCTGGACCTCCCGCTCGATTATGATCCAGGCAGCCGCGCAGGGGCGGTGATGGCGTTGCTTCAGCACGAGATGCGCCGACTGCCGGTGCTGCCACTCTCGCTGCCCTACCCGGCGCTTAGTCCCCTGGCCGCACGATGCCGGCAGTTCCTCCGCGACCCGGTCGTGCATGAGACGATCGAGGACTGGAGCAAGCTGCTCGGCATGAGCCGGCGGACGTTCACGCGGCTGTTCCGACGCGAGACCGGCCTCAGTTTCGTCGCTTGGCGCCAGCAGGCCTGCCTCGTCGCGGCATTGCCGCGGCTGGCCGCGGGCGAACCGGTCACCTCGATCGCACTCGCACTCGGCTACGACAACCCGGCAGCGTTCACGACGATGTTCAAACGCGTCCTCGGGACCTCGCCCCGCGCCTACCTCGGGCGCGAGGGCTGAGCCCTGGTGTCAGGCGGCGGCCTGATCGTTCTCCCGGCCCAATCGGCTATGCTGAAGCTCATGGCGGATCAGCAACTCCTTGCGGTCCAGGCCGCCGCCGTAGCCGGTCAGCCCCACAGCGCCGAAAAACAGAGTGTCGCCATCGCGCTATCCCGCCACTCAGGATTGCGTGTAGTCCATTGCGTCAAGGTCGGCGATCAGGCCCGGCCCCGTCGGCTTCCAGTTGAGCTTCCCGCGTGTGATAGCACTCGAAGACGGCATGTCGTGCCCAGCGAACATGCTGAGCCAGCCGAATTGCGCCTGGGACTCTTCGGCGTCGATGCTCATGACTGGCACTTTTAGCCCGCGGCCCAGGGCCTCGGCGATCACCTTCATCGACACACCTTCTTCATCGACCGCGTGGTAAATCGCGCCTGGTTCACCCTTCTCGAACGCAAGACGGAATAGCCACGCGGTGTCGGAGACGTGCGCTGCGGGCCAGCGATTGCTGCCATCGCCGATGTAGGCCGACACACGCTTCTCCCGCGCCACTGCGGTGAAGTAGGGGACCAGGCCCTGCTTGCGCGTGTCGTGGATCTGCGCGAGGCGAACGATCGACGTTCTTACGCCACGTTCCGTGAGCTCTCTGACGATGGTTTCGAGCCCTGCGCGAGGGTTCCACGACGATGTCGGGCCGTCCTCCGTCGATGGTTTGCCGTCCACACTGGCTGCGAGTGCCGTGCCCGAGGTGACGACAAAGGGTCGCTCCGACCCCAGCAGCGTCTCCCCCAGCGCCGCCACTGCCTGGCGCTCATCTTGCGCGTTTTTTTCGAATTGGGAGAAGTCGTGGTTGAAGGCCAGGTGAATCACGCCGTCCGAATTGGCGGCTCCTTTGCGGAGGCTATCCAGGTCCTCAAGGTTGCCGTGAAGCACCTCGGCCCCCATTACTCGCAGCTTCTCGGCGCCAGCCTCCGAGCGCGTCAGGCCGAGTACCTGGTGCCCAGCCTCGATGAGCTCCGTAACAAGCGCCGAACCGATGAAGCCGGTGGCTCCGGTAACAAAAATTCGCATGATGGTGTCTCCTCGACGCGTAGAACGTGCGACCAATTTGCGTCGTGGAGAGCTAGATAGACTTGATATTGTGGACGACCTATAACCGGAAATCCGAAGTACTGGTCCAATCGTCCTGAAGACTCAGCAGCCCTATATGCAAATGTCTCGGACGCCACTCCTGCACCCGGCATCTGGGTCAGAGCGGCGCATGGACCCACTGTCCGAGGTTCTGGCCTTGCTGAAGCCGCAGAGTCTGGCCTCTGGCGGCTTCGTGGTGCCGGGCGATTTGGCGATCCACTTCCCGAAGCATCAGGGCATCAAGTGCTACGCCATGCTTGCCGGCCAGTGTTGGCTGGTCGTGGAAGGCGTCGCAGAGCCGGTCAGCCTGGAAGCTGGCGACTGCTTCGTGCTGCCGCGCGGGCTACCGTTTCAGCTCACCACGGATCTTTCGCTCGAACCGGTCCACTACACGCTCGCGTGGGATCGCCTCCGCAAAAGCAACGACATGCCGGAAATCGCCGACGGCGTACGCTACATGGCCGGCGGCTTCTTCGCGTTTACGGGCAGCCACGCGGAGATGCTGCTGCACTCGCTGCCGCCGATCGTCCATCTCCGTCGTGAGGCGGACCGGGCCGCCATGCGATGGTCTCTGGAGCGCCTGCGCGAGGAACTCCGAGATCCGCAACCCGGCGGTTCGCTGATCGCGCAGCAGCTCGCCTACATGATGCTGATCCAAGCGCTGCGGCTCTACCTGGCGGATGCCTCGACCGTTGCTCACGGCTGGCTTTTCGCGCTGGCGGACAAGCCGATGAGTGCGGCGATAACCGGCATGCATAGCGAGCCAGGTCATCCTTGGACGCTGCATTCTCTGGCCGAACGTGTCGGCATGTCACGCTCGGTGTTTGCGTTGCGCTTTCGCAGGACGGTCGGTGTGGCGCCCATGGAATACCTTACGCGATGGCGCATGCTTCTCGCAGCCAATCGCCTCGAGACCTCGGGGGAAAGTCTCTGTGCCATTGCACAGTCACTTGGCTACGAGTCCGAGAGCGCCTTCGGAAAGGCCTTTCGTCGCGTGATGGGCTGCTCCCCAAGGCAATACGCGAGGCTTGATCTGCCGAACGCCAAGCTTGTTGCGTAGGCCGAGGAGGGTCACGAGTGAAGACTATTTATCACTGATAGAAGACTGAACCCACTACAGAGCTAGCATCTTGGCTGAACCGTAGCCGGTATCGACAGCGAGTTGGGTTGGTTCGACACCCAGGCGTTCCGCGGTGCGGGTAATCTGATCTTGGCGACGGTGGGCTATCGCTGGAGAACTCCCGGCTTGCCTGGGCCAGGCAATGTCCGGGCACGAGCACCACAACCATCGGCCTTGGCTGGTGCCCAGCTGCTCTGGTCCAGTTCAGCTCACCGCCCCGACGGAGCGGTGGAGCTCGTCGAGGACTTGGTTGAAGGCGTCAGCAGCTTCGATCGGTGGAATGGCCAAGTCCAGGCATGATCGCCATGCGCGAACCTGGAATGCCTCTTACGATCTGCTCGCCTGCGACTGATGGCGCGTTGACGTCGAACTCTCCAGTGACGACGAGCGTCGGACACCTGATATCCGGAAGTCGTGCCTCGAGCTCCAGGGCGGAGAGCCGGTCAAACGCGCTGGCCAGAGGCGCGGAAGCTCTCGCGATACCGTCCGGGGCTCATCCCCAGCCGGCGCTGAAATGCCGCGCGCATCTGTTCGGGGCTCGCGAATCCGCAGTCGAAGGCCACCCGCTTCAGCGCATAGTCGCTCGCTTCCAGCATGTTGCGCGCCTGGTCGAGCCTGACGCTTTCCACGAAGTCATGCGGCGTAATGCCCAACTCCGAGACGAACAGGCGCGCGATGCTGCGGGCGCTCGTTCCGGCGATCTCGGCGAGACGCCGTACCGAGAGCGGTTCGCTGCAGTGCTCCGTCACGTAAACCTGCACTTTGCCGATCGGTGTTTCCGATCCGCAGCGCTGCATCAGCAACGGGCTGAACTGCGACTGGCCGCCCTGGCGCTGGGCCACCACCACCAGGCGCTTGGCACAGGCCAGCGAGAGCGCCTCGCCGTGATCCTCGCCAACCAGGGCGAGTGCCAGGTCGATACCGGCGGTGACGCCAGCCGAGGTCACCATCGCACCGTCGCGCGCATAGATGCGGTCGGGCTCGACGCGGGCAGCGGGGAACCGGGCGGCAAGCTGCGCGGCGTTCTGCCAGTGGGTAGTGACCGTGCGCCCGTCCAGCAGCCCGGCATGGCCAAGTGCAAAGGCGCCAGTGCAAACAGAGCCGAAGCGCTCGGCCAACGCCCCCCAGCGGCGAAGCCACTCCGACATGGTCGCATCCTCAGGCGCGTCGGGAAGTGCCGGGCCACCCGCAACCAGCGCCGTGTGAAAACGGCGGTGTGCCTGCGCAAAGGCAAGATGCGGAACCAGCAGCATCCCGTTCGACGCACGAATGGGCGCCGTGCCCGCCGCAACAAGCACGCACTCGTAAGCCTCGCTATCGGGCAGGAAGCCGTTTGCCTCGGCGAAGACGTCGAGCGGTCCCGCCACGTCCAACGCCTGCACGCCCTCATGCACGACCAGCGCAACGCCTTTCTTCGCCATCCGGCCGCCCTCGCACTCGTGCCAAGCAGCCCAGACGGAATGCCGGCCAGGCGTGCGTGCCGCTTATAGCACAACTTTGGCAGTTATTCGATGGTCCAGATGATTGCTGCCAGTCGGCATTGGAGCGATGTTCGCCGGGCTGGGCACGAGGATGTTTGCCAAACCGCGACTGGCCGAATGAACGTCTCACCGGAGTGACGAGATTGACCGACAAAGTTTTGTCTACCGCCAACATCAACGGCATCGAGGCGCCCGACAGCGTGCTTGGCCGCGCTATTACAGAGTTCGTTCGGGACACCGAGACCGAACTCCTGTTCAACCACTCGAGCCGCGTTTACTTCTTCGGCGCCATCGCAGGCCAGCAGCGCGGCCTGACCTTCGACCACGAGCTCCTCTACGCCGCGACGATGTTCCATGACATCGGGCTGATGCCGTCGCACAGCAGCCCGGACCGGCGCTTCGAGGTGGACGGTGCGAACGCCGCGCGTGATTTCCTCAACAGCTACAACGTCGATCCATCGGATATCGAACGGGTTTGGACTGGGATCGCCCTGCACACCACGCCCGGGGTGCCCGAGTTCATGCACCCGGTCGTCGCGCTGACCACCGCCGGCGTCGAGATGGACGTGCTTGGCCTGACCTATGATCAGTATCCGGACGCTCAACGAGAGGCGGTCGTCGCAGCGTTCCCGCGCACGGCCCGGTTCAAGGAAGACATCATCCAGGCGTTTTACGACGGCATCAGCCACAAGCCGGACACCACCTTCGGCAATGTCAAAGCCGACGTGCTCGCCGACAAAGATCCGCACTTTCACCGAGGCAATTTCTGCTCGGTCATTCGCGGCTCGCGCTGGAAGGCCTGATCGGGCGGGGGCCCGGCCCTTCACCGGAGCGGTGCGCGCGGTCAGCCCGCCCCGGCCTCAGCTGATGATGTTGAGCGTGGCCCGGGTCAACTCGTCCTGCACCTCGATGGTCTTGAGGTTGGCCTGCGCATCGTAGCTGGCGATGTTGCTGCCGACGATCTGCTGCACGAGATCGACGTTGGGGGTCTGCACAACCCCCTCGGTGTTCGCCGCCGGATCCGACGGATCGTAGTGGCCGATTGCGGCGGGGCTCACCGGCCGCGTGCTTGCCGAGACACCGCCGCCTGGCAGGCTCGACTGAACGACGCGCTGTGGCACATAGGGTGTGTTCACCGTCTTACCGGTGTTGTCGATGCTCTGCGTGCTCGACTGGTTCGCAATGTTGCTGGCAATGACGTCCAGCTGCGTCGATGCTGCGGTGTAGCCGCTGATAGCACTGGAGAGGGCGGACACCATGAACTCTGGCTGCCTTGTCGGTCATGAGGCTGGAACTCTGCCCGCAACATATTAGCAAATTACTCGGTTTTTCGGATTTTCTGCTGAATTCAGCAGCGCCATGGTGCAGCTCTGGCCATCACCCTCGTCGTTTCGGTTGTGCGTCGTATCCACTGGTCAGGAACGCAATCTAGCCGACCGGGGTCACGCTGCGATGCCAGCAGCCTGGTGGGCGACGAACCGTGCATAGGCACCGCGGCGGGCAACGAGTTCGGCATGGCTGCCGGCTTCGACGACCCGCCCGGCCTCCATCACCAGGATAGTGTCTGCGTTCTGGATCGTGGATAGCCGGTGCGCGATGATGATGGATGTCCGGTCCGCCATCAGCGTGTCGAGCGCGGTGCGGATCTGCTGCTCGCTGACCGTGTCGAGGTGCGATGTCGCCTCGTCCAGGATCAGGATCGGTGCGTCCTTCAGGAACGCCCGCGCGATGGCCACGCGTTGTCGCTGCCCGCCCGAGAGTTGCACGCCGCGCTCGCCGACCCGGGTTGCCAGCCCGTCCGGTAGCCCGGCCACGAACGGCCCCAGCGCCGCCAGCTCCACCGCGCGCTGCACGTCCGCCTGTGTCACCGTGCGGCCGGCCAGCCGGATGTTCGCCTCCAGCGTGTCGTTGAACAGGTAGGTGTCCTGCGCCACCAGGGCGATGTGGCGGCGCAGGTCGTCCTGCCGCAACCGGCGCAGGTCCACGCCGCCGAGGGTTATGGCGCCGCTATCCGGATCCCAAAACCGCAGCAGCAGGTTGGCCACGGTGGACTTTCCGGCGCCCGAGGATCCGACCACGGCGACGGTGCTGCCCGGCGGCACGGTGAAGCTCACGCCGTCCAAGGCCACCCTACCGCGGCCGGGATAGGCGAAGCGCACGGCGTCGAACCGCACCAGCGGCGCATCGGGCAGCGGCTGGTCGCCGTCGGTGACCGGTTCCGGCTCGGACTCCACGACATGCAGCCGCCGAGTGGAGGCGATGGTGTCGGCGAGCTGGCGGCCGGCCTGCCCGATCTCCGCCACCGGCATGAACCCGGCGACCGACACCAGCACCGTCAGTGGCAGCCATTGCGGCGCGAACCAGCCGTGCCGGGCCAGCACGGCGCCGGTGAGCGCCACCGCGAGGCCGCCCAATCCGGTGGCGATCTCGAACAGTGCGGTCTGCTGCGACAGATCGTCCAGCAGCGCCGACCGGTCGCGCTGGTAGGCGGCGGTGTCGGCCAGGAACACGTCCCGCCGGCGGCCGACGGCGCCGAACGCGATGAGTTCGGCCAGGCCTTGGATCGTCTCCGTCAGGTGGGCGCCCAACAGGCCCAGGGTGCCGCGAGCCCGGCCAGCCAGGCGGTCGATCTTGCCGCGTGCGAACACCGGGGCAAGCCCGGCCCAGGCGAGGAACGGCAGCAGCACCAGGGCGAGCGGCCAGGCGACCCAGGCGAGCAGGGCCAGCACGGAGGCGGGGATCACCAGCGCCACGACAGCCGGGGCCACGGTGTGGGCGTAGAAATACTCCACCGTCTCCACGTCCTGCGTCGCCAACGCCACCAGGTCGCCGGAGCGGCGGCGCAGCAGGTAGGCAGGGGCCAGCCGGTCCAGTTTGGCGAACAGGCTGATCCGCATCTCGGCCAGCAGGCGATAGGCCATGTCGTGCGCCAGCCACGATTCGAGCCAGTGGAGCGTCGCCGCCACCGGGGCCGCGAGCACCAGCGCCACCAGCAGCCAAAAGGTCGGGCGGCCGGCGGAAACCGCGGCCACGGCCAGTGCACCGAGCACGCTGACGCCGATGAACCCGGCCACCCGCCCGACGCCGCACAGCACCGTCAGCGCGAGCTTGCCGCGCCACGGGCGGATTACGCCCAGCAGGCTGCGCAGCGTTGCCGCCCAGCCGATTTGGGCCGCATCCTCGTTCAAGGACCGTTTGGCAATGTCGTCGGCTGCGACGATCGCCTCCGCTGCGGCAGCGATGGCAGGACGTTGCCCGCCGGTGCCGAGTTGCGGACCCATCAGACGACGGTAGGCGCCGGGCCAGGTGATCAGCTCGGCATGGCTGCCGCTCTCCACCACGCGGCCGCCATCCAGCACCAGGATGCGGTCGGCCCCGATCACGCTGGACAGACGGTGCGCCAGGATGAGCGTCGTGCGGCCCACCATCAAGCGGTCGAGCGCCTGCTGGATCACGGCCTCGTTCTCCGCATCCACAGCGGATAGCGCCTCGTCCAGCACCAGGATGGGGGCGTCACGCAGCAGGGCGCGGGCAATGGCGATGCGTTGGCGCTGCCCGCCGGACAGGGTGGCGCCGCGCTCGCCGATGCGGCTGGCATAGCCGGCGGGCAGCGCCGTGATGAAGCCGTGTGCGTTGGCGGCGCGGGCGGCTGCCTCCATCTCGGCATCACTGGCATCGGGGCGGCCCAGCCGCAGATTGTCTGCGATGGTGCCGTCGAACAGGGTGGTGTCCTGGGCGACGATGGCGATCAGGCCGCGCACCTGCGCCGGGTCGAGGGTGCGGATGTCGTGCCCGCCAATGCGGACGGCGCCCGCGGTCACGTCGTGCTGGCGCAGTAGCAGGCGCAGGATGGTGGACTTGCCCGCCCCGCTCGGGCCGACCACGCCGACCGTCTCGCCGGCGGCGACGGTAAAGCTCAGCCCGGCATGCGCCTCGCCGCGACGTCCGGGATAGGCGAACCCTACGTCCTCGAACGTGATGTCGGTACCTAGGTTCGCGATCAGGGCCTGGCCGCCAGCCGGGGCATCGCTGCGCGCGTCCAGCAGCTTGTTGATGCGGTCTGCGGCGGATTGCCCAGTCATGCCCTGGTGCAGCACGCCGCGCAGGTCACGCAGCGGCCGGAAGATCTCGGTGCCGGCCATCAGGATGATCAGCAGGGCCTCGATGGTCATCTCGCCATGGCGCACCCGCCACGCCCCGAGCGCGATCGCCGCGGCGGCCCCGAGCGCGGTGCCGAGATCGGTGAACAACCGGGTCAGCAGCCCGAGCGCCAGCACCCAGAACGTGCTGCCGGACAGGCTGCGTGCCCGGTCCGCCAGCCGTTCGGCGAAGGCGGCGCTCTGGCCGAATGCCTTCAAGGTTGGCAGCCCCTGCAGGGCGTCGAGGAACTCCTCCCCGAACGCCTTGAACGCTGCGGACCGAGCCCGTGCGGCCCGCTTGTCTGCGTTGTGCACCAGGATCGGCAGGATCAGCGTCACCAACGCCGCCACCAGCAACACGGCGGCGGTCGGCACGTCCCACCACGCCAGGACGGCGAAGATCGCCACCGGTGCGCAGGCGGCGATGATCAGTTGCGGGAGGTAGGCGCCGAAGAAAGTCTGCAGCTGCTCCACGCCGTCGATTACGGCCAGCATCACGCCGCCGGTTCGCTCGGCACCGAACCAGGCCGGGCCGAGCTCGGCGATGCGGTCGAACAGCCGGGCGCGCAAGGCGGACTGCACCGCACCCGCCGTCGCCTGAGCCAGCACGACCCGGTGGTGATCCAGCCAGGCGCGCACCAGCATGCAAGCCGCCGTGGCGAGGGCTGCGACCGCGATCTGGCCAATCGGTGCGCCCTTGAGGCTCAGGGCCAGCACTCGCGCCAGGAACACGAACCGCAGGATGCCAAACACCATGGCCACCAGGCCCAGCGCCGCCGCGCCGAACACCCGGCCATGCAGCCCCGCCATCAGTCCCCAGAGCCGCCGGTCGAAATACATGCCCCTGCCCTTCTAATCCGCGACGGAAAGCTGGCTGAGCGGAGGACCGCTGGCAAAAGATGGTTTCTCACGGGTGTTGAGCAAAGTAGGATACCGACATGCGCGACATCCCGCCTCTGCCTGCCCTTCGTGCGTTCGAGGCTGCGGCTCGGCTGGGCGGATTTGCCCGGGCGGCGGCGGACCTGAACATCTCCACCAGCGCCATCAGCCACCAGATCCGCGGTTTGGAGGCGGCGCTCGGAACCAGGCTGCTGGATCGCAGCACCGGGCTCGGAGGCGTCGGAGTGACCAGCGCCGGGCAACGCCTGCTCGCAGCGGTCGGCCCGGCTTTGGCATCCTTGCAAGACGCCTGTGCCGCGATACGCGGTGAGCCCGTGAGGCTGACGGTTTCGGCCAACCCGTCTTTCTCGGCGATGTGGTTGGCCCGGCGCCTGCTGAGTTTTCCAGCCAGCATCCCGATACACCGATCAACGCTGTCGTGCAGGACGAGCCTGGCTCCGGGTTCCACGTGATCGATCTGCCGATCGTCAACATCAAGCCGACGCAGGTGCGGTCGGGCGACGAGATCCTGTTGCGGGAGGAGGTGTTCCCGGTCTGCAGTCCAGACCTTCACCCGTTCGCGTCCAAAGCCGTCTGCAAATGCCGGCTCCTGCAAGAGGAACAGCAGGACAGCCCGGAAATCGATTGGCGTAGCTGGTCGGCCGAATTCGGCTTACCGGACGACTTCCAGTCCAAGATCGTCCACTACACCAGCTTCAGCCAGGTGATCGGCGCGGCGGTGGGCGGCGCCGGGTTGGCACTCGGCCGAACGCCGCTGATCGATCCGGAACTCGAAAGTGGCCGGTTGGTCCGGCTGTTCCCAACGGGGTCACGGCCTGCCTCCTGGTGCTTTGCTCTTCGACGCGGGCCGGGGCCGAGGCATCGCATGCTTGAGCCGCTCATCGATTATCTGAAGCAGCAGGCCGGGACGGCTTAGCCACGCAGAGGGAGGGGTCATTCGCCCTGTAGGCAAAATACCGCAACGAAGCTGGAGAAAACCGGTGATTGCATCTTCCTCAGCCAGACGATAGGAAGACGCGTCGCTCGTTTCGCGAGCGGCCGTAAGCGTTAACGTCACCCAACGCGCTGGTTTGAGGCCGACCGTTCATCGGAGGTCTCATTGCCGTAGCGCATGGATGGTGACGTGACTTCAATACATCGACTACTCCAGACGAAAGCTGAGCTTTTGCGTGGCCTGCCGTTGGCGGCGCGCACGGCGATATTCTTGTTTTTCGCGGCCGGCCTGGCCGATGGCGTCCTCCTGCCGTTCTTCGCGCTCTGGGCCCGAAGCGAAGGCGGAATAGCCGTCGGCTTCGTCGGTCTACTGCTGGCATGTTACGCCGGGGGAGAACTGATCGCGACGCCGCTGGTGGGTGGCATCGCAGATCGTTTCGGGCGCCGGCCCGTGCTTCTGGTGTCCACGGCGGGCGTCGGTGCCGGGTTCCTGCTGCTCTACTGGTCGCACGGCGTGATCGAGGCGGCATTGTCGCTCGTGCTCATCGGCGTGTTCGAGAGCGTCCTGCATCCCACGGCAGCCACTGTCGTCGTGGACGTGGTGCCCGGTCCGCAACTGCGTGAGCATTTCGCCCTGACCCGTGTCGCATCGAGTGCGGGCCACGTCGTCGGCCCGGCGCTTGGTGCCCTACTGGCAGAACGCTCGCTGGGGCTTGTGTTCATCGGCGCAGCCGTGGCGCTGCTGGTCGGCGCTGTGACGGTTGCCCTGTTCCTTCCCGAAACCCGCGCGGCCGGCGTGTCCACCGAGGAGGACGGCGACGAGATCACCGCCATCTTCGCAGTGTTCCGGGACCGCCGGCTCGCGGCCCTGCTGTTGCCCATTGCCCTGATCGGCATCGCCTCGAGCTGGATCGAAACGGTGCTGCCACTCTACGCGGCGGATGCCGGAAGTCTGACACCCGCCGGGGTGGGCCTGCTGTTTACCTATGCAGCCCTGCTCGGTGTCGTCTTCCAGTTACCGCTCACCCAGGCTTCGGGGCACATCCCGGCGAGTCGGTTGATTGGCGCGAGCGGAACGGCCTTGGCTCTGGCGCTCGCCGGCTTGTCGATCTCGCCGTTGATACCGGTGCTGGTCGTCGCCGTCAGCCTGCTGACCCTCTCACAGATGTTGGCCGGACCCGTCACCCAAGCCATGTCGTCCGAGCTCGCTCCCGCTCACGCCCGGGCAACCTACATGGCTGCCTACAGCGCCGTGAACGACATCAGGGATGCAGCCGGGCCGGCGATCGGCACCGGCCTGTATG
>CAXTCJ010000019.1:0-63932 GCA_964242215.1 uncultured Acetobacteraceae bacterium | reverse complement strand
GGGAGAAGAAGCGCGCCGCCATCGAGTGCATGGCCGGGCAGGAGCATCTGTGGGAGTACTACACGCGCGTGGCCCTGCAGCGCGGCGCGCAGGCGGCCCGCAACTCCGACAAGTCGATCAAGTACGGCGAGGGCTACCAGGCCGTGTTCCCGCACGTCGTGGAGACGCTGGCATGAGCACCGTCTACACCGGCGCACCCCGAACGGACGCGGCGATCGTGGCCGGCTTTGCGACGCTCGGCGTCGCCACCGTCCACGAAGCGCAGGGCCGCAGCGGCCTGATGCTGCCCTACATGCGTCCGGTCTATGCGGGCGCCCGCGCGGTCGGCAGCGCCGTCACGGTGAGCCTCGCGCCGGCCGATAACTGGATGCTGCATGTGGTCGTGGAGCAGTGCCAACCGGGGGATATCGTCGTCGCCGCCCCGACCTCGTTCAGCGACGCGGGCTATTTCGGCGAGTTGCTGGCAACCTCGCTGGTGGCGCGTGGCGTCAAGGGCCTGGTGCTCGAGGGTGGCTGCCGCGACGTGGCCGAATTGACCAAGATGGGCTTCCCGGTCTGGTCCCGCGCGGTCAGCGCGCAAGGCACCGTTAAGGGCACGATCGGCTCGGTGAACATCCCGCTCGTCTGTGCCGGCCAACTCGTGCAGCCCGGCGACGTGATCGTGGCCGACGATGACGGCGTGGTGGTGGTACCGCGGGAGAAGGCCGAAACCGTGCTGGCCGCAAGCCGCGCGCGGGAGGACAAGGAGGCCGCCAACCGCGCCCGTTTCGAAGCGGGCGAGTTGGGCCTCGACCTGTACGGGATGCGCGAGGCGCTCGCGAGCAAAGGCCTGGCCTACAAGCCCTACGGAACGTGACCCGGCGACCATGAGCGCTGCCGTGCTTCGGAGACTGTCACAATAATAAACTGAGGAAATGATCATCATGAGCGCAAGTCGTGGGACCGTCACACCGGAAGACCGTCCAGCTTACCTCGGGCCGAACGCCGGGATACCGGCGCGGGCGGACACCATCCGCGCCGGGCTGCTCGGTGGTATCGCAGGTGCCGCGACCATTTGGGTTTACGAGGCTGTCGTCTGGGTCGGCGCGCAACATCTGATGCCGCTTGCCGGTATCCCGCGCAATGCCGTCGGGCTGGTCTTCGGCAGAGACGTGCAAGACGGGCTCGGCTTCGGCTCCTACGTCCTGGGCACGATCATCCACGTGGTCTTCGCGATGGCCTGGGGCGTGCTGTTCGCCTTCATTTGGCCCAGCCTAAGCCGCCGGGGGATCGAGGCGACCCTGGCCGCCCTGTTCTACGCTGTGATCGCCTGGATCGTGATGCATGTTGGCATCTCGATCATATCATCCAACCACCCGGACTATTTTGACCCCAACGTGATCGTCGGCGGCTTCATGTCGCACATCTTCTTCACGGTCCCCCTGGCGTTGATCGTGAAGCACCGCCTCGCAACCAATAGGACCTATTTCGGCGCATGACCCCGCTGCTTGCTGCGATTGGCCGCTACGGCCACACCGCAGCCCTGGACAACGATCCGGGGCTGCGGCTCGAACCCTTCCCCGTCATCAGTCGCGCCTTCGCGCCCATGGTGCGCACGCAACGCTTCGACGTGAGCGAGATGGCGATCGCCACCTTCCTCATGGCGCGCGCCGCGGGGAGCGACTTGGTCCTGTTGCCCGTGGTCATGGCAACCCGCTTCCAGAACGGCGCGCTGCTCCGGCTCGTGACCCGCTCGTTCGGACCCGGCGACGTAGCCGGGCTGCGCGTCGGCGTGCGCGCGTACAGCCAGACCACGGGTTTATGGCTACGCGGCATCCTGCAGGAGGAATACGCGATCCAGCCCGACCAGGTACATTGGGTCACCTTCGAGGACGCCCACGTGGAATCGTTCCGTGACCCGGCCTGGGCCGAGCGGGCGCCTGCCGGCTCCGACATGCTGGCCATGCTGCGGAGTGGCGAGTTGGATGCCGCGGTGTTCGGCAACGACGTGCCCTCGGCGGCGGACTTGACGACCGTATTCCCCGACCTGGAAGCAGCGGGCGCGGCGTTTTTTGCGCGCCACGGCCTGATGCCGGTCAATCACATGATCGTCGTGCGCGCCGAGGTGGCCGAGCAGCCCGGCACCGTGCGGTCACTGCTCGATGCGTTCCGCGCCGCCGGCAACCCCTTCCCGTTCGGCCGCAAAGCGCTCGACCCGGCCGTGGCACTCGCGCTGCGCTATGCCGGGGAACAAGGATTGCTGACCCGGCCCCTGACGTTGGACGAGGTTTGGGCCGGACTGCCCGCTGGCTGTGAAGAATAAGGAGCACCTATGAGTAGAATTGGCATCATCGGGTTTGGCGAAGTGGGCGGCATCTTCGCCAAGGATTTCGCATCGACCGGCGCATTCGTCACCGCGTTCGATACGGCACAAGCGGCACAGGCCCGCGCGCACGAGGCCGGAATCGCCGCGCCGGACGCCCCCTCCGTCGCCCGCAACGCCGATATCGTGTTCGTCTGCGTCACCGCCGGGTCGGTGCTGGATGCGATGCGCTCGCTCGAGGGCGGCCTCGGCCACGCCCCGTTCGTCGTCGACGTGAACAGTGTCTCGCCGGCGACGAAGCAGGGGTCCGCCGAGATCATCGAGCGGCTGGGCGGTCGCTATGTCGAGGCGGCAGTGATGGCCAGCGTGCCACCGAAGCGGCTACGCACGCCGATCCTGCTCGGCGGCCCGCATGCGGCCGCGTTCAAGGATGACACCGCGTCGTTCGACATGGACGCCAAGGTGTTCTCCACCGAAATAGGCCGAGCCTCATCCGTCAAGATGTGCCGCAGCGTCATGATCAAAGGGCTCGAGGCGCTCACCACCGAATGCATGCTGGCGGCACGCTATTACGGCGTGGAGCAGGACGTGCTGCGGACGATGGGTGACACCCTGCCCCATTCCGACTGGCCCGGCTTGGCCCGCTACGTCATCAGCCGCGCGCTGATCCACGGCAAGCGCCGCGCCGAGGAGATGCGCGAGGTCGCCCAGACCGTGGAGGATGCCGGGATCGAGCCCCTGCTCAGCCGCGCCATCGCGGAGCGGCAGGATTGGGCGTGGCGGCGCGGTGCCGAGATGGGGGCCGACCGGAACGCGCCGGACTTGGACACCATGCTGGACGCCCTCACGGCCGTGACCAAGCTCCAAAAGGCCGCTGAGTGATCCGTCGCCGCACCCTGATCGCCGCCGCCGCCTCCGTACTGGCGGCGCCTGCCATTGCCCAGCCGGCCCGCGTGCTGCGCTTCGTTCCCAACGTCGACTTGCCCGTGCTCGACCCGATCGCGAACACCGCCGCGCAGGTGCGCAATCACGCCTTCCTCATCTTCGACACGCTATACGGCCTGGATGACGACTACGTGCCAACGCCGCAGATGCTGGCAGGGCACGTCGTCGAGCCGGACGGCCTGCTGTGGACGCTCAAGCTGCGTGACGGTTTGCGCTTTCACGACGGCACGCCGGTGCTGGCGCGCGACTGTGTTGCCTCCATTCGCCGCTGGGCCTCGGTCGACGGATTCGGCTCCACGATGATGGCGTCCACCGCCGCGCTCGATGCGCCGGACGACCGCACCATCCGCTTTCGCATGAAGCAGCCGTTTCCGCTGCTGCCGGACGCGCTCGGCAAGATCTCGCCCAACATCTGCGCCATAATGCCGGAGCGACTGGCCAGCCTACCCGCGACCAAGCCCGTGCCGGAGATCGTCGGCAGCGGCCCGTTCAAACTCGTCGCCTCCGAGCGGGTGCCCGGATCGCGCATCGTCTACGAGCGGTTTGCCGATTACGTGCCCGCCGCGGGCTTACCCGGCCTCACCAGCGGCGCCAAGAAAGTCGAGGTCGACCGGGTCGAGTGGCTGATCATGCCGGAACCCGCCAGCGCCGTCGCCGCCATACAGACCGGCGAGGTGGACTGGCTGGAATCCCCGCCACCGGACCTGCTGCCAATCCTGCGGCGCGATTCAAACCTGGTCGTGACGGTGAACGACAAGACCGGCGTCGTACCGATCCTGCGCTTCAACAGCCTGTTGCCGCCGTTCGACAACCTCGCAATCCGCCAGGCGGTGCTCAGTGCCGTCAAGCAAGCGGACTTCATGGAGGCGTTCTCCAGCGACAAGGCAAATTACCTCACCGAGGTCGGCGTGTTCTGCCCCGGCACGCCGATGGCGAGCACCGTCGGGCTCGCCGAGACTATGGGCACCGCCAGCGTCGCCGATGCGCGCAAAGCGATCGCAGCGGCCGGCTACAAGGGCGAGCGCGTGGTGATGCTCGAACCGACGGACCACCCGGTCAACTCCGTCATGTCGCAGGTCGGCGCTGATCTGTTCAAGAAGCTCGGCCTGAACGTGGACGACACGGCGACCGACGCTGCCACCATGTTCCAGCGCCGCGGCAACCGGCAGGATCTGGAGCATGGCGGCTGGAGCTGCTTCCCCTCCGCCGTCGCCGGCATCGACGTGCTGAACCCAGCCGTGAGCTTCCTAGCCCGCGGCAACGGGGCGGACGCGTGGTATGGCTGGCCGAACGACCCGGCGCTCGAGCAGTTCCGGCTGTCCTGGTTCGCCGCACCGAACCGGCAGGCGCAAAAGGACATCGCGGAGTCGATGCAGCGCGAGTTGCTGCAACAGGCGCCCTATTTACCGCTCGGTCAGATCCTACAGCCCACCGCCTATAGGAAGTCCCTAACGGGTATCTTGCCGGGCTTCGCAAAGTTCTGGTCCGTCCAAAAAAGCTGAGCTGGCGAGAGATCGGCCTGGCCGGGGATCGTGCTACAAGGCCCGTCCACGATCCCGAGGCCGCCATGATCCAGCCCTCTTCCGCTCCTACCTGCTGAGCATGCCAGATATCCTGAACCCGGCGGCCCCTCCGCCGGAGACATCGCGCCGGGAATTCCGCCTTGTGCTCACCGGGTTGATGCTCGCGCTCACACTCGCGGCGCTCGACCAGAACATCGTGGCCACTGCCCTGCCCCGCATCACCGGCGAGCTTGGCGGCCTGCAGCACTTGTCGTGGGTGGTCACTGGCTTCGTCGTCGCCAGCACCGTATCGGCCCCGCTGTATGGTCGGCTCAGCGACCTCTATGGCCGCAAGCCCGCCTTCACGGTGTCGATCATCGTATTCCTGATCGGCTCGGTGCTGTGCGGCCTGGCCGGCGGCATGATCGAGCTGATCGTGTTCCGGGCGGTGCAAGGGCTCGGCGCCGGCGGCCTGATCGTGCTGGCGCAGACGGTGATCGGCGACCTGGTTTCGCCACGCGAACGCGGACGCTACCAGGGCCTGTTCGCCGCTGTGTTCACCGCCTGTTCCGTCGCCGGCCCGCTGCTGGGCGGCTTCATCACCGAATACGCGTCGTGGCGCTGGATCTTCTACGTCAACCTGCCGGTCGGCGCCGCGGCGCTGCTGCTCATCGCGATCGGGCTTCGGCCGCGGCCGCCAGGTCCAACGCCACGCCTCGACGTGCTCGGTGCGATGCTGCTGGTGGTCGGCACGTGCTGCCTGCTGCTGATGCTGAGCTGGGGCGGCACCGCCTACCCGTGGGCCTCGCCGCCCGTGCTGGGTTTGGCAGTGGCCGCGGTTGCCGCCTTCGTCCTGCTGGTGCCGGTGGAGTGGCGGGCCGCGCAGCCCATCCTGCCGCCCGACCTGTTCCGCAACCGGGTGTTCGTCATCGGTGCCGCGGTGATCACCCTGGCCGCGATGGCGCTGTTCGCGGCCGTGGTCTTCCTGCCGCTGATGTTCCAATTGCTGATGGGCGCGAGCCCGTCCCGCGCCGGGCTGATGATTGCACCGATGATGGGCGGCGTGATCGTGGCCTCGTTCCTGGGGGGCCGGATGGTCTCGCGCACCGGGCGCTACAAGCTGCTGCCCGTGCTCGGCCTATTTGCGGCCACCCTGTCCTACACGACACTGGCTTGGGCGACGCAAGCGGGTGTCGGCGCCCTGCCGATCGAGGCGGTGCTAGTGGTGATGGGCCTGGGCATCGGCCTGGTGATGCCCAATCTGACCACGGCGATCCAGAACGGCGTCGCGCGCAGCGAGCTCGGCGGCGCGACGGCCACGGCGGCGTTTTTCCGCTCGCTTGGTGGCGCGCTGGGGGTCGCCTTGTCGGGCGCGGTGCTCGCGATGCAACTCGAGTTGCTGCCCGCCGGACTGCTTGCAGCCGGTGGCGGTGTCACGGCAATCGCCAGCCTGCCGGCGGCCCAACGAGCGATCGTTTTCAGCGCCTATCGGCTGGGGCTATCCCACGCTTTCGCGGCGGGTGCGGTGATCGCTGCGATGGGCCTGCTCGTGGTGCTATTCCTGCCGGAACGGCCGCTACGAGGGACTGCGGCTGAGGACGCACAGCGGGAAGCTGTACGCTAAACCTCTAACCACTCGCGGCGCACGCTAGCATCGGCTGCGAGCTCGGCGGGCGTGCCTTCGAATACGATCCGCCCGTGGCCCATCACGTACAGGCGGCGGGAGATCGCCAGTGCGATCGCCAATTTCTGCTCCACCAGCAGGATCGTGGTTCCCCGCGCCGCCACCGCCACCAACAGGTCGCGCACGCGTTCGACCATTTGCGGCGCCAAGCCCTCGGTCGGTTCGTCCACCATCACTAGCGCCGGGCTGCCCATCAGGGTGCGGCAGATCGCGAGCATCTGCTGTTCCCCACCCGACAAGGCACCGGCCGGGGCGTTGGCGCGCTCCTTCAGCCGCGGAAACAGCTCGTAGGCGTCAGCTAAGGTGTAGTTGCCGCCGGGCCCGCGCTTCTCGCCGAGCAGCAGGTTCTGCAGCGTGGTGAGGTCCGGAAAGATAGCCCGATCCTCCGGCACGTAGCCCAGCCCGCGCCGCGCGATCACGTGGGGTTGCAGATGGCAGATATCCTGGCCGTCGAACACCACCCGCCCCTTGCGCACCACCCCGCCCATGATGGCCTTCAGCGTGGTGGACCGTCCGGCGCCGTTGCGGCCGAGGATGGCGACGATCTCGCCTTTGCCGACATGCAGGTCGACGCCGCGGAGCACCTGGCTCTTGCCATACCAGGCGTCCAGGCCCTGTACTTCCAGCATGGGCGCCGCGTTCAACATAACGCGTCAGCCGCCGTGCCGAGATACGCGGTGCGCACCGCCGCGTTGCCGCGCACCTCGGCCGGTGGGCCCGACGCGATGACCTGCCCGTCCGCGAGCACCGTGATGCGGTCGGCCAGGTCGAATACCACGCCCAGATCGTGCTCGATCATCACCAGCGTCTTGCCCTCCGTGACCCGGCGGATCAGCGCCACGGCCCGTTCGGTCTCGGCATTGCTCATCCCCGCGGTCGGCTCGTCCAGCAGAATGGTCGAGGCGCCACCGGCCACCGCCACGCCGATCTCCAACGCACGCTGGTCGGCATAGGCGAGCGCCCCAGCCAACACGTCGCGACGGGCCGCCAACCCGATCAGCTCCAGCATGTCGGTCGCACGCGCGTTCAATGCTTTGTAGCCGCTGACCGCACGCCAGAACGTGTACCCCGCGCCCATCGAGTGCATCGCCGCACCACGGAGATTCTCGTACACCGTCATGCGGGGGAACAGCGACGTCACTTGGAACGAGCGCGACAGTCCGCGTCGGCTGATCACGTGCGACGGCAGCCCGGTGATGTCCTGGCCGTTCAGCAGGATGCTGCCGCCGTCCGGGGCGAAGCGGCCACTGATCAGGTGAAAGAACGTGCTCTTGCCGGCGCCGTTCGGGCCGATCACCGCGTGGCGCTCGCCGGGGGCGATGTCCAACGTGACGCCCTTGATGATCTCGGTGGCACCGAAACTCTTGCGCAGATCGCGGATGGCGAGGGCGGCGCTCATGCTTGCATCGCCGCGACCTGCGCCTGCCATGCCGCGCGCGCCGCCGGCCAGAACCGCCGCAGCAGCAAGGCGCCGGCCAAGAACAGCACGATGCCGATGGCCCACTGCCAGACCTCGTGGGGATGCGCGTCCATGAACAGCAGCTTGCCACCGGAGGCGCCGTTGCGCTCGGCCTGCAAGCGGAACGCCAACTCGGCGAGGAACACGACGCCGCTGAGCGTCAACACCAGCCCGGGGATCTGTGCCACATAGGACGGCAGCACATGGCCAAGCCGGCCGGCGCGCCATAGGGGCGTATGGGCGAGGATGATGCCGGACAGGCCACCCGGCGCCCAGATAACGGCGGCGATGAACAGCAGGCCGTCGTAAAGCTGCCAGGCATCGGTGATGGTGGACAGCGCGACCTGCAGGAACGTCACTAGGATCGCCCCCAGCACCGGGCCCCAGAAGGTGCCCACGCCGCCGATGAAGGTCATCAGCAGCACCGCGCCGGACGCTTCGGAGGAAATGTTGGACGACGTGACGATCTCGTCGTTCAGCGCCTGCAGCCCGCCCGCGACGCCGGCGAACAGGCCGGACAGGATGAACACCAAATAGCGCACGCTCGCCGGATTGTAGCCGATGAAGCCGACGCGCTCGGCATTGTCCCGCACAGCGTTGGCCAGCCGGCCGAGCGGCGTGCCGGTGAAGCGCCACATCAGGAACGCGCAGCCGAACGCCCAGGCGGCGATCAAGAAATAGACGTGGAACTCGCTGCCGAAATCGAAGCCGAACAGCGCCGGGCCGTCGGAGCGGTCGCCGTTGATGCCTTCCTCGCCGCCGAACACCGAGGGGAACATCAGCACGAAGGTTGCGGCTAATTCGGCGAGGCCCAGCGTGATCATCGCGAACGCCGTCTCGCCGCGCTTGCACGCGACCGACCCGGCGAGCACCGCCGCCACCAACCCACCGGCCGCGCCGACCAACGGCAGCAGGGGGGCCGGCATCGGCCAGCCATTGCCGGCAGCGCGCATGGCATGCATCGCGGCAAATCCGCCGAAGCCGAGGAAGATGGCATGGCCGAAATCCAGCATGCCGCCCTGCCCGAGCAGCATGTTGAACGAGAGCGCGAACACGATGCCGATGCCCATCCGGCAGAGTAGCGACAGGCCGAACCCGCTGAACAACACGAACGGCGCCACGATTGCCGCGATCGCAACCAGCAGCCATGGGATGGCCGCGCGCGCCGTCGAGCGCCCTCGCAGCGGCAGGACGGCGGTGGTAACGCTCATGCCGACCGCGACCCGGCGAGCCCCTTCGGCCGGAAGGCCAGCATCAGCACCAGCAGCAGATAGGGCACAGTCGGAGCGGCACGAGCGATCGTCAGGTTCCACAAATCGGACAGGCGGCCCGTCGGGTCGATCGTCACGCCCAACGCGCCGATTGCTTGCCACAGCGGCAGGTCCAGGCTGATCGAGACGGTCTGGATCATGCCGATCAGCACCGACGCCACGAAAGCGCCCCAGATCGACCCGAGGCCGCCCATCACCACCACAGCAAACACGATGGCGCCGAGCGAGGCGGCCATGCCCGGCTGCGTCACGAAGGCATTGCCGGCGATGACCCCCGCCAGCCCGGCCAAGGCGCAACCGGCGCCGAACACCAGCGTGAACACGCGCGGCACGTCATGGCCCAGCATGGACACCATGTCCGGATGGGTCAGCGCCGCGCGGACGATCAAGCCGAGCCGGGTGCGCGATAGGGCCGCGAACAACGCGACGAACATAGCCAGCGACACCGCCATCATGAACACGCGATAGGCTGGGTAGTCCGTGCCGCCGATGTGGAACAAGGGGAAATCCAAGATCGCCGGCACACGATACGGCACGGGATTGCGGCCCCAGATCAGCGGCACGACCTCACCGATGACGAAGGCCAGGCCGAAGGTGAACAGCAACTCCGCCATATGCCCGTGGCGGTGCACCGCGCGCAGGCCGTAGCGTTCCACCACCGCGCCGATCACGCCGACCAGCAGCGGCGCCAGCACCAGGCCGGGCCAGAAGCCGACATAGACGCTGATGGTGTAGGCCAGGTAGGCACCCAGCATGTAGAAGCTGGCATGGGCCAGGTTCAGCACGCCCATCATGCCGAAGATCAACGTCAGCCCCGACGACAGCATGAACAGCAGCAGCCCGTAGACCAGCCCGTTCAGCGCAACGAGAAGTAGCGACTGGCCCACGGTGTCACACCCGCCGGATCAGGGCTTGTCCTTGAACACGCAGGTCGTTGGCATCCGGGTCGCGTCGGCGGCGATCGTGCCCACGGTCTTGAAGCCGAGTTTCGTCTCCTTGAACACGTGCGGCAGGTCCGGCTCCAACTCGGTGATGAACAGCGGCTGGATCAACTGGTGGTTGTCCGCCCGCATGTCGGAAATGCCGAGCGGGGTTTGCCGCTTCATCCCGCTCATCACCGCGGCCACTTTCACCGGGTCAGAGGAGTTCGCCTCCTTCATCGCCGCGGCCAGTGTGTCGATCTCGTTCACGATGTGCCAATAGTAGAAGGTGCGGCCGAAGCGCTTCTCGAACGCGTCGGAGATGTCGTCGATGCCGGGCACGTTGTCGGCCCAGGTGCTGATTTGCGCGTCGCCCTTGGCGCCTGGCCCGGCGGCGTTCACCAGCACCTCGTCGCCTAGGTAATAGGTGTAGAACTTGCCCTTGTAGCCGCTATCGGCCGCGGCCTTCACCAGCAGTTCCATGTCCGCGCCCCAATTGCCCGTCACCACGGCATCGGCCCCGGCGGCCTGGAACTTGGCGATGTAAGGCGTGAAGTCCTTCACCTTGCCCAACGGCACGCGCTCGGCCCCCACGACCTGCAGGTCGGGGCGGCGGTCCTTCAGGTCGGCCTGCGCCGCCTTCTCCACCGAGACGCCGAACGAGTAGTCGGGGTTGAAGATATAGACCTTGTGCGTGTCCTTCTGCGCGACGAGGTAGTCCGCCAGCGCACGCATCTTCATGTCGCTATCGGCATCGAAGCGGAAATGCCACCACGAGCACTTGTCGTTACCGAGCGCCGGGTCGACCGCGGCATAGTTCAGGAACAGCACTGACTTCGACGGGTCGCGCTTGTTGTTCTTCTGGATGCCATCCACCAGCGCGAAGGCCACCGCCGAGCCGTTGCCCTGGGTGACGTAGTGGATGCCGTCATCCACCGCCTTGCGCAGCAGGGTCAGCGATTTTTCCGGGCTGACCTCGTTGTCCATCGAGACGATCTCGAACTTGCGCCCGGGCCCGGCGGCCTGCGTCGCGTTGACCCGGTCGGCGGCAAAGCGGAAATGTTGCTCGCCCAATTGGCCGGTCTCTGCCAGCGGGCCGCTCAGCGGGTCGATATAGGCAATCCGCACGGTCTCGTCGGCTCGCGCGGCCCCCGCATACACGGCGAGGCCCAGCACGGCGGCGCTGATGGCAAGTCTCATGGAACGTCCCCTCGAATCGCAGATCCTTACCCGGATCCGTCGTATTCCTGTTCGCGCGCGATCCTGGGGCCTCCCGCGCCGCCACGTCAATGCCGCTGACGCTCTTCGGGGTTCCACCGCTTACGGGCCTCCGGTAACGTCCGTGCAACCGATAGGTCTGTACAATGAGCATGTCTGGCGTGTTTGCACGAGTGGTCTCGCTTGTCGGCGGTGGTGCCGTTGTGGTCCGGCGCATGACGCAGGGTGCGCCCGAGCCGGCCTGGGGAGCAGCCCCGGCCATCCCGGCGGCGAAACCGCAGGGCAGCATCCCGACGCTCAAGATGCCGACCGCACAAGGCTGGGCGGACGGCCAGACGCCGATCGCGGCGCCCGGGCTCGCGGTCAACGCGTTTGCCCGCAACCTGGACCATCCGCGGTGGATCCACGTGCTGCCCAACGGCGACGTTCTGATCGCCGAGGCGACCAATGCCGACCGCCCCGCCCGCAGCGTGTTCGATTATGCCATGGTCAGCACCATGAAGCGCGCCGCCGCCATGGGGGTGAGCGCCAACCGCATCACGCTGCTGCGCGACCGGGACGGCGACGGCGTGGCCGAGATCCAGCAGCCGTTCATGGAAGGCCTCAACCAACCCTTCGGCATGGCGCTGCTGGGCGACAAATTCTATGTGGGAAACACCGACGGCATCGTCGTGTTTCCCTATGTCGAAGGCGCCGACTGGATTACCGCGCCGGGCCAGAAACTCACCGACTTCAAGCCCGGCGGCCATTGGACCCGCAGCCTGCTCCCAAGTCCCGACGGCCGGCAGCTCTTCGCCGGTGTCGGCTCGATGACCAATATCGCCGATAACGGGATGGCGGTGGAAGAAGGCCGCGCCTGCATCCATGTCTTGGACCTCGCAACGGGTCAGGACCGCATCTTCGCGAGCGGACTGCGCAATGCCGTGGGCATGGCGTGGGAGCCCAGCACCGGCGTACTGTGGACGGTGGTCAACGAACGCGACGGCTTGGGCGACGAAACGCCGCCCGACTATCTGACATCGGTGCGCGAAGGCGGATTCTATGGCTGGCCCTATTGCTATTGGGGCCAGACGGTCGACGATCGGGTGCCGCAGGACGCAGCGTTGGTCGCGGCCGCCGTCACGCCCGACTATGCCCTGGGCGGCCACACCGCCTCGCTCGGGCTATGCTGGGTCCCCGCCGGCACGTTGCCGGGCTTCTCCGAAGGCATGGCGATCGGCCAGCACGGCTCGTGGAATCGAAGCAAGTTGAGCGGCTACAAGCTGGTGTTCGTCCCGTTCGAAAACGGACGTCCATCGGGACCGCCGCGCGACATCCTGTCGGGCTTTCTGGCGCCAGACGAGAAGGTATCCTACGGCCGGCCGGTCGGCGTCACGCTTGGCGCGGACGGTCGTTCGCTGCTGATGGCAGACGACGTCGGCGACGTGATCTGGCGCGTGACGGGTGCCTGAGCGATCCGGCGATAGACGAAATCGTCCGACCGCGGCGCCAGCATCGCAGTTTCCATGATGGCGTGATCGGGCGATAGCGCACACGCCGGGTCGGTAGCGGCGGCATTGCCGGTCAAGGCGAAAGCCTGGCAGCGGCAGCCGCCCCAATCGACCTCCCGCCGGTCGCAACTGCGGCAGGGCTCGGCCATCCAGGCCGTACCGCGGTAACGCTGGAAGGCCGGGCTGGCGTTCCAGATCTCCCCGAGCGACGTGTTGCGCACGGATGGGAAGGTCAATTCGGTCAGTGTTTCGGCCGCGTGGCACGGCAGCACCCGGCCGGACGGGGTGACGTTGAGGAACTGGCGTCCCCACCCCCCCATGCAGGATTTCGGGCGAGCGGCGTAATAATCCGGTGTGACGTAGTCGATCACCAGCGTACCCTGCAGCTTCTGCCGGGCATCGGCGACGATGGTATCCGCCGTCTCGATCTGCGCGGCCGTCGGAAGCAGTGCGTCGCGGTTGAGCAGGCCCCAGCCATAATACTGCACGTGGGCGATCTCGATGCGTCCGGCGCCCATGGCCTCCCCCAGCGCGATCATCACCGGAAGCCGGCTAAGGTTTTGCCTATGCACGACGAAATTGGCGGTGAGCGGAAAGCCGGCCTCCCGGATCAACCGCGCCGCCACGAGTTTGCGCGCATGGCCGCCCGGCAACCCACCCACCCGGTCGCCGCCCTCACTCTCCGCGTCCTGGAAGCTCAGCTGGATGTGATCGAGCCCGGCGGTCCGCAGGTCAGCAAGCAACGGGGCGGTCAGCGTGACGCCTGACGTGATGAGGTTGCTGTAGAGTTGCACCGCGTTGGCGTGGCGGACCAAGTCCAGCAGGTCGCGACGCACGGTCGGCTCGCCGCCGGAGAAATGCACCTGCAGCACGCCCAGCGCAGACGCCTCGGTCAGCACGCGTTGCCAGGTGGCGGTATCCAACTCGGCCGAGGCGCGATCCATCTCGAGCGGATTGGCGCAATACGGGCATTGCAGCGGGCAGCGATGGGTCAGTTCCGCCAGCAGGCCAAGCGGGGGCGCGATCATAGCCGAACGACGCCCCGCACTGTGAGATCTTGCAACATCGCCACCACATCGGCCGCGATGATGTCACGCGCGGCGTTGTAACGCCCCGCCAGGTCGTCGACGATCGTACCCACCGTCCGCGTGCCATCGACCAATTGCAACACCGCCAAGGCGTGTTCATCCGGCATGAACAAACGCTCCGGTGCCAGAACGACCCATTCACCGCGGACCTTGTCTTCCCGCATACGGAAACCGGGGGCAAAGCTCGGAATGGCCGCCTCGTCCATCACGGCACGAAGGCACCCGGCGGAATGGCGCCCGGAGCCACGTAAGCGAAATGCAGCGCGTCCAATTGCGACCACAGCACGCCGCATTTGAACCGCAACGCATCCAGCACAAGCTCCTGCTGGTCGGGCGTGCGGGCATGCTGCTTCACGTAGGACAAAGCGAAGTTCACGTCCTTCGGGGCCTGCGTCATCCGTGGCGTGAAATAGGCCAGGGTTTCCGCGGTGATGAAGTCGTAATGCGCCAACATGCCCGACACCCGCTCGGCGATGATGTTCGGTGAGAACATCTCGGTCAGCGACGAGGCGACCGCCTCCAGCACCGAGCGGTCCCGGACGAAATGGACGTAGGCGTCGACGGCGAAGCGGGTGCCTGGCAATAGCCCCGCGGTCGACTCGACATAGGCCGGGTCCAACCCCACGCCCTCCGCCAAGCGCAGCCATCGGGCAATCCCACCTTCACCGGGAGCGTTCCCGTCATGGTCCACCAACCGGGACCGCCATTCACGGCGCAACTCCGCCGTCGGCAACCGGGCCACCAGGGTCGCATCCTTCGCGGGAATTTGGCTCTGGTAGTAATAGCGATTCAGCGCCCAAGCCTGCACTTGGCTACGCGTCAGTTGGCCGTCGTGCAGCATGCGGTGGAACGGATGCAGGTTGTGGTAGCGTTCGGCACCGATAGCGATCAGCGCATCTTCCAACCCTTGCGGCGACAACAACTCGGTCAAAATTCCACCTGCATGCCGTCGAATGCCACTTGCCACCCGGCCCGCTCCACTTCGGCCCGCTCCGGAGCGTCATCGAGCAAAACCGGGTTGGAGTTGTTGATGTGCAGCAAGATCTTGCGCCTCACCGCCAGCCCGGCAAACGCCGCGATCACGCCGTCGTCGCCGGACACGCTCATATGCCCCATTCGGCGGCCGGTTTTGGGCCCCAGCCCTGCGCGGATCATCTCATCGTCGCTCCATAACGTCCCGTCGAACATGACCGTATCGGCCTGTCTGAGCCGTGTGGCCAGATCGGCTGTCATGGCCGCGCAGGCGGGGATGTAAAACAGGTTACGACCGTTCTGTGACAGGCAGGCACCCACCGTGTCGCCGTCGGTATCGCCCGCGCTACCCTCCAGATAGAGCGCCACTTTCCCGCTGACGGAAAACAGCCGAAGCGTCAAGCCGCCCGGCAGGGTGATGTCTTCATCCAGTTCGACGGCGCGGCGGCTCACGACATCGCGGGCAAGCACATTGAAGATCGGGTTGGCGTCCAGCACGGCATGGATGCGCTTGGTCGCGATGAGCGCGAAGGGCTGCCGTTCCCGCAATGTCAGAAGACCAGCGATCGAATCGACCTCGCCGGACGTAAGCACCACGCTGGCGATCGGCGATGACCGCAACCCGGCGGTAGGGTGCAGTTCCGGCGTTGCCGCGATTTGCTGCCGTAAATCCGGCGAGGCATTTAGCAATGTCCAAGCAAGCCCGTCGCCGGAGACTGCGATGGATGCCTGGGTTCTGGAGAGGGCGGCCGGGTCACCGGCGCGTGCCCGGCGGCAGGCCGGAGCATTGGAGTTCCATTGCGGAAAACCACCACCCGCGGCAGCGCCTAGAACGATTGCGCGCATAGCGGGCGACCTGGTGGAAGGCGTTGCGCGACCGGCCAGCGAGGCCCGCCGCGCAACCTGCTACTTACGTTCGGCGCAGGCGTAGCTGTTGATCTCGGCGCCCAGCGCGATTTCGACGATCTTCGGTGTCTTCCAGGCCATGCAAAGTCTCCTAATCCGCTGAATAAGCGCTTCAAGACTTGGCTCATGGGGACTGTAAGTCAAGTCAACCCGGGGATACTCTGGTCCCTCTCCCCCTGTGGGAGAGGGTCGGGGTGAGGGGTAAGCCACACGGACAAAGCCGTGGCGTGACGACCCCTCCCCGCCCCTGCCTCGAGGGGAGGGGCTTTGAGCAGCGTCCAATCGTGATTACAGTGGCACGCGCGATGCAGTGCAGGGGCCCTCCGAGCGGACCTGGACGGCATTCGCTACGACGCAGCCTGCACAATAAAAAGCACGGGAGCGAACAATGGTAGACAAGATCCTGAGTGACGTCGCGAAAGAAATCGCGATCCGCGACCACTACGATAACTGGATTGGCGGCAAATGGGTGCCCCCGGTGCGTGGGCAGCATTTCGACAATATCTCGCCAATCAACGGCCGGGTGATCTGCACCATCGCCCGCTCGACCGCGGAGGATGTGGAACTCGCGCTGGACGCCGCGCATGCCGCGCGGGAGGCATGGGGCCGCACCTCCCCCGCCGAGCGGGCGAACATGCTGAACAAGATCGCCGACCGCATCGAGAGCCGCCTGTCCACCCTCGCCCTAGTCGAGGCCATCGACAACGGCAAGCCGATCCGCGAGACCACGGCCGCCGACCTGCCGCTCGCGGTCGACCATTTCCGGTACTTCGCCGGCTGCATCCGCGCGCAGGAAGGCGGCATTAGCGAGATCGACCACGACACCGTCGCCTACCATTTCCACGAACCGCTGGGCGTGGTGGCGCAGATCATTCCGTGGAACTTTCCACTGCTGATGGCGGTCTGGAAGCTCGCCCCGGCGCTGGCTGCGGGCAACTGCGTCGTGCTGAAGCCAGCCGAGCAGACCCCGATGAGCATTGCCGTGCTGATGGATATGCTCGCCGACATCCTACCGCCCGGCGTGTTGAACGTGGTGCAGGGTTTCGGCGTCGAGGCGGGCAAGCCGCTGGCGCAATCCAAGCGGGTGGCCAAGGTCGCGTTCACCGGCGAGACCACGACCGGCCGGCTGATCATGCAGTACGCGTCCGAGAACATCATTCCCGTCACGCTCGAACTGGGCGGCAAGTCGCCCAACATCTTCTTCAAGGACGTGATGGCCGAGGACGACGACTTCCTCGACAAGGCGCTCGAGGGCTTCACCATGTTCGCGCTGAACCAGGGCGAGGTCTGCACCTGCCCGAGCCGCGCGCTGGTGCACGAGAGCATCTACGACCGCTTCATGGAACGGGCCGTGGCGCGCACCAAGAAGATCGTGCATGGCAACCCGCTCGACCCGAAGACGATGCTCGGCGCCCAGGCCTCCAACGACCAGTTGGAAAAGATCCTGTCCTATTTCGACATCGGCGCGCAGGAGGGCGCCAAGGTGCTGACCGGCGGCAAGCGCGCGACCATGGAAGGTGACCTCGCCGGCGGCTACTACGTCGAGCCGACGATCCTCGAGGGCCACAACAAGATGCGCGTCTTCCAGGAGGAGATCTTCGGGCCGGTCGTGTCGGTCACCAAGTTCAAGGACGACGAGGAAGCGCTCGCGATCGCCAACGACACGCTGTACGGGCTTGGCGCGGGGGTATGGTCGCGCGACGGCAATCGCGCCTACCGCTTCGGCCGTGCGGTGCAGGCGGGCCGGGTCTGGACCAACTGCTACCATCTGTATCCCGCGCACGCAGCGTTCGGCGGATACAAGGCGAGTGGCATCGGTCGCGAGAACCATCGCATGATGCTGGACCACTACCAGCAGACCAAGAACATGCTGGTGAGCTACAGCACGAAGGCGATGGGCTTCTTCTAACCACGAAGGCACGGAGCGGGCTGGCAGCCCGCTCCGTCCGCACAGGAGCAAGCATGGTCGATCGCGTCACCGTCACTCCGGCTGCCGAAGCCGTCATCGCGCGGATTCAGGCGCTGCACGGACCCTTGATGTTCCATCAGTCCGGCGGCTGCTGCGACGGCAGTTCGCCCATGTGCTACCCGCTGCACGAGTTCCGGGTCGGCGCGCAGGACATCCGGTTGGGGGAGATCGCCGGGTCGCCCTTCTACATTGGCGCGGCGCAATTCGAATATTGGGAACACACCCAACTCATCATCGACGTCGTGCCGGGCCGCGGCTCTGGCTTCTCGTTGGAGGCGCCCGAAGGCGTACGCTTCCTGACCCGCAGCCGCGTGTTCTCCGATGACGAGGCGACGGCCCTGACCGCAGCCGGCCCGCCCTTACGCGGTGACGCGCCGGCGACCGTATCCGGTTGATAAAAGCAGTTGGGCGCAACTCTTAGCCGGATACCTGCCGAGTTATGACCGCTCACGACCCCAAAGCCGACGCTTGCTGCCATGCAGTGGAGTTTCGACCTTCCCACAAACGACGGTTGACCCGGATGTCAACGCTTAGCGGATTAAGCCGTTCACGCTATAAAACTCGGCGAGCGCGCGTGTGGAGTCGAGCCGGACTTTCGGTAAACGAATATCGTCGAACATCTGCTCGTAGCGACTGCGGTTCACTCTGGTGGCTACACTAATGTGGTGGATGACATCCCATTTCACGCTGTCGCGACCGCCCTCAAGTGCCCCTCGAGGATCGCGCTCGAACCAGCAGCGCCGGATATAGCGATACAGGCTGATCACGGTGGGAACATCAAGCAGGACAAACCCGGTAGCGCGTTGCAGCCTTTTAGGAAGAAGCCGCGAGTAATTGCCATCAATGACCCAGCGGGGACCCATGATCGCCGCGTCATGAAGGGCGCCGAACTCGTCTGCCGGCCGGGGAACCCAATCGGTATGCGGCAGGTGGTGAAGCTGATCGAGGTGGATCGGCACCAGCCTAGTTGCCCGCGAGATCGCTTCCGCCAGCGTGGACTTGCCGCTGTTGGACGGCCCCATGATGCAGATGCGCGTCCCAAGCTCGTCCAGCGTCATGATGTGCTTTTAGCTCGGCTAGCCAGCCTCCCGCAAAAGATGGAAAAGCGAGGATCGATCAGGTGTTAGATAATGCCGGGCGCCGCGCCGAACTTATGATCGCTTACCACCAAGCCCACTAAGGTGACGACACCCTAGGAGCACGCCGGTCGTTCGCCGACCAAGCTAACCGCCCACCTTGTGGCAGACCAACAACACGCCCCCGACCTCATCGGTGGCGATCATCCCCGCCGCCAACACCAGCGCGGGCGCGCGGCGCAGGCCGAACGGCATGAACACCCGGTTGTACCACCACATCGCCCGCTCGCGTTGCCGGGCCAGGAACCACAGCCCGAGGCGCTGCAAGCGGTTCGAGCGCGGCAACATGCCGGACGGGGCACTGCGCTCCACCACGAAACCCACGGAGGCCAGCAGCGCGATCAGAGCATCGGGCTCGTAGCGGCGGTGGTGGCCGACGACCTCGTCGAAGGTGGACCAGGCGGCGGCATGCAACGGCACGGATAGCAGCAACACGGCACCCGAAGCACTCACGCGTGCGAGTTCGGCGAGGGTCGTGCCGTCATCTGCCACGTGCTCCACGATGTCCATGGCGCTGAGCAGGCCGAACGACCCGTCGGCGAATGGCAGGGCGGACAACGAGGCCGCCACGGCGACGCCACCCGCCAGACCGAGCGCGCGCAGCGCCGGCAGGCTGATATCGGCGAACACCGTGCCCGCCACCGGCAAACGCGGGCGCAGGCCAGGGCCGATCTCCAGGCACCTTGCTCCGCCCGAAGCGAGGGACTGCACCAGCGGCCAGGTGTTGAACCGCTCCGGGCCGATCAGGCGGGCATCGGTCCACAGGCGGTCGTAGAACGCGCGGTTGGCGTCGAACAGTGCGTCGCCGACTTCGCGAGTCTCTACGCCGACTGCCAATCGTCGCCGCGCCGGGTCACACGGCCCTCGCTCTGCAGCTTAATCAAATGGGCCAGCACGTTGCGCTCGGCGGCCATCTTCAGGATGGGGTCGATCTTGGAATACAGGGCTTCCACGAGACCGTGGGACGTGTTCGGCCCTTTCTGCAGGGCGGCGGCGATCGCGTTCTCCCGCGTGACCCGGTGGTGCAGCAGCGCCTCCACATACGGGTGCGGATCGGTCAGCATCGGGCCATGGCCGGGCAGGTAGGTCGTCTCCGGCCGGGCGAGCAGGCGTTTAAGGCTGGCGAAGTAATCCGCCATATTGCCGCCGGGCGGGCTCACGATGCTGGAGGACCAGCCCATCACGTGGTCCGCACTGAACAACACCCCATCCGGCCGGGCAAAGCACAGATGGTCCGCCGCGTGACCCGGTGTGAACACCGCCTCCATGCCCAGCACCGTCTCGCCGTCGTGGATCTTCACGTCCGGCACGAACGCGTCGTCCGCGCTCTGGTGCCATCCGAGCGTGGGAACGCCGGTCTGTTGCTTCAGCGCGGCCACGGCGCCGAAATGGTCGCGGTGGGTGTGGCTGAGCAGAATGCGCACGATCGGGCCCGGCGTCAGGCGCAGGATGTCGGCGACATGGGCGGCGTCATCCGGACCGGGATCGAGCACGGTGACGCCGTCTTCGCCCTCCAGGAAATAGGTGTTGGTGCCGTGATAGGTCATGCGGCTCGGGTTGTCGGCCACGATCCGGCTGATGCCCGGCAACACGGGGTGCAGCACGCCCCGTTCAGGCACAGGCTCGGTCAGGAAGGCCAATTCGGTCATGCTCCGGCTTCGGCGGTCATGCAGACGGCGCCCGAGGCGTCGCGGGTGCGCAGTTGCAAGCCCTTGTCGCCCCTCCAGGCCTCCACCTGCAAGGCGCTGCCGGCGAAGGCGGGTCGGCGGCCGCGGAAGCTGAAGCGGCCGACCGGGCCAAGTTCGGCGGCGAGGCCGGCCATCCAGGTTGCCTGCAACGGGCCGTGCACGATCAGCCCGGGGTAGCCTTCTTCGTCGCGCACGTAGTCGGCGTCGTAGTGGATGCGGTGGCCGTTGCCGGTGAGGGCGGAGTAGCGGAATAGCAGCACCGGGTCGGGATACACCTGCTTGGCGGCAACGGCATTCACCGGGGCGGCGGGCTCGCCCGGCTTGACGGCGTCGCCCTCGGTGCCGCGGTAGACGATGTCCTGCTCCTCGGTGATGGCGAGCCCGGCCGGGCCGGCGATCTCGTGCTTGACGGTCACGAACACCAGCTTGCCGCTGCCGCCGGTTTTCTCGGCGATGGACAGGATGGTGCTGTGCCGGGTCACTGTCTCGCCGACATGCAGCGGGCCGTGGAACTGCAGCCGCCCGCCGGCCCACATGCGGCGGGGCAGGTCGTGCACTGGGGGCAGGAAGCCGCCGCGCTTGGGATGACCGTCCGGGCCGAGGCCGCTGGCGGGCACCCAGTCGGCGAACAGCATCCAATGCCACAGGGGCGGCAGCAGGCTCTCCGGCGCGGTGACGTCGAGTGTGGCGGCGAGTCCGCGGACCAGGCCGGGGACCACGAAATCTGTGCGGGTCTCGGTGCGGCCGGTGTAGTCGTCGTAGCTCATTGCGGCACGGCCGCAGCGTCGCCCGCCCCCGCATCGGTGGGCGCTGGGCGAGGCCGCGGGCGGGGGCGCGGTTTGGGCGGCATCGCCGGCACCAGTGCGCGCAGGTCGACGGCGTTCCCCATGGCCAAGTAGCCGGCACGGTTGGGGTGCAGCTTGTCCCCTGCCCCGCCGGCGGTGGAGGGGGGCACGAACTCCGGCCGCAACTCACCGGTTTGCGGATCCAACGTTACGCTGTCGAAATCGATCACGGCGTCGAACAGGCCGGGTTTGCGGATCAGGTCGTTCAGCGCGTGGCGGCGGTTGTCGGTGTCGACCGTGCCGTAGCCCGGGTTAGGGCTGCCGCGGCTGCTGGTGACGGTGGCGCCCACTACGCGCACGCCCTTGAACTTGGCTCGGATGCGGTCGACCACCGCCTTCATGCCGTTGGCCACGGCGTCCGGGCTGGCGTTGGCGGCACCGAGGTCGTTAATGCCTTCGAACACGATCACGTCCGTCACGCCGGACAGCCCCAACACGTCGCGGTCCAACCGCTCGGCGGCCGACGGCCCACCGGAATAAGGCTTGGCCGCACTGTAGCCCACCGGACCGAGCACCTGGTTGCCGCCGATCCCGGTATCGACCACGGTGACGTGCACCCCGTCCTCGGCGTGCAGCCGGCGGGACAGCACGTCGGTCCAGCGGTCGTCCCCGTTCAGGGTGGAGGCGGTGCCGTCGGTGATGCTGTCCCCCAACGCGACCACCACGCGGGTGTCGGGCGCCACCATCGCATCGGCGGCATCCAGGAAATACCAGGACGTGGTGCTGTTCGGGAACGCGCTGTCGTCTTCCAGCTCCCCGATCGCGCCGGCATCGGGCGCGGTGACGTAGGAGGTGGTCATGGCCTTGGCATGCCAGGTCATCGGGCCGCTATCACCCGGGATGTGGAAGGTCACGGCCAGCTTGCGGCCGGCGAGGTCGGGCTCCGCCGGGTCGTGCACGAAGGGCAGCGCCACCGGGTCGGACCACACCAACGCGCCGGGCGCCACGGTGACGGTTTTCTTGCCGGCAAAGGTCAGCGGGCGGTTGGTGCCGGGCACCAGGGCCGCGCCGCTCATCTGCAGCCCGGCGAACGCGGTGTCGAACGTCACCGGCTTGGTGCCGAACGCGTTGGAGAAGCGGAACCGCATCTGTCGGCCCCATACGTCCGGCTTGAGGATGAGGCGAAAGCTCTGCTCGTGCGCCCCGGTTTCGGGGTGGGCGAAGGTGAACGACAGGTCCGGCTGGGCGGAGGGATTGCCCGAGGGGTATGGCCCCTGATCGGACCCGGCCCAGACGGTGGCCCAGCGCTGGGCCATGGCGGGGGTGGCGAGCAGCACCAGCCCGGAGGCCAGCAGCATCTGTTTCAGCTTTGACGGCATTGGACGGCTCCGTTCGGCGGCGGAGAGTGTCACTGGACGGCTGTTGGCTCAAGCGGGGCAAACGCACATGGCCCTCCCCCGCCCCTTGAGAGAGGGGGATCGCATTTGCATACCCCTCCCTCGCGAAGCGGGGGAGGGGTACCATGCGAAGCATGGTGGAGGGGGCTGGCCACCCGCACCGACTATGCCCACGAGCCCCCTCCGTCGGCTTCGCCGCCACCTCCCCCGTGAAGACACGGGGGAGGATCTGCAAATGCGATTGCCCTCGGGGATACTCTTCTGCCCGGCTTCTCAAGGTTGGGCTGTCGCCTGGATTTGCGGGCCGTGGCGGTCCACCAGCAAGGCGCTGGCCTCGTTCAGTCCGGTCAGGTCGACGATGATGCCGTGGCGGCGCAGCTTGGTGACCACGTCCTGCAGCGCACCGACCGCGGTGATGTCCCACAGATGCGCCGCGGTCAGGTCGATGCGCACGTTGGGAACCGTGTCGCGCAGGTCGAACCGTTCGGCGAAGGCCTCGGCGCTGGCGAAGAAGATTTGGCCGGACACGCGATACACACGGGTCTGGGAGGCGGCGTCGAGCGTGGTCTGCACGTCCATCATCCGCGTCACCTTGAAGGCAAAGAACACCCCGCTCAGCAGCACGCCCACCGCGACGCCCGCCGCCAGGTCGTGGGTGGCGACGGTGACCACCACCGTCGCCAGCATCGCCACGCTGGAGACCTTCGGGTGCCGGGTCAGGTCCCGCAGCGAGGCCCACGAGAACGTGCTGGCCGACACCATGATCATGATCGCCACCAGCGCCGCGACGGGCACGCGGGCCACCCAGGGCCGTAGCAGTACCATCAGCGCCAGCAGGAACACTCCGGCCACCAGGGTGGAGACGCGTCCCCGGCCGCCGTAACGCAGGTTGCCGACGGTCTGGCCGATCATGCCGCACCCGGCGATGCCGCCGAACAGCCCGGCCGCGGTATTGGCGATGCCGAGCCCGACGCACTCCATGGCCTTGGAGCTGGTCGTCTCGGTCCAATCGTCCACGACGGTCGCCGTCATCATCGATTCCAACAGTCCGACCACCGCCATGGCCAGCGCAAACGGCGCCACGATGCCGAGCGTCGCCATGTCGAACGGCACGTCGGGCAACAGCAGCGACGGCAGCGAGCTTGGCAGGCGGCCGAGGTCGGCGACGGTATGCACCGGCATGGGCACGGCGATGCTGAACGCCGTCAGCACCACGATGCAGATCAGCGGCGAGGGGATCACCGTGGTCAGCCGCGGCAGCAGGTAGATGATGCCAAGCCCGGCCGCGATCAGCGCGTAGGTGTGCCAGGTCACGCCCAGCATCTGCGGCACCTGGGCCGAGAAGATCAGAATGGCCAGCGCGTTCACGAACCCGGTCCGCACCGACCGCGACACGTAGCGCATCAGCACGTCCAGCCGCAGCAACCCGAAGGCGATCTGGAACACCCCGGCCAGAACAGTCGCGACCAGAAGGTATTGCAGCCCATGACCGCGCACCAACGCCGCCGCGACCAGCGCCACCGACCCGGCGGCGCCCGAGATCATCGCCGGCCGCCCCCCCGCAAAGGCGAGCACGATGCCGATCACGAACGAGGCGTACAGCCCCACTTGCGGGTCCACTCCGGCCACGAACGAGAACGCGATGACCTCGGGGATGAGCGCGAAGGTGCCCACCATGCCCGCCAGCACATCGCGCCGAAGGTCACCGAAGCCGCTGAACCATTCCGACCGATAGTGGGCGATCATCAGGTGACTCGGTTGCGGGTCTGGAAGCGCTCGTCCCGCCAGGCTTGCGTGTCCAGCACGTCCCGCAGCACCGCCACCGCATCCCACAGTTCGGCGTACTGCAGCGTCAATGGCGTAATGCCGAACCGCAGGATGTCGGGCGTGCGGAAGTCGCCGATGACGCCGCGTTCGATCAGCGCCTGCATCACCGCATAGGCCTCGGGGTGGCGGAACGAGACCTGGCTGCCGCGGAAGGCCAGGTCGGTGGGAGTGACCAACTCTAGGCCGGCGCCGGGGCAGTGCTCGGCCACCAGTTCCATCATCACATCGGCCTGTCGCAGCGACTTCGCCCGAAGCTGCTCCATCGGGGCCCGCAGCGCGATGTCGACTCCCACCTCCAACGCCGCCATCGCGAGGATCGAGGGCGTGCCGACCACGGCCCGGGCAATGCCAGGTGCGGGCGCGTAACTAGGGTGGAACGCGAACGGCTCGGCATGGCCCAGCCAGCCGGTGAGCGGGTAGCGCGCCTCGGCCTGTAGTCTTTCCGCCACGTAAAGGAAGGCGGGCGCGCCCGGGCCGCCATTGAGGAATTTGTAGCCGCAGCCCACCGCCATGTCGGCCCCCGCCGCGGCCAGGTCCACCGGCACGGCACCGGCCGAATGCGCCAGGTCCCACAAGACCAGGGCACCGGCGGCATGGGCGGCGGCGGTCAGGGCCGCCATGTCGTGCATGGCGCCGGTGCGGTAGTTCACGTGGGTCAGCATCACCACCGCCACGTCTGGGCCCAAAGCGGCTTGGATTCCGGCCGCGGGCACGGTCCGCAACTCGTGGTCCCGGCCGAGCAGCGCGATCAGCCCTTCGGCGATGTAGAGGTCGGTCGGGAAATTCCCCCCCTCCGACAGGATCACGCGCCGCCCTGGCCGCAACCCCACCGCCGCCGCCAGCAGCTTGAACAGGTTCACCGACGTCGAGTCCGCCGTCATCACCGTGCCATCAGGCGCGCCCAGCAGCCGGCCGATCTTGTCGCCCACGCGCTCCGGCAGGCCGATCCACCCGGCGTCGTTCCATGAGCGGATGAGCCCGCCGCCCCACTCCCGTTCGATCACCGCCGCCACCCGGCCCGGCGTCGCACGCGGCAGGGCGCCCAGCGAGTTGCCGTCGAGATAGACCACACCCTCCGGCAGGGTGAACTCGTCGCGGAACCCGGCGAGCGGGTCGGCGCGGTCCAGAGCTTGCAGTTCGGCACGCGTGATCGGCATGACAGTCTCCACGCTTCATCGGGGTGTCTATGTGCTGCCCACGAACAAAGGATTTAGCAATGGCTGGCAAGACCGACTGGACCGCCCTGGCCGCCGCGATGGCTACCGAAGCCACCGCAACGGACAAGCAGGAATTCGGATCGTTCTTCCTGCTGCGCCTGCTCGGCATGGCGGTGAGCTACGAGGGCGACACCTGCATCGTGCAGTTCGACGCGACCCCTGGGCTGGCCAACCCACGCGGCACGCTGCACGGCGGCATGCTGGCGACGGCGATGGACATCTCCATGGGCCATCTGCTGCAACGGACCGCCGGCGCCGGCGCGACGGTGGAGATGAAGGTGCAGTACATGGCCGCCGTGACCGACGGCCCGGTCCGTTGCACGGGCAGCTTCCTGCGCCGGGGCCGCTCCATCTGCTTCATGCAGTCGCTCGCCACCGGCGCCGACGGCGCGTCCGTGGCGCACGCAACGGCCACCTGGCGCGTGTTGGCGAAACCAGCCTGACGAGATGCCGTCGTGCCAGGCATTGGGCTCGCCCAAACTCACTTGATCAGTATTTTACCGTCATGCCAGGGCTTGACCCTGGTATCCACGGGGTTGGGCTGGTGACGTCAGACGAGGGTTTGGCACCATCGCATGCAACGCGGCCGAGCCGGCGTTCGTGGAGCGCCGTGGATACCAGGGTCAAGCCCTGGCATGACGGTAAGCTGCTGATAGCAGTAAATTTGTGGCGACCCGGACAGCCTTGGGCTTGACCCGGGCACCCACGGGGTTGGGCTCATGACGTTAGACGAGTGCTCGACACGGTCGCGTGCAACACGGGCAGGGCTGGTGTCTGCGGACCGCCGTGGATACCCAGGTCAAGCCCGGGCATGACGGTCGCGACCCGGGTGCGCCGGGCGACGCTGCGCATCAAACCTGGCCATGCCTGCGTGGCAGCGATCAGGGCGCTGCGCACCGCCGCAGACCGGCTCAGCCGATACAGCCCGAAAGCAAGCCGCACCGGCGGCCCGGCATCCCGCCGCATCGCCCGGTGATACGTCGCCGCATCCTGTCCGGCGAGCACGGCATCCGCCGCCAGCCGGGCGCTATGCAACGCGATCGCCATACCGTCGCCGCAGAATGACGGGATCACCGCAGCCTGGTCGCCCAGCCGATACACCCCCGCCTGCTCCGGCCCCCGATGCACGAAGCCATACGGCACGCGAAAGATGCTGAGCGGCCGCTCCCAGCACGGCCGCGCGCCGTCGAGGCGACGGGCGAGATGCGTATCCTGCCGCTCGAGCGAGGCAAGCAGCGTCGGCCAGCTCTCGCCGTACTCCGCCCGGTCCACCAGCAGGCATAAATTGGCCACCCCATGCTCGACGCACTGCAACCCGGCGTAACCACCGCGGAACAGCACCACTTCGACATGGCCGGCGAGCGCCGCTTCCTGGTCGGGCCGCAGGCGGAAATGGAGTTTGAACCCGATCAACGCCTCCGGCTCCGTCCGCACCGCCCGCGGCGCGCCGCGCAGATCGTGCTTTCCGGTCGCCAGCAGCAGCGTCGGAGCGGCGAGCACGCCGGCCTCCGTAACCACCCCGCCAGCCTCGACGCTGCGCACCCGCACCCCGCGCCGGACATCGGCGCCAAGCTGGCCGGCGCGTTGCAGCAACGCCTCGTCCAAGGCGTAGCGGGACAAGCCCGCGGCGGAAAACGGCAGCCGGCTTTCGGCGACCCGGCCACGGTGGACCAACCGCATGGCCGTGATCGGGGCCGCGCCCAACGCCGCGGTGTCGATGCCGAGGTCGGCCAGATCGCGCAACGCCTCACCGCTCAGGAACTCGCCACAGATCTTGTGCGCCGGGCCGGTGTCGCGTTCGAGCAGCGTGACCCCCTGCCCTGCCCGGGCCAGCCGGCAGGCGGCCGAGGCACCCGCCAGGCCGCCGCCCACGATGACGACCGGCGTCAGCGTAGCCGACCGACGCAAAGGCGGAACGGGAAACGCCAACGGACCTCGCCGGGCACACCCGCCTCCGCCAGCAACTGCTCCCACTCCGCCCGGCGGAACGCGCGCGCGATCGAGACCGGGCCGTCATGCTGCACGAAGCGGTGCCAGCGCATCACGCGGGAGAGCAGCCGGAACCCGTGATACGGCGCGGCGTGGCGGTGCAGGTCGTTCACGAACCAGCCGTAGCGGGCGTGCCGCTCCATCCAGCGCAGGAAGTCCACGATCTGGGCGTTCGACAGATGGTGCGTGAACAGCGAGCTGATGATGTAGTCGGGCGCCGGGTCGGGGATGGTCGCCAGCACGTCCCCCGTGTGCAAGGCCAGAACCAAGCCAGGCGAGGCGGCGCGCGCCGTAGCGGCAGCCGAAGGATTCATGTCGACGCCCCCAAGCTCGACGGCCCGGCCGCGGCGGCGGCCCCAGCGTGCCACCGCCCGCAGCATGTCGCCATGCCCGAACGCCACGTCATACACCGAGACAGCCTGCCCCGGCTGGCGGCGGCGCATAGCCCGATCGAGCCAGGCCAGCGTCGGGCGGCGCGCCAGGGTGACGGCGTTGACCCGCGCCAAGTCCCGCAGGCAGCGGGCGTAATCCGCCTCGTCCGTGCAGTCGGTGTCCATCAGTTCGGCCGCGTCGCTGCGGGCCGCCAGCGTCATGCCCGGCAGAACCGGAACGTCTCGGCGCACAGACCCGGCCCGAACGCCATCGCCAGCCCATTCTGCGGCCCCGAGGAGCCGCGCATCATGCGGTCCAGCACGAACATGATCGTGGCAGAGGACATGTTGCCGAAATCGCGCAACACCTCCCGCGACCAGCCGAGCGCCCCCCGGCTGAGCCGCAAGCCCTGCTCCACGCCATCGAGCACGGTGCGCCCGCCGGCGTGCACGGCCCACAGATCGATCTGCTGCGTCGCCTGGCCGCGCAGCAGCCCGCCATCGTCCTCCCGCTCCAACTCGTGCCGCAGCGCGGTGGCGATGCGGCCAGGCACCTTGCCGGATAACCGCATGTCGAACCCCTGATCGCCGATGCGCCAGGTGATGAGGTCGGCCGAGTCCGGCAGCGTGGTGGAACGGAAATCCAGCAGCCCGAACCCCTCCGGCTCGGCCGACACCAGGGCCGCCGTGGCACCATCGGCGAACAGCATGAACGACAGCACGGTCTCCAGGTCCGCCGTCTCCTGCAGATGCAGCGTGCACAGCTCCAGGTTCAGCACTAGCACGCGCGCCGCCGGGTCGGAGCGCACGGTGTGGAACGCGGTACGCAGGGCGCTGACGCCGGCGTAGCAGCCCATGAACCCGACCAGCGTCCGCTCGATGCCGGGCGACATTCCGAGTCGAGCGGCGATGATCTGGTCCAGCCCCGGCGCGGTGAAGCCCGTGCAGGACGCGACCACGATGTGGGTGAAGCTCGCCGGGTCTTCCCCAAGGGCGCGAATGGCCTCCAATGCCAGGTCGGTCGCATGCTGTTCGTAGCGCTGCATGCGGGCGGCGGTGGAGGGAAAGCGGCCACGGTTCAGGAAGCCGTCCGCGTCCACCTGGTCTGCCCCGGGCACGCCGGGCCGCAGCACGGAATAGCGGTGCTCGATCCCGGAGCGCTCGGCCATGCGGTCGAACAGGGTGCGCGACTTGTCGTCCGGCAACAGGGTGCGCGCCCAGGTCGCAAACGCGGCGTGCACGTCGTGCGCGGGAACGGCGGTGCCGATGCGGTTAATGTGCGGGACGGTCACGCGCGGCACACCACGAGCACGGCGTTCAACCCGCCGAACGCGAAGGCATTGGACATCGCGACATCCACGTCGGCGGCCCGCGCCTCATTCGGCACGCAGTCGATGTCGCACTCCGGATCGGCCGTGGTGAAGCCGGCCGTGGGGGGCAGGATGCCCTCCCGCAGCGCCATCGCCGTCGCGATCAGCTCGAGTGCGCCGCCAGCCGTCATGCAGTGTCCGATCATGGATTTAGTGGAGGAAACCGGCAACCGGTCCAGCGCCGGGCCGAACACCTGCCGCAGGGCAGCCACTTCCGTGCGGTCGTTCAGCCGCGTGCCGGTGCCATGCGCGTTCACATAGCGGACCTGCTCCGGCGCGCAACCCGCATCCGCCAAAGCCGCCCGCATCGCCCGGGCCGCACCCTTCGTATCCGGGGCGGTGATGTCGGCGGCATCGGCGCTCATGCCGAACCCGGCGACTTCCATCAGGGCCGTGGCCCCCCGCCGCTCCGCACGCCCCGCCTCCTCCAGCACCAGGATGCCGGCCCCCTCCCCGATCACCAACCCGTTGCGATCGCGCGAGAACGGCCGGCAGCCATCGGGAGTGAGCACGCGCAACGCCTCCCACCCCTTCAGGAAACCCACCACCACCGACGCGTCGGCCCCGCCCGTCACCGCCACATCCACCATGCCCGATCGGATCATGTGGGCGGCCTGGCCGATCGCATGGTTGGAGGACGCGCAGGCGGAGGCCACCGCATAGCACGGTCCATGGATGCCGAACTCGATGGACACGTGGCTGGCCGGGGCGTTCGGCATGATGCGGGGCACGGTGAACGGATGCACCCTCGACTTGGCCTTGCCATACAAGTCGTCATACGCGCTGTCGAACGATGCCTGCCCGATGCCAGCCCCCAGGATCACGGCGGCGTCCTCGACGTCGCCGCGCCCGAGCCCCGCCTGCGCCATGGCCTGCCGGGCCGCGATCAGGGCCAGCTGCGACGTGCGGTCCAACATCGGCAGCCGCCGGACGGTAAAGTGCGCGCCCATGTCCAACCCGCGGATTTCGCCGGCGAGCCGGGCGGACAGCCGCTCGGTCGGAATGGTCTCGATCGGGCCGATTCCCACGCGCCCCGCCCGCAGCGCCGCGAAGAACGAGCCGACGTCGTGCCCCGTCGCGCAGACGGCCCCCATCCCGGTCACCACGACCCGGCGCGGCCCGTCCCTCACCGCGCCAACTCGCCCCGCACCGCTGCCAGCACATGCTTCACCAGTCCGCCGACCGTGGCGAACTCCCCGTTCTCCTGGTCCGCCGCCACCGGGATCTCGACGTCGAAATGGCTTTCGAGGGCGAAAATGGCCTGAACCATGTCCAGCGACGCGATATCGAGTGACGCGATGGTCGCATCGGGCGTCAGCCGTTCCAGGTCGACGCCCGTCTCCTTGGCGACGATTGCGAGGATTTCCCCGATCCGCGGCTCCCCTCCTGGCCAAGTCGCCTCTGCTGTCACCGGTTCGCCCCTAGATTATCTGTCAGATGGTCGTGCCCGGCGGTTTTTGCAGCGGCCCGGCCCCTCTCCAACTCCGCAGGTGCGCGAACGTTCACATTTGATGCAAAGCCGGGTGACGCAAGCCCGGGTGATGCAAGCTCGGGTGATGCAACCGCGGGGCGAGCTCTGCCGACGGTCGCTGCCTTAGCCGGGTGGCGCATGGGCTGTGCGTACGCGTCCCTACGTGGGTTATCAACCACGTCGTCTGCATGGGCGATTTCCGGTCAGGGCGCGGTGATGTCACCCGAGATCGTCAGGCTGACGATCACGTTGTCGGTTAGATTGGCCGTGGTGATCGGCTGCGAGAGCACCGCTGTTGCTCCGTTCCCACTCTCGATCAACTCGATTGAATTGTGTGCGCTGTCGTAGACGGCGCCGAGTTGCGTGTAGTTGGCGTCCAGCTTGATCCCAGTCGTCTCGCCCAGCGCAAACGCCTTCTGCGCGCGAGCGGCAAGCGTGTAGGGCAGCGGAATGTAAAGCTGACCGCTCCCGGACACGGCAGTCGGGTTGAACTGCAAACTGAGGTCGAACTTGTAACCCGTGTCCGTCAGCGTCGCCCGGCCCGTCTGGATCTGATAAACCGGCGTCATGGTGCCGCTCACGATTGACGCTACCGGGGTAATCGGCGTCTCGGGCGCGCGGTTCGGGCCGTAAGTGCCCGCGGCGATCGTAGCTGGCGGCAAATAGCCCCATCCGCCAAAGTCGTTGCCCTGAGCCACGTTGCCCGGCGTATCGTTGAAGAACTGGACCGCCACGCCGGTTGTCGAGCCGATCGGGGGTAGCTTCGTGCCTTGTAAATCAAGCACGCCGGGGCCGACCTGAGCGACCAGCGGCGCGGTGAACGCCTGACCCATCTGGTTGCCGTTGCCGCCGTAAGGCAGCGCGAACGGGTCGATCAACAAGGCGCGCAGGATCATCGTGCCGCCGGTCACCTCGGCGACCGGGGCGTTGATGGACTTGGTGTCCACGACCGTGTCGGCCAAAAGAGCGGTGCCCCCGGTCACAGAGATCATCGGTATCCCGAGTAGCGAGCCGCCGAACATGTAGCCGTTGTCTGCGATCAGCTTGCCGGCCGACACCTGGATCGTCGGCACGCTGGGGTAGCCCTTGCTGGACTGCCAGTTCGAAACCTTGACCGGGCCGAGTGACCCGGAGGCGTTGCTCTGATTGACCACCAAGGCCGCCCCGTTTCCGTCGAGCTGCAGCCCCGAGATCGTTGCCGGCGCGGTAACAACGACCTGCGCCTCAGATGAAAGCACGTCCTGGATCACCTGGGCGTCGCAGCGGCCAATCTTGGCGCCGATGGTGTTCCCGTCTCCGTACACAGGGGTATATCCGTTGAAGCCGAACGGCCAGATATGCAGACCGTGAACGTGGCAAGCATCTAGCGCGCCATCCCACTGCACGCCGACGTCCAGTGCGCCCACCTCCAAGTCGTCGATCCAGAAGCCGCCGGGATTTCCGGGCGCCGACAGCCCGTCCCACGCACCCGAGATGCGCACGTGGTCGACCTGGAAACGAGATGCGTTCGGGGCGTAGATGGCCGGGGGATACTTGCACCCGGTGCCGGCGGTTGCGCCGACGTCGACGGTGCAGCCCTGTGCCAACGTCTTGAAGGCAGAGCGCAGCGGCTGAAGGCTGGACTGTGCGAAGGTGATGCCGCAGTTATGGATACCGGCGCCTGTCTCGGTGGACGCCAACTCGACGACACCTGGATCGGTCGACGAAAAGTCTACCCCGACTGTGAAGCCTGCCACCGTGCGGCCCATGCACACCATATTCTGGCCCGGCTGCAACGGAAGCATGTGGTCGACGCGAAACCATCCCGTAGGAACAAGCACCGTTTTGCCGGTGGCGATGGCTGCGTTCACGGCGGCAGAATTGTCGGGCGACGTCGTGCTGGCGCCGAAGTCGAGGATCGACCGGCTGTCGCTCAACGTGTCCAGCAGGGATCGCCGCTCCGTTGCCACCGGGATCGGCAGCATCGTCCGCAGATCGACCACGCCGGCCTGCTGCGCGCAGATCGGCGCTGCGGTCAGCATCGCCGCTGCGATCAAGATAGCCTTGCTGGTGCGCATGGTCGCTGTCCTACTCGCTCACCCAGGACGAGCCGTACTGGCGTGGAACTCGAGGCTACTGCCGCCCCGCACGAGGAGGGGCTGGTTGAGACCGAGCGCGTCGATCTCGCCACCCACCGGGGCCAAACGGCGTACGCTCTGGATCTTGAGGACCACCTTGCGCGAGGCGTCCAGGCTCGCGCGGCCGAGCGGCCTCCGGGCCCGCGCCCGGCCACAGTACTGTTGCGAGGGCATGGGCGATACCTGGGTAGCCCGTGTGTCTGGCCCTACTCCAGCGGCGCGTTGGCGTATTCCTTCATGCTCAGGATCGCGATGGCGCTGAGTGCGCCGCCGGTCATCACGTAAAAGGCCGGCGTGAGCGGGTTGCCCGTCACGTCGACGAGCCAGGTCGAGATTAGCGGCGCGAAGCCACCGAACAGCACGACGGCGAACCCGTAGCTGACGGACAGCGCCGTGTAGCGCACGCGCGTCGGGAACATCTCCGCCAGGATGGACGGGATCGTGCCCGTGTAGAGCGCCTGGAACACGGCGTTGCAGACTAGCGCCAGCATCAAGCTGCCAAAGGTTCCGCCGTGCACAGCAAGCAGGAACAGCGGATAGTCGAACACCAGGTTCAGCAGGGCGCACGCCAGGATCAACGGCCGGCGGCCGATGCGGTCGCTAAGCGCGCCCACCAGCGGTGTCAGCACCACGATCACCACGCCCGACGCCACCGCGCAGGTAAAGGCGGCGCCAGGCGGCAAATGCATCGTCTTGATCGCGTAGGCCACGAGGTAGACGACGAAGATGAAGTTGGCAATGCAGCCGACGATGCTGAGCCCGAACGCCTGCAGCATGCGCGGCCCGAACTCGCGGATGGCGACGACGAAGGGGGAGCGCTCCACTTTGCGCATCTCGACGACTCGCTCGAACACCGGCGTCTCTGCGACCTTCTTGCGCAGGAAGTAGCCGATCGGCCCGAGCAGGAAGCCGCACAGAAACGGGATGCGCCAGCCCCAGGCATAGAACTCCGCCTGGCTCAAATTTGAGGCGAGCAGCGCTGCAGAAATCGAGCCGGTCAGCGAGCCGATCTGCGTGCTGAATTGCTGCCAACTGCCGGTGATGCCGCGCTTGCCCGGCGGCGCATATTCGACGAGAAACGCCGCGGCCCCGCCCCACTCGCCACCGGTCGAGAACCCTTGCAGCAACCGGCATAGCACCAGCAGCAACGGCGCCCAGACACCGATCGAGGCGTAGGTCGGGATCAGGCCCACCGCGCCGGTCGACACGGCCATGAGCCCGATCGTCACCACGAGGGCGGCGCGACGTCCCATGCGGTCGCCGTATGCGCCGAGCACGATGGCGCCGACTGGGCGCATCAGGAACGCCGCCCCGAACGCCGCGTAGGTGCCGTACATGGACACGTTGTCCGGATAGAACGCCCGCGTGATCGCGACGGCGAAGAAGCCGTAGATCGTGAAGTCGAACAGCTCGAAGAAATTGCCGATCGCGCAGGACAGAATAGCCCGGCGACGCACCGTGGCGAGTTGGCGCTCGGTGAGCATGTCCTGCACAGACAGAGCTTCCTGGGACATTCGATCACTCCTGAGGGTTAGGCCAACCCATCATTGCTGACTTCGCGAAGATGTCCACGATGGGATTTCCCCAGACGACCGTCATGCGGGTACATCGGCGTAGGCCGAGGCGGATGGCCGCATTTTCGGTTGCGCGACTTTCATTATGGTGAATAGGCTCGTCGGCAAGATTTGAACGACCTCTAAGCGGAGATGTAATGCGCTGGACCCATGCCCGATGTCGTCGCCTGGATGACAATCCAGGACCAGGCGACGTCCCGGACACGCTAGCGCATCGCCGCCAAAAGCGAGCAATAAGGACAACCCTATGACGGACAAGAAACTTCTGCTGACCTGCGCCGACTACGTCCGCCTCGCCCCGCTGCTGGGTGGGAACGTGCGCATGGAGGGCGGCGAATTGGCTCTGCGCCTTAGCGAACCCGGCTCGTGGCCCAGCCGTGCCGCTGTCATGGCCCAGGCGACGAAGGACCCGGCAGTGGACGGCGGCGAGGCATCGATGGGTGTCCATCTCAGCCGTATGGACCGCGGCGACCGGTCTTTCGTCGCACTGCCGGTGTTCGTGCTGCGCAACTTCACCGGACGCGACCTGTATGTCCGCAAGGGCTCGCCGATCACCGAGTTGTCTCAACTCGCGGGCAAGCGGGTCGGCATGTATAGCTGGACCGCAAGCGGCTCGATCTGGTACCGCCATTTCCTTACCTGGGCCGGCCTCGACCCCTTGGCGCTGCAATGGTGCATCGGCGAGATCGATGGCGCCTACGCCCCGCGAATGGACGCCGACCTACCCGCCGGCATCACTCGCCCGGCGCCGGGTCGCTCACTGGCCGAGATGCTGATCGATGGCGAACTCGATGCCATCTACAGCCCGTCGCGCCCGCTGCGATACGATCCGGTGGAGGGGCCGATCGTTCGCCTGCTTCCCGACTACCGTCCGGTGGAACTGCGCTATTTCCAGGACACCGGGGTCCTGCCGCCGCAGCATCTACTGGTACTGCGTCGCGATGTGTGGGAGGCGGACAAGACCCTCGCTCGCCGCGTGACCGACGCCTTCGTTCGCTGTGAGACGGCGTTCTGCGCCTCCGTCCGCGGCTTTCCGTACGCCTCGCCCTGGTTCGAGGAGGAACTCGATGCCGCAACTGCCACGGTGGGCCCAGATGCGTACGCCCACGGCCTGGACAAGAACCTGTCCACGATGGAGCAGTTCTGTGCGACCGCCCATCGGCTTGGCTTGACGTCCCGCCAAATACCAGTTGAAGACTATTTCGCGGAATTCCTCAGTTCTTGACGCTGGCTATCCTCTCCCTCTCCCCTTGCGGGAGAGGGCCGGGGTGAGGGGTGGCCGCGCAACACTGCGTTGAGCCACCGAGTCGCGCTCGACCAGCGCACATTGCAGACGAACGATCCGCGGCGCGTCCTCTGCAGACCCGAGTACGCGCTCGGCAGCCCACCGCCCCATCTCCCCATGGGGCAAGTTTAGCGTCGTCAAAGGCGGGTCGAGCGTGCGTGACACGGGTTGGTTATCGTACCCGACGACGGACACATCGTCCGGAACACGCAGGCCGAGTGCCGCCAGCGCCTGATAGCACCCGGCCGCCATCGCATCGTTCGCGCAGAAGATCGCGGTGGGTGGCTGCGGCTGCATCATTAGCCCCAACGTGTGCGCATGTCCGGACCCAGCAGTCCAATCGCCCTCACGCACCAACGCGGGGTCGTAGTCCAGCCCGGCCCCGCGCAGCGCTTGGCGGTAGCCCAACGCCCGTTCGCGGGCCGCCTGCATCCAAGGCTCGCCGCCGATCATCGCGATGCGGCGGTGCCCCGAATCCAGCAGATGCTGGGTCGCCACCTGCCCGCCACGCTGCTCGGCAGGAACAACCGCGGACAGCGATCGTGCCGGGTCGACGCAATTCAACAGAACGCTGCGGTGCTGCAGCAATTCGGGTGGCGGTGTCACGCGCCGGGTAAAGATGCGCGCATAGATGACGCCCGCAAGGCTCTGTGATTGCCAAAGGCCGAGGACCGCAGCCTCGATCGCCGGGTCACCCCGGCATGCGGCAATGACGAGCACGGCGTTGGCCTCGAGCGCTGCGTCGCGTGCGGCATCCAACGACAACACCATGAACGGGCTGGTGGAGAGCTCGTCGGCCAGGAAGCCGAGTACTCGCATCTGCCCGGCCCCACGGGGACCGATGCGATAGCCCAAGCTCGCGGCCGCTTGCTCCACCCGCGCGCGCGCCGCGTCCGAGATACGGATCCCCGGCACCTGGTTCAGCACCAGAGAGACAGTCGTCTGCGATACGCCAGCCGCCTTGGCCACATCCATCATCACGGGGCGGCGCCCGGCGGAGCGAGTGCGATCGGATGAGTCTACCATGCTCTCCAGGAAAGGCTTGATAACCGGCTGGCATCCCGGTGATAAACACGCACGGAAAGTATTAGCAAGCGAGGCGACGCCATGGCGGCCAAGACGTGGTTAGGTCTAGCGGGAAGTCTCGCCTTGCTGGCGGCCAGCCCTGCCCGGGCGGACAAGGCGCATGACGAGCTGAGGGTCGTGTGGCAGAATGAGGCGCCGCTGCTGGACGTGTATTTCAGCACGGTGCCCGAAGCGATCAACATCTCGCACCAGGTGTGGGACCGCTTGATCGAGCGTGACCCCGACACGTTCGAGTACAAGCCCAGCTTGGCAACCGATTGGCGATGGGTCGATCCCGTGACGCTCGAGTTCGACCTGCGCCACGGCGTGAAGTTCCAGGACGGCTCGGATTTCGATGCCGAGGATGTGGTGCACACCTTCAACTGGATGATCGATCCGGCCAACAAGGTGATGTATCAGAGCAACGTAAATTGGATGGTGAGTGCCGAGAAGGTCGATCCGTTCAAGGTCCGCATTCACCTGAAACAGCCCTTCCCTCAGGCGCTGGACTACATCGCAATGCCGCTGGCGATCTATCCGCGCAGCTACAAGGGTCCCGACGACCTGACCCGGCATCCGATCGGCACCGGCCCGTACCGCATCACATCGGTCGACGGCACGCGCGGGCTGACGTTGGAGCGCTTCGAGGGCCGCTATCAGGGTGGCTTCAAGCCGGCCGCGGCCATCCAGAAGGTGAGCGTGCGGGTGGTGCCGGACGTCGCCACCGAGATCGCCGAACTGCTGTCGGGCCACGCCGACTGGCTGTCGCAGATCACCACCGATCAGGTCGAGCAGATCAACACACAGCCCAACCTGCAGGCGTTCGGCTCCGCTGTGCTGCGGGTGGCGTTCATCCTGTTCGATGCGTCCGGCCGCACCGGCGCCGACAATCCGTTGACCAAGCTGCCGGTGCGTCAGGCGCTCTCCTACGCGATGGACCGCAAGAGCTTCGTGGAGAACCTGATCGGTGGCGAGGCGAAAGTGGTGGACACGCCCTGCAACCCGTCGGTGTTCGGATGCGACGCGTCCGCCGCCGTCAGCTACCCATACGACCCGGCGAAGGCCAAGCAACTGCTGGCGCAAGCGGGTTACCCGAACGGCTTCAGCAGCACGCTTTACACCTCCACAGCCCGCCCGCTGGAGTGGTCTGAAGCTATCCAGCAAAATTTCCGCGCGATCGGTGTCAACGTCGCCGTCACGCGCATGCCGCCGCAAGCGGTGAACGAGAAGCTGGAGCGGGAGGGGCTGCCAATCTACTTCAACGACTGGGGTGGATTCCGCATCAACGACGCGTCCGCCTTCATCAGCGTGTTCTTCCGAGGGTCGCCGGACGATATCGCGCGGGATCCGGAGACGGAGGCGTTGCTGAAGGAGGCCGACACCTCACCCGACCCCGTGGTGCGTAAAGCCGATTATGCCAAGGCGATCCATCGCGTGACAGAGCAAGCCTACGTGCTCCCGTTGAACAGCTTCAATATCAACTATGCCGCGACTAAGGATCTCGACTTCAAAGGCTACAAAGACGAGATCCCCCGCTTCTATCTATATCACTGGAAGTAGCCCCGACCGTTGATCGGTTACATCGTGAAGCGGGTGCTGTTGGCGGCGGCGGTGATGCTGACCGTCTCCGCAATCGTATTCGCCGTAACCAATAGTGCGATGGACCCTGCCCGCGCGCTCGCTGGGGCTGATGCATTGCCGTCGGACGTCACGGCCATCCGGCACAATTACGGGCTGGACCGGCCGCTGCCGCTGCAATTCCTCATCTGGCTGCATGCGGCGGTGATGGGTGACTTCGGCCACTCCTACGCTCTGCACGACCAAACCGTGCTGAGCCTGATCACCGGTTCGCTGCCCGTCACGCTGACATTGGCGGTGTTCGCCCTACTGCTCGCGCTGCTCATTGCCGTGCCACTAGGGGTCGTCGCGGCGCTGAAGCCGAATTCACTCACCGACCGAATAGCGCTCCTGCTGGCCGTGTCAGGGCAGGCGATGCCGTCCTTCTGGTTCGCGCTGTTGCTGATCGTATTGTTCGGCGTGGACCTACGCTGGCTGCCAGTGTCCGGCTCCGACGATTGGCGCGGCTTCGTACTGCCGGTCGTTTCGCTCGCCTACTACGTCATCCCCGCGCTGATGCGATTGATCCGCGGCGCCATGATCGACGTGCTGGAGGCCGACTACATCCGAACCGCTTACGCCAAGGGGTTGCGCCGCCACCGCATCCTACTTCGCCACGGGCTACGCAACGCCCTCGTGCCGGTCGTGGCGCTGGTGGCCGTGCAATTCGGCTTTCTACTCGGCGGCTCCGTCGTGATCGAGACGGTGTTCGCCCTGCACGGCATCGGCTACCTAGCCTGGCAGTCAATCGGTCGCGGCGACCTGCCCGTGCTGCAGGCCATCGTGCTGATGGCGTCGGCCCTGTATGTCGTGCTGACCTTCCTTGCTGATCTCGGCGCCGCGGCGCTCGACCCACGCATACGGCTGGGATGAGCGGGGTTGCGCTCCCGGCCGCGCCATCCCGCCGCCGGGCATTCCCGCACGGCAGTTTGGCCGCGGGCGCGACCGTGCTCGGCTTGGTCCTGCTGGCGGCCCTCTTGGCGCCCGTTCTGGCGCCGCACGACCCGGCGGCGCAGGACCTTTTGCATCGCCGCCTACCACCCGTCTGGCACGACTGGCTGTTCGGCGGCCATCGCGCGGTATGGACGCATTTTCTCGGCACCGACAAGACGGGGCGCGACTATCTCAGCCGGCTGTTGTACGGCGCGCGCATTTCGCTGCTGATCGGCGTTTCCGCAGCTTGCGTCTCGGGGGTCATCGGCACCACTTTGGGGCTGCTCGCTGGCTATGCGCGCGGGTGGGTGGATCTGTGCGTGACCTTCGCCGTTACCACCCGGCTCAGCATGCCGGTCGTGTTAGTCGCGCTGGTCGTGGTGTCGGTTTACGGCAACTCACTACCGATCCTGGTCGCCACCATCGGCCTACTCGCGTGGGACCGCTTCGCCGTCGTGTCGCGCGGACTGACGCTGCAACTCGCAGAACTGGATTACGTGAAATCCGCGCGGGCGATGGGTTGCTCCGTCCCGCACATCCTGCTTAGGGAAATCCTACCCAACCTCGCCGGACCGCTGATCGTGGTGGCCACGCTGGAGATGGCCAACGCAATCCTGTTCGAGGCCGCGCTGTCCTTTCTCGGCCTCGGTGTTCCACCGCCCTTACCGGCCTGGGGGCTGATGCTGGCAGAGGGCAAGGAGGACATTTTCTTCAACAGCTGGATGATCCTGCAACCGGGCCTACTCCTGTTCGTGACCGTGCTCGGCATCAACCTGCTCGGCGACGGCTTGCGCGATGCAACGGCCGCTTCTAGCCGGTGACCTTGCCCTTGCTGGAGGTCGGTGGCTTGTCCGTCACGTTGCACCGGCCGGCCCCCGTGCGACCGGTGCAGGATCTTGACCTGATCATGCAAGCCGGCGAGACGGTGTGCCTCGTCGGCGAGTCTGGCTGCGGCAAGTCGCTCACCGCGCTGGCGCTGATGGGCCTGCTGCCACCCTCGATGACCCGGCACGCCAACACTTTACGGCTGGCCGGGGAAGACCTGCTGACGGCGGCGCCCGGACGGCTGGAGGCGTTGCGGGGTGATCGCATCGCGATGATCTTCCAGGATGCCAGCACCGCACTGAACCCCGTGCTGACCATCGGCGAGCAATTGACCGAAGTCTGGCACCGGCACCGCGCGAGCCCCGCCGCCGCACGGCCGCGCGCAATCGCGCTGCTCGAGCGCGTGGGCGTGCCGGGTGCGGCCGCGCGGATGCGGCAATACCCGCACCAGCTCTCCGGCGGGCTTCGCCAGCGTGTCGGCATTGCCATGGCGCTGATGTGCGACCCGGCGCTGCTGATCGCGGATGAGCCGACGACGGCGCTGGACGTGACCATCCAGGCGCAGACCTTAGGCGTTCTGGCGCAATTGTGCCGTGAGTTCGGCACTGGGCTGATCCTGATCACGCACGACCTGGGTGTCGTTGCCCGCATCGCCGACTGGGTGGCGGTGATGTATGCAGGCCAGGTTGTCGAGACCGCCAGCACCGCAGCGCTGTTCGCGCGTCCCCGCCACCCCTACACGCAAGGCTTGCTGGGTGCACTGGCGGTACCCGGGCGACAAGCACCGCGCCAGCGCCTGCCCACCATCCCAGGCACAGTCCCGCCCCCGGTGTGGGACGTGGACTGCTGCCGGTTCGCGAACCGTTGTCGTCACACGCAACCGGCATGCCTGGCAGGGCCAGTGTTGATGCGGGGCGCCGACCATACCGCGCGGTGCATCCTCGCATGATGGCGCCTGTGCTCGAAGTGCGCGACCTGCACAAGGTGTTCGCGTTGCGGGCCGGGCTGTTCGGCCGCCGCCTCGTGCATGCGGTGAACGGGGTCGATCTGGCCCTGCGCGGTGGCGAAACCTTGGCGCTGGTCGGGGAATCTGGCAGCGGCAAGTCGACGCTGGGAAACATTTTGCTCGGCCTGATGCGCCCCACCAGCGGGACGGTGCTGCGTAACGGCATGCCTTTGCCGGCAAGGCGGCGCAGCATCGCGCGACACGTCCAAGTGGTGTTCCAGGATCCGTTCGCGTCGCTCAACCCCCGTCACCGCATCCGCGACATCGTGCGACTGCCGCTGGACGTGCACCGGGTCGGCCCCCGCGCTGCTCGTAACGCGCAAGTGGCAGCCGCATTGGCCCGGGTCGGGCTGACGCCGGCGCACGGAGCCAGCTATCCCAGGCAGCTCTCCGGTGGCCAACGACAGCGAGTCGCGATCGCGCGCGCCCTCATCCTGCGGCCGGAGGTGGTGGTCCTGGACGAGCCGACCAGCGCGCTCGACGTTTCGGTCCAGTCGCAGATCCTGAACCTCCTGCTGGACCAGCAGGACGAGTTAGGCGTAGCCTACCTGCTGATCACCCATAATATCGCCGTGGTGCAGCATATGGCTGCGCGCACCGCGGTGATGTATCTGGGCCGCATCGTGGAGCAGAGGGACACTACGGACCTGTTTTCCCGACCCGCCCACCCGTACACGCAGGCGTTGCTGGCCTCGGTGCTGACGCCCGACCCGGCGCTCGGCCTACCCGACGTAGACTTGGGGACCAGCCTGCCCAATCCGATGGCACCGCCGCCTGGCTGTACGTTCCATCCGCGTTGCCCGCACGCCATGCCCGTCTGCCGCAAGACGAGCCCGCCCGATTACCCTGTCGACAGCGGATTCACCGCTTGTCACTTGTTCGCAGCCTGATCCGGAGAACCCTTCCATGAGTCCATCGCCTCGCCCCGTTTACCTGCGCGACATCACCTTGCCGGAGTTCGGCTTGCCCGACGACGAACCGGTCGTCCCCGCCAGCGTCTATGCAGCCCGCGTCGCCGCGGCCGAGCAGCGCGCCACGGCGCACGGCCTGGACGTGCTGATCGTCTGGGGCGATCGGGAGCATTGCGGCAACATCGCTTATCTCTGTGCGCTCGACCCCCGCTTCGAGGAGGCGATGCTGATCCTCAAGCCCGGCAAGACGCCGCGGCTCTGCGTCGGCAACGAAGGCTGGGGCTACGCCACGCTCAGCCCGCTGCCGCACGAACGCATCCTGTTCCAGGACCTGAGCCTGCTTGGCCAGCCGCGCGGCGACAGCCCGACGCTGGAACGATTGCTGACGGATGCCGGCGTGGCAAAAGGTAGCCGGGTCGGCGTGGCGGGATGGAAATACAAGGAAGATGGCCGCGGGACCGTGCGGCGCAGCTGGATCGAGGTGCCAGCCTACCTGGTCGACGCGCTCCGCACCATGACCGGTGACCCGGCGCTCGTGGAGAACGTCACCGACCTGTTCATGAACGCACGCGACGGTCTGCGCACCATCAACGAGGCGGAGCAGCTCGCCGCGTTCGAATACGCGAGCGTGCTCGCCTCGACTGCCGTCCATAACGTGATCACCGGCTTCAAGATAGGCCAGACCGAATACCAGGCGATGGAGTTGATGAGGCTCAACGGCTTCCCGACCAACTGCCATCCTATGCTGACGGCCGGGCCGCGCGCCACGGTGGGGCACGCCAGCCCGAGCACGCGCCCGATCGAACGCGGTGACTTTCTCACCGCCGCGCTCGGCCTGTGGGGCACTCTGACCAGCCGTTGCGGCTTCGTCGTCGCCGACGCCACCGAACTGCCGGAAGACATCCGGGATTACGCCGACAAATTGGTGGTGCCGTATTTCCGGGCGGCCTCGGAGTGGCTGGAGGCGCTGCATATTGGCGTGACGGGTGGCGAGCTGTTCGACATAGTCCACCGCCATGTCGGTGACCCGTTCTTTGGGGTTCAGTTGAATCCGGGCCACCAGGTACATCTCGACGAGTGGTTGAACTCTCCGATCTACGCCGGATCGGACATAGCGCTGAAGTCGGGTATGGCGCTGCAGCTGGACATCATTCCCGCGACCGGTACGCGCTACCAAACCACCAACATCGAGGACGGTATGTGCCTCGCGGACACGCAGCTTCGCGCCGAGATCGCTGCGAAATTCCCGGCGCTGTATGCCCGAATGCAGGCCCGGCGGCAGTTCATGAAGGATGAACTCGGCATCGTGCTTTCCCCCGATGTGCTGCCGTTCTCCAACGCTCCCGCCTACCTGGCGCCGTTCTTGTTGAGTCCGTCCCGGGTCCTGAGCTCGGTTGCCGGCTAGGTCGCGTCTGCCGAGGGCAAGAACTCGTCGACATGGCCGACCGCAAGTGGGTGAACAGCCCGCTGGTTCGGTACGTACTAGTGGGCCTGCTGCTGGCTCCGTAGTGTTGTAGTAGGACAATGGATAAACGCATTTGACAACGTAGATCCCTCGTCGCCAAGATAGGGCAACGGAGGAAGCGTCGGCATGCACAAGCTGACCGAATACACGAGCTACGCCGATGCACAGCGCCTGTTCTCCACGGCGCGGTTGTGGGAGCTGTTCGACGGTGATCGCGACCGCCTGAATATCGCGCACGAATGCGTCGACCGGCACGCGGCTGCAGGCAAAGTGGCGTTGCGCGTGGCCCATGCCGAGGGTGACGACGAGACCATCACCTTTGCCGAACTGGCCGCCTGGTCATCGCGTTTCGCGAATTGGATGGTTGCCCGCGGTGTCGTGCCCGGCGAGCGCATCGCCATCATGCTGGAGCCGTCACTCGCCTTCTACGCGGCGCTGTTCGGCGCCATCAAGGCCGGTGCGGTGGCCGTGCCGCTGTTCACGCTGTTCGGCATCGACGGGGTACGGCTACGGACGCGGGACTGCTCGCCACGCCTGCTTCTCACCACGCGAGAGAAGGCGGATGCGCTTGCCAGGATGGATGAGGCGGAGGTGGTCGCAGTGGACCCGGCCTTCATGGCCGCGCTTTACGAGCAGAAGGATCGCTTCCAACCAAACACGTCATCCTCTGATCTCGCCATTTTCCAATACACCTCCGGCACCACGCGGGAGCGGCCTGCCGCCATCCGCCACACTCATCGCGCCCTGGTCGTGTTGATGAACGCGGCGCTGTATGGCACCGGGCTCAGGCCGGGGGATCGCTTCTGCTGCCCGTCTTCGCCCGCGTGGGGGCACGGCTTGTGGCACGGCACGCTGGCACCCTTGGCGCTCGGCATCGAGACCGGAGCGTATGCCGGCCGGTTCAGCGCACAGCGGCTGCTCGACGCGCTGCAGGACTGGGGCACGACGAACCTATCGGCGGCGGCGACGCATTACCGGATGCTCCGCACTGCGCCGGGGATCGCGGATGCTCACCTGGCACTACAGAAGCTTTCTTTCACCGGCGAGCCGATCGACAGCGAGACGCTCACGTTCGTTCAAGACCGCTGCGGCGTGAAGCTGTGCAGCATGTACGGCACCACGGAGATCGGGGTGATCCTCGCCAACTATCCCGGCGCGGCCGATTTCACCGTCAAGGATGGCTCACTCGGCCGGCCGGTACCCGGCGTGGAGGTCGAGGTGCAGCGGCCGGACGGATCGCCCTGTGAACCCGACGAATTAGGCGAGATCAAGGTTCGCCGCCACGATGCCTGGTTCCCGACCAAGGACCGCGGCCGCATCGATGCTGAAGGCTACTTCTATCATGCCGGCCGGGCCGACGACGTGATCATTTCTGCCGGTTGGACCATGAGCGCAGTCGAGATCGAGGACGTTCTGCTGCAGCACCCGGGCGTCGCTACGGCCGCTGCAATTGGTGTCCCCGACGCGTTGCGGGGCCAGGTGGTGAAGGCCTTCATCGTGCCCGAACCTGGCCACGCGACCGGCGAGGCTCAGGTCACCGACATCAAGAATTTCGTACGCGGCCGGCTCAGTCAGCACGAGTACCCGCGCCACGTCGCCTTCGTAACCGAACTCCCGCGCACTCCCGCCGGCAAGATCAACCGCAAAGTGCTGCGCGACCAAGAAGCCGCCCTCGCCTCGACAACGACGAACCAGACGGAGCAATCATGAACGCCGAACCCACACGGCTCTTTGCCAAAATCACCGACGAGGCGCTCGACGGCCTGCGGTCGCGCATCAACATCCCGATCGAGAACACCGCCGAGCCCTGGTGCTACGAGGCCACGCGCGACAACATACGGCATTACGCTCACGGTATCGGCGACGACAACCCGCTTTGGTGCGAACCCACATACGCCGCGAAGACGCGCTTCGGCGATGTGATCGCGCTACCCAGCTTTCTGTTCGCCACCAGCCGCATCATCTCGGGCTATGTCGGTGGCATACCCGGCGTGCATGCGATGTGGGCCGGGGCGGACTGGACCTGGCACAAGCCGGTGCTACGCAACCAGGCGATCCGCACCGAAGCTTGGCTGAAGGATCTGGTGGAACACGACACGAAGTTCGCCGGTCGCGCGATCCAGCAGATCTACCACGTGAACTTCTTCAATCCGGATGGCGACCTAGTTGCCGAGGCGGATAGCTGGTGCTTCCGCACCGACCGCGACCAGGCGCGCGAGCAAGGCACGAAATATACCGAGGTCCGCGCCCGCCCGCCACACGTCTACTCGGACGATGAGCTCGACCGGGTCTACCGATTGTATGCGGCGGAAGAGATCCGCGGCGCCACTAGGCGCTATTGGGAAGATGTGAGCGTCGGTGACGCACTACCCACGATGGCGAAGGGGCCGATGACGGTCACCGGGTTCATCGCGTTTGCCCAGGGCTGGGGCGGCTTGTATATCCGCGCCAACAAACTCGCCTGGCGGCAGGCTCACAATCACCCGGGTCTCGGTATTAAGAACCGGTTCGGCATTCCCGACTGCCCCGAGCGGGTTCATTGGGAACCCGAATTCGCCCTCATGGTCGGTGCGCCCGGCGCCTACGATTATGGGCCGGAGCGCGTCTCGTGGCTGACGCATCACCTGACCAACTGGATGGGCGACGACGGATTTCTGCGCCGCTCCACCAGCAAGATCCGCCGGCACAACCCGGAAGGCGACCTGCTGTTCATCGATGGCAAGGTGATCAGTAAGTTCGAGGCCGATGGCCGCGCCCTCGTCGAGATCGAGCAGTCCGCCCACAACCAAGACGGCGAGCTTTCCGTCATCGGCACCGGCGTGGTGGAGCTGCCGCGACGGACGGCCTGAGCGCCGCCGGTATGGCACCGGCTGATAAGCCAGCCTGGGCAGGGCCGCTCGCTGGGGTGCGCGTCGTGGACCTCACGCGCGTGCTCGCCGGGCCATTCGCGACCCAGATTCTGGGCGATCTGGGCGCAGACGTCGTGAAGGTTGAACCGCCGGACCGCGGCGACGAGACACGCCACTTCCCGCCACACCGGAATGGCGAGAGCCACTATTTTGTCAGCATCAACCGTAGCAAGCGCAGCCTGGTCATCGACCTGCAAACCGAAGCTGGCCGTGGCGTGCTGCATCGGCTGGTGAGCACCGCGGACGTACTTGTCGAGAACTTTCGGCCAGGCGTCATGGACCGGTTAGGGCTGGGCTACGAGGCGCTAGCGGCCATCAACCCCCGCTTGGTCTATTGCGCGATCAGCGGCTACGGCCAGACCGGGCCGCTCCGCGACAAGCCCTCATTCGACGTGATCACTCAGGCGATGACGGGTTTGATGAGCGTCAATGGCGAACGTGGCAGACCCGGCGTCAAGCTCGGTCTACCAATTGGCGACATGGTTGGCGGCGTGTTCGGCCCCGTCGCCATCCTTTCCGCCCTGCTGGAGCGCCAATTGACCGGGCGTGGCCGCTTGATCGACGTCAGTCTGTTCGACGGCGCGCTTGGCATGCTTGGCTACCTGGCACAGCTCTCGCTTTTGGCCGGCCAGGAACCGGAGCCGGTTGGGTCGGGCCATCCCCAGATCGTTCCCTATGGCAGCTTTACGACCTCCGACGGCGCGATCATGATCGCCTGCCTCACGCCGCGGTTCTGGATCAATCTCTGCGGTGCGATCGGGCGGGAGGATCTGCCGGACGATTCGCGTTTCCGAACCATGCCGCTGCGCCGCGATAATCGGGCGGAACTGGACGACATCATTGGAGCGGTGACAGTCACCCGCAGCACAGGCGAATGGGAGCTGATCTTCAGTGCCGCCGACGTGCCGTGCGGAGCGGTGCTGACAGTGAGCCAGGCGCTGCGCCACCCACACGCCGCGGCGCGGGATATGCTACAGACGGTCGAGCACCCCTCGCTCGGCCCAATTGCCGTGGTCGGACGCCCAGTGAAGTTCCCCGGTGCCGTCCAAGCGCCCTTGCGCGCGCCGCCGCTCCTCGGGGAGCACTCGCGGGAGATCCTGTGTGGCGAACTCGGCTACAGCGAGGCGGAACTGGCGGACCTCTATGCCAGCGGTGCCGTGCAGCGGCCGTCTCAACCCGAAGGTGCGACCTAAGCACTGCCGCTATGCCAGTCGACACCCCGATTCGGCTATCGGCGTAAAAGACTCGGCCCCAGACAAACTGCCGATGGGCTCGTAGAAGTCCCACTTGTGCGTGGCCCGGTCGGCAGGCTTGATACGCCAAATATGCATCGGCATCTGCAACTGCCCATTCGGCTGAACCGGCGTGTGGTCGTTATAGAAGTCGGTCACCGGGGTCGCACGCATCTTGGCCCCCACCACGTCGCCGTCCAGCGTGCCTGCGGCCTTGGCGCAAACGAGCCAATGCAATGCCGCCGAGTAGTTCGCGGCCTGCACCATGGTCGGCGGCATGTCGATCTTCTGGCTGAAACGCGCGCTCCAGGCACGGGTCTCGGGCGATAGGTCCCAATAGAACGAGTTGGTCAAGACCAACCCCGCGCAGACATTCTGGCCGAGTGCCACCACGTCGGTGATGAACAACAGGAGCGTCGCCAGCTTTTGACCACCCCTGACGATGCCGAACTCGGCGGCCTGTTTGATGCAATTCTGCAAGTCGGCACCGGCATTGGCAAACGCGACCACCTTCGCGCCCGATGCCTGCGCGGCCAGCATGGCGCTAGAGAAATCCGTCGTTCCCAGTGGCACACGCACCGTGCCTGCGATGCTGCCGCCAGCCTGTTTGATGAAGCGCTCGGCATTGTCCTGCAGCGAATAGCCGAACTGGTAGTCAGCTGTGATGAAGAACCAGCTGGTCCCGCCGGCCTGGGTCAACACCTCTGCAGTGCCTTTCGACAGCGAGTAGGTGTCGGCCCAGAAGTGAAAGCTGTAGGGCGAACAGAACTTGCCGGTGAAGTCGGTCGCCGAGGGACCGTTGCCGAGATAGATCACCTTTTTGGCGCGGGACACTTCCTGAATCGCCAAGCCAGAGGACGTCGCCCCCCCGTCGACCAGCAGGCTGAAACCCTCGTCGATCCACTCACGGGCCTTGGCACTCGATAGGTCTGGCTTGTTCTGGATGTCCGCTTGCATGACCTCGATGGGCCGGCCAAGTAGATTCCCACCGAAATCCTCAACCGCCATTTCTACAGCTATCTTACCACCGATCCCGCCGACGTTGCGATACGGCCCGGCAACGTCGCTGAGCACGCCGATCCGAATGGGAGAAGGTTCCGAACGCCCGCAGCTCGGGCCGGACAATGCCAATGCGGCGGCGGCGCCCAGCACACGACGACGCCTGATCGTCGTAGCTATCGTGTTCGCCATGATCGTTCCCTCTGCGACTTTTCGGGAAGCGTGAACCGGCCGAGCCGGCGTTGTCAATGCCTTCTATGCGTTGTATAGATACAATATACACCGGCCCGGCAGAGCGATGGTCGCCGGCTTTTCGTAGTTGTATACCGACAACATGAACGCTCCCCTCTCACGCGAAACCGCTGCAAAGCCACCGGCGAAGTCCACCCCGAGGCTCCGGCAGGTTCCGGCGCTGTCCCGCGGCATCGCCGTCCTGCGCCTGCTCGGACAGAGTGACGCGCCGCTTGGCGTTCACACCATTGCGCGGGCGCTCGGCCTGGTGCCCAGCACGTGCTTGCACATCCTTCGCGTGCTGGTGGAGGAGCAATTGCTTTCGGTCGACGCCGAGACCAAGAAATACACCGTGGGCACGGGGTTGGTAACGCTGGCGCGGACGGCGATGCGGCAGCACACATTCTCGGCCGCGGTGCAGACCGATCTCGACGAGTTGTCGCGCTTGCACGGCGCCACGGCAATTGGGGTCGAGGCACGCGGATTGGACCAGATGATGGTCGTGGCCCTGGCGCGCGCACCCTCGCTGCTACAATTGCACGTCGAGATCGGTAGCCGCTTCCCGGCCCTGATCAGCGCGACGGGCCGCTGCGTCGCTGCCTTCTGCGATGCGCCGTGGCCCGAGATCCGCAAGCGCTTCGAAGCCCTGCGATGGGATTCTCCACCGACCCTGTCCGTTTGGCGCGACGAAGTGAAAGCCGCGCGGGCTCACGGCTATGCGATCGATAACGGTCAATACATCCAGGGCGTGAGTATCGTGGCCGCCCCTGTGATGATGCCGGACGACACCATCAATGCCATCGTCATGGTCGGATTGCGAGACCGCATGACAGAGGCCGGGCTGACGAAACTCGGCGAGGAATTGCATCGACGCGCTGTTCGCCTGTCGCGCACGCTTGGTGCAAAAGCGCTCCCAATTTCCGGCGAATAAATCCGTGCAGGACGGGCTAATAGGCTGGAACCAGGCGGGACTGCAGCGTGCGCCGATCCGGCTCCGCCATCCAAGCGCGCATCGAGGCACTGTCGACGAACCGGCCGGCCGGGGGCAAGGGCCGGGCCTCGACCTCGATGGCGACGAAGTCGGTTTGGAATGGCCATGGATCGACTGTCATCGTGCCGGCGCGATCAGGATGGGCCTGAACGCTGATATGGCGCACTGGTCCCGACGCGCCGGCCGGAACCTCGATCCGGATCGGGACCGGCAAGGCCCCACATACCACGAGAGAGAGCGTGTCGGCGAAGGCAATCAGCCCAGTGTCACGGGCCAATGTGGCCGCGTCCAACCCCAGCGCGCCTGCCCACTCGGCCTGCAATGCGCCCTGCCGACGGAGATACTCGCTGGCGGCGATTCCATCGGCATCGGCGCCGCGATGCCGGTCCGTGAAGCGCGTGTAGATGATGCTGCCGTGGCGCGACACCAACAGCGCGACCCGGCGGCCCCAAGCACCCAGCGCGCGCTCAACGCCCGCCTCCCACAGCGGCACGTGCAAGGCAGCACCTACGTCGCGGAAGAAATGCGGCCGGCCCGTCGCCGGGTCGAAGCTGGGCTCGAGTTCCCAATCGAGCCAGGCAATATCATGCTGCTCCGCGGCGAATAGGAGCGTTTCGTCTAGCCGTTCGGCCCAGTGTCGCAGCAATTGACCAGAAACCCAAGCATGCGCCGGCTGGCTGATGGCCAGCACCGAGCGATTGGCTTGTGGCATCCCCGCATCGTCGAACAGCATGCCCCTATACGCGCGAGCTTGGCCGGTAGAACGGCTCGTGCGAGGCAGGGTCCATGTAGCCGGCGTAGAACTGCTTCACATGGGGCAGCAGCGCCCGCGACAGATGCCGGCGCTGCACTTCATCATTGGACAGGGCATGTGCCAGGTCATCGTGCAGCGCCTTCAACGCGGCCGCCTGGTCCACTTTGGTGAACCGACCGTTCTCGTAGATGACCTCGCCCGCGCACATAACCGCATTCACGCCGCCGGTCTTGGCTCGCTGCAAAACCGCGTCCAACAGCGGCATGGTCTCGTCCAGGTATGGGTAACTGATCTGTTCCCAATCGAGCAACACCAGGTCGGCGGCGGTGCCCACGGCCAGGGTGCCCAACTGGTCGCCGAAGGCCGTCGTTCGTGCTCCCCCCTGGGTTGCCATGCCGAACACCTGGGCCGCCGTCGGCACGTCGTCCTCCATGCCCGGTGTGCGATGGGCGCGTAGCACGAGACGCATTTCCTGCAGCATGTCGCGGTCGTCGTTGATGCCGGCCTCGTCGAGCCCGATTGCCACGTTCACGCCCGCTGCGGCGAACCTGTTGAGCGGCGCCACCCCCGACCGCAGGCGGAAGTTGGAGCTGCAATTGTGGCAGATGCAGGTCCCGGTTTCCGCCACGCGGGCGATGTCGCGCTCGTTCAGCCACACGCCGTGACCGAGCGTCATGCGCTTGTTCATCAGCCCAAAGCGATCGAGATACTCCACGGCCGTGCACCCACCACGCTTCTGGGCGTACGCCTTCTGATAGGCAGTTTCCACCAGGTGCATGTGCATCGGCACGTCGTAGCGCTGGGACGCGTCGCCAAGCCGGGTCAACGCGGCGTCGGAACACCAGTGCAAGTTGGCGGGGGCCAACTGGACTTTGACGCGCTCCTTGCCGGCATGCGCGTCGTGCAGGCTGCCGAACAAGTCCATGCAGCCGTCCAGCGTCATTTGAAAACGGTCGAACCAAGCCTGCATCGGGCCGCGCAACTCCGTCGGCAGCGAGGCGACGAAGGCGGCGTCGTCCTGGTACACCAGCCTGTTCTGGTCACGAACGGCGTAGCAGTACGACACCCGCATGCCGACATCCTCGTAGGCGCGGATCACGTCGTTGGACTTGGCTTCCACCTCGGCCTGCGTCCCCGGCAGCCAGCCGTGGATGTGCTGCACCGTCGTAATGCCGGAGCCGACCATCTCGAACGCCGAATACAACGTGTCGAGGTATACGTTCACGTTGCGCGCCACCATGCGCGTGATGAACCAAAGCTCCAGCGGCATATCCGGTGAGCCGAGTTGCAGCGGCGTCAACCCGACATGATGGTGCCCGTTCACAAAGGCCGGGATCAGAATTTCCTTCCCGTTACCAAGCACGGGGGTGTCGGGATAACGGCGGTGCAGATCGTCGAAGGTGCCGATTGCGGCGATCACGCCGTCTTCCTGCAGCACCGCACCGTCCGCGATGATCGCCGGCGGCTGGTGGCGGCTGGCGTGCGTGATGGTGGATCGGCTGCGGATCAACGTGGTGGACAAAGGCTTCTCCTAAGGTGGGATCAGGCCGGCAGTATTTCCTGCTCGGCGAAGGCGCGGTCCACCTCGTCCTGCAGAAGACCGGTCAGATGGCGGCGCAGCTGTTCGGCGCCGGGGCTGAAGGGGTCCCTCGGGCGGGGCAGGTCGATCGGAACCACCGTCTTGATGCGTCCCGGGCGAGCGGTGAACACCACCACGCGGTCGGCCAGCGCAATGGCCTCGTCGATATGGTGGGTCACGAACAATACGGAGGCGGCGGAACTGCGCCAGACCTCGAGCAAGAAATCCTGCATCTTGGCCCGCGTCTGCACGTCCAACGCGGCGAATGGCTCGTCCATCAGCAGCACCTTCGGCCGCATCGCCAATGCCCGCGCGACCGCAACGCGCTGCCGCATGCCGCCCGACAGCTCATCCGGCCGCTTGTCGATTGCTTCCGCCAGCCCGACGCGGGCGAGCGCCGCGCGCGCCGCTTCCCTGCGCGCCTCGCCGCCGTCGCCCCGAATGGAGAGACCGAATGCGACGTTCTGCCCAACGGACAGCCACGGGAATAACGAGGTTTCCTGGAATATCAGACTGCGGTCGGGGGAGGGAGCCGTCACCGGTTTGCCGAACGACCACAACTCACCGTCGGTCATGTCCTCCAGCCCGGCGATCAAATATAAGAGCGTGCTCTTGCCGCAGCCGGAGGGGCCGAGCAGCACCACGAACTCGCCAGGGGCCACATCCAGATCGATGCCGCGCAACGCCTCGTGCGCACGGGGTGTGCCGGGTGCCCACGTCTTGCCGGTGCCACGGCATACGACCGCCGAGCCGGACTCAGAGGCCACGCAATGCCTCCGCCCCTTTCGGCAGCCAATACAGGATGCGGCCCTGCAGCATGCGTAGCGCGTAGTCGAACAGGAAGCCGAGCACGCCGATCACCGCGATCGTAAAGAACACCAAGGATGGGTTGAACGTATTGCGCGCCAGCATGATCACCTGGCCAAGGCCGTAGCCAACCCCAGTGCTTTCGGCGATCAGCACCACCATCCACGCAGCGAATAGGTTCATCCTCAGCACGATCAGCATGCCGGGCAGGATCGCGGGGATGATCACGCGGGCGTAGATCTGCCGCTTGGAAGCGCCCATGGTGCGCGCCACGTTGATATAGTTGCGGTTCACGCCGTCGATCTGCGCGATGGTGGACAGCGTCATGTGGAACAGCAGCGCGATCACCACCATGAAGATCGCCGGCCGGTTGCCGATGCCGAACATGAAGATCGCAACCGGGAGCCAGGCGATCGGCGACACCGGGGCCAGCAGCGTGATGGTCGGCAGCGTCAGCCGCTCGAAGATCCGGAAATACCGCACCGTGACGCCGAGGCTGATCGACAATACGGAGGCGATCACCAGTCCCGACACCACCCGCCCCGTGGTCGACCCGGCGGTGTAGAAGACCGCCGCCGTCGGGCTCGGCAGGTCAGCGGCGCCGGTGCCGATCTGCCAGCGACTGACGGTGTTGAAGTATTTCGCCTGGTCGACGATGCTGCCCATGAATATGTGCGGCGGCGGCAGCAAACGCGCATCGGCCCAGCCGATCGCCCACAAGACTTCCCAAATGCCGGCGAACAGCCCGATGCTCAGCAGCGCCCAGCCGATCCGCGCCGCCCACGGTGGCACGGCGGGCCTTCGCCAGACAGGGACCGCCGTGGTGCGGAGTGCGACCGACATCTAGGCCGACTTGAGCTTCAGCTTCCCGTACAGATCTTGGTTCTCCGCAATGACCTGTTCCAGCAGCGTCCAATCGATCGAGTCACGGCCGGGCTTCTTCTTGATGTAACCCATCTCCATGATGGAGTTCACGCGATCGAGGATAAACTGCGTCTGGTTGCGGGCATCCACCACCGATGGCTGCTTGGACATCGCGATCTTCGCGTTCTCCATGCTGGTCTTGTAGTACGGGCCAACCAACAGATCGAGCGTCTTTTGCGGCTCCGTCTCGGCCATGTACTGGGCCTTCATCATGCCCTTGATCAGCGCCTTCAGCCCTGCCGGGTTCTGCGTGATCAGGTCGGAGCGCACCGCCAGCACGCAGTCGGTGTAGCCGGGGCCGTAGATGTCCAGCCCGTCGGACAGCATCACCGAGCCCTTCACGTCGTTCAGCAGCGCCGTTCCGTATGGCTCGATCGTGCAGATCATATCCAGCGCGCCGGCGCGGAACGCCTCGACGGCTTCCGGCGTGTTGCCCATGTAGCGGACGGTGATGTCCTTGAACGGCACGTTGTGCTTCTTGAGCCAGTCGTACGGCAGCACCTCGAGCGTATCGAGCTGGAAGGTGCCGAGCGTCTTGCCCTTCAGCTTCTCCGGGCTGTCCAGGCCGGGTTGCGCGACCAGCACGCAGCCCTGAATGCCGCCACCCGCCACGATCTTCACCGGAGCGCCGGCGTCATACAGCGCGACGAAGCTAGTGTAGGGCATCAGCCCGGCATCCACCTGCCCGGCCCCTAGAAACGTCACCTGCTCGGCGAAGGTCGGCGACGGCACGAAGTCCAGGATCAGCCCGTCATCCTTGGCCGTCTGCAGCGCGTTCGTGACGTAGAAGTTCAGATTGCAGAAGCCCGACCCGAAGGTGGACTTGATGTGAGTCTCGGCCGCGCGCGCCGAGCCGACGCCGCCGCAGCCCATCATTGTGATCACGCCCAGGCCGCCACGCATCATGTTGCGCCGGCTAACCTTGGGGAGGGCAGGCTTAGCGGCGGTCCAGGAAAGTGAGTCGAACATCGCGGCGTCCTCCTGTGCTGGGCGGCCATACTGCCGTGCGCGACGGACGGCATGCAGTCTTCATGCCACCAACCATGGCCGCGCCGCCGGACCGAGCGCCTGCTCCATCCAAAGGCCGGCCTGCAACACGGCATGGTCCGCCAACCGTGGCCCGATCACCTGCAATCCCAGCGGCAGTCCGTGCGCCCCGGCGCCGCAGGGCAAGGTCAACGCCGGGGTGCGGGCATGATTGAACAATGGCGTGAACACGGCATGACCGCGGTGCCGGGCGGGCGCGCCACCGATCAGGGTGGGGTTCAACTGGTCGGCCGGCCATGCGACGCAGGCCAGGGTGGGACACAGCAGCAAGTCCCACTCGGCGAAGAAGGCCGCCATTGTGGCAGCGATGCCTAGGCTTGCGGCATGGGCGGCGGCAACCTCGGCCCCGGTGCGGCGCAGCCCCCGCTCGATCTGCCAGCCAACATGCGGGTCGAACAGCGCCGGGTCGGCCAGCCAGCGCGCGCCAAAGAATGCGGCAAGCCCGGCCTCCTCGATGGCGAGAATGGCCTCCTCGGTGGTACCCGTGGGCCACGCCGGGTCGGCTTGGGTGACGGACAGGCCGGCCCGCCGCAGCGTTTCGACGGCGGCCGCAACCGTGTCCAGCACGTCGTGATCGACGGCACAGTCCAGCCCAAGCCGCGGGCTGAACGCAACGCGCAGGCTTCCGGCGGGCCGAGGCACCGGCGGCGCTGGGTCGATCGACAATACGTCTGCGGGATGCGGGCCGGCGATCACGGCGAAGCACGCGGCGACGTCCGCCACGGTGCGGCCCATCGGACAAGTGCAAGCGATCCCGGGCAGCGTGCCGGGAAAGCCCCATGGATCGGCGACGGTGCCGCTGCTCGGTTTGAACCCCACCACGCCGACATGCGCCGGCGGCCGCCGACACGAGCCGCCGCCATCCCCGCCCAGGGCCAGCGGCGCCATGTCCGCCCCCAACGCCGCGGCGCACCCGCCGGACGAGCCACCCGGCGTTCGGGTCAAATCGCGCGGATTCAGGCTGCGGCCGTACAGCCGGTTCTCGGTCACTTCCTTGGCGCCGAATTCCGGCATGTTGCCGATGCCGATTACGATGGCACCCGCGGCCTGCAGCCGCTCCACCGGCAGCGCGTTGCGATCGGGGATGAACCCGGCGAATAGCGGCGAGCCCTGCGTGATGCGGCGGCCCACGACCCAGATCGAATCCTTGATCACCACGGGCACCCCGGCCAGCGGCAACGCTTCACCCGCCGCGATCCGGGGGCGGAGCGCCGCGGCATCGCGCAACGGGGCCGCCTCATCGTGATCGACCAAGGCGTTGACCGCCGGGTTCTGCTGCCTGATTTGCGCCAGGAACGATTGGACACACTCGACGGGATCGAGCTGTCCGGTTCGCACCGCGACCGCGAGCGAAGGTGCGTCCAGAGGGAGTGGATTCATGCGAGACGATTAACCGGTATCGAGCGCGAGGACTAACCGGTATCGCGGTGCGGTGGTTCGGGGTGCGGAGCGGATGGGCCACCCAGCACCTCTGCTGCCAACCCCAAATCTTGGCAGATCCGCCGCACGATTTGGTCCACCGGCAGCGACAGGATCTCGTCCTGCAGCGTGGGATCGTCCATCCGCTCGGCCAGGTCGTCGAACAGGCGTTCAGCAGCCTCACCGTCCGCGCGGCCCCGGATCGTCTCGGCGACCGCGCGTGCCACCTGGCGCCGAACCATCGCCCCGCGGTCGTCGGGTGCGGCGTGCGGCCAGCCGGCCTGCAGCCGCCGCATCAGCGCGATGCTGCGCCGCACCGAGCGGGTGACACGGTCCAAAGCGAGGGCGAGGATCTCGACGCGCGGCACGGCTTGTATCATCGCGAGGGCGAGGGCGTCGGCGTCCTGGCCGGCTGTGATGGCTTCGCTCAACGACGCGGCCGGGGTTTGCGCGGTGGGCAGCCAGCTTGCGGCGATTTCGGCCGCCGCCTGTTCGATCTCCATCATCCGCGTCACCACGCGCGCGGCGCGTAGGCCGATTGCGGCGAGTTCGGTCAGGGTGGCATCGGGAGCGGCTGTGGCGTCCATGGCCAGGGAGAGGGCCACACGGGGCCGGACAGTTTCAAGCGGATAAGAACATAGGGATCGCATTTAGCTGATCCTCCCCCGTTCTTCACGGGGGAGGTGGCGGCGAAGCCGACGGAGGGGGCGCAGGCACGATCGGAGCGCGTGGCTTGCCCCCTCCACCATGCTTTGCATGGTCCCCCTCCCCCGCTTCGCAGGGGAGGATCAGCAGATGCGAGACAGCAATTGTCTATCCGGGGACGAAACGATCGAGCCCGACATCGTGAGCCGCGACCCGGCGGTTGGCTTCCAGCAGCCACGGCACCGCATCCTGGCTGCGGGCCGCCTGCGCCGCGTAATCGGCGGCGAAGCCGGGCATCACTTCTGCCGCCTCCGCCAGCAGCGCCGCTTCGTCGATCGTGGTCAGGCGACGCGCATCCAGCACCACTTCGCCGCCCACCACCACGCTGTGCACGCCGCGCCCGGCCTCCGCGTACACGACCTGCCGCGCCGCGCTGTTGAACGGCACATAGGCGATGTCGCTGGTATCGAGCAGCGCGAAATCGGCCAGCATCCCCGGCCGGATCGCACCGATTTCGCCAGCCATCCCGACCGCGCGCGCACCCCCCAGCGTGGCGGCGCGCAGGGCGGTGGCGGCGTGCACACCCGTCGGGTTCGGCTCCGCCGCCGCGGCCAGCAGGCACAGCAGCTTCATCGCCGCGAACATGCTCTGGCTATCGCCGCACGAGCAATTGTCACAGCCGAGCGCGATGTTCACGCCGGCATCGATCACCCGGCGCATGGGGGCCACGCCGCTTTTCAGCTTGAGGTTGCTGACCGGGTTGTGCGCGAGCCCGGCCCCCGCCGCACCGAGCAGCGCCACCTCGTCGTCGCGCAGCCACACGCCGTGCGCGATGGTCAGCCGCTCATTCAGCAGGCCGACTTCCGCCAGATAGCGCAGCATGGAACCGCCCTGCTCGCCGTACAGCGCGCGCGCCTTGGCCGCCTGCGCCCGCGTCTCGTAGGCATGGGTCAGCACGGGCAGGCCGTAGCGGCGCGACAGGTCGGCCACGCCCTCCAGCAGGGTGCGCGACGAGCGTTGCGGGCCGGACGGGCTGAGCGCCCAGCGCAGCCGCTCCGGCAACGGATCGAGCCGGCGGATCTGCGCCTCCACAAAGGTAAGCTGCGCGTGCGGATCCGCCGGCGCGCCGTCCACCAGCGCGCGCACCGCGGCCGGGGCGTCGGCGGGCAGGAACGGCGCGATGTCCAAGGCGGCCACATCGCGCAAGGCGGCGGAGAACACCACGCGCAAGCCGGAGTGCGCGTAGGCGGCCAGGATCGTGTCGAGCGTCGGCTCATCCATCGGCACCAGCGAGTTCATGTCCTGCACCGTGGTGATGCCGTGGCGCAGGCAGTCCACCGCTCCGATCAACGTGCGCAGCCGCAACTCGCGGGCGGAGCGGGGGCCGAGATAGGCGGGTTGCGAATGCAGCGCCCAGACGTCGAACGGCATGTCCTCCAACATGCCTTTCTGCAGCACGTCGTAGGAATGGTAATGCGCGTTGACGAAGCCCGGCAGCACCAGCAGCCCGGCGGCGTCGATCACGCGCGGGCCGCCGGGCCCGGCCTGTTGGCGCAGCGCAGCCTTGGCGGCGGCATCGTCCTGCGGCGCGGTCACGCTCGCGATGCGGCCGCCCTGCACCAGCACATCGCGGACCGGCGGTTGGTGGATATCGCCGTCGTGGTCGTACACCCGGCCACCGGCGATCAGCAGATCGGGCTGGGTCATCGCATCGGCGGCGCGTATTGCAGGCCGCCCTTGGTCCAGGGGCTGTTCAGTCCACGTGGGATCGCCAGCGGGCCGATATTGCGGTCATACATCTCGCCGTAATTGCCGACCTGCTTGACGATGTTGAACGCCCACTTGTTGTCTACGCCCAGCGACTTGCCGATATCGCCGTCGGCGCCCAGCAGGCGGCGGATATCGGGGTTGGTGCCGGCCGCCATCGCGTCGATGTTCTGGCTCGTGACGCCCAGTTCCTCGGCGGTCATCTGCGCGAACAGCGTCCAGCGAACGAGGTCGAACCAGCGGTCGTCACCCTTGCGGACCGCCGGGCCGTCCGGCTCCTTGCTGATGATTTCTGGCAGCAAGACGTAGTCGGCCGGTGTTGCCTGCGCGTAGCGGAAGGCCGCCAGGCCGGAACGATCGGTCGAGTACGCGTCGCAGCGGCCGGAGATGAAGGCCTGCTGGATGGTGTTGAGGTCGTCGATCAGCACCGGCGTGAACTGCAGTTTGCGTTGGCCGAAATAGTCCTGCACCGCGAGTTCGGTGCTGGTGCCGGGTGCGACGCAGATCGTGGCCCCTGCCAGGTCGGTCGCGGCTTTGATGCCGGCGGATGCTTTCACCATGAAGCCGGTGCCGTCGTAGAAATTGGTGCCGGCGAACAGCAGTCCCAACGACGACTCGCGCTGCGTGGTCCACGTCGTCTCGCGCGACAACAGGTCGATCTCGCCGGATTGCAGCGCGGTGAAGCGGGTGATGCCGGACACCGCAACGAACTTGACCTTGCTCGCGTCACCAAAGATCGCGGTGGCGACGGCGCGGCACATGTCGGCGTCCAAGCCGTTCATCCGCCCTTGGCTGTCCAGCAGGGAGAAGCCCGCGACGGAGCCATAGACGCCGCAGATCAATTGCCCGCGGCTGCGAACCGCCTCCAACGTGCCGTTACCGGGCGACGGTGCAGGAGCCTGGGCGAAGGCCACGCCGGCCACCATCGTCGAGGCGACGGCGCAGGCGGCAAGGAGGGCAAGTTTCATGACACGCTCCAGGGGGGTCGAGACAGGTAAGTGTCGCGGCGACGGAGTTCACACAAGTTGCGCCACGACGCAACCGGCGCGCGATGACACCGCTGGGCGTTCGATGCGATTGCAAATCGTCGCCGCGTTTCGTATCAAAGCTGGGTGTCCACGACAGCGGTTATCCTCGCGGGCGGGCTAGGGACGCGGCTCATGGAGGAGACCGAGTTCCGGCCGAAACCCATGGTCGAGATCGGTGGCAAGCCGATCCTGTGGCACATCATGACATCCTACGCGGCCCATGGTGTGCGCGATTTCATCGTCTGCCTCGGCTACAAGGGCTACGTCATCAAGGAGTGGTTCCAGAACTACCACCTCCATATGGCGGACGTGACGTTCGACTTCGGCACCGGGGATGTCGTGTTGCACCGCGCCGCCGCCGAGCCGTGGCGCGTGACGCTGGTGGAGACGGGGCTCGACACCATGACCGGCGGCCGGCTCGCGCGGGTGCGGCGCTTCCTGGGCGACGAGCCGTTCTGTTTCACCTATGGCGACGCCGTCAGCACGGTGGACATCACCGCCGCGATCGCCTTCCACCGGGCGCACGGGCGGCAGGCGACGGTGACGGCGGTATCACCCCCGGCCCGGTTCGGCGCGCTGGAACTCGACGGCGATGCCGTGTGCGGTTTTCGCGAGAAGCCGCCGGGGGGCAATCGGTGGATCAATGGCGGCTTCTTCGTACTGCAGCCCTCGGCGATCGACCTGGTGCAAGGCGACGATACCGTATGGGAACGCGAGCCAATGGAGCAGCTTGCCGCGTCCGGCGAGTTGATGGCGTTTCGGCATGACGGGTTCTGGCAGCCGATGGATACGCTGCGGGACAAGCGCCAACTCGACGCATTGTGGGCTAGCGGACAGGCGCCATGGGCTGCAGGCTGAGCGGCACATTGCCCTCCGCCGCGTTCTGGCGCGGCCGACGTGTGCTGCTCACCGGGCACACCGGGTTCAAGGGCACCTGGCTCGCACACTGGCTGCACGCGCTCGGCGCCGACGTCACCGGTTATGCCTTGCCGCCCGAGCCCGGCTGCCTCGCGGACTGCGCCGGCGCCGAAATCGCGTCGGTTTGTGGCGACGTCCGGGACGCCGAGGCCGTCGCCGCCGTGTTCATGCAGCGACGGCCCGAGATCGTGCTGCACTTGGCGGCACAAGCCCTGGTCCGGCGATCCCATGTCGACCCGGTCGAGACGTTCGCGACCAATGTGATGGGCACGGTTCACGTGCTGGATTCGGCCCGAAGAGCGGCCGGCGTACAGGCCGTCGTCATCGTCACCAGCGACAAATGCTATGAGCCGCAGCCTAAGTTTGCTCCTCACGTCGAGGCCGACCGGCTGGGTGGGCATGATCCGTACAGTGCCAGCAAGGCCTGCGCGGAGTTGGTCGCCGCATCCTGGCAGCACACGTTCGCCGGGCCACCGATCGCCACGGCGCGGGCGGGCAACGTGATCGGCGGCGGCGACGCGGCGGCCGACCGGCTAGTGCCCGACTGCCTGCGGGCCTGGACAAACGGCGAGCCCGTCCGGATCCGCAATCCCGGCGCGACCCGGCCTTGGCAGTACGTGCTGGACCCGCTCTGTGGCTATCTGCTGCTGGCCGAACGGCTGGCGGCGGATCGCAGCTTTGCCGGCCCGTGGAATTTCGGCCCGCTGGAGGCGGCAGCGCCGGTGTCCGAGATCGTCCGCCGCCTCGCCACCGCATGGGGGCCGGGCGCCGCGTGGGCGATCGATGACACGGAGCAGCCCGCCGAAACGCAGTGCCTCGCCGTGGATGCGACCAAGGCCCGTGACAGGCTCGATTGGCAATCCCGCCTCACTCTGGCGGAGGCGTTGGACTGGACCGTGGCCTGGCACAGGAGCAGCGCAGACCCCGCGTCACGGCTTAGGGCCGACATAAGCCGCTACGAGGCCGCACGATGATGGCTTGCCGGTCCTGCGGCGCCGCTCTCACCGAGACGTTCCTGGATCTGGGGGTGATGCCGGTGGCGAACGCCTTCATTCCGAGGGATCGCGCCGACGCGATGGAGCCGACCTATCCGCTGCACGTGCGGGTTTGCAGCGACTGCCGGCTCGTGCAGCTTCCCGCCATCCAGACGCCCGAGGCGATGTTCGGCGACTACATCTATTTCAGCTCCTACGCAGAAAGTTGGCTGCGCCACGCCGACCGCTATGCCGCGGCAATGGTGGCGCGGTTGGGGCTCGGCGCCGGGTCCACCGTGGTGGAGGTGGCGAGCAACGACGGTTACCTGCTGCAGTATTTCCAACAGCGCGGCGTGGCCGTGCTCGGGGTCGAACCGGCTGCCAACGTCGCGGCGGTGGCACTTGCCAAGGGGATCGCCACCGACATCGCGTTCTTCGGGGCCGCGGCGGCCCGACGCCTGCGGGAAGCGGGCATCGTGCCCGACCTGATGGTGGCGAACAACGTGTTGGCGCATGTGCCCGACCTCGACGATTTCGTCGCCGGGTTCGCGATCCTGATGCCGCCGCATGGTGTGTTGACGGTCGAGTTCCCCCATCTTCTGACGCTGGTGCAGGGCGTGCAGTTCGACACGATCTACCACGAGCACCTGTCCTATCTTTCACTGCAGGTCGTCCGCCGCATCTTCGCCCGCCACGGCCTGCATGTGTTCGACGTCGAGCCCCTTCCGACCCATGGCGGATCGCTGCGGGTCTACGCCGGCCTGGACGCGCGCCCCGAAACTGCAGCCGTCGCGGCGACGCTGGCGGACGAGCAGGCCGCCGGATTGGAGCAGCCCGCCACCTATCGCCGCCTGGCAGCGCGGGCGGCGGACGCGAAATGCAGCTTGCTCGACTTCCTGCTGCGGGCCCGCGCAGACGGCAAGCGCGTCGCCGGCTATGGCGCCCCAGCGAAGGGCAACACGCTGCTCAACTACTGCGGGATCGGGCCGGACCTGCTGGCCTTCACCGTCGATCGCAGCCCGCACAAACAAGGGATGCTATTGCCCGGCAGCCGAATCCCCGTCCTGTCCCCGGACGCGCTGATCGAGGCGCGGCCAGACTACGTGCTGGTATTGCCTTGGAATCTAGCGGCCGAGATCACCGACAGCATGTCTGTGATTCGGGATTGGGGCGGCCGGTTCGTCGTGCCGATCCCCACCACGACCGTGCTGGCATGACCATCACGCCAACCGCGCTGGATGGCGTCTGGCTCGTGGACCTAGAGCGGCACGAGGACCCACGCGGCAGCTTCGCCCGGATGTTCTGCGCCGACACCTTCGCGGCCTATGGCCTGCCGCGCGACTTCGTGCAGTGCAGCCTGTCCAGCAACCCGCATCGCGGCACCCTGCGAGGTCTGCACTGGCAGGCGGAGCCGTTCGGCGAAGGCAAGCTGGTCCGCTGCCTCCGCGGTGCCGTGTTCGATGTTGCCGTGGATCTGCGCCCGGGTTCGCCGACACTGCATCGCTGGGTGAGCTACGAATTGTCCGCCCACAATGGCCGCGCGCTGTATATCGCCCCGGGCCTCGCGCACGGGTTCCAGACGCTGCAAGCCGACAGCGACGTGCTTTACATGATGACGCAGGCCTATCATCCGGATCTGGCGCGCGGCGCTCGCTGGAATGACCCGGCGTTCGGTGTCACCTGGCCGTTGTCCGACCCATTGCTGTCGGAGCGCGACGCAAGCCACCCAGGTATAGCCTAAGATCCTCCCTCGTTCTTCACGGGGGAGGGGGACCGCGCGAAGCGTGGTGGAGGGGGCGTGGGCACCGACCGTGCCGCGCCCCCTCCGTAGGCGTCGCCGCCACCTCCCCCGTGAAGCACGGGGGAGGATGAATTTCGCCTAAGCCGCTTTGCTGCACCGCGCGGTCAAACGACGGCGCACTACCTCCAGGCC
>CAXTCJ010000018.1:48062-66240 GCA_964242215.1 uncultured Acetobacteraceae bacterium | reverse complement strand
TCCGCGCTCCCGTCGGTGACTGCGCTGCGCCGGTGCCCCGAACTCGTATTCGTCAAACCGCGTTTCGACGTCTACCGGGCTGTGTCGCAGCAGATCCACGCTATCTTCGCCGACTACACACCCCTTGTTCAGCCGTTATCACTCGACGAGGCGTATCTCGACGTCACCGAAAATCTGCAGGGCCTGCCGACAGCCTGGGCCACTGCCAGGGAAATCCGCGCCCGCATCCTGGCGGAAACGGGGCTGACTGCTTCAGCTGGGATTTCGTATAACAAATTCCTCGCCAAGCTCGCCTCGGCTCACCGCAAGCCCAACGGCCAATTTGCCGTCACGCCGGGTATGGGCGCGGACTGGGTGGAGACGCTGCAGGTCACCCGCTTTCACGGCGTCGGCCCGGTGACGGCCAGGAAGATGCAGGCGCTCGGCATCGCGACCGGCGCCGACCTTCGGGCAAAGTCGATGGCGTTCTTGCAGGAGCATTTCGGCAGCGCCGCCGCCTGGTACTACGCAATCGCGCGGGGTGAGGACGACCGGCCAGTGGATCCCGACCGCACGCGCAAGTCGTCCGGGTCGGAGACCACCTTCGACTGCGACCTTACCGAGCCGGCCGAGATCGAGGCTGGCGTGTTGAGCATGGCCGACGACGTGTGGACTTGGTGCGAGGCGGCGCGGGCTTTCGGCCGGACTGTAACGGTTAAGGTGAAGTTCGCCGACTTTCGTCAGATCACCCGAAGTCGCAGTTATCCGGCGGCAGTCGCCGACCACGCCCGGCTCCGTCAGGCGAGCCTGGACCTCATTCGACTGGTCTTCCCGCCGGAAAAGGGGATCCGGCTGGTCGGTGTGACGGTGTCGAACTTCGAGGCGCGTGAGGATGGTGGGTTACCGCTATTTGGATCGAGCACGGGCCCAGTAGACGCGGACATGTGCGTTCCCGCCGGGGCAGCCTGATGGCCCGGCGCGCAGGGAGCGCCGACCTGCCGCTCCATGGTGGCCGTGTGCCGGCCTGGCTTGGCCAGCGCATGACGCGGCTCGGCGCGGTGATCGTGGAGGCGATCGTGCTGGAATACGGGCGCGACGAGCTGTTGCGGCGGCTGGCGCACCCGTTCTGGTTCCAATCGTTTGGCGCCGTCATGGGAATGGACTGGCACTCGTCCGGGATCACGACCAGCGTGCTCGGGGCGCTGAAACGCGGTCTGGCGCCGCTCTCGAAAGAACTCGGCATCCACGTCTGTGGCGGCCGGGGCAAGCATAGCCGGGCGACCCCGGCCGAGCTCGAGGCCGTCGGCGAGCGCGTCGGTTTGGACGGACTTGCCCTCGCCCGCTCGAGCCGCCTGGTCGCAAAGGTCGACAGCGCCGCCGTGCAGGACGGCTTCGACCTCTATCTGCACTCCTTCATCGTCGCGGATGACGGGCGCTGGGTGGTGGTGCAGCAAGGCATGAACGGCGACCGGCGGCAGGCCAGGCGGTATCACTGGTTGTCCGAGGGTCTGGAGAGCTTCGTCGACGCGCCGCATGCCGCGATCGACGGGCTCGGGCAGGGCATGATCGTGAACTTGGCCGACCGCCGCGCCGCCGCATCACGTAGCGCCCAGCTCCATCTGCTCGGCGATATCGGTCCTGGAGGCATCGTGCGGGAGCTGGCCCGTCTAGAGGGAGGGCCAGCGCCGGCTCCCACCGCTCATCCGCAAGCGCTCCTGCCGCATCTAGTGATGCCAAAGCATCATGACGTGCGGCCGGATGACATCGTCCCGCGGCGGCTCCACGGCGCCTTGGCTGCGGCGGCTGATCGCGGGCCGGCGGATTTTACCGAGCTGCTGTTGGTACCCGGGATCGGTGCCCGCACTGTTCGCGCGCTCGCGATGGTGGCGGAGGTGGTGCACGGGGCGCCCTGCCGGTTTACCGATCCGGCCCGGTTCTCGCTCGCGCACGGCGGCAAGGACCGGCATCCCTATCCGGTGCCGACACTCGTGTTCGATCGCACGATCGCGGTCATGAAGTCGGCCGTCCAAAAGGCGAAACTTGGGAACGAGGAGGAGCTTGCTGCGATCCAACGCCTCGACCACCAAGCGCGGCAGCTCGAGCAGACCGCCACCACGCCTTCGCTCGCGACCCTACTCGCCGAGGAACGCGTCCGGTCCCATGAATACGGCGGTCGCAGCGTGTTAGGCTGGGAACCAGCGCCGGACACCTCGCCTCAAAGCGAAAAGGCAAGGGCTGACCGCCATGCTTGACCCCAGGCAAGGTTGGCGGCAGTCGGCATTGTCGTAAGGGTTGGAGTTCCGATAGTTGCAGTCGATCCGAAAGTGCGTTTGAGTCTGGGCATTGCTATTAGCTGAATGTCATCGTGCAGTCAGGAGCAACGGGATTGCAGCGGTCCGAGGCAATAGGACAGGCATACCGCAGGAGGTCACGCTCATGGCGAGGTGGCCTTTGTGGCCGCCCTGATGGTCGGGGAGGAGCGACGGTGCCTTGCAACGAGACGACGATGCGACGGCGCAAATGGCTGCGGCTGGAGCGCTTCGCGTGACTCGTGCGTCCTACCCCTTGCACATCGCAGCCGGCGCGATGGTGGCGGCGCTCGCGGGCTCGGCGCAGGGTCAGCCATCCGAAACGGCCGCCCAACAACTCGCTGCCCTGCATGCGCTGGTCCTCGACCCGGCGCGCACATTCAGCATATCCAAAACCCTCGCCGAGTTGAACGAGATCGAGACACGGCTTGGCCCCGAGAGCACTGACCGCGGAGAGGTCGCCTTTCTCCGCGGCTTGGTCGAGGAGAAGGCAGGGCGGGCCGAAACCTCCATTCCGGCCAGCATCGAGGCCCTCCGGATCGACGGCGCGCACCCGTTCTTGTCGCCCGAGGACCGATTGATGACGAACTACCGCGTCGCCAAACAGTCGAAGGCCCAGGACAATTGCCAGACCGCGATCCCCTACTACCAGCGCGTGGTAGCGCTGATGGCCGACGATACCAAGCTGACGGATGGCCAGCGGTTCGGCGTGCGCGGGGATCTAGGCTACTGCCTCCACGAGGTTGGGAAATATATCGAGGCCCGTGCTCTCAACCAAACGCTGCTCGCCGACAGCATGCGGGTCTTCGGCCCGGAGGATAGGCGGCTGCTACCGACGTTGATCAACCTGGCGCAGAACAACTACGAACTGCACGACGTTGCAGCGGCGCGCGCAAGTCTGCAACGGGTGCTCGCAATTGCCACTCCCTTGCACGACACCGACCATGTCGATACGGCGCTATTTCAGCTTGGCGTGTTGGCCTACGAGAACGGCGAACCGGACGAGGCGCGCCGGCTGATGCGGCAACGCCTCCGCTTGGCCGAGCAAGACGGCGACGCGGACAGCATCGCCAACGCCAAGCGAGACTTGGACATACTGGAAGAAAAGCTGGCCCACTAGAAGCTTTGGGGTGAGCCAATCCGCTTTACCGACCAAGGGAGCGGGAAGCGGACGCTCACTGCCGCTTCTTGAATGGTGTGCGCTTGCCTGGTGGAGCCGGGCTGGTCATTTGCATCTTCGGCAATGTCTTTCGCGCTTCGGTTGCGGTTGGACAAACCACGGGCGCGGCGCAGCACGAACAGCACCATCCCGGCCCATCGCAACGCCAGCCCCCGTGCAGCGACCGCTTGTGGCGCCGGCAGCTTGCCTGTCTGCAAAGTTCCACCGATTAGCTGGTAGCGGCGATCGATGCCCAATGCTCTGTCGGTGAAGGTCGGTTGGTAAACTGGGGAATTGTCCAGGCGACGGCGCTGCTTCGGTCGGGGAACCGGATGATCGCACCATTGGTGAAGCCTGGTTCACCCGTCGGGACATCCCAAGCGCCACCGGCATTGGATTCCCGTCCGGAGCCGCGATCAGAGAAGCACGTTATCATGGGTGATACTGGATGAGCGTAGCGAGCAGGGCGCTTCACCCACAGGTCGCCAGCACTAACTTGCCGTACAGATCGGCGACTTCGGCGGTGACCCGGCCAGGAAGCGGCCCCAGTGCACGTCCGTCGATCATGCGCACCGGCGTGATCCCGCCGAACGTGCCCGTGACGAAGGCTTCTTCGGCGCCATAGACGTCGATCAGGGTGAAAGCGTCTTGCTGGAGAGGAATGCCGTGGCGCTCGCACAGCCCGATCACCTTGGCTCGCGTGATGCCGTTGAAGCAGTTCCTCGCTGTCGAAGTACAAACCACCCCATCCCGCACGAAGAAAAAATTGGTTGCGTTGCAGCTCGCCACGAACCCGGCATCGTCCAGCATCAAGGCTTCGTCGGCGCCCGCCTTGTAGGCCTGGATCAGCGCCGTGATCAGGTTGAGCCGGCTGTGGGAGTTCAGCCGCATATCGAACTGGTCGGGCCGGGTACAGCGCACGGTGGATGTCAGCAGCGCCAAACCCGTTTGGGCAAGGGCCGGGGGTGGCACCTTGAATTCGGCTACGATCACGACGGTGGCTGGACCGATAGTGGCGCGTGGGTCCTGGCTGGGCGTGCGCTTGACTCCGCGCGTGACCATCAGGCGCAGATGCACGCCGTCGTACATGTCATTGGCCTGGCACGTCTCCGCCAGGGCGGCGGCCAGCGCGGCCCGGTCCATCCCAATATCCAAGTCGATGGCGCGTGCGCCCAGGAACAGTCGTTCGAGATGCTCATCGCGGAACAGCAGATGGCCGTTATGCAGGCGCATTCCCTCCCACACGCCGTCGCCCGCGATGTAGCCGCCGTCGAACACGGACACCGTCGCCTGATCGCGGGGCACCAGCCGGCCATTCAGCCAAACCAGCACGCCGGCATTGCGCGGATCCTCCGCGATATCCTGACTGCCCGCCACTTTCGCACGCTCCATGCCGCCCGCCTGCGACCCTGACGTCTCGGGAGCGCTGGATCAATCCGGTAGGCGGAAGATGCGGCGGAGCGTGCCGGGCCCGATCAGCGGCCGATCCAGCAGCGCCGGCTCGATCCCGAGCCCGGGCCCGCCGTCGAGGTGCAAGTGGCCGTTTGCGACCGCCAGCATCGCGCGGGGTAGGGCAGCGGAGAGATGGTCGTGGTATTGGTGATATTCGACCGAATGGACCGAAACCCGTCCTGCACCGAGATGGAAGCAGGCTGCTTGCATCACCGCCGTGGAATAGCACTGCAGCGTCGCTTGCACGCCGGCCATCCGTGCCATTCCGGCCAAGGCGAGGCCGCCGGTGAACCCGCCCGCCAGCCCGGGACAGAACTGCAGCATCCCCACGGCCCGCTCGTCCAACAGGGCACGGAACGCGGCCGGACGGTGCTCCCGTTCTTGCGCCACGACGGTTAGGGGACCGCGTGCCTGCAGCACCGCCATGCCGGCTAGGTCGTGAGTTGGAAGCGGCGCCTGGATGGCCCAGACGCCCAAGGCCGCGAGCGCATCGGTCCACTCGGGCGCGTTGCTGACGGTGAGCTGTTGCACCGCATCGACCATGATCGCGACGTCCGGGCCGAGGGCCTGGCGGACCGAAGCGACACGCGCGAGGTCGTCCGACCGTGGTAGCCCGCCGACCTTCATCTTCACAGCGGTGAAGCCGTTCTCGGCATATCCCCGCATTTCGGCTGCGAGGACCGCCAGATCCTTGGCATCGCCATAGAGCCCGCCGCTAGCATACACCGGCACGGCCCCGCCCAGTGCGCCCAACGTGACGTAGAGGGGTTGTCCCGCGCGCCGTGCCCGCATGTCCCACAGCGCCACGTCGACAGCGCTCGCGACGGCGGGCGCGACCCATTCAGGACGGCTCGTCATACCCGACAAGGCCGCGTGCACGCCCCCTATGTCATCGCCGGGTTGGCCGAGCAGCCACGCCGACACCAGATGCAAATGGTCGAAGAAGGCGTGGATCTCGGTCTGCTCTGACCAGCCCTCACCGATCCCGACCGTGCCGTCCTTGGCCGTGAGCCGCAGCAGGGGCGCACGGCGCTCGTGCCAACGTCCGCTCGGGTTCCAGGCCGTGCCGTCCAGCGTGCGGTGGAACTCGAATGCCTCGATCCGGACAATATGCAGGGCGGCTTCCTTGACGTTGTGCTGAGCCGATTCCTAAGCTTGGCTTTCGCAACCGACAATTGGAGGCTGCATGGCTGACCACGACCGGCATCGCCGCACGGCGTTGGGCTTGGGACTGGCCGGGGTGGCTGGCCTAGCTGCGGCCGGCTCGGCTCGTGCGCAGACGCCACCATCCACCTGGGAGCGCATTCGCTCGGCCGGCGAAGTCCGTATCGGCGTCGTTCCGGGAGAGCCCTGGTTCTACAAGGACCTGGCGACCGGCACCTGGGGCGGCATCGGCACGCTGGCGGGGGAGGCCATCGCCCATGACCTGAACGTCAAGCTCGTGACGGTGGAGACGACCTGGGCCACCGCGGTCGCAGGGCTGCAAGCGGGGCAGTACGACGTGCAGTTCGTGCTGGATGCGACGCCGCAGCGGGCGTTGGCGATCGACTTCCCCGTGCAGCCCTTCTTCTACTACGCCCAGGGCGTTCTGTTGCGTGACGGCGTGAGCGCGCGGAGTTGGAGTGACCTGGACAAGCCTGATGTTACCATCGGCGTTGCCCTTGGCACGGCTCCCGACCGCGACGTGACGGCCCGGCTGCCGCTTGCCACGATCAAACGGTTTCCTGGGTTGGACCCGGCCCTGTTGGCGTTCCAGGCCGGCCAGTTGACGGCGCTGTGCTTCTATCACCCGGCCCTGGTGTTGATGCAGCAGAAGTCCAAGCTGGGCACCGTGGTGCTGCCGGAACCCATCCGCTACTCCGCCACCTCGGCCGGGGTGCGGCGGGAGCCTGACAAGACTTGGCGCGACTGGCTCGGGACGGCGCTCGATTTCTACTATACGACCGGCCAGACCCAAGCGATGTACGAGACTTATTTGAAGGCTCGTGGCATCGACCCGGCCAAGGCGCCTCCGGTTGTGCGGGAGCTTTGGACGCAGAAATCCTAGCAGGTTGCCGGCATCGCAGCGGCGAGACGCCGCGATGCGCGAACCAGTCCTACGCGACGCCGCCGAACAATGAGTCGAGCATGCCGAACAGCAACGGAATGAGGGCGAACATCCATCGCCAGCCTAGCCATCAGTCCAGCGGCACTTTGCCCGTATAACGCAGAATGTAGAGGCCACCGGTGAGCCGGTCGTTGGCGTAGATCAGCCCGTTCTCGTCCACGTAGACGTCGTTTATCTGGATCGTGTGAGTCGGATTACCCGGCGGCGCAGCCGGGATATAGTAGCCGATTTCCACCGGATGGTTTGGGTCCGCAATGGAGGTAATCCGAACGCCACCGTTGAAATAACTGCCGACGACCGTGTTCTCGAGTGTGCGGGACGTGCTGATCGGACGGTTCATGTCGATGTTGTGGGCGCCGAACCGGCCGCCCGCGGCACAGAGCGCCTTCTGGTCTGGCGCAGGCGGGAACACGGCGAGCGGGATCGGGTTCTTCTCATCGGAAAGGTCCCACACCCAGTTCCGCTTCGGCCAGTCCTTGCAGTTGTCGAGCGTTGCCTCCTCGGTCTGGATGGCGATGCCGCGGTCAGGCAGGGGGAGCACCGTGTGGGCGAAACCGTTGTCGAGCCCCTGCCAGGTGCGCCGGGCCACGATCTTCGGGTGAGCTTTATCCGATACGTCGAGAATCACCCAGCCACCATCGATCCAGCCGGCATAAGCGCGGTCCGGGCGGGAGGCAGGGACAATGATGGAATGCAGCCGCATGCCGTTCTCGACCGACTCCACGCGCGGCGGCGGCTCGGCGGCATCGCCCACCCGCGTGCCCGGCAGCCACCAACGGCCGGCCTCCGTGGGATGCGCCGGGTCGTGCAGGTCCACGATCATCAAGAACTGATCGTCATCGGCGTTACGTGGCTCGAAGTCCGCAGCGCCGGTGGAGATATAGGCGTAGTGACCGTCGGTGAACCACAACCAGTGCACGCCGCGGGAATGCGGTCCAGACGTGTCGAAGTGGGAAATTTTCTGCGGATGCCCCGGGTCGGCCATGTTGTAGATGTCGAGCCCGGCAAAGGGCTGGCCCGGCTTCGTGGTCTGGTGCGCGACCACCACGGTGTCGCCGCTCAACGCCAGCGAGTTGCAGCGGATATAGTCCGCCTCGGCCGGGATTTGCGTAATAAGGGTGGGGGTCTCCGGATGAGTCACGTCCAGGATGCTCATGCACATCGGGGCGGATTCGTGGGCGAGGAACAGCACCCGACGGCCGTCCGGATACTGCTTGATCGCGAGTCCTTCGCCGCCTTTGCCGGCACCACCAAGGTCGTTTCGGCCGACGATCTCCATGTTCATGGCTTCCGCCGGCGTGTCCGCAGCGCGGGCGCTCTCGGATTGTGTGCAGACCAGCAGGCATACGAGCCCGACTGCCAGATTGAGCATCGCCACTGTGACGCGCATGGGTCATCTCCCTTATCTTGGCCCGGCGGACCAGGCGGACGCGAGACTAGGATTGCTTCTCCATTCCGTCCATCCGAGCAGGCAGTCCCGCGTGCTCAACCACAGCAAATAAGGTGGTTCTCGCATCCGAGTGGTTGCCAGGACTTCTTGGCCCTCGGGCGGACGCCGATCTCTGCAAAGAGCGTTCGAGTAGGCTGCAGCCGAGTCGCGGAATACAAGCGATGCAGGCACTCAAACATCCGCCACTCTCTGCACGCAAGGCGGACGCCGCAGTCGATCCAGCCAGCGATCTCGGGGCCTCTGCTGGATGCCATGACGTGTCTGGCTCCGACCCGCGTTGCTCCGCCGGGCGGCGGCGAGTTCGGGCTCGCTGCGTCTGCCGCCTATGTGTGCCGCGGCGGCACGTGCAGCCTGCCTGTCTCCGATCCGGCAGTGCTACGCCGTGCACTGCGTCGCGGTGGCTGATCCCCGCTAGCCAATTCCACCGCGCAATAAACGGGCGCTGTCCAGGATTAGCCGGGCCAGGGTACGCGCTGCTACCCCGGCCTTTCCCAGCACGACGAAATCGATCTCACCCAAAGTCGGCAGTCCCATGTCGACCTGAACTAGGCCGGGTGGAATCAGGGAGACAGCATGCGGTGCCACCCCCAACCCGGCGAGCGCCGCTGCGTAGCTGCCGCTTTGCGAGAAGCTGGTGCATACGACTCGCCACGCCCGGCCAGCCTTTTCCAGCACCTCCAAAGCGCGGGCACGAGTGATGCTGGGTGGTGCCAGGAGGATGAGCGGCACTGGGAGGGCCGGATCAAACCGGGCATCTGGGCGGCCGATCCAGGCCAGCTGCTCCCGCCATACCGTCTCCCCCTGTTGTCCCGGGCCGGTGCGCTTGACGAAAATCAGATCTAGCGCGCCCATCTGCAGCTGCTCGTGCATCGACCCGCTCAGACCCACCGTCAGCTCCAGGTCGACCGCCGGATGGCTTTTCACGAACTGACGCAACACGTCAGGTAAGCCACGCAGCACCAGATCCTCCGAGACGCCGAAGCGAAGCCGCCCGCGCAGGTTGGACGCGCTGAAGTGCCGTCTCGCGCGGCCGTCGGCTTCCAGCACGCTACGGGCGAACCCGGCCATCGCCTCACCATCCGGGGTCAAGGCGACACTGTGGGTGTCTCGCACGAACAGCCGCCGCCCACAGGACCGCTCCAGCCGAGCGACATGGCCGCTTATCGTAGATTGCGCGAGGCGCAGGCGCTGGGCCGCCTCGGTGAAGCTGTGCGTCTGCGCCACGGCGTCGAAGCTTCGCAGTAATATGGGATCCAGCATCATCGGTGCTTATCGCACTCCGTGATAACAGTGAACGCCCCAATTGGGCCCGCGGCACGTTAAGGAAGGCGGAAGCAACGAAGGCTGATGCTATGGCGCGCAAGTTCCGCTCTCCGGTCGATCCCTACATCCTGATGATGGTGGCGACCGTCGGCATCGCCTCGGTCCTGCCCGCCAGTGGGTTCGGCGCCACCATTGCCAACTGGGCGGCGACCATCGCCATCGGCATCCTATTCTTCATGTATGGCGCCAAGCTGTCCCCGCAGGCAGCGCTGACCGGGCTGACGCACTGGCGGCTGCACGGCGTGGTTCTGCTCTCCACCTTCGTGCTGTTCCCCTTGCTGGGGCTGGCGCTGGGCTACCTGCCGGAGACGATCCTGCCCCGCCCGCTCTACAACGGTCTGATGTTTCTTTGTGTGCTGCCCTCCACGGTGCAGTCCTCGATCGCGTTCACCTCGATCGCCCGGGGCAATGTGGCGGCGGCCTTGTGCAGCGCGTCTGCCTCCAACCTGATCGGTATCTTCGCCACCCCGCTGCTCGCCGCGTTTCTCATGCACACGCAAAGCGGCGGGTTCTCGTTCAGTGTCCTGATGGACATCATCACGCAGCTGCTGCTGCCGTTTCTGGCCGGGCAGGCGCTGCGTCCGTGGATCAATGGTTGGCTGACCCGGAACAAATCCTCGCTCGGCTTCGTCGATCGCGGCTCGATCCTGCTGGTGATCTACACCGCATTCAGCGAGGGCATGGTCAGTGGCGTCTGGCGCCAGCTAGACCTCGCAAGCCTGGGCACGTTGGTCGTCGTATCCCTGGTGCTGCTGTTGCTGGTGCTGGCGATCACCACCATCGTCAGTCGCTACGTCCTGCGCTTCCCGGTCGAGGACGAGATCGTGGTGGTGTTCTGCGGCTCGAAAAAGAGCCTGGCGAGCGGCTTGCCAATGGCCAGCGTTCTGTTCGCGGGGTCCCAGGTGGGGCTGATCGTGCTGCCGTTGATGCTGTTCCACCAGATGCAATTGATGCTGTGCGCGACGCTCGCACGGCGGTATGCCAACCGCACCGTCGTGAGTGGCCTGCCCGACCGGGTGGAGACGAACATCGGGGTGGTGACGCGGAAGACCGCGTAGACTCCTTTCACACGGCCGCGTCGAACCGGAATGGCCGGTGAGTCGAGCACATGCTATGTAAAACTCCCCTGCAAAGCCAAAGATTGATCCAATGATGATGATGTCCCGTCGGCAGACTCTGGCTGCCGCCATGTCGGTCCCTTTGCTGCCCGGCTTGATGGGCCGTGCCCGCGCCGACAGCCCGCCCGCTTTGGCGATGGTGATGAACTCCGGCGAGGCTAGCGTCTCCATCATCGACATGGCGACGCATCAGGTGCTGCGGACCTTGCCCACCCTGCGGGAGCCGGGGCACTGGGCGCTCTCGCCCGATCGGAGCAAGCTGTATATCGCCGATGCGAGCGGCAATGCTTTGTTCATCGTCGACCCGGCCACGGGGGAGCCGCTCGGGCACAAGAAGATGGCCGATCCGTATCAGATCGGCTACTCGCCAGATCAGCGCTACTTCGTAGTGAACGCGCTCCGCGTCGATTACGTCGACGTCTATAATGGCGCCGATCTGAGCCTGGTGAAGCGGTTCTCGGTCGGCGGAATGCCGAGCCACCTGGATTTCTCGCCAGACTCGCGCTGGAGCTTCAACTCCATGCAGCAATCGCACACGCTGGTGTCGCTGGACCTCACAACTATGAGCGTGCGCTGGACATCCAAGATCGGCGCCGTTCCGGCCGGGGTGCTGTGGCACAATGGCAAGGTGCTGTGCTGCGTCATGGGGGAGGACCACGTGGCGGAGCTGGATCCGGCAGACGGCAAGATCCTTCGCCGCATCAAGACCGGGGTCGGGCCGCATAATCTGTTCATGACCCCGGATCGCAAGACCTTGTATGTCAGCAACCGAGTGGGCGGCTCGTTGGTTGCGCTGGACCCGGCGTCGATGGAACTACGCCGGACCTATCCATTCCCGGCCGCGGGCCCCGACGACATCGGCGTGGCGCCGGACGGGAAGTTGTGGATCGCGCTGCGGTTCCACGAGAAGGTGGCGGTGATGGATCCCGTCACCGGCGACTACGAGACGATCAATGTCGGCCGCTCGCCGCATGGCATCTTCCTGACCACGGCGATGCAGCAGCCCGGCCTCATCACCGCAGAAGCGTTATAGGCGCCTCACATGCTGGGTGATCTTGACCGGTTTTTCAGCGTCATCGCCGGGGCGATCGACCAATACCTGATCCTGCCCGTGCTGTACCAGTTCGGCTGGATGCAGTGGGAGGAACTCTCGTTCGATTGGGCACTGGTCTGCGTCTACGGCATGTTCGCCGTGCTGATGACGTATGCCATCTGCTGGCCGCTTGAGGCGCTGTTGCCGGTCGAGAGATGGGCCAATCGCAAGGCGGTGCTGACGGATATGGGCTACACCATCGTCAACCGGGTCGGGATCGTCCCCGTGGTGAGCTTCATCGCTTTCTACGAGGTCCAAGTCCTGGTGAATGGCTGGCTGCTGGATTTCGATTACATTCCGCCGACGCTGGAGAGCCTGGTACCAAGCCTGCTTGGCCACCCGGTCGTCACCTTCATGATCTACGCACTGATCCTGGATTGCGCGGATTACTGGCGCCACCGGCTCTCGCACAGCTTCCGCGGCTGGTACGCGCTGCACGCGCTGCATCACGCGCAGCGACAAATGAGCTTTTGGTCGGATGATCGCAACCACTTGCTGGATGATCTGATCTCGGCCCTGTGGTTCGGCGTGGTGGGGCTGGTGATCGGCATTCCGCCGCTGCAATTCCCGATCTTGGTGCTACTGATGCGCTTCGTCGAGAGCATGAGCCACGCCAACATCCGCATGTCGTTCGGCTGGCTTGGCGATCGCCTGATCGTCTCGCCGCGCTTCCACCGGCTACATCATGGCTACCATGCCGCCGGGCGGGTGTCGTTCAACTACGGGGCTGTATTCACGGTTTGGGACATGCTGTTCCGCACTGCCAATTTCGCCAATGAGTATCCGGCAACAGGCGACCGCAACGCGCCGGAGGCGATGGCGACGGGGGGCTACGTAGCCCAGCAATGGAGTGGCTTCTGGTACTTCATCAAGGAAGTCCGTCGTCCGCAGCGGAAGCGCAAGGCGGTGTAGCTTCGGCGCCTGGGGGGCGGGCCATGCATGAGAGTGCAGTAGCCGAGCTGGGTATGGACAGGATATGGCCGAGCCACAAAACTGGCCCGCGCTTACACGGAGGAACCCTTGCCCGCGACCACAACGATAGCTCCCAATCAATTCCGCGATGCCCGCAAGGCGATCATGGCTGCCGGGATCGGCAATCTCCTCGAATACTATGATTTCGCCGTATACGGCTTTCTGGCGACGGTCATCAGCCGCAAGTTCTTCCCGGGCCAGGATCCCAACACTGCCCTCCTCTCGACATTCGCCGTGTTCGGGGTGGCGTTCTTGGCGCGGCCGCTTGGCGGGGCGGTGCTGGGCCGCATGGGTGACCTACGCGGTCGCAAATCAACCCTGATCCTGACGATCACGCTGATGGCAGTGGGGACGGCAGGTATTGGATTGATCCCGGATTACGGCTCCATCGGGATTGCCGCGCCCGTGCTCCTGTTGTTGTGCCGAGTGCTGCAGGGCCTTTCGACCGGGGGGGAGTGGGGAAACGCGACGGCTTTCATCGTAGAGTGGTCGCCGCCAGGGCGCCGCGGCTTCTACGGCTCGTTTTCGCAATCATCCGTAGTGTGCGGCGGGCTAACTGCCGCCGTGGTCGTCGCACTTTTGAATACGGCGTTTACCACAGCCCAGGTCGATGCCTGGGCATGGCGCATTCCGTTTCTGCTCGGCCTTGTGCTGCTGCCGATCGGGCTGTGGCTGCGGCGCGACGTGCCAGAAACCCCACGCTTTCGAGCGGAGCAGCGCGGCGAGACGACCGGGTTGGCCGACTTGGGCTCGCCCTTGGCCCTGCTGTTGCGAGCATTCGGCTTCACCGTGCTCTGGACCGTTTCGTACTATGTGATGCTGACCTACTTGCCGACGTTCACGCAGCAGCATGCTGGGCTGTCGCCGTCGGAGGCGCTCTGGTCGAGTGCTGCGGCTCAGATCGTGCTGGTCCTCGCCATTCCCGTCATGGGGGCCCTTTCGGACCGGATCGGACGCAAGCCGCTCCTGCTGTTTTGTTGCACGGCGTTCGTGCTGCTGTCCTACCCGGGGTTCCAATTCATCGTCTCTGCCGGGTCGGTCTGGGGCATCGTGACGGTACAGATCATCTTCAACCTGGTTATCGCAACATTCGGCGGCACCGGCCCGGCTGCGCTGGTGGAGCTATTCCCCACCCGCAGCCGGACCACGCTGATGTCGATCGGCTATGCCTTGTCCGTAGCAATCTTCGGCGGCTTCGCACCCTTCATTGCGACCTGGCTCATTGGCCACACGGGCACGCCGCTGGCGCCCACATTCTACCTGATGGCAGCAGGCCTGGTCTCGGCGCTGACGATCCTGACCTTCCGGGAAACTGCTTTCGAGGAGTTGCGCTGATGCACCATGATTTCGCGGGCCGTGCGGTGCTCGTAGCGGGGGCGGCCCGCGGCATCGGGCGCGGCATCGTCGAGGGGTTTGCCAAAGCTGGCGCCCATATCTTTGCCGCCGACAGGCTCCTGGACGAGATGGCTGGCCTGCCAGCGGAGTGCAGCCGGGTCAACCTGCTGAACCGGGCGGAGGTCAGCACTTGGGTGTCCGCTTGCACCAGTATCGCCGGGAGGGATGCCGACGTGTTGGTGTACGTCGCAGGTGGTGTGCTGGGTCAAGCGCCGCGCCCAATGGAGGATGTTCCAGAAGCTGACTTTCGCGCTGTTGTCGACGCGAACCTCACCGGAGCCTTTTTGGCGACACAAGCGGTCGTGCCCGGCATGAAACGGCGAGGCTCTGGCCGGGTCGTGTTCATCGCCAGCGGAGCTGGGCTGCGTACGTCCCTGACCGGCGTACAGGCCTATGCTTCGGCCAAAGCAGGTGAAATCGGGCTCGCGCGCCAGCTTGGCCAGGAACTCGGGCCGTTCGGCATTACCGTGAACGCGGTTGCACCGGGTTTCCAACGTACTAGCCCGGATTATGAACGGCAGTGGCAAGGCTACTCCGCCGAGCAGCAAACGGGGCTTATCGAGCGCACGGCCATGCGTCGGTTCGGCACCCCAAATGACATCGCGCACGCCGTGATGTTCTTCGCCTCGGATGAGGCTGGCTTCATCACTGGACAGACCCTCTCCGTGTCTGGAAGCCCCTAGAGCTTTGGCGCGTTTTTGCTACGCGGAAGGCGAGGTTTGGTGGGAAAGCCGCCAGTCTGCTTCAGGGTGTGCCGATCAGAGAAGCAGAGTTCAGTCGGGCCAGCTAAAGACCCCATTTCGACCCGTGAACTGACAGATTTATGGGGACCGGATTGCCGCAGACCGTTACGCAGGGGCCACCAAGCTCGTTCCAACGGAATAGGTTAACGTGCCACCCGCCCGAGATCATGCGTGAACGATCGGTGATTCCGTCCGCACCAGCCGCACGCGCCGCATCGGCGTTATGCCATGATGGCGGTTCCTGTCCGACCGCCAACGCTGACCTCCACGGCGCGTTTGACAGATCACGATCGACACCAAGAACGCTGCAAGCTTCCTCGTCATGCTGATCGAGAACCTGGGCCTCGTTGAGCGTCAGCGGCACTACTACACGAGGTCGGCCATCCTCACGGATGTAGCCAGAGACCGCGATTATCGCCCATTCTAATTTCGGGCTCATATAAAGCGTGGCTTGTCCCGGACGATGGTAACGCCCCGCGCTTTCGGGGCTGGGGGGCGCAAGTACGTCGCCCACCCTCTCGGCCAAGACAGAACGGAAAAATGCGCCGCTGACTGTGCGCAGCAATCGTCTAGCGCAGGAGCGGTTCAGGTCGCGGTCCATCATGCCATCCTATCCGCATCACTCCAGAGAGGAGCTGTCCGCCTATGGGGTCTCACCCACGTTCGCGATGAGGCCGCTCGCCGGCGAACAGGTTGTCAGGCTTGGGCAACCCCAGGTTCTCCCGCAGCGTGGTGCCCGGGTAGTCCTTCCGCAGCAGCCCCCGCTCCCTCAGGATCGGCGCGACGGTATCCGCGAACAAGCGTAGCTGACCCGGCTGCGACTCCACCAGCATGAAGCCGTCGCACGCCCCTCCCTCGAACCACTCCTGCATCTCGTCGGCCACGTCCTCGGCGGTGCCCACGTAGCTGTCCTTGGGGAACCCGAACCGCATCACGAACTGCCTGACTGTGAGAGCCTCGTTGCGCGCGACGTGGAGCATCCGTGTCATGTCGCCCTTGAACCCCTCGCCGACGCTCTCGATCGCCGTCAGCGGGAACGGGTCGTCCAAGCTGTAGCTCCGGAGATCGAAGCCGTGGAACGAGCCGCTGAGGTACTTGATCGCGCCCTGCAGCCCGATCTGCTCCCGGCGCGCGGCCTGGATTGCCTGCGCAGCCTCCCGCGTCGGCGCGATGAGGGGGGCGCAACTCGGAAGGATCGCGACCCCGTCCGGATCCCGGCCATACTCGACCGCCTTGGCCTTCAGCTTGCGGTAGAACTCCTGGCTAACGCCCATGCCGTAGGAGCCCGGCGTGAACACGCAATCGACGAGGCGCGCCGCGAAGGCCATGCCTTCGTCGGACGCCGTCGCCGTGAACACGATCGGCCGCCCCTGCCGCGACCGGTGAAGGTTGAGCGGACCCTTCGACTCGAAATGCTTCCCCTTGTGGTTCAAAGCATGGAGCTTTTCCGGGATCAGGAAGATGCCCTTCTCCTTGTCCTGCGGCAGCGCATCATCCTCGAAGCTGTCCCACAGCCCGGTCACGACGCGGTAAGCCTCCTCCCCGATCTCATAGCGCTCCTGGTGGGAGATGGCATGGAACCGGCCGTAATTGTCGGACGAGCCCTTGGGATCGGTCGTGACCAGGTTCCAGCCGGCACGGCCGTTGCTGATGTGATCCAGCGACAGGATCTGGCGGGCGATGTTGAACGGCTCGCAGAAGGTGGTCGACATGGTGCCGACCAGGCCGATATGCGTGGTGACGGCCGCGATGGCGGCGAGCAGGGTCGTCGCCTCGAACCGGTCGAGCCGATGCGGCGGCGAAACCTCGTCGGCCCACAGCGTGTCGGCGACGAAGAAGAAGTCCGCCTTGAACTCCTCGCCGATCAGCGCCTGTTCCTTGTGCTTCTCGAAATTCGTGCCGGGGTAGGGTGGCATTCCGGGATGCGTCCAGTCCGACCCGGTGCGGCCTGCACCCTCCGGCATGATGCCGAGCTTCATGTGGCCGTTCTTCATAGTGTCTCCTTCGGATCGTCTCGGCGTCTCGGGGTCGGGAAAGGCAGGGAGTTGTCAGAATGGCCCACGGCACGGCGGTCACGCAGGCCATTCCGCAAAGCTGGAAGGCGGTGCCGCGCACGCTCCGGTGCTGCCGGGCGGTCAGGCGGCATCGGCAGAGCCGGTAGTGGTCGTCGACACGGGCATCGCTGGACGGGAAGCATCCGGCGTGCCACGCAGCCTTCACCGTCATGGTGTGATCACCTCTGCAATGGCCGGCTGAGGAGGCGCGATCCGACCAGACTGAACCGCCAGGGTGTATCAGCAGCACGAGTGATGCCGACGCGTCGGCTCGTGATCACCTCCGCCTGCGCTTCACGGTCCAGGACCATGAAGGGCACCGCGTCCAACGGCCGCCCGTCCAGTGCCCCGGTGATGGCCAGGGCCTGACAAAGCCGCCCGGGGCCGCGGCAAAGATCGCGGTCCGATACCTTCCCCCGCCGTTCGCGCATGAGGTCGAGGCCGTGCTCCGGCTCCAGGGCGCGGATCAGCACCGCGCTGCCGGGTTCCACGCCGCATACCACGTTCAGGCACCAGTGCAGGCCGTAGGAGCGATACACGTAGGCTCTGCCGGGTGGCCCGAACATGGCGGCGTTGCGGATAGTCGGGCCGTTGAAGCTGTGGGAGGCTGGGTCTTCACGGTCATAGGCCTCGGTCTCGACAACGCGTCCGCCGACGCCGGCGACGAGAAGCTGCACGCCGATCAGGGCCCGGGCGACCTCCGGCGCGGGACGCGCGTAGAAGGCGGGGGACAACGGTGCGGACGCGGCGTCGAACGCCGGGTGGACGATGGGGCCGGGCATGTTGGTGGCGGTGTAGCTGAGGTAGCGTCACGGCGTCAGCGGGTGCTGACCTCCGAGTAAGCGTAAACAAGCAAGGTGGAGCCGGGAACACGTGGATCGTCACGGCCGACGAGTGGGGCGCAGCTACCGGCTGATCGGACGCGAGCTGGGGCTAAGCAAGAATACCGTGGCAACGACCATAAAACCTAGCAGAGGGACGACGGCAGGAGGTATGACGTGACCGAATATCGAACGCGGTGGGC
>CAXTCJ010000018.1:0-47962 GCA_964242215.1 uncultured Acetobacteraceae bacterium | reverse complement strand
AGCAGAGGGACGACGGCAGGAGGTATGACGTGACCGAATATCGAACGCGGTGGGCCACCTCGGCCGATCTCCCCGCCCTGCGGTCCCTCATGGCGCTGGCCATCGATGGGCTGCAGTCGGAGTTCCTGTCTCCCGAGCAGGTCATCGCGAGCCGAGCGATCATGGGTCTGGATACACAGCTCGTCGAAGATGGCACCTACCTGCTGGCCGAGAGGGATGGTGTCATCGCCGGATGCGGCGGCTGGAGCCGGCGGGCAACCTTGTATGGAGGCGACCACAGCGCGGATCTGCGGGATCCGAAGTTCCTCGACCCGACACAGGATGCAGCGAAGATCCGGGCCATGTACACGCATCCGGCGTTTGCCAGACAGGGTGTAGGGAGATTGATCCTGTCAGAATGCGAGAAGGAAGCTGCCGCGGCGGGATTTTCCGTCGTCGAGCTGATGGCGACCTTGAGCGGCGAACGTCTCTACGCCGTTGCGGGCTACGGACCTGTCGAAACGGTCGAGGCGAAAGTTGAGGGGGTCGTGTTGCCGCTGATACGCATGCGGAAAGCCTTGGGAGGGATCGGTACATCATCGCCTGAACGCTCGTGATGATGCCCAGCAGCTTCTGCTGCGGCGGGTTTGGACGCCAGCCGGTCGAATTCCGCTTACCTTAGGTGGCTCCTCCACAGCCGACAGTCCGCTCCCGGCGAATCCGCGGCGGTCGTTGCCACTGGACCCGTGCCGGAGGTACAGCACCGGGCCTTGCAGGAGATGCTGCTTATGACTGACACCAACACGCTCCTGTTTGCCCGCTTACGTGCGGGCGCCGGGCCACTCTGGACCGCTTACGTCGGCCATCCCTTCGTGCGCGGTCTCGCAGAAGGCACACTGCCGCAGGCCGCTTTTCGCCGATATCTCACGCAGGACTATTTGTTCTTGATTCAATTCGTCCGCGCCTACGCGCTGGCCGGATACAAGAGCACTCGCCTGGACGATTTGCACGCCGCCGCGTCCGGCATGGCAGCGCTATTGGCCGAGATGCGGCTACATGTCGGCACGTGCGCGGAATGGGGCGTTAGCGAGGCAGAAATGGCGGCCGAAACGGAGGCGGTGGAAACCGTAGCCTACACCCGGTTCGTGCTGGACCGCGGTCTGGCCGGCGACTTGCTGGACCTGCATGTGGCGCTGGCGCCCTGCATCCTGGGCTACGCGGAGATCGGGCTCGCCCTGTCGCCGTTCGCTGGTGTCGCCAACCCATACTCCCGCTGGATCAACGAGTATGCCGGTCCCGAGTACCAAAAGGCTGCGACCGAAGCTGCCGCAGCGCTGCAGCGGATTGGCGCCCGGTCGGGGGCTGACGCACGAATGGCGGACTTGCAATCCAACTTCAACATCGCGGTCCGGCTGGAAACGGCCTTTTGGGACATGGGCTGGCGGGCGGGCGCTCTCGGATTGTGCTGACCAGTTGGTTGCGGCCTATCCTCGCCTGGCTTGCGACAGGACAGGTTCGTGTTCGCCGTAGCAGCACGGCACGACCCCCAGACAGTCCGGCTGTTATCCGCGTTACAACCTTCTTGCATCATTCAACTTACGTTGCTCTGAAGGAAGGCAACGACGTCTCGTTCAAATAGGTCCGGTGCCTCGAGATGGGGCCAATGGCCCACCGCGAAATATTCCTTGCAAATGACTGGGCCGGTAAACGCAAATGCAGCTTTGCGAAACATAGCCTTCCGCACCTCTGGTTCATCCCCACCATACACGATCAGAGCAGGCATCGAAAGTTTGACTGAGAACGCTTTTGCATCGTCATCGGACAGAGTGAAGCGATAGTAGTCAACGGCGGCACGTGACCGGCCCTCCAGGCTCAAACCGTCCTTCACCCCTTTCGCATGCTCTCGTGCACCCAGCCAATGCGGGCTCCAGAGTGTATAGAGGTGATCGACTTCAGCGAAGTCGTCTCTCTGCAACGCAATAGCCGATTCTTCGCCTCGCCCAAGATAAGCGTTATGAGGGCGAATACTGCGCTCCTCGTTGCTGTCCTCAGTCACTAGGAAGGGCGGGATAGCCACTGCCACGATCGCGGCAACTTTCTCAGGAGCGAGTGCCGCAGCCGCATAGGCCGCCAAGGCTCCCCAATCATGTCCGATAATGACGGCTTTGGTTGCTCCAAGTTGACCGATAAATTGCAAAGCGTCCTCTGCCAGTTGCCGGATAGAGTAGTCCCCGTTCGCTGGGATTTGGGACGGGTAATAACCTCGCTGAAAAAGGGCGATCGCTCGAAAGTTCTGTTCAGCGAGAAAGCCGATTGTTTGCGTCCAAGTGCGAGCTGTATCGGGAAATCCGTGTAGGAGCAGGACCGGTGTTCCGGTTCCCTTTTCCAGGTACGCCAGCTCAATGCCGTTGATTTCAGTTCGAAGCACGCGCTCGTTCATCCTCTCCCTCCGGGAGTATGGCGGCGTGCATCCGGCCAAATACTTACCGCGCCCTGTGCCAGGCGGCCCGCACGGCCGGTGCCGGATTGCATGCCTTTGCGGGGAACCGCCGCCAGACGGCCTCCGCGCCGGGTCCGTTTCCGTCCCGCAGCAGCGCCCCGTAACCACCGGCTATGAGGTCTGCGCTGCGGGCAGACGAATGTCATGCGCATTTGCATGCGCACTTTTATTGGGAGACAGTGTGCATCTCAAGAAGATGGATGCCATGCCCCGACCCGCCGCGGCCCAGGCAACTCGCCGGGCCACCAACGTCACCTTGCCGATCGACTTACTAGACCAGGCGCGTGCGCTCGGCCTGAACGTGTCGCAGGCCTGCGAAGGAGGCCTAAAGGCGGAGATCGCCAAGCATCGCGCGGCGCAGTGGCTGGAGGAGAACCGCGACGCACTGGCGTCGTCTAACGACTACTTCGAGCGCCACGGCCTGCCGCTTGCGCCCTTCCGCCAGTTCTGATGGGGCGCTACGACGTCTATGCCACACCCAGTCAAGGCGGAACCGGCTATGTGCTCGATGTGCAAGCCGATCTTTTGCAGGATCTCGGCACCCGTGTCGTCGTGCCCCTGCTCCCGCCCGACGTCGCGCCCAAGCCAGCTCGGGGCCTGAACCCTGCCTTCGAAATCGACGGCCAGTCCCACCTGATGCTGACGCAGTTCCTCGCCGCCGTGCCTGCCAAAGAGCTGCGCAAACCCGTACTTTCCCTGGATGCACGTAGCGACGACATCATGCACGCGCTGGACATGCTCCTGATCGGGTTTTGAGGCAGCGACGGATGCTGCCTGCGGAGACGGTCTTACCGGCAATGGCCGACCCCCTGGTCAGCGCTGATGACGCCACTATCGCCGGAGCATGCCATGTTCCTCGATGGATTAGGGCACGCCGAGCATCTCGCGGCCCTGCATTTGATGGAGCCCCGTGTGGGCCAGTTAGGCTGGTCGTTCGGCATTCGGGCGGGTCGCTGGATCTCTCCGCCGTCCTATCAGCGCGATTGCTGACTGCTCCGGTCAGCGGAACGGCTCGCCCGAGCGCCAGAAGATCCGCACGATTACGGCGACTGCCTTCCCGAACGGCCCTTCGACATCAACTGAGGGTATCGTTAACCAAGGATGTCCGTTTGTCCGACCCTATCCGCCTTCTGATTGTTTTCTACTCGCGCTCCGGCTCGGTTCAGGCGCTGGCCGAGGCGGCGGCAGAAGGTGCGCGTGAAGCAGGCGCCGCGATCCGTCTGCGCCGAGCCCGGGAAGTGGTGGACGAGACGGCGATGGCCAAGTCAAAAGGTTGGCTGGAGAACGCGAAACGGCAGAATGCGCTGTATCAAGCGCCGACCCTGGATGACGCGGAGTGGGCAGATGCCATCCTCTTTGGCACGCCGTGCTACTTTGGCGCTATGGCGACCGAGTTGAAGGCCTACCTCGACCAACTGGGCCCGCAATGGAAACGCGGCGCTCTCGCCGGCAAGGTGGGTGGGGCGTTCGCCACGGCATCTTGGCCGCATGGTGGGACCGAGGTCGTGACCCTGTCGCTGTACGCGCCGATGGCCCATCTCGGGATGATCATCGTGCCGACCGGCTACACGGACGAAGCCATGCTTGAAGCCGGGTCGCCCTACGGCGCCTCCAGCATCGTTGGCGCCGAGAACAGACCGCCACGATCCGAAGATCTGGACGCCGCCCGCCATCAGGGGCGTCGCATGATAGCGATCGCGCAGGCGCTGGTGGTCGCGGGCGAGATGCCGAGCCGCAAGGAGCAGGGCTGAGTTGTAGTTCGAGGCGGTTTCATGGCTCGCCGGCAGCGGCCAGCGCCCCCGTTGTGGTCGCGCAAGCCCGTCTGGGTCACGCCAGCCCGTCGCGGTCACGCCAGCCCGGGCCAATGCTGCGAGTGGCCGCGTTGGTCACGCGGGATTTCGTAGCCTTGCTCATCGCTCATCGGGCACTGCCCCCAGTTGCCGGAGCCTCTCCGCCAGGTCCCGCAGGCTCGTGTCGCCCTTGTTCAGCACCTGGTTCGCTCCGCGCAACCGGCTACGGTCCTCCGCGCTCAAATCCATCGCCGTGAGCACCACGACCGGGACATGCTCGCAGCCAGGACGTCGCCGCAAGGCGTGCAGGAAATCGAAGCCATCCATCACCGGCATATTCAGGTCGAGCAGGATAACGCGCGGGATGGCAAACGCGACCTTTTGCAGTGCCTCCTCACCATTCGCCGCCTCCACGATGGTCCAGCCGTGCTTCTCCAGCACCTGACGCGTGCGGTATCGGGTGTCGGCCTCGTCATCCACCACTAGCACGTCGCCCTCGGCCTCGCGGAACCGCTCCATCACTTGCCGCAACCGGTCCCAATTCACCGGCTTCACGACGTAATCCGCGGCGCCGAGGGAGGAGGCAAGCGCGCGCTCGGTCGAGAACGTCACCATCACCACTGGGATCGCCGCGAGGTCGGCATCGGCCTTCATCGCGCTGAGCACCGACCAGCCATCCATGCCGGGCATCGTCACGTCCAGCAGAATGGCACGGGGGCGCAACTGCCGGGCCAGTGCCAGCCCGGTGGGGCCGTCGACGGCAGTGCGGGGCGTGTAGCCCTCGCGCAGGAGGAAACGGCTGGTCAGGTCGCGTTGGGTCTCGTCGTCATCTACCACGAGCACGATCTCGTGCCCGGATAGGGCCGGCGGCTCTGGGGCGTCCGCTGCGGCGGGGGCTGGCGGCTCCAGCGTCGCCGGCAGCGATACTGCAAAAGTACTACCCTGGCCCGGGATACTGGTAACGGTCACCTCGCCGCCGAGCAGGGAGGCGAATGCCTTGGTCAGCGCCAACCCGAGCCCAGTGCCGCCGAACTGCCGGGTGGTGGAGGCATCCGCCTGCTGGAAGCGCTGGAACAGTTTGCCAAGTTGCTCCTGCGTCATACCAATCCCAGAGTCGGTAATGGCGAAGCGCACCCAATCTGCGCCGGCAGGGCCTTCGATGCGATCGATGGCCAACGTGATAGTGCCGCGCTCGGTGAACTTGGCCGCATTGCTTAACAGGTTCAGCAGCACCTGGCGGATGCGCGTCACATCCGAACGCATGCTGCCCAGCGCCGGCGCCAGATGCAGCTCCAGCCGGTTTTCCTTCTTCTCCAACAGCGCGCCGACGGTGGCGGAAACCTCGGTAGCCATGGCGGCTATGTCAAAGGTCTCGACGTAAGCCTCCATCTTGCCGCTCTCGACCTTCGACAAGTCCAGCACGTCGTTGATCAGCCCCAGCAGATGACGCGCATTGCCCTCGATCTTGCTGACGTCGCGCATCAGTTCCGCCGGCTCGGTGCCGTCGTCGATCTCCTCCTGCAGCATCTCCGCATAGCCAATGATGGCCGAGAGCGGAGTGCGCAGCTCGTGGCTCATGTTGGCGATGAAGGTGCTCTTGGCGCGGTTGGCCGTCTCCGCCTCGTCACGGGCGGCGGCTAGCGACTGTTCTGTTTCGCGCAGAGCGGTGATGTCGGTGTTGGTACCGAACCAGCCCAGGATGCGACCGGCCGGGTCGGCCTCGTCCGGGTCGTCGCGGATCGGCAGGGCCCGCGAGAGGAACCAATTGTAGCTGCCGTCCGCGGCGCGCAGAGGAAAGGTGTCCTCCCACGGCGCTCCCAGGCGAAAACTCTCGCGCAGATGGCGTTCGACCCGCTCGATGTGGTCCGGGTGGTGAACGGACCGCCAACCCCAGCCTCGCATGTCGTCGAACTTGGTACCGGTGTATTCGTACCAGCGACTGTTATACCAGACGATTTCGCCATCCGGCGCCGTCATCCAGGCTAGCTGTGGAATAGCGTTGGCGATGGTACTGAACCGGGCCTCGCTCTCCCGCATGCGCGACTGGTCTTTGCGCCGTTCCGTGATGTTCCGCAGATAGGCGGTGAACAACGGGTGCTCGCCGCCGAGCGTACGCGTGAGCGAGAACTCGACCGGGAACACGCTGCCATCGCCTCGGATCGCATTCACTTCGATCCGCCGCGCCAGCACCGAATCGTCACCTTCCAGCGCCCGGGCAAAGGCGCGGCGGTGACCGGCATGTGTCTCGGGCGGGAAAATGGTCTGGTCCAGGTCCTGCCCCAGCACGTCCGCCGCGCGCAGGCCGAACGTGGCCTCGGCGGTGGCGTTGAAGGCGAGGATGGAGCCGTTCGCGTCGATGGTGACGACGCAATCCGGCGCCGAGGCCAAAATGGCGGCGTTCAACGCCTGGCTCTCCCGCAGCGCTTCTGCGACCCGGCGTCGTTCCAGCGTCTGGCCGATCTGGTGGCCAAGGGTGGAGAGCGCCTCCAGCAGGCTGTCATCCACGTCGATTTGCCGCCGGCTGTAGAACTCGATGGTGCCGCTGACGGTGCCGCCGTCCATCAGCGGGAAGGCCAACGCGCTGCGCAGTCCATGGCGCGCCGCCTCCGCCTGTCGTCCGTCCCCCACCGTCAGATCCGGGATGTGGATCGGGGCGTCGTTGCCGAGCCCTTGGCCGAGCGGGCCAGCCCCCGCCGGCAACACGGCATCGCTCTCCGCCCCACAATGGCCAAAGCTGCCGAGGTCGCCGGCATCCAGCGAGCGCCACTCGGCGGCGCAGCGGAGTTGCTCTCGCTCGTTGCGCCACAGGAACCCGAGATCCCACCCCAGCCCGGCGCCGATCGCCTCCAGGATACGCGGCAACACCGTGTCCAGTGGCGCCAGGCTGGCGAGCACCTGGGCCACAGCGTATTGCACGGCCAGCCGCTGCTGCGCGTCCTGGCGCACCGAGGTGTCGTTGAACGTGATGACGCTGCCGGTGATGCGCCCGCTACTGGTGACCGGGAACGAGGAGTACTCGGCGAAGAATGGGCTGCCATCCCGCCGCCATAGCATCTCGTTCTCCAGCCGGACCGGGCGGCCGCTGGTCGCCGTGTGCAGCAGCGGGCACTCGTGCTGTGGGAAGGGCGCGCCGTCGGGCCGCGTGTGGTGGATCGTGGCGTGCATGTTCCTGCCGAGCAGCTCGTCGGCGTGTGCGTATCGCAGCATGCGTAATGCCGCCCGGTTTACAAAGACGCAGCGCCCCTCCAGGTCGACTCCGTACACGCCGTCGCCGAGCGCATCCATAAACTCCAGTTGCGTCCCAACGGGGAGCGCTGTGTATGCGTCGACGGCCATCTTGTCTCCGGGGGCGGTCCCACTGGAACACCCGCCTGGCTCCGCAGTTTCCGTGGGCTAGCCTTCGGACGCGGCCTCATCAGCCGCCTCATCTCAGCCCGCAATGATCTATGCCTGATCCGTGACTGCTCCGTCGACACTTCACGTCATCGGAGTTCCCGAACGGACTCTCCTCCGCCACGGCCCGCGATGTGGCAATACCGCTCAATCCGACACCTTGCGGACTTCGCGGACTACGTCATACCGCGAGGGCCGCCAGAGGGAGAGAATATGGCTGACAGGGAGCACCGTTACACGATCCGAGTGACGTGGACCGGAAACGAAGGAACGGGCACCGCCTCGTATCGAGGTTACAGCCGCGCGCACCGGATCGACGGCTTTGGAAAGCCAACCATCGAAGGATCGTCCGATCCTAACTCCTGGTCCTTAACGCCCTTCCTGTGCCGGTCGAACCACCCGATTGTGGCGCTAAGCTCCGCCGCGTACAACGAAGGCCGCATTGTGCCTGCGCTGTGGCTGACGCCGGGGAAGCGCAACAGATGTGTATCCACCCCCGCCAGGCGCAGGGCGGCATACATCTGCAGCGTCTCACTCATGGGCGTGCGGCTGTCGGACTCGCCAGCTATCAGCAGGGTGGGCGCGCTGGCGTGCTGAGCGTGCGTCACTGGCGAGCGAGCGCGGTATTTCTCCGGTGCCTCCCAAGGAAGCGAGCCGCCCATCCACCGGCGGCCAACGGAAGGGCCAATATCCGAGCTGAGCACCCAGCTCTGCCAATCAACCACCGGTTTGATCGACACGGCCGCCCGGAACCTTCGCGTGTGAGTGATGCTCCATAGCGTGAGCACCCCGCCGCCGCTCGCGCCAGTGACGAACAGGCTGTTCGCGTCGATGCTAGGCCGCGCGGCGGCTACGTCCAGGGCGGCCATCAGGTCGTCGAAGTCCGGACCAGGGAAGCGATCGTGAAGCACGTTGGCGAAGTCTTCGCCATACCCGGTGGAGCCGGCGGGATTGGCGTAAAGCACAGCGTAGCCGGCGCCAACGAGCGCTTGATGCTTGATCGAGAACCGCTCCCCCCATTGAGCGAACGGCCCGCCATGAATATTCAAGACCAAGGGATGCGGTCCCGGTTTGGGCGGCTGCAGCAGCCAGCATTGCACCTGGCGGCCCTCCCCGCCGGTAACCCAGAACATTTCGGCGGGAACGAACCCGCCTAATTCCGCCGCCAATCCGGCGTTCAGTGCGGTGATCGTCGCGGGGGGCTCGCCTGGGGCGATCAGCGCTACCTCGCAGGGCACATCGACGGCGGTACGCACGTACACCAGCGTGCCGTCCTGCGCGGCGCAGAAGCTGTCACCGGCATAGGCCGCCTCGATCTCCCCGGCACTGGCGTCCCTGACCAGCACGGCTAGCGTGCCATCCAGCGCGACGCGGGCGACGTGGGAGCAGCCAGGATCGTCGTAGGTCACCAGCAGCGCATTACCATCAGCCGTCCAGGCGATCTTGCCTATGCTGCGGTCGAAGCCTGGCAGCACCTCCCGCGGTACGCCGCCCGCGGCGGGAACCACATACAGACGGCGTAGCTGGTGACTGAGCCCACGCTCGTGCACGGCGGTGAAGGCCAGCAGAGTGCCATCCGGCGAGGGGGCTGCGTGCGCGGTCGGGCCGGCCATTTCGGTCAAGCGACGAACCTTGCCGTCGGCTAAGCGCAGCGCGTGGATGTCCACATCGTTCGGCGCCTGGTCCCAATCAGCACGCTGGGTCCCGGTCAGCAGCAGCTCCGTGCCGTCCGGTGTGAAGACCAGCCCGGGCGGCACATGGTGCACCATGCCGCTGTGCCAGGGCCCCTGCGTCAGCTGCCGGGCCGGGGATGCGCCATCCGTAGCGACGACGAAGGTATGGAACACTGATTCCGGCAGTTCGCCCATCGCATCATGGCGATAGAGTAGCCGGTCGGTGTGCCGCGGCGGCTGTGCCCAGACGGCACCGGCGGGCGGGGCGGTGAAGCCGAGCCAGGATGGCAGGTCGGCATCGATCCGTTTCTGGAAGGCCAGCATTGTGCCGTCAGGCGACCAGGCCAACTCCCGCAGCGGTGTGGCGGAGTCATGTAGGGTCTTCCAGCCCGTTTCGTCCTCCATCATCACCAAGCTGCGACCGTCCCGGCGGCAGAGCATAGCCAGGCGGCCATTCTGGGACAGCCGCGCCAGGGTTACGCCTTCCGTGCCCGGCACGTCCGTCCAGCGCATTCGATCCCAACATTGCATCAGGGCGCTCACGCGCTGGTCCGTCGCGGTATCGCGGCGGGTGAGCACGGCGATGATGCGGCGGCCATCGGCCGATATGCGGGGGTCGGACACGCTGTGGAAGGCGAACACATCCTGCGGGATCATGGGCCGGGGCACACGGCATCTCCTATGCGGGCAACGGAGCCCAGACGCGATCCTCAGGCTGTGCGATGGCCGTCGTCAACCAACCTACGGCGCGGCGAAGGACGGCCACTCAGCGGCTTGCGAAGTGCCTGGCCGCCATAGTGCCCGTCGCCGGCTCTTAGCGATTGAGACAGCGATACGCGCGCTGATCGAGCAAGCGAGCTTGACCGATCCGGTACTGCGCGCCCGCATCAAGAGGGCGGCCGCTGCGTATCTCGCGACTTTCCCCGCTGTAGGCGGATCGGGTGGGACAAAAAGACCATCGTTCTATAAGACTTTTGGACTCTCACAGGCTCTGGCTGTACGTGGAAGTCGTACCCGCAGACCATACATAGGTATTTTCCGAATCTAGTAGACCGCCAAAATAGGGCTCTTCCTATGGTCACCGCCGCGACATTGCTGGCGAAGGGCGAAGGAAGAGTAATGATGGATGGGCGAGCCGCGGCGACCCGTAACGGAGATCACGGCAATTCGCCGCAACACGACCGTGACAACTTACGTGACATTAGCCTCTGCAGTTGCGGCGCTGGGAGCTCAACATGACGCTCGCGGAGGATTCAGCCGTCCTGCTCGACCAAGTGCGAGTGTTTAGCAGAGCCGTCGAACGCTTCCGGGCGGAGATGGAAGACGTGTTCGGCGCTGCTCTCCATGCTCCCGGCCGTAGCGTGAACGCCCACTTCATCGAAGCTGTTCCTCTCGTCTCCAAGGCTGGAGATTAACGGTGATGGCAGCAATAGACGCCGAACTCGCCACACTTATTGTCCAGGCACGAAGCGGGTGTCTTAACGACGGCACTGTTCGGGATAATTTCCGCAAGACCGATATTGCGTCGGCGCTCGTGGCGTCGAGAGAAGGCACTGACCGGGACAAAACAGAGGCGAAGGCACGATTGAGGACGTGGTCATGATCCAGACAGGGAGGATTTACTGAGATGGCGATCGACAGATATGAAACCCTCCTCCGCCAGCAGAGCGTCTTAGCCAAGTTTGGAGAACTGGCGCTCAGATGCGACGACCTTGACGAAATACTCACCGAAGCCTGCCGCCTCGTTGGCGAAGCTCTGGGCACCGATCTCGCCAAAGTCATGGAGCTGCAGGACGATGGCGACATTCTGCTCGTGCGGGCAGGCGTTGGCTGGAAGCCCGGCGTGGTTGGCGTCGCCACGGTGACAGCCACGTCCGGATCTTCGGAGGGCCACGTTTTGACCACGGGAGAGCCGACAATCTCGTCTGACATCGAGAACGAAACGCGGTTTTTCTATGCCCCGTTCCTCAAAGAGAATGGTGTTCGAGCCGCTGTCAACGTAATCATCCGAGGCCATAGCGCGCCGGCCTTTGGAGTCCTGCAGGTCGACAGCCGCGTCACGCACGTTTTTACGGATGATGACACCAAGTTCCTAGGTAATTACGCCAACCTTCTCGCGGGAGCCGTTGATCGTTACAAAAGCAAAGCCGCCCTGGCCATTTCGCACGCGGCCCTTGAGGCCAGAGTGATCGAGCGAACAGAGGAACTGAGTCGGGTGAACCGTGCCCTCGAAGCGGAAGCCGCAGATCGCGCACGACTTGAAGAGGTTCTGCGCCAGGCCATGAAAATGGAGGCGGTCGGTCAGCTCACTGGGGGCATCGCCCATGACTTCAATAACCTTTTAGCGGGTATCTCCGGCAGCTTGGATTTGATCGAAATGCGATTGGCACAGGGACGCACGCACGAGCTTCAACGTTACATTAGTTCTGCCGTCAGTTCCGTCAAACGTGCGTCGGCGTTGACGCATCGCTTACTAGCCTTTTCCCGCCGGCAAACGCTCGATCCCAAACCGACGAACATCGGCGAGCTGATCGTTCACATGGAAGAGTTGTTTGTACATACCGTCGGCCCGCACATCAAAATCAGGACAGAAATTTCGGATGGCTTATGGAGTACGTTATGCGATCAAAACCAGATTGAGAACGTCATACTCAATCTAGTCTTGAATTCACGTGACTCAATGCCGGATGGTGGCACCATTATAATTCATGCTGCAAACATCGCTTTATCTGATCGTGAAACTGCCAAAGGGTGGATTACAGACACGGCATCCGCAAGCAGGTACGGCATCGATTCAGGGAACTACATCGTTCTTTCTGTATCGGATACCGGCACCGGAATGACACCGAACGTCCTGACGCGAGCGTTCGACCCATTCTTTACGACCAAGCCGCTTGGTCAAGGCACCGGTCTCGGGCTCTCCATGACATTCGGGTTCGTCAAACAATCCGGGGGTCACATCAACCTGGAGAGCGACGTCGGACAAGGAACGAAAGTGACCATCTACCTGCCACAGTATCGAGAAGAGGCCACGGATGACTCACTCTCTCTTCAGCGCGAAGGCGGTCTCGCTATGGCAGAGCGGCCGGTCATCCTCTTGGTCGAGGACGAGCCGGACTTACGGATGCTCCTCGCCGAGATGCTCTCCGACCTAAACTACACGGTGCTGGAGGCTGATGCAGGCCGCTCAGGATTAAACCTCCTGGAAACCAGTAAGCGGATCGATCTTCTGGTTACCGACGTGGGGCTACCGGGAGGGATGAACGGGCGGCAGCTTGCGGATGCCGCTCGGGAGCAACGGCCCGAACTCAAGGTGCTGTTCGTGACTGGTTTCGACGCGACTGCAGGCTTCGCCAAAACATTGTTGAATGACGGAATGGAAGTCATGACGAAGCCATTTGCCATGAGTGCCTTTCAGACCAAGATCGAGGGAATGATGGTAGAATATCTACACTGAAAGCAGAGCGCTTACACCAAGCACGAGCCATCACGCAGCCCGAACGCCGGCGGCAGACCGGCGACTTAGTTTTGCAACTGCTCCGCCTTGCGAGAGATGGCGGATGCGGCGTCACCGAGTTCGTGCGCGGTCGAGCGGTCCTATTCGCAGAGGCCGAGCAGCGTGTTCCGGTTGAAGCCGTAGGCAGGCGACCCACCGCCGAGCTAGGGTTCTGCAACACACCGCAGGGAGCTAGCGCAGCGAATGCCTGATCTTGCCACCGATCTGCTGATCTCCGGCGGGCGCGTGTTCCGCGGCCTGAGTGGGGGCTTTGCCGAGGCAATTCTGGTGCGATCCGGTCGGGTCGCGGCCGTGGGCAGCCTCGCGGACGTCCAGGATGCCGCACCGGCACGCACCCGCAGGCTCGATCTCGGCGGCCGCGTCGCCATCCCGGCCTTCAACGAGGCCCACATGCACCTGCTGCCTTACGGCCTGGGCCTGCGACAGATCAACCTCCGGCCAGATGATGGGGTGCGCACGCTGGACCAGGTGCTAGGCCGCGTCGCCGCCGCGGCCGCCACGACGCCGCCGGGCGAATGGGTCGTAGGGCGCGGCTACGACCACTTGGTTCTGGATGTCGGCCGGCATCCCACGGCGGAGGAGTTACAGCGCGCCGCACCGCACAACCCCATCTACATCGTCCGCACCTGCGGCCACATGGGGGTTGCCAGCACCGCGGCGCTTTCCCTGGCTGGGATCGGCCATAACACGCCCAATCCGCAGGGAGGCGCCATCGAGCGCAAGAACGGCAAGCTGACCGGCCTGTTGCAGGAACGCGCCCAGCGCCTCCTGAGCGATCACATCCCCAAACCCGGCGAGGCCCGGATGGTGGACGCCATCGAGGCCGCCGGACGTGACCTCGCCAGCCGCGGTTTCGCCTCCGCCAGCGACATGATGGTGGGCACCGTGGACGGCCTGACCGATGTCGCCGCATACCGCCGGGCGCTGCAGGATGGCCGGCTCGTGCAGCGCATGTGGCAGGTGCTGGCGGGCAATCCGGAAGGCATCGCCACCGCCGCGTGGGAGAGCGGGATGCGTCCGGACCATACCCACGAGATGCTGGCCTGGGGCGCGGTCAAGACCTTCGCCGACGGGTCCGCCGGTGGCCTGACCGCAGCGTTTTTCGATCCTTACGAGGCGGACCAGGGCGGCGGCCACGGCATGCTGTGCTTCCCGGACGACGTGCAGCACGAGATGCTCGCCCGCTACCATCGGCAGGGCTGGCAGCTCGACATCCACGCGATCGGCGACGCCGCGATCGAACAAGTTCTCGCCGGGATGGAAGCGGCCGACACGCCGGACATGCCGGTGCAGGGCCGGCGGCACCGCATCGAGCATTGTGGCTTCCTCAACGCCTGCCAGCGCCGCCGCATGAAGGCGCGCGGCATTCTGCCGGTTCCGCAGCCCGCCTTCATGTATGAGTTCGGTGACGTCTACCTGAAGGTGCTGGGCCAGGCCCGGTCCGCTGCGGCCTACCCCATGCGCAGCTGGCTGGACGAGGGGCATAACCCCTCCGCCTCGTCCGACTGCCCGGTTTGCGCGGTGAACCCGTTCAGCAACCTCTACACCATGACGACCCGCAGAACGGTGAATGGCACGGTGATCGGGCCGGATCAGTGCCTGAGCATGGAAGAGGCCGTGCACTGCTACACCTGGTGCGGCGCCTATAGCCAGTTTGCCGAGGCCAGCCGTGGCACCCTCGAGCCGGGCCAACTCGCGGACATCGCCGTGCTCTCCACCGACATCTTCGCCCAGGAAGCGGAGTCGGTGCGCGAAGCCCAAGCCGATCTCACGCTGCGCGGAGGCTTGGTGTTATTCGATCGCCACGGCGAGTTGGCGACGGTGGAGGCTGCCCTGTAGCATGCCTCGTTCGCCGGGCGGCAGGTTGTAGATCGAACCAATTAGGGCCATGCAAGCGGCGAACGGAACCGCGATCGGATTACCCCTCATGTGGGTTTTGCCGATGGCCCAGCTTTGCAGGAATTCGAACCATGCTTGCTCATTCCGGCCACCGTGAACCGGTTGAGGCGTCTCACCCGGAAGCGGGGTTCACGCTTCTCGAAATACTGGTCGTGATTGCGATTTTGGGTCTCTTGATCGGTCTGGTTGCGCCTGCTGTTTTGCGACAGTTGGGCGGCGCCCGGGTTTCCGTCGCGAGACAGTCGATCGAACGGCTCGGGTCGATCCTGGACCTCTATAAACTCGATGTCGGCAGCTATCCGAGCACGGACCAAGGGTTGCAGGCGCTCAGCGTCCAGCCAACCGGTGTTAGTAGCTGGAGCGGGCCGTATCTGAAGGGCGACGCGTCGCCTCTGGACGCCTGGAACCACCCTTACATCTATCGAAATCCTTCTCAGCGGAGCGGCCATGATTATGACCTCTGCTCCGCTGGCCCGGACGCCGGTGCGGGGGCGGCTGGACAAATCTGCAATCCGTAAACAACCGGCGGTGCCTCTATGGGATCAACCGATCGGCGCGAAGGCGGCCAAATAGCTCGTAGAACGCCTCGTCTGTCGCCTGGTATTCGGTGAACCCGAGGCGGCGGCTCTTACTCATATCGGTCACCACCTCGATCGGCCGGCCAAGGTCGGCGTCGGTATGCCACGGCGATGCCAGACGCTCGAGTTCAGCCACGGCGAGCCCCTCGCGCTCGGCAAGCCGCCGCCAGATTTCGGCATCGCCAGCCATCTGCTCCTGCAACGGCCTTACCTGGCCGTCGAACGGCACGAAATCGAGGCCGAACCATTCTGCGATGCGCGCCCACATCCAGCTCCAGCGAAACACGTCGCCGTCGACCACGTTGAATGCCTCGTTGCGCGCCGCCGGCGTCTCCGTCGCCCACAGCAGGTGTTTGGCCAACTGCCGCGCATCGGTCATGTCGGTCAGGCCGTTCCACTGCATCGCCGAGCCGGGGAAGCGGAACGGGCGGCCCGTCTCCCGGCAAAGCGTGGCGTAGACGGCCAGCGTGGTGCCCATGTTCATCGCATTGCCGACCGCCGCGCCGATGATCGTGTGCGGACGATGCACACTCCAGCCAAAACCGTCTCGCGCGGCGGCGGCAAACACCTCGTCCTCCTGCGCATAATAGAAGTTCTCGACATCGAGCCGGCCCTGCTCCTCGCGGAATGGGGTTTGCGGCAGGACGCCTCGACCATACGCCTCGAATGGGCCGAGATAATGCTTGAGCCCCGTCACCAGCGCGACGTGCCGCGTGGCGCTGCCGGGCCGCACGGCGTCCAGCAGGTTGCGCACCATGGCGGCGTTGACTCGGATGTTCTCTGCCTCGGTAGCCTGCCGCAACCATGTGGTGATGAACACGGCGTCGGCGCGCACATCGGCCAAGGCTGCGGCGGTCGCGGCGGCATCCTGCAGATCGGCGGCGACCGGGTGCACGCCGTCCTGCTGGGTCGGCCGGCGGGCGAGGCCGTGCACGGTCCACCCACGCGCCACCAGCAGCGCCGCCGTCGCGCTGCCGACAATCCCGCTCGCGCCTACCACCAATGCCGTGCTGGCCATGTCCCGCGTCCCGTTACCGTGTTCGTCCGTCACCTAGGCCCTCGCACCGGCATGTTGTAGACGGCACCAATTGGGCACCTAGGCACCCTGGAGTAACCACGCATGCAGCCCGGCAGTCGCGAAACGGAGTGGCGGGAGGATTGTGCCCCGCGGCGCGTGCTCGAGGTGTTTGCCACCAAGTGGACCAGCATGATCCTGCACACGCTGCATGCTCGGCACAGCGGCGTCGCACGGACCGGTGTGCTGCAACGCAGTCTGCCCGGCATTTCCAAGAAGATGCTGACCCAAACCCTGCGTGAAATGGAGGGCAGCGGGCTCGTCACCCGGCATGTCCAGGGCACGATCCCACCCGCCGTCGAATACCGGCTGACACCGCTGGGCCAGCGCTTCGTCGAGCCGGTCGAGCTGCTGTATGCTTGGGGCCGGAACAACGAGGACGCGCTCGACCAGCTCGGCCGCCGGGCCACATCGCGGCGTTAGCCGACGGCGCGGGCCGGGAGGGCGGCGGCCCCGTCCAGGCTTGCGATCCGCCGGGTGATGGCGTGGGCCGCGTCGATCACGTCGGGGGCGAAATCGGCCAGTCGTTTCACGTCCCGGTGCTCGGTCGCGATCGCAAGCATCAGGCTGCCAAGCACCTCGTTCTTGCTGTTGAAGATAGGCGCCGCAATCGACGCGACGCCGGGCTGGAACTCCGCCTGCGTTTGCACGAAGCCCGCATCACGGATCGCCTTCAGGCGGAGGCGGAATTCGTCCCAGGATGCACCCAGTCCCGCCGCGGTGATCGCTGCCGTTTGCTTCTGGAAAATGCGGCGCAACTGGTGCGGCGGAAGATGGGCGAGGATGGCCTTGGCCGATGCCCCGGCGACCAGCGGGCGTTTCTGCCCTCGGCTGAACAGTTGTGGCGGCCCATCCGACGACAGCTCGCGACGGACGCAGACGACGGAGTCGCTGTACAGGATCGACAGCACGGCGCTGTGCCCGGTCTCCTGGTGCAGAGCGCGGATCACCGGGCTGCCAGCGATGTACACCGGGTCGGATAACCGCACCGTGCGGTCGAGCTCGAGCACTCGCGGCCCCAACATGTACGAGCCAGCGCCGACGCGGGTCAGCAGCCCGGCGGATTGCAGCGCCTTGATATGGCGGTAGCCGGTGGACGACGCGCCCTCGAGGAACACGATCAGCGCTTCCGAGGTCCAGACGGGGGTCTCCGGCGTGAACAAATCGAGCAGGGCGAGGGTGCGCTCAAGCGCGGGCATGCCAAATCCCTGAACGGCTAAAATGAAAGTTTCTCAAATGGCTGGACTCCTGTAGATAACGTAGCTTATCATAGCGCCAACAGGCATGATCGCGCAGCCCAGCCGGCAACAAAGCCGAGCGGGATGAGGAGAACAACCTTTGGACCAAGCGATCGCCGGCCATGCCGCGTGTGACGCGCACTTTCACGTGTTCGGGCCGAAGGACACCTACCCCGCCGGGAGTGACCTTCGCTACGAGCCGCCGCTTGCCACGCTCGACCTGTATCTAGCGCACGCTCACGCGCTCGGGCTGGAGCGGTTCGTCTTCGTGCAACCGAGCGCCTATGGGCAGGACAATTCCTGCATGCTGGACGCCATGCGCGCGCTCGACCCGGCGATTAGGCGCGGCATCGTCGACATCGACGAGAACGCACCCGACGAACTGCTGGCCGATCTGGACGCGCTCGGCGTGCGCGGGGTTCGCATCAACGTCCGCCCGATCGAGCCGCAAACTGCCGGCCTTGCAGCCAAGCTCACGCCACGCGTCAACCGGCTGGCTGCCCGGCTGGCGAATGTCGGCTGGCATCTCGACTTCCTACTGCCCGGATGGCTCACGGCGGAGATGTTGCCGGTGCTGCGGGATCTACCCGTGCCATTCTCGATCGCGCACATGGGGATGTTCCAGGCGGCGGAGGGCGTGGCCAATCCGGGGTTCCAGGGCCTGCTGGACCTACTCCGCAATGGGCGCGGGCATGCCTGGATCAAGCTGACAGGCCAATACCGCATCTCCAAACGCGACGACTACGCCGACATCGCACCCATGGCACGCGCCCTGTTCGAAGCGGCGCCTGGCCGGCTGCTGTACGGCAGCGACTATCCGCATTTATCGTTCGGCCAACACAGCACCGAGCGGCTGTTCCACCTGCTCACCGAGTGGTTCCCCGACCCGGCGGACCGGCGTCGCGTGCTCGTCGCCAATCCGGCCGAGCTGTACCGCTTCGACGCGGGCGCAGCGGCATGAGTGACGCCTCGGCTGCCAACCGGCCGGGGCCGCTCTCCATGCTCGACGCCGACCGTCGCGAGGCCGCCATACTGCGCCGGGTCTCGCTGCGGCTGGTGCCATTTCTCCTCGTCGCCTATCTCGTGGCAGTCATCGACCGGACCAATGTCGGGTTCGCCAGCATCCAGATGAACCACGATATCGGCATGACCGGGGCCGCCTTCGGCTTCGCGGGCGGCATCTTCTTCCTGAGCTATTTCATATTCGAGATCCCGAGCAATCTCGCCTTGCAGCGCTTCGGTGCGAGCCGGTGGCTGGCGCGCGTCATGATCTCGTGGGGCATCGTCGCGGGTGCGACCGCCTTCGTCACCGGGCCGACCGGCTTCCTCGTCATGCGCGTGATCCTCGGGGCTGCCGAAGCGGGATTCTTCCCAGGCGTGATCCTGTATATGACCTATTGGTTCCCCTCGAAATATCGCGCCCGCATGATGGGCTGGTTCATCCTCTCGGTGCCGGCGTCCGGGATCGTCGGTTCGCCGATTTCGGGCGCGCTGCTCGAGGCCGACGGCTTCCTCGGCCTGCACGGCTGGCAGTGGATGTTCCTGATGGAGGCGGTGCCCGCAGTGCTGCTCGGCATCGTCGCCATCTGGTGGCTGACCGATCGGCCGGAACAAGCACGTTGGCTGAGCGCCGACGACCGCGACCTGCTGGCAGCCCGCCTCGCGGCGGATCGGCAGGCGTTGGCATCCGGGCAGGTGAAGCGTTTGTCGTTCTGGCGGCTGGTGACCAATGGGCGCGTGCTGCTGCTGACGCTGGTCTGTGCGAGCACGGTTACGATCAGCGCCATGCTCGGGATTTATCAGCCGCTGATCATCAAAGGTTTCGGCGTCGGCAATTTCGAAACGGGGTTGCTCAACGCGGTTCCCTATGTCGCCGCCTGCATCGCGATGGTCGTCTGCGGCCGCAACTCCGACCGCACAGGCGAGCGGATCTGGCATAATGCGATCCCAATGCTCGCCGTCGTGGTCGCCATGCTGCTGACGCTGGTGGCGCACGGGTTGCTGCTGAATATGGTGCTGTTGGTGGTGATCATCTCCGGCACCTTCGCCTGCAAGGGCCCGTTCTGGGCGCTGGCGAGCGAGGCCCTGCCTCCATCGATGGCGGCCGTCGCGATTGCCGAAATCAATGCGCTGGGTAGCCTGCCTGGCTTTGGAGCGTCCTATCTGATTGGCGCCATCCGCCAGGCGACCGGTAGCTTCCCGCTCTCGATCATGCCGATCGCGGCACTCTGCTTCGCGGGGGTGATCGGCGTGCTGATCATTGGCCGGCAGGCACGGCAAAGTGCGATGCCCTCCGGCAACGTTCCCTTGGCAACACCCTGAGCAGGAGACGCGACATGTCGTCGAGTATGAGCATGCTGTCGGCCGGCCTGGCGCCGCTCCACGCCGGACTGATGGTGCCGGCGAACAACACCACGATGGAACGCGAGCTGCTTGGCTGGCTGCCGCCCGGGTCGACGTGCCAGACGTTGCGCATTCCGCGCGGCAAGGGGCTGCTGACGCGGGACACGGTTCCCGCCTATCAAACGGCCTCGCTGACGGTGGCGAAAGACTTTGCGCGCGGGCTCGACATCATCGTCTATGGCTGCACCGCCGCGAGCTTCATCGCCGGGCTCGAGGCGGACCGGGTGTTGGCGGACCAGCTCGCAGCCATGCACGCGACGCCCGTTGTTACCGCAACCGGGTCGATGCTGGCGGAGTTGCGCGAAGCCGGGGTCAAGACCGTCGGATTGGTGACGCCGTATTCGGACGAGGTGAACGCCTCGCTGACCGCCGTGCTCGCCGGCGCCGGCATCACGGTGACGCAGGTCGAGCGCCTGCCAGCACCGGATGTCGAGGCGCTCGGCCGGTTGACCGCAGAGGATGCCGCGGGAGCTGCCTGCCGCCTCGCTGGGTGCCAGATGGATGCGGCTTTCATTGCGTGCTCGCAACTGCCGACCGCGGCGATCCTGGCGCGGGTCACCGAGATACTGGGCGTGCCCGTGTTCTCCTCTATCCAGGCGAGCGCCGCGCAGGCGATGAAGCAGGTCGGCGCGCATAGCGGAAAACTGAGTGCAATGGCCGGAGGCGCTTGATGACCGAGTCCCTGAAAGAGATGCTCGCGGCCGGAAAGCCCGTGCTCGGCATCAACGTCCGCGCTAGCCGGTCCGCCGACGTAGCCCATATCGCCAAGACCAGCGGCCACCAATTCCTGTTCATCGATTGCCAGCACGCCATCTTCGACCTCGAGACGATCGCGCACATGGCGCAAACCGCGCACGCAATCGGCATCCCAGCGCTGGTCCGTGTGCGCAGCGTCGCCGACCAGGACGTGTCGCTGCTGCTCGACAACGGCGTGAGCGGCATCGTGTTTCCCGACGTGAACACGGCCGAGGACGCACGGCGCGCCGTGGCCGCTGCCCGCTTCGCACCGATCGGCCGCCGGTCCGTAGGTGGCGCCTATGCCCGGTTCGACTTCCGCGCGATGCCAACCGGCGAGTTGATGCAGCGGCTGAACGACGAGACGTTGCTGGTGTGCATGATCGAGACGACCGAGGGATTGGCAAACCTGGACGCGATCGCGGCCGTGCCCGGCTTCGACGTGCTGCATGTCGGCTCCAACGACTTGCTGGCCGACATGGGCAAGCCTGGGCAGTTCGACTGTCCCGAGATCGTGGAGGCGCAAGCGCGGGTGATCGCGGCGGCGCGGGCCAACGGCAAATTCGCCGGCTGCGGCGGCAACCGCGACGTGGCGAGGCAGGCCGCAGCGATCCGCGCCGGCGCACAATTTGTCACCACCCAGACCGACATCGCCTTCATGATGACGGCCGCATCCCAGTGGGTCCGCGGCGTGCGCGAGGCTCTCGATCCGGCCCCGCTTGAATGCCCGCGCGAATGAGTGACGGGGCTGCCCTCACCGGGTTTGATGACGCGGCGCTGCGGCGGTCCACGATGCGCCGGGTCAGCTGGCGCCTGATGCCGTTCCTGATCGTGTCCTACCTGTTCTCGATCGTCGACCGCAGCAATATCGGGTTCGCCAGCTTCGAAATGAACCACGATATCGGCCTGACCGGGTCGGTGTTCGGGCTTGCCGGTGGTATCTACTTCATCGCCTATTTCCTGTTCGAGGTGCCGAGCAACCTCGGCCTGGAACGCTTCGGTGCCAGCCGCTGGATCGCTAGGGTCATGATCAGTTGGGGGCTGGTCGCGGGTGCCACCGCGTTCTGCGTCGGTCCGAAATCGTTGCTCGTCGCCCGCTTCCTCCTAGGCGCGGCGGAAGCCGGGTTTTTCCCCGGTGTCATCCTTTACCTGACGTATTGGTTTCCCTCCTCCTACCGCGCGCGCATGGTCGGCATCTTCATGGTGTCGATCCCCGCGGCGAACGCCCTCGGGTCGCCGATCGCCGGGTATCTGTTGTCGATGGGCGGGTTCCTGGGCCTTCGCGGCTGGCAATGGCTGTTCATCATGGAAGCAGTGCCGACCGTGCTGCTAGGGTTCGCCGCCTATGTCTGGCTGACCGACAAGCCGGCCCGTGCCACCTGGCTCGACCCGGCGCAGCAGGCTTGGCTGTTGATCGAACTGGAGCAGGACGCCGCGTCCCGGGCCGTCACCCGCGTGCCGCGGAAGTCCGTGTGGCAGACGTTATTCGATCGCCGCGTTCTTTTCCTCGCTTTGGTCAGCGCCAGCACGACCACCGTCAGCACCGCGCTCGCAATCTGGCAGCCGATCATTGTCCGCTCGTTCGGCTTCAGCTACATCGGCACCGGTTTCGTCAACGCTTTGCCCTACGTCGCGGCGTGCGTCGCGATGGTGCTGTGGGGCCGAAACTCCGACCGCACGGGCGAGCGATTGTGGCACAATGCAATTCCGATGATCGGCGTGTTGGTGGGCTTCGCGGGATTGTTGGTGTTCCACTCGGCCGCCCCCAGCGTCGCTAGCCTGACCCTAGTGATGGTCGGCACCTATGCCTGCAAGGGCCCGTTTTGGTCGATGTCGAGCGAGTGGCTGCCGCGCTCGGGGGCAGCTGCCGGGTTGGCGCAGATCAGCGCGGTTGCCAATCTCGCGGGGTTCTTCGCCTCCTATCTAATCGGTGCGATCCGCGACGCCACGGGCAGCTATCCGCTCGCGCTGCTGCCCCTGATGCTACTTTGCCTCGCCGGCACAGCCGCGATCGTCCGCCTGGCGGTGCGCCCCAGCACCGCCCCCGCGTAACTAAATCCTCCCCCGTTCTTTACGGGGGAGGGGGACCATGCGCAGCATGGTGGAGGGGGCACGTGGGCACGAGCAGCGCTACTCGCACCCTTAGCCCGAAGCAGTGAGGCCCGCCGCGAGAAACCCTCCGTCGGCGGCGAGCACGTGGCCGGTGATATACGATGCATCGTCGGAGCACAGAAACACCGCTGCACCGGCCATCTCGTCCGGCCGGCCATACCGTCGCAGTATTGTTTGTTCGTGCCATTTCTCGCGGACGGCCGGGGTGTGCACGGCATCCGTCAACGGCGTCGAGATCGGTCCCGGTGCCAGGACATTCACGCGGATCCCGTACGCCGCCAAATCCACCGCCATGACCTTGCTGAGCAGCACCACCCCGCCTTTGGATGCGCCATAGGCCGAGCGTCCGACATTGCCGATAACGCCGGAGACGCTCGCAATGTTCAGGATCGCGCCACCTCCGCCGTCCCGCATAGCATGGGCGGCGCGCTGCCCCACGATGAAGCTGCCGCGCAGGTTGATGGCGATGATGCGGTCGAACGTCTCGAGCGTCGTCTCCAGGAACGGCACATCCGCGCCGATGCCGGCGGAGTTCACCAGGCAATCCACGCGACCATGCTTGGCGATGACGGCACTGACGAGCCGATCCACGCTCGCCGGGTCGGCAACATCGGTATGAAACGGCGCGACCCTGCCATCCTCCAACTCCGTCGCCGCGGTTGCGAGATCGGCGGCAACGACCAGCGCGCCTTCCTCCGCGAAACGGCGTGCGATGGCATCGCCGATTCCAGACAGCCCGCCCGTCACGATCGCGACCTTGTTCGCCAGGCGCATGGGTTTCTCCGCTATAGGAAGCCGGTCGATAACCAGGGAACTGCCGCCACGAGGATCAGACCCACGAGCAGCGCCCCGAGATACGGCCAGATGCGCCGCATGCCTGCGTCGGGGTTGATCTGGCCCACAGCACAGGCTGCGTAGTACCCGACGCCGAACGGTGGGGCGAACAAGCCGAGGCCCATCGACAGCACCGCGACCATTGCGTAGTGCACCTCGTTCACACCCACCCCGCGCGCGATCGGGAACAGCAGCGGCCCGAACAGCACCATCGCAGGGATGCCTTCGAGAACGCTTCCCAACACGATGAAAGCAATGATCGACACGGCGAGGAAGCCAAACCGGCCGCCCGGCAGCGCCTGCATCGCAGCTGCTAGACTATGAGAGAAGCCGGATTGGGTGAGTGCCCAGGCCATGCAGGTCGCAGCGCCGATGATGAAAAGGATCGCCCCCGACAGCGCGGCGGTATCGACCAGCATGGGGTAGATACGGCGCCAATCGAAGCGGCGGTAAATGACCAGGCCCGCGACCACACTATAGGCGATGCCTACGGTCGAAACCTCGGTTGCCGTCGTCACGCCCTCGATCACCGAGGCCCGGATCACCACCGGAAGAACGAGCGCTGGCAGGGCCACGAGAAGGGTGCCCCCGATCACGCGCAGGGGAGCGCGTCGAGCCTCGATCGTGGGGGTGCGACGCGCCCGATACCAGGCGACCCCGCCGAGTGCCAACGCCAGGACGAGCGCCGGCACCAGACCGCCGGTGAACAGTGCGGCGATCGAAACACCCGTGGTGGATCCGATCGCGATCAGCACGATCGATGGCGGGATGGTCTCGCTCATCGCCCCGGACGCGGATAGCAGCGAGACCATTTCCCCCTCGTCGATGCCGCGGCGTTTCATTTCGGGAAACAGCACGGGAGCAACCGCTGCCATATCGGCTGCCTTAGCACCGGAAATGCCGGAGATGAGGTACATGGCACCCAGCAACACGTAGTTCAGTCCGCCGCGGACATGGCCGAGCAGTGCCACGAGGAAGCCGACCATCGCGGCGGCCATGCCGGTCATCTCGATGAGCGCGCCGAGCAGCACGAAAAGCGGCACGGCGAGCAGGATCAGCGAGCTCATACCCTCGTCCATGCGGCTCACCACGATGGAGAGCGGCACGCTGGTGGTGGTGGCAAGATAGGAAAATGTCGCGAGGCCGAAGGAAAATCCTATCGGCACGCCGGACAACACGCAGAGTACCAGCAGCGCCACAAAGAACACGACGAGGTTCCAGTGACCCATCGCCCGCAACGCCGGTGCACCCAGATACATCAGGCTTGCGAGGACGAGCAGAACCGCCGCCGCGATCACGACGTCGCTCCAGCGCAGCCGGGTGAGTTGCAAGGCGCTCAGCACAAGCATCAGTCCGAACCCGACGGGCAAGGCGCCCGCCCGCGTCATGTCGGACCAGCCGAGCGCCGGCGTTTCGATGAACCACTGGTCACTCGCGTAATCCACCGCGTGCGGTACGACCAAGAGGAGGAATAGCACCGCCGCGCCCACCGCAAACGCCTGCAGCATAGCTTGCACGCGTGGCGAGACGGCACTGACCAAGGCGGTGAGGCGCATGTGCTGCTGTCGTTGCAGGGCGATGACCGAGCCCAGCATGGCGAGCCAGAGGAACAGGATCGATGCGAGTTCGTCCGACCAGACGAGCGGCGCATGCAGGACGAAGCGAAACACGACACCCGTTAGCAGGATCAAGGTTTCGGCCAGGACGATGGCGGCGGCTACGGCCTCCACGAGCCGGGTCAGCAGTCGCTCCCCGCCGTGCAATGCCACACCAATCGCCCCGGCCGTGCCGGTTCGTCGCGGTACGGCCTGCTGGAGTGCCGTCACGAGAGCGGGCCTACGACGCCCTCCAGCGTCGTCCAGGCCTCATCGCCGAAGCGCCGCTTCCACTCGGTGTAGAACCCGGCATGGCGCAGCACGTCGCGGAATGCCATCGGGTCGGTCTCGTTGAACTTGAGACCTTTCGCAGAGAGCTGCGTCTGCAGGTCGGCGTTCAGTTTCGCGACGTCCACCCGCGCCTCGGTAACGGCCTGACCGAATTCCCGGGTCGCGATGTCCTGCATCGGTTGCGGCAGTTGGCCGAAGGCTCGCTTGTTGGTCAGCAGCCAGAAGCCGTCCCACATGTGGTTGGTCATGGAACAGTAGCTCTGCACTTCGTACAGCTTGGCGGTATCCACCACCGAGAGCGGGTTTTCCTGCCCGTCGGCAACCTTGGTCTGCAGCGCAGAATAGGTTTCGTTGAAGCTTATCGTCGTGGGGGAGGCACCGAACGCCGTGAACATCGACGTCCAGAGCGCCGAGGGCGGCACGCGGATCTTCATTGCCTTGAGATCGTCCGGCGAGCGAATTGGCTTCACGCTCGAGGTGATCTGGCGGTAGCCGCTGTCGAAGATATGTGGGAACGCCATCAGGCCGCGCTTGTCGATCTCCGCACGTACCAATTCACCCAGCTTGCCGTCCATTGCGGCGAACACCTGGTCCGTGTCCTTGAAGGCGAACCCTACGCCGTTGATCGCAGCGAGCGGCACTAGCGTGGACAGGATAAGGCCGGACAACGTGAAGAACTGGATGGCGCCCGAGCGCACTTGGCTGAGCATGTCGGGATCGCTGCCGAGTTGGCTGTTGGGGAACAGCTCGATCGCGAGCTGGCCGTTCGTCGCCGTCTTGATGCGCTCGATCGCCGCCGCTATGCGGACGTTCATAGGATGCGCCATGGGGAGGTTCGTCGCGAATTTATAGCTGAAATCGGCAGCCCGGAGCGGCCGGGTGCAGATGGATACCAGCGGTAAGGCAACGGCGCCGGTGAGTAGCACCCGGCGTTGGATCGCGATCATGTGGGCATGCTCCCTCTCGACCGATTACTGTCCATGAGATGGACCAGGTTCGGCTCGACTCTTGTATACGGTTGTGCTGTGTAAACAGGAAAATACCTGCTGCTGCAAGATGCCACGTGGCCGACATTACTGCAGTGCACAAGAACTGGCACGGCCCCAGACGGGCCTGATTCTAAGCAAGACGGGCGTGGGTGCAAGCAACAAGATGGAGGAGATGGTAGCATGACCGAGGCAAGCATCGTCGGCTGGTCGCACAGCCCGTTCGGGAAATTGGAGGAGCCCGACATCGAGGCCTTGATGGGCCGCGTCATCACTGCGGCGATCGCCGATGCCGGGTTGCAGCCCTCGGAAGTCGATGCCGTGTTCGTCGGCAACTACAATGGCGGCTTCTCGCGCCAGGACTTCCCGAGTTCGCTACCGATGCTGTCGGTGCCGGAGCTGCGGTTCAAGCCCTCCACGCGCTATGAAAATGCCTGCGCCACCGGCTCGAGCGCTATCTTTGCCGCGCGCGACTTCATCGCCGCCGGTCCCGGCCGCGTCGCGCTGGTGATCGGGGTGGAGAAGATGACGGCAACCCCCGGCCCGCAGATTGGCGACATCCTTCTCGGTGCCTCCTATCGGCGGGAGGAGGCGGACATCCAGGGCGGCTTCGCTGGCGTGTTCGGTCGGATCGCCGAGACCTACTTCCAACGCTGGGGCGACCAATCCGATGCCTTGGCTGCGATCGCGGCGAAGAACCACAAGAACGGCGTCGACAATCCGTTCGCTCAGATGCGCAAGGATCTCGGCTTCGACTTCTGCCGCAATGCGTCCGACAAAAACCCCTATGTGGCTGGGCCGCTGAAGCGGACGGATTGCTCGCTGGTCTCGGACGGTGCGGCGGCGCTGATCCTGGCCGACGAGGACACCGCGAAGGCGATGCCACGTGCCATCCGCTTCCGCGGGGCGGCGCATGTCAACGAGATGCTGCCGCTGTCCCGCCGCGACCCGACCCGGTTCGAGGGCGGTGCACTGGCCTGGCAACAGGCGCTGGGTTCGGCCGAGGTCAAGCTCGGCGATCTCTCGTTCGTCGAGACGCATGACTGCTTCACCATCGCCGAGCTGATCGAGTACGAAGCCATGGGCCTGGTGCCCGAAGGCCAAGGTGCGCGCGCCGTGCTGGAGGGATGGACCGCGGCCGACGGCAAGCTGCCGATCAACCGGTCCGGTGGGCTCAAGGCCAAGGGCCACCCGATCGGTGCCACGGGCGTGTCCATGCACGTCATCGCCGCGATGCAGCTTGCCGGCGAGGCGGGGGCAATGCAGTTGCCCAGGGCCGATCTTGGCGGCGTATTCAACATGGGCGGCGCTGCCGTTGCCAACTACGTCTCCATCCTGGAGCGCACCCATTGACCACGGCCGCGGTGGCGCCGAAGGGCGGCGTTGCACCGATCAGCCGGCGGGTGATGAACCTGTCCCATTTCCTGCGGCAGAACGCCCGGCGCCATGGGGCCGACCCGGCGCTCATCTGGGGTGAGCGATCCTGGACCTGGGCCGAGATGGATAGCCGGGTCGACGCTATCGTGGTAGCCCTGAGTGTGAGCGGCCTGGGCAAGGGTGACCGTGTTCTGGTGCAGTCGCGCAATTGCAACCAGATGTTCGAAAGCATGTTCGCGTGCTTCCGGCTCGGCGCCGTTTGGGTGCCGGCCAATTTCCGCCAGTCCGCATCCGAAGTCGCCTATCTCGCTGCCGCCAGTGGGGCGAGTGCGATGATCTGCGGCGCCGAATTTCCCGAGCACGAAGCGGCCGTGACGGAGCAGGTGCCGGATCTGCGCCTGGTCATCTCGATCGGCCAAGCGGCGTTCGGTGTGGATTACGACGCGTTGGTGGCGCAACACTTAGGTGAAACCATGCCGGTGGCGGACGTGGAATACGACGATCCGTGCTGGTTCTTCTTCACCTCCGGTACGACGGGTCGGCCGAAGGGGGCTGTCCTCACCCACGGTCACATGGCCTTCGTCATCAACAATCATCTGTGCGACCTAATGCCGGGCACCACGAACGCCGACGCGTCGCTACTGTTGGCACCGCTGTCGCACGGCGCCGGTGTTCATCAACTGACGCAGGTGGCGCACGGCGTCAGGACGGTGATGCTGGCCGGAGACCGCTTTGATCCGGAGGAAGCTTGGCGGCTCGTGGCGCGTTGGCGGGTCACCAACATGTTCACCGTGCCGACGATCGTGAAGCTGCTGACGGAGCACGACTCAGTGGATCGGCATGACCATTCGTCGCTGCGCTACGTGATCTACGCCGGCGCCCCGATGTATCGGGAGGACCAAAAATACGCCCTCCGCAAGCTCGGGCCGGTGCTGGTGCAGTATTTCGGCCTGGGGGAAGTCACCGGCAATATCACCGTGCTGCCACCCGCGTTGCACACCCTGGAAGATAGGCCTGACGCGCGGATCGGCACCTGCGGTTTCGAGCGGACGGGCATGCAGGTGCAAATCCAGGACGATCTCGGGCACGAGTTGCAACCGGGCGAGACCGGGGAGATCTGCGTCTGCGGTCCCGCCGTGTTCGCCGGCTACTACAACAACCCGGACGCCAACGCGAAGGCGTTCCGCGACGGCTGGTTCCGCACCGGCGATCTCGGCCATCTGGACCAGGCGGGGTACTTGTTCATCACCGGTCGCGCCTCCGACATGTACATCTCCGGCGGATCGAACGTGTACCCACGCGAGGTCGAGGAGAAGCTGTTGACCCATCCCGCCCTCGCGGAAGTGGCGATCGTCGGCGTGCCCGACCGCACTTGGGGCGAGGTCGGTATCGCCGTGTGCGTTTGCCGGCCCGGTGCCTCGCTCGACGAGGCGGCGCTGCTGAGCTGGCTGGAAGACAAGGTCTCCCGCTACAAACTGCCGAAGCGCGTGGTGTTCTGGGACGAGCTGCCGAAATCCGCCTATGGCAAGATCACCAAGAAGATCGTGCGCGAGGCGTTGGAGGCGCGCGGCTGCCTTGATGAGGTCAAGCCTACGAAAATGGTGGCGTAGGCAGGCGGCATGCACCCGACCGGCACTCCGACTGCGACCCGGCGCCGCATCGCTCATCCCGGGCCGCCGGCAGCAATCCGGATCGAGAGCGCGAGTGGCCGGCTACGCGAGATCAGCTTTACCGCCGAGCCGGGCTCGACGCTGGTAGATGCCATGGCGGGCCCGCTTGCCGCAGCCGGCATCCGTGGCGGGGCAGTGGACCTTGCAGGTCTGCGCCTGGACCCGTTCGAATACGTGATGCCCGCGCAATCTCCCGATGCCGATCACGTCGCCTATTACAGCGACACGCACCGGCCTGCGGACGGTGTGCTGGTCGAGAGCGGCACCGCGACCTACGGCCGGCGGGACGGCATGCCTTTCCTCCACGCCCACGCGCTCTGGCACGGGGCGAGTGGGCCCGGGGCAGGCCATATCCTGCCGTTCGACACGAGGGTCGCAGACGCTTGCCGGCTCCGTGCCTGGGGCATTGCCGAGGCGGAAATGATCGCCCTGCCGGATTGCGAAACCAACTTCACGTTGTTCGGCCCCGCGCAGCTCGGTGCTGCCCCGGAGGACTGCGATTGCGTGCTTGGCCGGCTCCGCCCGAACGAAGACCTCATCGAGGGAATCGAGGAATTGTGCCGCCGATATGGCGCGGCCAGGGCCACGATCCACAGCGGGATCGGCAGCACTGTCGGGTGCTTGCTCGAGGGCGGCGGCCGGGTCGACGCTATCCCGACCGAGTTCTTCATCCGCCGCGGCATCGTCCGCCCCGGAGCACACACAGACATCGAAATCGTCCTGGTCGACGAGTCTGGAGCGATCGTCGTCGGGCGGCCGGTTCGCGGGATGAACCCTGTTCTGATCTGCGCCGAGATCGTTCTGCAGCTTGGTTAGAACGACGGACGCTGAGAGGTAGAGACATGGAACCAGGATCCGACCCGCGCGCCACAGCGAGCGGTCGTGGGCGCTTGCAAGATCGCGTGGCCCTTGTGCTCGGGGCAGGCTCGTCGGGGCCTGGTTGGGGTAATGGCAAGGCAGCAGCGGTGCTCTATGCGCGAGAGGGCGCGCGGATCGTCGCCGTCGATTACCGGGCAGAGGCCGCCGAGGAGACGTGCAGCATCATCCAAAGCGAGGGCGGACACGCCATCGCCTGCGTCGCCGACGTGACGAGTTCGGAGGCCCTGGCCGGAGTCGTCGCTCGCACCCTCGCCGAGTTCGGCCGCCTGGACGTGCTGCACAACAATGTTGGGATCACCACCATGGGCGATCCGATCGAGGCGAGCGAGGAGAGTTGGCGCCGGGCCCTCGACGTGAACCTCACCAGTGCGTTCCTGGCGTGCAAGCACGTGCTGCCGGTCATGTTGGACCAGGGACGCGGCGCCATCGTGAACATCTCGTCGATCGCCGCCGAAGTCGTGACCGATTATCCGTATTTCTCGTACTACGCGAGCAAGGCGGGGCTCAATCAATTCACCCGCGCACTCGCCATTCAGTATGCCGCGCGCGGCATCCGCGCCAATGCCGTCATGCCTGGCTTGATCGACACTCCCCTGATCTACAGCCAGATTGCCGGCAGCCACGGCGACGCCGAGACGATGGTTGCCGCACGCCACGCCCGCAGCCCGACGTCGCGGATGGGAACGGCATGGGACGTGGCGTACGCCGCCCTATTCCTTGCTTCCGACGAAGCTCGGTACGTCAACGGGGTATGCTTACCGGTCGACGGCGGCCTCTCGTGTCTTTGAGGCTCCGCCATCGGGCTAGCGCTGTCGTCCGCTGGAGCATTTAGGCGGACGCTCCACCGGCGCATTCAGGTCGTCTGAAGATCGGCGGTTGGACTCTTCTCGCACGCGCTCGTGGTCACTTCGAAAGTGTACGCTCGCCGCTTTCGGCGGGACCGTTCAGTTGGCTTGGCGAACAGCGATGGGAGCGCTTGTACCGTGCAGCTGATACATTGTCGGTTAGCATCTAATCTGGCCACAGAAAGGCAAACATACCATAATATACTCAAGTATAGTCGCTCAGAAGAACGCACTTCTTGTGAGTTTTTACAACGCAATAAAGACGGAATATTAACGTATATTTGACTTTGCTACACGGGGGCCCTCGGGTTACTTTCTGTAGGACGGTTTGTCGCAGGAGTTTATCTGAATGTCGCACACCACCGAAATCACCGCTACCACAAGCGCAATCGAAGCACAGGCTGACCGCTCTGCCAGCGTCAAGGACGCTGGGCGAGTGAAGTTTGGCGGAAGCTGCATCCGCTTCGACGATGCTGCGACCCGCACTCGGGACAACGGCAAGGTCAAGGTCGGCGGCTCCTGCTTGCGTTTCTGAGCACGACTGTAGGCCGGCGCCCTAACCGATTAGGTACGTCGCGCCAGCTAGATATCACACCGGAACAGTCTGTGTCGTATACGTCGTCGACCTGTGACCTGGCATCGCCTAAGGCGAACTCCAGGTCACTTGGTCGGCGCGTACGTCTTTCGACTAAGCCTGATCACCGCTTACTTGATTTGGTCGGCTAGTCTAAAAATCAGGCGAAGCGTGCTCTGATTTTATCCGCTAGCACTTGTTTCGTTGAGCCGATCAAAATGAGGCTCGAATAGTGAGCGTCGGTATCGGACCGCAGCTCACCGCTCCGGCGCGTTGGGGCCGACGTCTCTCCACAGCAAGCATCGCGATTTAGGCCGCTCGGTCGCCTGTCGGCCCTATGGCGTCAGCCCGCTAAACCTGCGCGGCGCAGACCGTCAGCAAAGTAATCGCGGTCAGCGGGTTGCCATGGTGCTCGTCCGACGATTTTGTCAGCCGTCATGGCCGGATCGAACTCTCCTATCTTGGACAGCCAATGCCTTGCCTCATCCGTCTGTCCGGTGTGGCCCATGATGCCCAGATGTAGAATGATCGCCGAGACATGATCTGGGTTGCGGGTCAGCACGACTTCAGAAAGCGCCTCGGCTTGCTGTAGGTCTCTGTTGAGGAAATGCGCCAAGGTCGCATTGTGCTCAGCCCAGTAAATGTGCGGATCTCGAGGGGACAAGGATCGGGCAACGGCCGCGTGGCGTATCGCCGTGATATGATCGCCGTGATACGACTTCGAAGCGCTGCTCATTGCCCAGGCCACCGGCAGATTGGGATTGAGGTCGATCGCACGGGCGTGCAGTTTCAAGGCAGCCGGGACGTCGTGTTGCAGATAGCCTTTGACGTGGCCCGCGATCGCGAGCGCCCTGGCGTCGCAGGGATCGAGCAGCACGGCGCGTTCGGCTGCGGCCCCGGCCAGCACGGTGACATGTCGGGCATCATCGACCCAGCCAAGCCCGACAGCCATAAGGCTCCAATAGGCCAGCCACGCATAGGCAGCACCGTAATCGGGATCGAGCACGATGGCCTCCGTCAACGACGCGCGGGCCCGCGTGAACCTATGTCGATCAAGGCGATAGATGCCTTGTATCGCGCTCAATAGCAGCTTGTGAGCTTCAGGGACGGCCGTCTGGACCGGTCCGGCAAGTTCCGGCCCGCGTTGGAACAAATCCGGATCGAGCTGCTTGACGATCTCGGCAGCGATCCGGTGCTGCAGCGAGAACAGGTCGTCCATGGACCCGACGAAATTCCCACTCCAGATGACCTCGAAATCGAGTAGCACGTCCAGCAACACCATCCGGGCGCCCACGACGTCACCATCGATCTGGATCGTGCCGTCCATGACGTAGTCGAGCTCATACAACTTGCAGCGGCCGAGCACGTCGTCGGCCGGCCCGGTTCCGTCCCAAAAGGTCGCCGGTGCGATCAGCCGGGGCGAGCGGAAGCGCGAGATGGCGGCCGAGATTTCCTCTGCCATCCCGAACGCGATGCCATACGCCATCGTCGTTCCCGCCGACCTGAACGGCAGTACGGCCATCCGCCACCCCAGGTAACCCTTGTGCAGGTCAGCCGCCGAGGAGAACAGATTCGGTAGGCCATGCGGCTCTTTGCGGTCTGCTGCGATCCCACCCACACTGTCAACTTGTGGCAGCGGCCGACGCCGTCCGCCGCTCGGATCAACTGTCAAATCACACCCTCATAATTCTGATGAACGCTACCAAGAATCCGCTACATATAAACGAACATTCCGAAATCTAAGACCTCTCGCCTCTCCCAACTCCTGCCGCGAGTTCCAAGCCGAATCAAGCGTTCGATCCGGTATTTGCGACAGGAAATCTACGTTGCCGCATGTAGACGAAAATGGCTCGAAGTCCAACGAGGCGGCGATGCATGCCTTGATATGCCGCATCCTACTCAGGACTTAGACCATTCGACAGCACTATACGTTCAAGCCACGACACTAACGGGAATAGATCGTTGAAGCTTCCGCTGCAGCCTCCAGCTCGCACATCCTCAATGCGTCCGAATACCCTCCTGTTCACGATCTTCCTCGGGGTGCTAGCTGCGCTCCCAGCCTTGTCCATCGACATCAGCGCACCGACACTGGTCGTTCTGCCGTCTGTCCTTCAAACGTCGAAGTTCGTCGCTGGCCTGACGATATCGTTGTTCATGGTCGGCTTCGCCGTCGGCCAACTGATCGGAGGCGGCTTATCGGACCGCCGTGGGCGCAAGCCGGTTCTGCTGTCGGGACTCGTGTTATACGGCGTGGCGAGCATCGTTTGCTCGCTTTCCGCGACAGGGCCCGGCATGGTTGCCGCCCGTTTCGCGCAAGGCATCGGCGCCGGCGCATGCGCTGTGATTTCATTTGCAGTAATCCAAGACCTGTACGAGGGCGCTGCTGCACGAAGCAAGCGAGCCTATGTAACCGTGGTGGTCGGGGCCGCGCCAATGCTGGCCCCGGCGGTCGGCGCGATCATCCTCGATCTGGCAGGGTGGCGGGCAATCCACATCGCCCTGGCCATCGCCGGTGTCGGGCTGCTTGCGGTCGTGAAGTTGTGGTTCGCCGAGAGCCTAGCTGCACACCGGCCAGCCAGCGACGTCGTCACGGAACGCCCGGAACGACCGAGAGCGCTTTGGCACGACGCCCGATTCGTCAATCTCACGATCGTGAATGCGCTGAGCTATGGGTCGACGTTCGCTTACATCGCCGGGTCACCGGTGGTCGTCATGGAATACTTCCATGGCACGTCGCGAATCTATGCCGCCGTGTTCGCATGCACGGCCCTAGCACAAACGGCAGGAGCATGGACGGGTGGCCGGCTTGCCCGAACTGGCTTGCGGGCGGAGGCAATTCTCGTCGTAAGCCTTACGACATCGGCTGTTGCCGCCCTCGGGCTCGCCGCTGCTTTCCTGGCGGGCCGAGCTGTCTCGGCACCGGCTGCTCTGTGTCTTCTGTGTGTGATTGCTTTTTGTCGGGGCATGATCTCCCCTAATTTGCAACACCTCGCGATCGAGCGGCAGCGCCAGCGGGCGGGAAGGGCATCGGCGGCGTTCGGCGTTTCGCAGTTGATGGGCGGTGCGATGTCGAGCCTGGTGGTCGCGGCCCTGCTGTCTGCGCTTGGTCCATTCGCCGTCATTGGCCCCATTGGATTTTGCTCGGTAGCCGCCGCAGCGATGTGGTGGTGGACAACCCGCAGCGACCTGTGGCCGGGCTCCAGTCCCCAGCCGTTTGAAACGCCGAGCTGACCGCAACGCCGGCAGGCCCGTCCGGCTAAACCCCGTGCTGATGAAGCGACCGGCCTCATCAGACGCTGATCTGGATGTTCATGCTGCGTGACTTGTTCCAGGCGCAGATCTGCGCCTCGCGCAACACGCAAGCTTGCATCACCGTTCCATTCGTTCGATCTCAAAACCCGCGCAGCGTGCCCGCCCCGGAACCCGGCGTCCAGGACGACAACTGCCCACTGGCGAAACCCCAACGAAGAGGAAAGCGCTTTGGCCACAGCCGACCGGGTACTCTCGATCCTCGGCCTCTTCACGATCGAACGCCTGCAATGGGCGGTCGAGGACGCTGCCTCCGAACTTGGCTGGCCGGTCAGCACCACATATCGCTACTTTCGCAGCCTGAGCGACGCCGGGCTCATCGTGCCCTACACCACGGGACGCTACGTGCTCGGCCCCGCCATCATCCAATACGACCGGCTGACCCGGCATTTCGACCCGCTGATTACGACCGCCCAACCCGCCATGAAACAGCTCGCCGCATCATGCGGAGTGGCCGCCGTTGTCATGCTCTGCCGGCTGTTCCGCGATCGCGTCATGTGCGTGCACCAAGAAGTCGCCGGCCAACCCGAATTCGCACTGACCTTCGAGCGCGGCCAGCCCATCCCCCTGTTCCGCGGCGCGGTCTCCCGGGCAATTTTCGCCAACCTGCCTCCCCGCATCATTCGGCAGTATTGCGAACGCCACGCCGCTGAACTCGCCAACGCCGGGTTGGGGAAGGACTGGGCATCGGTCCGCTCCGCGCTGCGGGCATCGCGCGGAAAGGTGTGCATCAGCCGCGGCGAGCTCGACGCCGGGATGATCGGCGTTGCGGTGCCGATTCTGGATGCCGACCAGGGTCTCGTCGGAAGCCTGGGCGTCGTGCTCTCGGCCTCGCAACCGCCCGACATCCAAATGGTCGCGCGACACGTAGCGGCAGCAGGCCAACACGCCTCGGCCGCCTTCACTGCCGTGAGAACGGCCGATAGCGCGAGCAAATCTGCCTTGACAGCCGCGGATACACTGGCGTCAAGTGACGATAATTCCCGCATTGTGCGAAAAACCAGTCGATGAGCTGGGACAGTGGAGAGCGGCATGACGGCGACGATGTCGGACGATCCGAGGGCGGGCACCAGCCCGTTGTTCAACCGCAACCGTATGCGCATCGGCGTATTTGCGATCAACACCGGCGGTGCGGTGATGACCACGGTGCCCGAGCAGTATCAGCTCAGCTGGCAGAACTCGCTCGACGTCGCCCGCCAGGCCGATCGGGCCGGCTTCGAAGCCATCGTGCCGCTCGCGCGCTGGCGCCCGTTCGGCGGTGTCGGGCATCGCAGTGGCCGGACGTTCGAAAACTTCAGCTGGACCTCCGCGATCGCCGCTAGCACGTCCCACAGCACCGTCATGAGCACGTGCCACGTCTCGGTGGTGCACCCCGTGATGGCAGCGAAAGCGACGACGACGATCGACCACATCTCCGGCGGCCGCTTCGCGCTCAACATCGTCTGCGGCTGGTTCAAGCCGGAGATCGAGATGTTCGGTGCGGCGCAGATGGGCCACGACGAACGGTATGATTACGCCGACGAGTGGGTGACGGTGCTCAAGCGGCTGTGGACCGAGAACGAGTTCGACTACGCCGGCCGCTTCCTGAACCTGAAGGGCCTGATGTCCGACCCCAAGCCGGTGCAACAGCCGCACCCCGCGCTGATGAACGCGGGCGGATCGGACCGCGGCAAGCAGTTCGTCGCCCGCAATTGCGACATCGCCTTCATCCAACCCAAAGGGCATAGCGACGAGGCGTTGCGCGACCAGGTGGACGCCTACCGCAAATACGCCTTCGACGAATATGGCCGGCAGATCCAGATCTGGACCACTGCCTACGTCGTGCAGGGCGACAGCATCGCGGATGCCGAGCGCTTCGTCGAATACTACGCCGTCGAGCATGGTGACGACGAGCACGCGGACGCCTTCATCAACGAGAATTTGGCCCACGCCAAGACCATGCCACCGGATGCGCTGCGCTCCATGCGGCGGGCCATGAAGGCGGGCAAGGGTGGCGTGCCGCTGCTGGGCAGCGCCGCCGACATCACCGCACGGCTCGAGCGGTTGTCCACGACCGGGATCGATGGCGTGCTGATGATCTGGATGGATTTCCAGAACGGTATCCGCCGCTTCAATACCGAGGTCGTTCCGTTGCTGGTGCAAGCTGGGTTGCGGGATGAGAAGCCAGCCAAATGGGCCGAAGCTGCGGATTAGCGTGCCGGCAACAAACACCGCGGGAAATACGCGGGGAGCGGGAGGAATTGGGATGCAAGCCGACGAACTATTGCTTGACCCCGGCGCAGCGACGGAGGGTTTCGATGCGCCGCTGCACGCAGTCGCATTACGGCACCGCCGGGTATCGTTGAGCCTGGCCGGCACCCTCATGGGCCTCTACGTCGTCTTCATGCTGCTGATCTCCTATGCGCGGCCGTTGCTCGGTACGCTGCTGGCACCCGGCATATCGCTCGGGCTGGTGCTGGGCGCGGGCATGATCGTGTTCTCGTGGCTGCTCGCCTGCGGTTACGTGTTCTGGGCGAACCGCTATCACGATGCCGCCTGCCGCCGGTTGACCTAGGCGATGCCGGGCCAGCCACTTGGCGGCGGCGGATGGTCGGCCGCGGTTTTCTTCGTCGCCTTTCTGGCACTCTCCATGGCGATCACCTGGTGGGCAGCGCGGCGCACTCGCTCCAACGATGATTTCCTGGCGGCCGGGGGGAAAGTAACCGCCGGACAGAACGGGCTCGCGCTCACGGGCGATTTCCTGGCCGCGACTGGCTTCCTGGGCAGCGCGGGGCTCGTGGCGCTGACGGGGTTCGACGGCTGGATCTACTCCATCGGCGCCATGGTCGGCTGGCCGCTGATGATGTTCCTTCTGGCCGAGCCGCTGCGTAATCTCGGGCGCTACACCGTATCGGACGTCCTGGCGACGCGGCTGGGGTCCCGCTCCATCCGCGGCATGTCGGCGTTCGCGAGCCTATGCTTCGTGCTGATGTTCCTCGTCATGCAGCTCGTAGGGTCCGGGCTGCTGGTCCGGCTGCTCTTTGGATTTTCCTATGTGTCGGCCGTGTGCATTACCGGAGTGATCATGCTGGCCTACGTGCTGGTCGGGGGCATGCTCGCAACGACCTGGGTGCAGATCATCAAGTGCGCATTGCTGATGGCGACCGCCCTGGTGTTGGGCGTGCTCGTGCTATCGACCTATGGCTTCGATCTGTCCGCGCTGCTGCTGGCAGGGGCTGCGCGCACCAGCCCTGCCGTACTCGGACCCGGCGGCGGCGTGCCCGGCCCGCTCGAGTTTCTCTCGCTCGGCTTCAGCACGGCACTCGGCGTTGCAAGCTTTCCCCACGTTCTGATGCGCTTCTACACCGTACCGGACGCCCGCACCGCACGCCGCTCCCTGCTGATCGCGAGCGGGTTGATCGGGCTGAACATGCTCATCATCCTGCTGGTCGGCTTTGGCGCGATGGCCATGCTCGGCAGCGACGCAATCCGCGCCGCGGACCGCGGCGGCAACATGGCCATCCCGCTACTGGCGGCGCATCTGGGCGGCACGTGGTTCCTGGGCTTCGTCGGCGCCGTGGCCTTCGCAACGATCCTGGCCGCAGTCTGCGGACTGGCGATTACGGGTGCGGCCGCCCTGTCGCACGATCTGTGGAACGGCGTCATCCGCGGAGGCAAGGCGACGCCGCGGGAGCAATTGCGGGTCGCGCGAATTGCAACGATCCTGATCTGCGCCACGGGCGTGCTGCTCGCCCTGGCATTCGAAGGTCAGAACATCGCCTTCTTGTCAGGGCTTTCCAGCGCCATCGCGGCGAGCACCAACTTCCCCGCCTTGCTGCTCGCAGTATTCTGGCCGCGGCTGACCACGGCGGGGGCCATGGCGGGGATGGTCGTGGGGCTGGTCTCGACGGTGTTGCTGCTGATCCTCTCGCCGCTCGTCCAGATGGACATGCTGCACCACGCCACAGCACTGTTTCCACTGCGCAATCCTGGCATCGTCAGCATACCGCTGGCCTTCGCCACCACCGTCCTGGTGTCGCTTGCCGGGTCACGGGCGCGGAGCCAATCCAACTACGACGCCGTCGAACGGCAGATGCTGCTGGGGAGGGATTATGCCTGACACGATCGAACCACGCGCGACGCTGCGCCGACCGGGCGGTTATGGGTTCCGTGCAAGGCTGGGCATGCTGATGCCGTCGGTGAACACCTGCGCCGAACCCGACGCAGTTGCCATGATGCCGGCAGGCACCACCGTCCACAGCACAAGGCTGCGCCTACGAGGCAGCACGCGTGAGGAATACCTCGCCATGACGGAGGATGTGGAGCACGCGGCCAGCCTGGTCGGCGATACCGAACCCGACCTGATCGTGTTCCACTGCACCGCCGTCTCCACCCTCGACCCGGCCATGGGCGAGAGCATCCGCCGCCGCATCGAGACGGCGACCGGACGACCCGCCACCGACACATCCGCCGCCCTGCTGGCAGCCTTCGCCACACTCGAGGCCAAGCGGGTCGTGTTGATCTCGCCATACATCGCGCACGTCAACCAGACCGAGACCGCCTTCCTGCGCCACTTCGGTATCACCGTGCTGAAGGATCGCGGGTTAGACATCGCGAACGGCGCCGAGATGGCCACCGTGGAACCCGACCAGTGGCATCGCGAGGCGCTGGCGAACCGGCACCCCGACGCCGACGCATACTTCATCAGTTGCACCAATATCCGCGTCCGCCCGGTGATCGATGCGATCGAGCGGGACCTCGGCCGCCCCGTGGTGACGAGCAACCAGGCGATGGTCTGGCATTGCCTGCGCTCGATGGGGGTCGTGGACCAGTTCGCCGGGTGCGGCACGCTGCTGGCTCGGCATTGACCATGGACGCGGCCCTCGCCCAGACCAGTGGAACCGCAATCGCGTTCTTCCTGGTGTTCGTGCTGGCAACCTTGGCCGTTACCTGGTGGGCCGCCCGGCGCACCCGCTCGACCGCCGACTACCTCGCCGCCGGTCACCGGATCGGACCGTGGCAGAACGGACTGGCGCTCGCCGGCGACTTCCTGTCGGCGGCCGGTGTGCTCGGCGTCGGCGGATTGATCGCACTCGCCGGGTTCGACGGTATCTTGTTTTGCATGGGGGCGACGGTCGGGTTCACGCTGCTGTTGCTGCTGCTGGCCGAGCCGTTACGCAATCTCGGGTCTTACACATTCAACGACGTGCTGACGGTGCGGCTGGGCTCGGACACGGTACGCGTAGCGGCGTCGGTGATGAGCATCCTGCTGGTCCTGATGTACCTGACGTTGCAGATGGTCGGGGCCGGCACGTTGGTGCATCTGCTATTCGGATTGCCCTACGGCACCGCCGTGGAGATCACCGGCGCCATCATGATGGTCTACGTCCTGTTCGGCGGTATGATCGCGACAACGTTCGTGCAGATCATCAAGACCTCCCTGATGCTGGTGGCCTTCGTCATCCTGGTCGTGCTCACGGCGCAAGCCTACGGCTTCCACCTCGGGGAACTGTTCGCAAGCGTAGGAAACCGGCCGGGCCCCTCGATGCTGGCGCCGGGCCGAGTGTTTGCCGACCCGGTCGACGCGCTATCGCTCGGCCTCACGATGCCGATCGGCGTGGCCAGCCTGCCGCACGTGCTGATCCGCTTCTACACCGTCCCCAACGCCGGGGCCGCCAGACGGTCGGTGCTATATGCGACGGGGATCATTGCCGTCGTACAGCTTGGCCTGATCCTCGTCGGCTACGCTGCGATGCAGTTGATCGGAACCGATGCGATCCGCGCGGCCGACCGCGGCGGCAACCTTGCCCTGCCGTTGCTGGCACTGCATCTTGGCGGCGGTCCGCTGCTCGGTTTCGTTGCGGCCGTGTCGTTCGGGACGATCCTGGCCGTCGTGTCCGGCGTGGTGATCACCGGGGCTGCGACGATGTCGCACGACATCTGGGCGGGGCTGCTGCGCAAGGGAGCGGGACAGCGCGAATTGCTGCTGGTTGCGCGAGTGACCACGGTCGTGTTGGGCATCGTCGGCGTGCTGCTCGGCCTGGCATTGCAGGGACAGAACCTGGCGGTGCTCGTCGGGCTGTCCACCGCTATCGCCGCAAGTACGGTGTTCCCGGTTCTGATGCTGGCGATCTTTTGGTCCCGTTTGACCACGGCCGGAGCCGTGGCAGCGATGACATGCGGTGCGGTCTGTAGTATCGCGCTGGTGTACCTGTCCCCGCTGGTGCAGGTGGATCTGCTGCACCATGCAACGTCCGTCGTGGGCCTGCGCAACCCCGGCATCATCAGTTGCCCGCTCGCCTTCGCGGTTGGCGTCGTGGTGTCGTTGGCAGGCGCCCGGGAGCGCACGGGACTGAGGTTTGCCGCACTTCAACGTAGGCTGCTCCTGGGGGCCCCCAAGGCTCCGATCAGCGGCGTCATAACCACTCCAAAGGGGGTCAGCGCATGAACGTGCAAACACCGATCGCAGCACCAGCCGAGCTCGTGCTTCCCGGCCAACACGGCCTGTATTACGGCGGGGCATGGCACGCGGCGAAAGCCGGTGGCGAAGTGGACGTGCGCAGCCCCGCCACGGGCGAAGTGCTGTGTCGCATATCGGACGCCGGGCTCGAGGACGTGGAGGCAGCGATCGCCGCGGCCACCGCGGGCTTCGCCGAATGGCGCCGCGTGCCCCCGTTGGAACGTGCGAAGGTGCTGCGCGCCGTCGCCGACACACTGCGCAAGCATGGCCGCGAATTGGCGATGCTGGACGCGGCCGATGGCGGCAATCCTTACACCGAGATGCAGGGCGACGTGATGATCGCCGCCGGGCAAATGGATTTCTTCGCCGGACTGGTGACGGAGATGAAGGGCGCCAGCGTCCCGATGGGGCCCGATGCCGTGAACTTTTCCGTGCGCGAGCCGCGTGGGGTCGTGGCGCGCATCATCCCGTTCAACCATCCGTTCATGTTCTGCGCCGGCAAGTCGGCCGCCCCGCTCGCCGCCGGTAATTCGGTGATCATCAAGCCGCCGGAGCAGGCGCCGCTCTCTGCCCTGCGCTTGGCCGAGTTGATCGGCGGCCTGTTGCCCCCCGGCGTGTTCAACGTGCTGCCGGGCGGACGCGAAGTCGGGGCCAAGCTCACCAGCCATCCGGGCATCGCCATGGTGGCCCTGATCGGCAGCGTGCCGACCGGCCGCGCCGTGATGCGGGCTGCGTCCGAGACGCTGAAGCCCGTGCTGCTGGAATTGGGCGGCAAGAACGCACTGATCGCCTTCGCCGACTCCGATCCGGACGAAGTTGCCAACGCCGTGGTATCGGGCATGAACTTTACTTGGTGCGGCCAATCCTGCGGCTCCACCAGCCGTGCCTTCCTGCATGACTCCATTCACGACGCCGTGGTGGAGCGCATCGCGGCGAAGGCGGCGCGCTTCAAGCCGGGCCTGCCCACCGACCCATCCACCACCATGGGGGCTATCGCCAGCAAGGCGCAGCACGAGCGCATCCTCCGCCATATCGACAGCGCCCGGCAGGAAGGCGCGCGCCTCGTCTGCGGCGGCGGCGTGCCGACCGACCCGGCGTTGGCGGGGGGCAATTTTATCGAGCCAACCGTGTTCGCCGACGTCACCATGGACATGACCATCGCCAAGGAGGAGATCTTCGGCCCCGTCCTCTCGGTCCTGCGCTGGAGCGATCATGCCTCGATGCTGACGCAGGTGAACCACCCTGAATATGGTCTGACGTGTTCGATCTGGACGAACGACATCACGCAAGCGCACCGCACGGCGATGGCGGTGGAGTCCGGGTTCGTCTGGATCAACGAGACGTCGAAACACTTCCTCGGCACTCCGTTCGGCGGCTTCAAACAGTCGGGCCTGGGCCGGGAGGAATGCCTGGAGGAGTTGATCGCTTTCACGCAGGAGAAGAATATCCACATCAACCTCAAGCGGCCCGGCCGGGCAGCCGGTTAAGGGGCGCACAGCATGCCAGACACAATCACCCAACTCTCCGTCGACGTGGAGCGCCCCGCCGGGCTGCCGGCCGAAGGCAACGCGCTGTTCGGCAGCGATGCCATCGCCGAGGCGATCCGATCGCTGAATATTCCGTTCATCGCGCTCAACCCCGGCGCCAGCTATCGCGGACTGCACGACAGCCTGGTCAATCACCTGGGCAACGCTGCCCCGCAGATGCTGCTCTGCCTACACGAGGAGCACGCGGTGGCAATCGCCCAAGGCTGGGCCAAAGTCACGGGAACGCCGATGCTGGCGGCGGTCCACTCCAATGTCGGGCTGTTCCACGCCACGATGGCGATCTTCAACGCGTGGTGCGACCGCATGCCGGTGATCGTGCTGGGCGCCACCGGGCCGCTGGACGCGGCCAAGCGCCGCCCCTGGATCGAGTGGATCCACACGGCGGCGGACCAGGGCGCCATCGTGCGCCCCTATGTGAAATGGGACGCGCAACCGACCTCGCCGGAAGCCGCCCGCGAGGCCCTGCTGCGTGCCGCCTGGATCTCCCGCACGGCGCCGATGGGGCCGGTTTACGTGAACCTGGACGCCGGGTTGCAGGAAGCACCGTTGGCAGCCGCTTTGCCGCCGATCGATGCGGCCCGGCTGATGCCGCCGGTGCAGGCCGGCGCGCCGGACGCTCTGGTCGCTGCGGCACTCAGCCTGCTCCAGGGTGCGAGCCGGCCGTTGATCATGGCGGGTCGGGTATCCCGCAGCGAAGCCGCTTGGGCCGCGCGGGTGAAGCTAGCCGAGGCGCTCGGCGCCAGCGTCGTTACCGACCTTAAAATAGGTGCAGCCTTCCCGACGGACCATCCGCTGCATGCCGGTAGCCCCGGCGTGTTCGCCACCGGCGATGCAGCCAAGGCGATCGGCGCCGCGGACGTGATCCTAAGTCTCGACTGGGTGGACCTGGCCGGCACGTTGAAGGCATCCGGTGCGTCCTCCGCAAAGATCATCCAGGTGTCGCTGGACCACGCCGTGCACAATGGTTGGAGCATGGACCACCAGGGCCTGCCGCCAGTCGATCTGTTCCTCGCGGCCGATCCAGATGCAGTCGCCGGGGCAATGGCCGCCGCGCTGCCGGCGAAAGAGCCGCAAACATCTGTGCCCGGCGGCATACCTGCAGCTGACCCGAGCGGCCCGATCGTCACCAGCCGTATGGCGATCGCGCTGCGGCACGCCTTGGGTGAGCGCGCCGTGTCACTGCTGCATCTGCCGCTATCGTGGGACGGCGCGTCGTGGCCGTTCCGTCACCCGCTGGATTTCCTAGGCTCGGACGGCGGCGGCGGGATCGGCGGCGGACCGGGGATCTCGGTGGGTGCAGCGCTGGCGCTGCGCGAATCGGGCCGTCTGCCGGTGTCGATCTGCGGCGATGGTGATTTCCTGATGGGCGTCACCGCGCTGTGGACGGCGACGCATTACCGCATCCCGCTGTTGCTGGTGGTGACGAACAACCAGTCTTTCTTCAACGACGAGGTGCACCAGGAGAAGGTCGCCCGCATGCGCGCCCGGCCGGTCGAGAACAAGTGGATCGGTATGCGTATGTCCGACCCGGAGATCGACCTCGCCGGGCTCGCCCGTGCGCAGGGTGCCGACGGCTTCGGCCCGGTGCATGACATGGGCGAGTTGCCGGCCGTGTTCGCCGCCGCGATCGCTATCGTGGAGGCCGGCGGCGTCGCCGTAGTCGATGTTCGCGTCGAACCCGGCTACACGCCCGCCATGGCAACTGCGCTCACCCGGGAGTAGGCCCACTCCTTCTCCCTCTCTCCTTGCGGGAGACGGTGGGGGTGAGGGGTAGCAGCGCAATGGAAAAGCGTAGGGAGAACCTATTCAGGCTTGGTCGTCGCGGCTTGGCGGGCTGAGCTTTCGAAGCACCGCGGAAACGCCGGGCCAGGCTTGCATGCCCTTCGGTGCACGTACCCTCAAAGTGAGCAAGTTCGGGTCCCACGGTGCACTAAGCACGCGCGGGTTGCCGTCCGCGCGCTTCAACGCGTCCACGATGTCGGTCACCGTTGCGAGCGCCAAATGCGTGGACTTTGCGATGCCTGCAACCGTGCGATAGTCGAAACTGGGCGATACCAACTCGGCGAGTATGGCGCGTGCGTCATCGGAGTTGAGCCTAAAGCCATCGGGAAGACACCAGCCCTCGACCTGGTCCCGCCGCACCAGGTCCGACAGGATCGCGAATCGCACCCCGTCCAGAACACGCTTTTTGCCGAAGAACAGGCCGACCGCAGCGATCAAGCGAAGCCGCCGGCTCTTGGTCTGGCCCCTGACCAAGATCGGCAGCAGCTTGTCCAGCCGTTGCTCGATGCGAGCCCCGAGTGTCTCGAGGTCAGCCTCGCTCATGCGTGGCCAGTGCGGCAGGGCGACTTCCTGCGCGGCGCTGCCGAGCAGAGGAATGATGCGCGTGAGAGGAACCGCCTTGACCTTGTCGATAAAGCGGTGCTGGTCCGAACCATTGTCAACGGCAACGGCGTTCACCGGAACGCCGAAAACGTTACGCAGGAACTCCTGGCAGTTACGCCGGCCCAGTTGGTAGTCGTGCGCGCGGAAGGCCTGGTCCAGGAAGCCGCCGAAGCCGCCTAACGCGCCGCACGCGATCTTGAACTTCGCTTCCTTGCCGGGCGGCTCCGAGCGTTCCGGGGCGATCAGATAGCGGCCGTAGTTGTCCGGGTCCAACGCCATGGCAAGGTCGCTGGCGCGGAAGCGAGCCTGCGTCATCAACGTCGGCAGCAGGACGCGAAGCACCGCGGACAGTTCTGGCTTAGGCTGGCCCTCAGGGAGGAAGGCCGGTGGCTCGGGGAAGGGCGCGATCATGATCAGCGCCGCATCAGTCTGCTCACCCTCTTTCGTAGGGTCGCGTTCCGGGCTGCGGCGCAAGGATGGTCGCCCGAGCAGGGCATACTCGGCATAGTCGAACGGATTGTTGTTGATCAGTCCGCCGTCGACGTTCAGGAATTTGTAGCGGCCCGAGAAATCTGCGGGGACACCGGGGAAGCTCGGCTCGATGATGAATTTCAAGTCCGCGTCGACCGGGTATGCACGGTCCTTGTACTGCAGGAATTCAGTGTCGACCTCGCGCGATTCAAGACCGACCGGGAACGCTGCGGAGGCGAGTGCGACCGTGCCATACAGGTCCCACTCAGCGGCCACCTTGTCGTTCTGTCCGAGCGGAAGATCCTTGGTGTCGAGCGCGAGGTAGCGATCGGTATCGAGCCAGGCGCTGCCGGCGCAGGGCCAAGCACCGACGCCCTTCAGCTTATAGTGAAGCCGGTCGCCATGGGTCTGCATGCCATACTGCCCGGCTCCGAACCCGATCTTGAACGGGATACCGCGCAGGTTGGACACCGTCATGTACAGGTGCATGTCTTCGGCCACATAGGGGCGCCCCGGGTTGGTCGCCGCGGGGCCGCGCAGCGCCGCGTTTTTGATATCGTCCAGGAGCTTGGAGTTCAGCACCGACGCAACCACCGACTGCCCGCCGACAGGTGCCTCCAAATCGCTGAGGCTCAGGAAGTCGAGATCGCCCGATGTTTGCGCCACCAGCCGCGGCTGCTCGACCCAAGTTTTGTATAGCGACGGCAACACACAGCGGGACGGGTTGTACTCGGTCCCTAACTTGCGGTTGGAGTTCGCGATCTCGCTTGGCTCCAGAGGCTGCGGCTTGGCCCCACGTGCCAGAGCGATCAAACCGAGCGCGCCGGTGATCGCACCGGCCGACGCGCCCGCGATTACCTTCAGCCCAGTGCGGTGGGCGGGTACGCCGGGCTGCCCACGGGCGGCCTCCCACTGCTCCAGCGCCTCCACCAGGAAGTCCAGCACGCCGGCCGTGTAGGCCCCGGCGGAGATTGCACCCGCCAAAGCGAGGCCGATCCTGAACTCCATCGGCGTCGGCGGGCCAACCCGTTCGCTGCTGTCAGCGGCGTCGTGGCTCGCGGCAAATTGCTGCGTCATTTCGTCGGCCATGTCGTCGCTCGCCTGTTCGAAGGTTCTCGTTGCAGCGGTCCCCAGATCGCAGCTGTGGCCCGTAAATTCGATACGGTACCAGAGCGTTACTTCGTTACGAGATCAGGTCAAGGGGGGCAGCACACCTCCCCCGTGCTCCACGGGGGAGGTGGCGGCGCAGCCGACGGAGGGGGCGCAGGCACCGTTCGTGCCCAAGCGCCCCCACCACCATGCTTCGCATGGTCCCCCTCCCCCGCTGCGCAGGGGAGGATAAGCGTGGCGGGGTTAGTCTTCGAAGGGGGCGACGATCCGGCGGTGGCCCAGCAGGAACGCGTCCGCCACCAGGGCGAGCGGCGAGAGGTCCATGTCGGCCGACCCTGTCGCGGCGAGGTCGACGAAGCGGCGATAGATGCCCGCGTATTCGGCCGGAATCTCGTCGACGAGGATTTCGCCCCTGTTGATCAAACGCTTGCCGCCGGCTTCGAGTGTCACGGAACCGGCGTCGGTGTCGATCCGGATATCCCAGCTTTGTGGCCCCGTCTGCAGCCAATCCAGCTCCATGGTGATGGGGACGCCGGTCGCGTCGGTGAGATGAAGGCTGGCTGCGATGGGGGTGGCGCGGTTTTCTGGAAACGACAGATCGGCGGCGGTCACGAAAAGCGGGCGTGGCAGGACGCGGGTGACGATGGAGAGCGCGTTGATGCCGGGGTCGAATACGCCGAGGCCGCCCGGCTCCCAAATCCAGGCCTGGCCGGGGTGCCAGACCCGCACGTCTTCCTTCCACGCGATGTGCACGGAAC
>CAXTCJ010000017.1:0-66533 GCA_964242215.1 uncultured Acetobacteraceae bacterium | reverse complement strand
ACGATGGCCAGGTCGTGGCTGATGAACAGCAAGGCCAGGCCTAACTCGTCCTGCAGGTCGCTCAGCAGGTTGATGATCTGCGCCTTGACCGACACGTCCAGCGCGCTGACCGCCTCGTCGCAGATGATCAGGTCGGCGCCGGGGGCCAATGCGCGGGCGATGCCGATGCGCTGGCGCTGGCCGCCGGAGAACTCGTGCGGGAAACGGCGCATGGCGTCGCGCGGCAGGCGCACCTTGTCCATCAGCGCGGCGACGCGGTCATCCAGTTCGGAGCCGCTGGCGAGGCCGAAATTGGTCATCGGCTCGGCCAGCACGTCGCGCACGCGCTGGCGCGGATTAAGGCTGCTGAACGGGTCTTGGAACACCACCTGCATGCGGCGGCGCACGTGGCGCATCTTGCCCGGGGGAAGCTGGTCGATCCGCTGGCCGTCCAGGAACACTTCACCGTCGGTGGGATCTGTCAGGCGCAGGATGGTGCGGCCGACAGTGGACTTGCCGCAGCCGCTCTCGCCGACGACCGAGAGGGTCTCGCCGGCCGACACGGTGAACGAGACGCCGTCCAGCGCGTAGACGGTGGCGGTGGTGCCGCCGAACAGGCCGCCCTTGATCGGGTAGTGCTTCTTGAGTGCGTTGACTTCGAGGAGCGGCATTATTGGGCGACGGTGATCGGGGCTGTGGAGCCGGACATCGGGTCGGTGTCCTTCAGGATATTGTATGGAAGTTGCAGGCCGCTGATGCATTGCGCCTTGGGTGAGGACGCATCGTAGCGGTTGGCGAGGCAGGCGTTTGGCGTGCCACAGGCGGCGAGCAGGATGGGCAGCGCCAATGTGGCGATCATCCTCCCCCGTTTACGGGGGAGGTGGCGGCGAAGCCGACGGAGGGGGCGCGGGCACGCGACAGACCCGTGCTGTGCGGCCAGCCCCCTCCACCACGCTTCGCGCGGTCCCCCTCCCCCGCTTCGCGAGGGCGGATGAGCAAGCCAGTTGCTCATGCGGCTTCGGCGTAGTGGCAGGCGGCCCAGTGGCCGGGGACTTTCTCGTCCACCGCAGGGGCGACCTCGCGGCAGTAATCCGTCACCATCGGGCAGCGGCCGGCGAAGGGGCAGCCTACGATGCGCTGCCTTAGGCTCGGCACAAGGCCGGGGATCTCGGCGAGCTTGGTACGGCCGGTGTTGGTCTCCAGCGACGAACCGAGTTTCGGCACCGCGCCGAGCAGGCCGCGAGTGTAGGGGTGCAAAGGACGAGCGAAGATCTCGTTGACCGACGCCTCCTCGACCTTGCGGCCGGCGTACATCACCACGACGCGCTGGGCCATCTCGGCCACCACACCTAGATCGTGGGTGATCAGCATGATCGCCGAACCCAGCCGCGTCTTGAGGTCGCGCATCAGGTCCAGGATCTGTGCCTGGATCGTCACGTCGAGTGCCGTGGTGGGTTCGTCCGCGATCAGCAGCTTGGGATTGCAGGCCAGCGCCATCGCGATCATCACGCGCTGCCGCATGCCGCCGGAGAGCTGATGCGGGTATTCGTGCACACGGCGGCCTGCCGCGGAAATCCCCACCAACTCCAGCATCTCGATCGACCGCTGGATCGCCTGCTGCTTGTTCATGCCCTGGTGCAGCCGCAGCGTCTCCCCGATTTGGCGTCCGACGGTGAGCACCGGGTTCAGGCTCGTCATCGGCTCCTGGAAGATCATGCTGATGTCGTTGCCGCGCAGCTTGCGCATCTCGCTGTCCGACACGTCCAGCAGATTGCGGCCCTGGAACAGGATCTGCCCGGCGATCTTGCCCGGCGGCGTGCTCACCAGACGCAGAATAGACATCGACGTCACCGACTTGCCGCAGCCGCTCTCGCCCACGATGGCGACCGTCTCGCCGGGGTCGATGTGGAAGGACAGCCCTTCGACGGCACGCACCACACCATCGGGCGTGCCAAAATGCGTCTGCAAATTCTGCACGTCGAGCAGGGCGTTGGCAGCGCGGTTTGTGGCGGTGACCTGCACCGGATGTTCCATCACCGTCATGCCTGGGCTTGCCCCTGGTATCCACGGCGCGACGCGAACGCAGGCTTTTGCCGGTCAACCATCAACGACGCCATCAGCCCTACCCCGTGGATCCCAGGCTCAAGCACTGGGATGACAAAACCGGCCATCAGATGCGCTTCGCTAGGCGCGGATCGAGTGCGTCACGCAAACCGTCACCCAGCAGGTTCACCGCGAGTACAGTCAGGGACAGGAACACGGCGGGGAAGAACACGATGTACGGCTTCACCTGCCACAGCGCGCGACCCTCGGCCATGATGTTGCCCCAAGACGGGATGATCGGCGGCGTGCCGGCGCCGATGAACGACAGGATGGCTTCGGTGATCATCGCCGAGGCGCAGATGAACGTCGCCTGCACCATCAGCGGGGCAAACGTGTTGGGCAGGATATGCTTGAAGATCACCGCCGGGGTGCGCGTGCCCGACGCAACGGCGGCCTCCACATAGGGTTGTTCGCGCAGGCTCAGCACCACGCCGCGCACCAGCCGGGTCACGCGCGGGATCTCGGCGACGGTGATGGCGATGATCACGTTCTGCACGCTGCCCCGGGTCAGCGCCATCAGCGCAATCGCGAGCAGGATGGACGGGATGGACATGAGCCCATCCATGATCCGCATGATCAGCGAGTCCACGACGCGAACGTAGCCGGCGACCACGCCGATCAGCATGCCCACGACGGATGCCAGCACGGCCACCGCAAAGCCCACGATCAACGACACCCGCGCACCATACAGGGTGCGGGAATACACGTCGCGGCCCAGCATGTCCGTGCCGAACCAATACATCGCGGATGGCAGGCGCAACCGGCGCGCGGGTGCCAGCGCCGTCGGGTCCACTGTGCCGAGGATTGGGGCCGCGATCGCCACGAACACGATCAGCGCCAGCAGCAACCCACCCATAAAGATCGTCGGCTGGCGGCGGATGAATGTCCGAACCCGGCCTCGCTTCTTTACGGGGGGCAGTACGTCCGGAAGGGGGATTGCCGCGCCACCGCGGGGAGCGGCCAAGCCGCCAGGAAAGGTGATGCTCAATAGCGGATCCTCGGATCGAACACGGTGTAGAGCAGGTCCACACCCAGGTTCACCAGCACGTAGACAAACGAGAAGATCAGTACGACGCCCTGGATGATCGGGTAGTCGCGCCGCAGGATCGCATCCACCACGAGCCGGCCGACGCCGGGTATGGCGAACACGCTTTCCGTCACCACGGCCCCACCGATCAACCCGGCGACGCCCAAGCCGATCACGGTCACGATCGGCACCGCCGCGTTCTTCAACGCGTGGACGAACAGGATCGGCCGTTGCCCCACGCCCTTCGCCCGCGCGGTGCGAACGTAGTCCTGGTTCAACACCTCGAGCATGGTGGCGCGGGTGATGCGGGCGATCAGCGCGATGAAGGCGCCGCCTAAGGTCAGCACGGGTAAGATCAAGTTGGACAGCCACGGCCAGATGCCCTGGGCGATCGGCGTGTAGCCCTGCACCGGCAGCCACTCGAGCTGCAGCGCGAACATGTAGGCCATCAGATAGCCGACCACGAACACCGGCACCGAGAAGCCGAACACCGCCAGCAGCATCACCACGCGGTCGATGATCGTGCCGTGCTTCCAGGCCGCGACCACGCCCATCGGGACGGCGACCACGATCGAGAAGATCAGCGTCAGCACCATCAGCGACAACGTCGGCTCGATACGCTGCTGGATCATGTGCCAGACCGGCAGGTTGGTGAAGATCGAGGTCCCGAGGTCCCCGTGCAGCACGTGCCACACCCACTCGCCGAACCGCACCAGGAACGGCCGGTCCAGCCCGAGCGACTCGCGGATGCGCTCCACGTCGGCGGGGCTGGCTTGGTCACCGGCGATGATGGCGGCCGGGTCACCAGGTGCCAGATACAGCAGGCTGAACACGAACAAGGCGACGATCGCCATCACCGGGATGGTCGCGACGATCCGCCGGAGGGTATAGGCGAGCATCAGGCTTTCTTCACGTCCCAGAACACTGGGAAGGGCGATTTGACGACACCCGACAGCTTCTTGTTCCACGACTGGTAGCTGAGGAAGAAGCCGGTTTGAGCGTATACCACGTCGTCGAAGGCGGCTTTGTTAGTCTTCTCGAGGGCAACTTTTTCCGCCGCTGCATCGGGGGCGGCATACCATTCCGCGATGCCCGCCTGCACGGCGTCCGATTTCGGCCAGCCGAACCACGCCGTGTCGCCCGTGGCCTGCAGCCCGGTGTAGGGCGCCGGGTTGATGCAATCGGCACCGGCGTGCCAGGTGAAGAAGATGTTCCAGCCGCCCTGCGAAACCGGGTCCTTCTTGGCGCGGCGCGACCCGACGGTGCCCCAGTCCAGCGCCTGGTAGTCGACGTTCATGCCGATACGGGCTAGCAGGTCGGCTGCGACATCGCCCTCCGCCTTGGTGATGGACACGTCGGTCGGCACCATCATGGCGATCTTCTCACCGTTATAGCCGGCCTCCTTCAGCAGCGCCTTGGCGGCATCGTATTTCCGCGGCCCTTCCAGGATCTCGCCACCGACCTCGTTATAGGCCGGGGTGCCCGGCGTGAAGTACGACGGGCAGGCCTTCCACAGGCTTGTGTCGTCGCCCACCACGGCGCGCATGAAATCTTCCTGGCTCAGCGCCATCATCACTGCGCGCCGCGCACGCACGTCGTTGAATGGCGGCAGCAGGTGGTTGAACCGCATATCGCCGATATTGCCCAGCGGGTCCGCGATATCGACGTTCAGCGCCGACGAGCGCTTGAGCAGCGGCACCAGGTCGGGGATCGGGTTCTCCCACCAATCCACCTCGCCGTTGGTCAGCGCACCGGCGGCGGTGGCCGGGTCGGTGATGATGTTCCACTCGATGCGGTCGAAATACATCCGCTTGCCGCCCGACGACCAATCGGAGGGCTCGTCACGCGGCTTGTATTGGTCGAACTTGGTGAACACCGCCTTGGCGCCGGGCACCCACTCGCTGGCGGCGAACTTCATCGGGCCCGAGCCGACATACTCGGTGATCTGCTTGAACGGGTCGGTGGCGGCGATGCGCTCCGGCATGATCAGGCACATCGGCGAGTTCGCCTTGCCGAGCGCGAACAGCATCTTGGGGAACGGCTTGGTCATGATGATGCGGAACGTGGTGTCGTCCGGCCCGTCCATCTTCACCAACTGGGCGGCGATGATCTGCCCCATCGTGTCGCGCACCATCCAGCGCTTCAGGCTGGCCGCGATGTCCTTCGGCAGCACCTTCTCGCCGTCGTGGAACATCAGGCCGGGGCGCAGCTTGAACGTCCAGGTCAGGCCGTCCTCGCTCACCGAGCCGCTCTCGGCCATTTGTGGCTTGGGCTCGAGCTTGCTGTTCACGCCGTACAGCGTGTCCCAGACGATCATGGCGGCGTTGCGGACGACGTATTGCGTGCCGAATACCGCGTCCAGGCTGGACAAGTTCGCCTGCGGGATGAACCGGAGCACTTTGGTGTTCTGGGCAAGCGATAGGCGGGGCGCGGCTAGGATCGCGCTCGTCGCTGCGGTTGTCGTCAAGAAGTCGCGCCGCTTCATACACTCAATCTCCCAGACACCGACCACTCGCATGGCTGCCATGCCGAGGGTGCCGTCTGGGCGGACCCTAGCGGCAGATTGTCACTGTGGAAACACGCATTTGTCGCGGTGGCCCTGGCGGAACGATACGGTGGCAAACCAGGGCCGGGCATCCTGCTGTCCCCTCCCGCTTCCGTGATGGATGGAAGCGGGAGGGGACATCCTCAAGCGGAGCGGCGCACCCGCGGCCCACTGCCTTCGCGACGCGGCTTGAACGGGGCACGGGCTGGCATCGGTCCGTCGCCAGCTGCCGTGATGCGCGGTTCGCCTGCCGGCATCTCGGCCGTTGCCGCGGCGAAGGCAGCACTGGCGGCGCGGCTGATCTCGAAGCGCGTGTCGGTGTCGAACACCCGGATGGCGCCGATGTCGCGCTTGGTCACCCCGCCGGCGCGGCAGATCAGCGGCACCAGCCATTTCGGGTCGGCCTTATCCCGGCGGCCCACCGCCACGCGGAACTGCACGAAATCGCCAGGCTGGACCGGCTCGCGCGGGGCACTCGATAGCGACGCTCGTGGCACTGGTGCGGCTTGCACCGGGGCGACCGACACCGATTCCGGCGGCGGCAGGCGGGTTTGATACAGGCGGAGCAAAGCGGACGCGACCACCACCGGGTCGTGGCCGGCGAGCAGCGCCTCGGCCTCGGTGCGTTCGGCGTCATTTGGCTCGGCGAACATCGGATCGTCCAGCAGGCGTTCGCGATCACGGGCACGGATCTCGTCCGGGGTCGGCGCGCCAGACCAGGCGACGCTCACCCGCGCCGCGTTGGTCACCTGCTCGGCCCGGCGGCGCTTGGGGTGCGGCACGATCAGCACACACACGCCCTTACGCCCGGCCCGGCCCGTGCGTCCGCTCCGGTGCAGCAGGGTCTCGGGATTGGTCGGTAGGTCGGCGTGCACCACCAGGTCCAGCTCGGGCAGGTCGAGGCCGCGGGCCGCGACGTCGGTGCACACCCCGACCCGTGCCCGCCCGGCCCGCATCGAGTCCAGGGCGGCGGTGCGGTCGTGCTGGCTCAGCTCGCCGGACAGCATGACGGCGGCGAAACCACGCTCCACCAGCGCCATATGCAGCCGCTTGGTGCCTTCCCGGGTGGCGCAGAACACCAGCGCGCCCGGGGCTTCGTACCAGCGCAGGATGTTCACCAGGGCAGACTGCGCCTCGTGCCCGGGCACGGCGATGGCGCGATACTCGATATCACTATGGGCCTGGGTGCGGTCCACCGTGTCGATGCGCAGGGCGTCGCGCTGATAACGCCGGGCCAGGGCCACGATGTCGTGCGGGATTGTGGCCGAGAACAGCAGCGTGCGGCGCTCGGCCGGGGCGGCGTCCAAGATGAACTGCAACTCGTCGGCAAAGCCCAGATCGAGCATCTCGTCCGCTTCGTCCAGCACCACGACCCGCAGCGCCGACAGATCGAGGTTGCCGCGGCGCAAATGGTCGCCCAGCCGGCCCGGCGTGCCCACCACGATGTGGCAGCCCTGGGCAAGCGCGCGCGCCTCCCGCCGGATATCCATGCCGCCCACGCACGAGGCGATGCGGGCGCCGGCATACAGCCAGGCCAGTTCCGCCTGCACCTGCAGCGCCAGTTCCCGTGTTGGGGCGATGGCGAGTGCGATGGGCAGGCCCGGCGCGGGGAGTTCGCCCTCCGGCATCAGGGTCGCGGCGGCGGCCAGCCCGAAGGCGACCGTTTTGCCCGACCCGGTGCGGGCGGACACGAGCAAGTCGCGCCCCTCGGTGCCGGGCTGGAGCACGGCGGATTGAACAGCGGTGGGCTCGTCATAGCCGCGCGCGGCCAGTGCTGCGTCGAGCACGGGGTGAACCGGAGGAAAGGGCATGCGCGGGACTTAGGCTCGTTGCGCCCCAGTTGCCATAGTCGGCAACTATTTCTTGCCGAACGTCGCCCCGAGCGCGTTGGCCATCTCGGTCGGGATCAGCACCGTGGTGCCCCGCTCCTTGTTCATCTCATAGAGTAAATTCATCTGCCGCAGCTGCAGCGCCACCGGGTTCTGACCGTATAGCTCAGCCGCCAGCAGCACCTGGCGGGCGATCTCCTGCTCGGCGGAGGCTAGCGTCACCCGAGCCTGTTTTTCCCGCTCCGCCTGGGCTTGGCGGCTCATCGCGTCCTGTAAAGCGGACGGGATCGCCACGTCCTTGATCTCCACCGAGCGGATCTCGACCCCCCAGCTGCCGGTCTTCTCGCCGATGGTGATGCGGAGCTGCTCGTCAGCGGATTTGCGGTCGCTCAGCAGGCGGCTGAGGTCCGTGGACCCGATCATTTCGCGTAGGCTGGTCTGCGCTACACGCTCGATCGCCTGGCGGTAATCGGCGATGTTGATGGCGGCGGCGCGGGCGTCCGCCACCTGCCAGAACACGATCGCGTCCACGCCCACGGCCACTGTGTCGCGGGTCAGCGCCTGTTCGGCGGTGATGGTGGTGGTATTCACCCGCATGTCGACGATGAAGGCGACGCGGTCCAGCAGCGGTATGACGAAGAAGATTCCCGGCCCGCGCACCCCGGAGAACCGCCCCAGCCGCAGCACCACGGCCCGGTTCCATTCGGACGTCAGCCGCACCGAGCGGAACGCGATGAATACGATGGCCGCCGCGATGACGAGCAGGGCGAATGGCATGATATTTCCCATAGGATGCGAAAGATCGGACATCATCGGAGGCTAGCATGTTTCCTGCCGGTGCGGGCGCGCGCGCGGTCAGGCCCGGCCGGAGCACCGGCCGCGAGCAGCACGTCGTGCGGCGCCAGTGAACTGGGATGTAATGAACGGCACCGACACGTCTCGGCTGCAGGAAGGTGCATCGGTTGAGCAGCCGCCGCGCAGGGACGAACATTCAGTGGATCTGGCGTTTGAGGTAATTTAAGTCAACTCTCTGGTAAATACTCGCTCTGTGGCTCGATTGGAACTGAGCTTTTCAAACGGGGGCGGTCGACGATTCATATTTAGTTTATGAACCCGTTCTAAGTTCGGTTGGAACTCCTGACCAGGCGGTACAATGTTCTCGAACTTACGGATTTCTCGGAAGCTTACGATCGGCTTTGCGGTCGTCATTGTTGCCATGCTGGCCATGGCGGCACTCAGCGGCTCGATGTTGCGCGATCTATATGGCATTTCGAAGATCAACAGCGACTCATCGGACGCCCAGGACCGTCTCGATCAAGCCGCCGGCGAAATCGGCCAGGCGGCTCGCGGCATGCTGTCATACGCGATCACTGGAGATCCCGAAGCTGCCGCTAGCGTACAAACCTCCGTCGACCGAATGCTCTCCGACCTGGAGAACGCGCACGACAAAGTCCCTCTCGACCGGCAGAGCGTAATTGCGAGCATTGACGTCGCGCGTCGTGCCGCCCGGGCGTGGGTTGACACCTATGCGTCCAAACAGATTGCGCTGCTGCATGAGGCTGGCTCAGAACCTAAAGTATCCGAGTTTTACAAGGCAAACCGAAGCCTGACGGTCGACACCGTAAAGATCATCCAAAACAGCCAGAAAGTGGTCACCGACTGGTCGAGTGAAATGGACGACAACGAGTCTGCGGCAATCTGGCGGGTTGGCTACACCCTGGCGATCGGAACGTTGATCGCGACCGCTCTTTCGCTCCTTGCGGCCTGGGTCATAACCCGATCCATCGCCGGGCCGGTGAATGGCATGGTCAAAGTGATGGGTCAGTTGGCAGGGGGCGATAGAACGGTCGCGGTGCCCGCGTTGCAGCAGCGCGACGAGGTCGGCGACGTCGCCCGGGCCGTCCAAGTGTTCAAGGACGCGGCCATCGAAAAATGCCGCCTGGAACAGCAGGCGGAAGATACCAGGATCTCGGCCGAGCGGGAGCAGGCGACGGCCGATGCGGAGCGTGCAGTCGTCGCCCAGCAGCAGAAAGCGGTCGTCGAAGGCCTGGCGGCCGCCTTGGCAGCGTTGTCTGCCGGTGACCTGACGTTCGACATCACTGAGGCCTTCGCACCTGAGTACGAGCGGCTGCGGACCGACTTCAACGAAGCGATCGGAAAACTGCGGGGCGTCATCGGGACCATCGTCACCAATATCGGCACCATCCGGTCGGGTACCGGTGAAATCAGCCAAGCGGCCGACGATCTGTCCCGCCGTACCGAACAGCAGGCCGCAAGCCTGGAGCAGACCGCAGCCGCCTTGGACGAGATCACGGCGACCGTGAAGAAAACAGCCGAGGGCGCCTCTGTTGCCCAAGGCGTCGTCAGTGCGGCCAAAGCCGACGCCGAGCACAGCGAGGGCGTCGTCAAAGACGCGGTCAGCGCGATGGGAGCCATCGAGGCCTCCGCCAAGGAGATCAGCCAGATCATCGGCGTTATCGATGAAATAGCGTTCCAAACCAACCTTCTGGCGCTGAACGCAGGTGTCGAGGCTGCACGGGCGGGCGACGCCGGGCGTGGGTTTGCCGTGGTTGCAAGTGAGGTACGAACCTTGGCGCAGAGGAGCGCCGAGGCCGCCAAGGAAATCAAGAAGCTCATCGGCACCAGCAGCGCTCAAGTCGGAACCGGCGTCACGCTCGTCAACGAGACGGGGGCGGCCTTGGCGCGCATTCGCACCCAGGTCGTGCAGATCAGCAGCGTGGTCGGAGATATCGCGGCAAGCGCCAAGGAACAGGCCGTCGGCCTGGCCGAGGTGAACACCGCGGTGAACCAGATGGACCAGGTCACCCAGCAGAACGCTGCAATGGTGGAGCAATCCACCGCCGCGAGCCATAGTCTCGCCCAGGAAACCGAAACCCTTCAGGAACTCACGGCCCACTTCAGGACCGGTGCCAACGACGCCATTGCCCCAGCAAAGCCCGTCCGGGGCCAGGCCCTGAAACCAAAGGCGACTGCACGCCCGGCGTCGCGCCCTGTCGCGGTCAAGCCGGTGCGGCTCGTGGCTGGTGGTGGACGGCCACAGGCGGTTGCCAGTGAAGATCAGTGGGAGGAGTTCTAAGCCACCGAACAGGACGTTCTGTCGTGGGGGCGGCCGAACGTAGGCCGGCGTGGACGGCAACCACGCACTCCCCAGATCGTTTGAGTCCCGCTAGAAGGGCGGGGCACCATGCCAGACACGAACGATCATACCGACCGCCTGGGTGGCCCCGGGTCGAGCCATCAGAATCGACAGAACGGACGCTCCAATCGTCGTTGAGCATCTCGAAGTGGGCGCCCTAGCCGCCAATGTGCTCGAGTTCGCCCGGTTGCTACGCCGGGCGGGCTTGCCCGTGGGGCCGGCCGATATGCTAGCCGCGGTGTCCGCACTCGATCACACCGGCATCGCGTCCCGCGCCGACGTCCGCACCGCGCTTCGCGCGACCATGGTCCACCGCCACGACCAGGCAGAGGTGTTCGACAGCGCATTCGACCTGTTCTGGCGCGACCCGGCTGCCAATCAGTTCGACGCCGCCATGGCACTGCTGGGCGACCAGGCACCGCGGCCGGACCCGCGTCCCACCCCCGGCAGCCGCCGGGTCGCGGAGGCCTTCAACGACCGGACGGACCGCACGGAAACCGACAAGCCACCGGAGGTGGATGCTGCGTTCACCGTCAGCGACACCGAACGTCTGCAGACGATGGATTTCGAAGCCATGAGCGCCGCCGAAATCGGGGCTGCGCAGGAGGAAATCCGCAAACTTCGACTTCCGCTCGATTTGCGACGCACCCGTCGCACCCGTCCGGCCACCCACGGAACCCATATCGATATGGCCGCCACCCTCCGCGCCGGCCTGCGGCATGGTGGCGAGCTGATGGATTTCGCCTATGCCAGCCGCACCGTGCGCCCGCCGCCCTTAGTGGTGTTATGCGACATTTCCGGCTCGATGGCGCGCTACGCCCAGATATTGCTGCATTTCCTGCACGCCGTGGCCAACGATCGGGACCGCGTCAGCGTGTTCCTGTTCGGCACTCGCCTGACCAACATCACCCGCGTCCTCCGCCACAAGGACCCGGAGGCGGCGTTCGCCGCTGTGGCCGGGCTGGTGCCAGACTGGTCCGGTGGCACCCGCATTGGCGATACCATCGCGCAGTTCAATCGCGATTGGGCCAAGCGGGTCCTGGGGCAGGGTGCGGTGGTGCTGCTGGTGACCGACGGGCTGGACCGCGCCGGGGCCGAGGGGCTGCCCGAAGCGATGGAGCGGCTGCATAAATCCTGTCGCCGGCTGATCTGGCTCAATCCCCTGTTGCGTTGGGACGGGTTCGAACCGAGATCACAGGGCATCCGCGCCATGCTGCCGCACGTGGACGAGTTCCGGCCCGTCCACAACATCGCCAGCCTGCGCACACTGATCGAGTCACTGTCCCGCCCTCCTCCCACGCGAGAGCGCCCAGGAGCGCCGGGGTAATTGAGAGGAAAAGCCGCATGACCGAAGCCGAAGACGTGCTGTCCGTCGCTACGGAATGGCTACGGCAGGGTGAAACCGTGGCCTTGGCCACCGTCACCGAGACGTGGGGCAGTTCGCCCCGCCCGCCCGGCAGCCAGATGGCGGTGACGGCGTCGGGCCGCATGGCCGGGTCAGTCAGCGGCGGCTGCATCGAGGGTGCGGTGGCCGAGGCGGCGCAAGCCACCATGGCGGGCGGTCCGCCGCAGTTGCTGGATTTCGGCGTGACCGACGAGCGGGCCTGGGAGGTCGGTTTAGCCTGTGGTGGCAAGCTGAAGGTGTTCGTGGAAGCCCTGGCATGAAGGCCGCCCTGCTCCAGGCGGTGCAGGAGGCGCGTGCTGCCGGCCGCCCAGTGGTGGTGGCGACCCGCCTACCAGATGGCGAGCAGATCCTGCTGCCGGACGCCAGCCAGCCCGCCCTGAATCACGCCGCCCGCCAGGCGCTGCTCGCTGAGAAGAGCGTCACGCACGAGGTTGATGGCGCCACTTGGTTCCTGCATGCGCACAACCCGCCCGCTCGCATCGTCATCGTTGGGGCTGTGCATATTGCGCAAGCTCTGGTGCCGCTCGCTGCCCAGCTCGGCTATGGTGTGACCGTCGCCGACCCCCGGCGCGCCTTTGCCACCGACGAGCGCTTCCCCAATGTGTCGGTATCCACGGAGTGGCCGGACGAGGCACTCGATGCGCTCCGCCCCGACAGCCGCACTGCCATCGTGACGTTGACGCACGATCCCAAGCTGGACGACCCGGCGCTCGACCGCGCGCTGAAATCCGAGGCCTTCTATATAGGTGCGCTCGGCAGCCGAAAGACGCACGCTAAGCGGCTCGACCGCCTGCGCGCCCTGGGCCACGGCGAGGACGCCCTCGCCCGTATCCGTGGCCCAGTGGGATTGAACATCGCCGCCGTCACCGCGCCAGAGATCGCGCTCTCGGTATTGGCTGAGATCGTGGCCGTGCGACGCGGTTCGCCCCTCGCGTGATCTTCGGGCCGACGCCGCTGGCGGACGCGGAAGGTGCCGTGCTCGCCCACACCCACCGCACGACGGGCCGTGTGCTGAAGAAAGGCTCGGTGCTCGACGCCGAAGCCATCGCCGCGCTGCAGGCGGCCGGGCTCGACCCGGTGATCACCGCCCGGCTCGAGCCAGGTGACGTCAACGAGGATGCCGCCGCCCGCCGGATCGCCACGGCCCTGCTCGGCCCGGGTCTGAAGACCAGTCGGGCCGCGACAGGCCGGGTCAACTTGCTGGCCGGTTCGGCCGGTCTGTTGCGCGCGGATCGGGCGAAGATCGACGCGCTGAACGCGGTGGACGAAGCGGTGACCGTCGCGACCTTGCCCGACGCCACACCCGTCGCGGCCGGGGACATGGTGGCGACCATCAAGATCATCCCGTTCGCCCTGCCCGGCGCCATCCTCGCCCACGCGGAGGCAGCCTGCGCGGGTGGGGCAATGACCGTGCTCGCCTGGCAGGCGCGCCGGGTTGGGCTGGTGCTGAGCACGCTGCCCGGGCTGAAGCCGTCGGTCATCGCGGGTACGATCGAGGCAACCGAGGGCCGCATCGCGAGCATCGGCGCGACGATGCTGCCCCCTCTGCAATGCCCGCACCGCTCCGAACCGATCGCCGCCGCGTTGCGCGAGTTGCTGGCCGACGGCGCCGACCTGTTGCTCGTTGCGGGCGCCTCCGCCGTGGTGGACCGGCGGGATGTCGGCCCGGCCGGGATCGTCGCGGCCGGGGGTGAGATCCTGCATTTCGGCATGCCGGTCGACCCGGGGAACCTGATCTGCCTGGGTCGGATCGGCTCGGTGCCGGCCTTGGTGCTGCCGGGTTGCGCACGCAGCCCGAAGCCCAACGGGATCGACCTAGTGCTCCACCGCTTGGCCGCCGGGCTGCCGGTGACGGGCGAAGTGGTGGCAAAGATGGGCGTCGGCGGCTTGCTAAAGGACGTGACCGCGCGGCCCCTGCCCCGTGCCCGCGCCACCGCTCGAAACAGCGTAGCCGCGGTGGTGCTAGCAGCCGGACGGTCCAGCCGGATGGCGCCCCGGCACAAACTATTGGTGGAGGACAGCGCCGGCCGCCCGATGATTGCCCGCGTGGTGGACGCCGTTCTCGCCAGCCAAGCGCGTCCCGTGTTGGTGGTAACGGGCCATCGCGCGGCGGAGGTGGAGGCTGCGCTGGCCGGCCGCCCCGTCCGCTTTATCCCGGCCGCGGACCATGCCTTAGGGCTGTCCGCCAGCCTTCGCACGGGCCTGGCTGCAGTTCCGGCGACCTCGCCGGCGGCGCTGATCGTGCTCGGCGACATGCCGTTGGTCACCGGCGCGACGATCGATAGCCTGATCGAGACCTACGACTCCGACGAAGGCCGCACCATCGTCGTCCCCGTTCATGACGGGCAAATCGGCAACCCCGTGCTGTGGGACCGTCGCTACTTCGCCGCGATGATGGGGCTTAGCGGCGACAGCGGCGCCCGCTCCCTATTGCGGCAGCATGCCGAGGGCGTGGCGGAACTCGCCACAGATGCCACAGTGTTGCGCGATTTCGACACTCCGGAGAGCTTACGCGATCTCTCCGGGTGACATACGGGGCGGCGCGCTCCATCTTCCGGAACGTTTTCCCCTAGGAGCCTTGAATGCCTCGCCCGACTCCCCTCCTGCCGTGCCTGGTGTTGCTCGCGATCGCCGGGTGCGCGGCTCGCCAGCCCCAAACGCCGGAGACCCGTGCGAGTGCGGCCGCGGCGGCAGCGTGCCGGGCTTCGACCGAGACGTCGTTCAACCGGCAGAACCGCTACCTGCTGTCCGAGCGTGACACGACCGACTCACCGTTTTCCACGTCCGGGGTGACCGGCATCACCACGCGTGGCCTGACCCAGCAATACGATTACGACAGGCAGCTCTCCTCCTGCCTGTCCTCGTCGAACAGTGGCGCGGTAACGCCTGATGTGCAGCCACCGCCGCCGTCCGGCACCCCGGTCGCCCCGTATTAGCACCGCCGCGCGGTGACGGGTGGGCGCAGGTGCTGCTACAACGCGCTCTCTGCACCAAGGAGCGCTTTGCATGAGCAAGATCATCCGTACGAGCCCTGGGAAGGTTCTTTCCCAAGCCGTTGAATATCATAATTTCGTCTATCTCGCGGGCATGACCGCCGATGACACCTCGCAGGATGTCGCGGGACAAACCAAGCAGATCCTGGCCAAGATCGACGCCGCGCTCGAGACGCACGGCACCGACAACACCCGGCTTCTGCAGGCACAAATCTGGGTCAAGGATATCCGGGATCGGGACGCCATGAACACCGTCTGGACGGCTTGGCTACCCGAGGGTGGAGCGCCAGTGCGGGCCTGCGTGGAAGCGAGCATGGCCGATCCGCGTCTGCTCGTGGAGATCATGGTCACTGCCTGCAAGTAGTCGCGGGATTCGGGATGGAATCGCACCAAAGAGGTCGGTGCGGTTTCATCACGACCCCGTGATTAGGACCATAGTCCGCAAATCGTGATCTATCCACATGGGCGAACTGTCAGATCAGCGTCCCAGCTGCAACAAACTGAAATACCGCATTGCCAGCCACTCGGACCGGTTGCTACCGCATCCTCACGACTGTGTGAGTTCGTGAGGAAGACGTTATGAATGCAGGCCAGCTTAGGCTCTTGGTGTTGAGCGCTGCGGTCGCCCTTGGGTGCGGTGGCATGGCAGAAGCCAAATCCCACGGTGGCCATCAAGGCGGGCATGGCTCCCCTTCCCACGGTGGACAAGCAGGCGGAAGCGCCTTGGGCCACGGGCATCACGGCACGTCCATCAGCTTCAGCACCGGGCGGCACGGCCGGTCCGAGTTCGCATCCGGAGCCATCGGCTTCTTCGGTCGCCGGCATGGTGGCGGTCATTCTGCAGGCCGCTCCTACGCGTCAGAGACCGGGCACAGCGGCGGCGGCATCCAGTGCGTAACCTTCGCCCGTGCCGACTCCGGAATCGAGTTGTCCGGCAACGCCAGCTCCTGGTGGTACAATGCTGAAGGCCTCTACCAGCGCGGTGCGCGCCCCGAGGCCGGCAGCGTGCTCAACTTCCGCGCCAACGGCTCGATGCGCATGGGTCACGTCGCCGTGGTGAACCAGGTGATCGACAGCCGCACCATCGATATTGATCACGCTAACTGGGGCGGCCCCGGCGCTGTCCGCGGCGGCATCAGTCGTGATATCTCCGTCGTGGACGTCTCCCCCAACAACGATTGGAGCGCCGTTCGCGTGGCACTCGGCCATAGCGGCGAATACGGCAGCATCTACCCGACCTACGGCTTTATCTATAATCGCCCGGATCGCGGCACGATGGTGGCTGCCAATGGCACCTCTAGCCCGATGCCCTCCCTGAACCCGGCCCCGCGCGATCTGCGCGGCGGGGCTCGCGACGTCGCTTACGACGAAGTCGCCGAGGCCCCCGACAGCCCGGAGCCGATGCTGACCCGGCACAGCTTTACCGGCCACCACCGCCGCCATGTCCCGTCCGTGTCATCGCATCATCGCACGCACGCCCGCTACTAGGGTATCTCACAAAGACAAGCAGTTACGTCTGTCAGATTGCGCAAAGGAGCGCCGGTGCCGTTGGGCATCGGCGCTTCTTGCATGTGCGGCCTCACTCAAGCCCGGCGGTGGCGCCGCACGGGAATGCGCTTGGGCGCGCAGGCCACCGGGGACCATGGCGATTGTATTCGCGTTGAGTTAAGGTGTTTGGGTACCAACGACGGCGGATTTACGATTGGGAGTCGAACGTTGCCTTCGCGGTTGGGTGAAAAGATGAGCACCTCCGTCGCAGGCGGCTTTCGTTCGTGAGGCTACTTTCGAAACGCCTGAGCCTTCGCACGCGGTTCACCCTCGCACTTGCCGGCCTCGTCGTCATCGTCGCCGGTCTGTTCGGGGGGGTGATCGGCCAGCATCTTGTGCAGCAGACCCGCGAGCGCATCGGTCTATCAATCGCCGGCGATGCCCAGCGTGTCGCCGATCGGCTGAACAAGGAAATGGCCGACCGGTCGCGAGACCTCGCCTTGATCGGCGCGCTCGACCCGATGCGTACCCTGGGCGACGTGTCGGCAGTCCAAGCCCTGCTCGACAGCCTCAGACGCAGTGAACCAAGCTATCTCTGGGTCGCCGTGACCGACTTGCAGGGCCGGGTGCTGGCGGCAACCGATGGTGGCCCCAACGCCAGCGATCTCAGCTCGATGTACGACTTGCGTGATGCACTGCGGGGCCGCGCGACGAGTATGGCCGACCCACTCCGCGTCGTGCGACCCGGTGAGCCCGACCGCCGACCGCCGGACCAGCCCCATCAGATCAACATCAGCCGCCCGATCCGCGCCGCCGACGGTGCCGCCGTTGGCGTGATTGCCGCCCAACTCAGCTGGGACTGGATGCGCGACAGTCTGCGCGGTCTACTGAGCCAAGACGAGAATGGTAATCGCAACCGTCAGACGATCGTGGTGTCGTCCAACGATACTGTGCTGATCGGGCCGCCAGACCTCGTGGGCCGACGGCTCGACCTGCCGGAGGTCAACCGCTCCAGAGCGGGCATATTCGGCTGGTCGTCGCCGGTCTGGCCCGACGGCCAAACCTACATCACGGGCGTGAACTTCGCCGCAGGCGACGGCCAGTTCCCCGGCGCCGGCACCATACCCATGCGCTGGACCGTGCTGGTGCGCGAACCCCGCGAGATAGCCTTCGCCCCCGCGCAAACGCTGCAGTTCGACCTGATCGCCACCGGCTTGGCCCTGACCTTGATGGTCGCCGCGCTCGGCTGGGTGATCGCCGGCGTGATCACCGGGCCACTGCGGCAGATCGCTGCTGCCGCCGACCGCCTGCGCCGCGGCGAGTCGGTCGAGATGCCGATCCTGCGAAGCTCACGAGAGGTGGAAACGCTCTCCGCCTCGCTACGCGCCCTCGTCGCCACGCTGACCTTCAAGCAAGGCAAGCTGGATGAATTGGAGACCGCGAGCCAGCGGGACGTGCTGACCGGGCTGCTCAATCGGGCCGGTCTGCAAACCTGGCTATCCCACGCCCTCGCCCGCGCCCGTACTGAACCGTCGGGGCTGCTGGTGCTTGTGGGTGATCTGGACGGCTTCAAGGAAGTGAACGACACGCGCGGTCACAGCTGCGGCGACAAGGTGCTGCAGCAGGTGGCGTTGCGCCTGCAATCCTCGGTGCGTTCGCGCGATGCCGTAGCCCGCATGGGCGGCGACGAGTTCTTCGTGATCCTGCACGCCCCGCTGGGACTGAGCGACCGCCTTGCCTTGGATACTGCGCAACGCTTGCTGAGCCTGGTGACGGAGCCGTATTTGATCGACGGTGAGACGATCACGATCGGCCTCAGCCTTGGCGGTGCCGGTTGGCCGGAGGATGACCGGCAGGTGGACCTTGCCCTGAACAAGGCCGATGCCGCGCTGTATACTGCCAAGCGCGCTGGCAAGGGCAGGATCGTATTCCATCGGGAGCCGGTTGTCGGCTAGGCGCGATTTGCGCTAGTTGTCCGCCGGCGCCGGGTTAGCACAGTGGTAGTGCAGCGGTTTTGTAAACCGAAGGTCGCGGGTTCAAATCCTGCACCCGGCATGCCTCGGCGAACCCTGATCGGCGTTTACCTCCCGGTCATCTTCAGCATGCAGGATGCTGCGTATGGGCCATCGCACGATCGCAATCGCCGCCACAGTCTGCCTCGTCGCAGGAAGCGCCTCGCCGCAACCGTTTTTGCCGCGGTGCTCTGCCGGATTGGACGGGCAAGTTAGCCAGGGTGGCTGCGTTTGCCGGCACGACAGCGGCGGGCAACTGAGCGGTCGGCCGGCCGGGTGGCATTGGACCTGCGATCTACTCCGCGGTCCAGGCATGGTGGAGGCGGTGCCGCCCGCCGCGTTGCCGCCACAAGGACTGCCGCCGGGTCTCTCGTTCACGCCACGGCCCAACCCGCGGTCTGGGGTCGGCGACATGAACTACTGAGAGTAACTCGGCCAGACGCGACACCGGCTCTAATCACGGACCGTTTACGTGGCGATGCAGCATAACTAGCCTGCGCCCATGCCGATACCGACGAGTCCAACCCCCGACAGCCACCAACCCGGCTGCGCGAGCGCGTCCGCATGCTGATGGTGCGTACCGTCGCACTCCGCCTCGCCTCTGGCATCCTCATGCTGGTGCTGATCTCGTTGCTCGTCTTCGTCGTGCTCCGAGAACTACCGATGGACCCGGTCGGCATGTCGCTGCCGCCCGGCGCCACTGAAGCCGACCGCCTCGCCCTGACGCATGAATTTGGCCTGGACCGCCCCATCGCGGAGCAATACGCGATCTGGGCGCAGGGCCTGCTTCGGGGCGAGTTCGGCCAGTCGGTCAACCTGCGCCGCCAAGTCGGGCCGCTGGTGGCGAGTGTGCTGCCCGCCACCGTCGAACTGGTCGTGACCGCGCTCCTGCTGGGCATCGTCATCGGCCTACTGGCCGGACTGGTGCTATTCGCCGTGCGACGCACACGCTGGGAAATGGCCGGCGACATACTGACCTCCATCCTCGTCTCCGTCCCCGAGTTCGTCTGGGCCATCGCCGGCATCCTGCTGTTCGGCGTCTGGCTGCGCGCCCTGCCCTTCATCGGCCGGATCGACCCGGATGAGACCGTGCCGGCCCGCACCGGCTTCATGCTGATCGACACCCTGCTCGCGGGCCGCCCCGGTGCGTTCGGGGACGCGCTGGCCCACCTCATCCTGCCGGGCCTGGCGTTGGGCATCACCCTGGCGCCGCTGATCGCACGCGTGCTGCGGTCAAGCCTGCTGGGCGTGATCGTGGAGGACTTCATCCACCTCGCCCGCCTTCGCGGCCTGACCGAATGGCAGGTGCTGACCCGGCACGCCCTGCGCAACGCCGCGCTGCCAACGCTCAGCCTGGTGGGCGTCCAGGCCGGCTTCATGTTCGGCGGCACCCTGCTGATCGAGGTGATCTTCGGCTGGCCCGGCCTGGGCAATCTGATGGTGACAGCCGTCCGCAGTGGCGATATCCCGGTTATCCAGGCAGCGACCCTCGTCTACTGCATCGGAGTGCTGCTGATCACCCTTCTGGTCGATATCGCGACGGTCGCGCTCAACCCACGGCTGCGCACCCGTTGACCCAGAGGATTACGGCTGCGTTCGCGTTGAAACGCCGGGTCGGGCGACTGCCGCTGCAGTTCTGGCTGGGTGCGGTGCTGATCCTGGTGCTCGTAGTGATGGCTGCGGCTGCACCCTGGATCGCACCCGCGCCGCCCAACGACATGGACCTGCTGTCGGTCCTGATGCCGCCGGATGGCACCGCCTCCCCGCCACACTGGTTCGGCACCGATTCGCTGGGCCGTGACGTGCTGTCTCGCCTGATCTGGGGCGCCCGCGTCGCCCTCGCCGTCGCGTTCGGCGCAGCCGTTGGCGCGGCGGTGGTCGGAACCATCTTGGGCCTGCTGGCCGGCGCATTCGGCGGCGCGGTCGATTGGGCCATCTCCCGCCTGGTGGATCTGTGGATGTCGTTCCCCCCCGTCGTGCTGTCGCTGCTGTTGGTGGTGGCGCTCGGCGCCGGGCTGAACAACGTCATCCTGGCGATCGTGCTGGTGGACTGGACACGCTTCTGCCGGGTGCTGCGCGCCGAGGTCATGGTGATCCGCCGGCAGGACTACGTGTCCGCCGCACGCTTGATCGGGTTCGGCCGGCTGCGGATCATCGTGCGCGAGATCTTCCCCGGCATCGTGCCCACCTTCGTCACCCTCGTGGCTCTCGAGATGGGGATCGCCGTCCGCGTCGAGGCCGTGTTGTCCTTCGTCGGCATGAGCGTCCCGGCCGATACGCCCGCCTGGGGTCAGATGATCGCCGACGCGCGGTCGGACATGGTGGCGGCGCCGTGGGCGATCATGGCCCCGATCGGCGCGATCGTCGCGACCGTCATCGGTTTCAACCTACTCGGCGACGGCCTGCGCCGCGCGCTCGACCCGCGGCTGCTGGGGCGGTCGTGACGGTGCTTTCGCTGCAGGACGTGACGGTCACCGCCCGCTTGGGTACGACCGACGTCGACCTGCTGCGCCGGGTGTCGTTCGAGCTGCCCGCCGGGCGCGTGCTCGGGCTGGTCGGCGAGTCGGGCGCGGGCAAAAGCATGATGGGCCGCCTGATCGCACGCCTGCTGCCGGACGGATTCCGCGTCAGCAGTGGATCGATGCAGTTCGAGGGCACCGATCTGCTAGCCCAGCCGGCCGCCGCAATGCACGGTTTGCTTGGCCGCCGCATTGCCTTCATCCCGCAAGAACCCGGCGCCGCGCTGGACCCGGTGCGCACCATCGGCTGGCAATGGCGCCAACACCTCGGCCGCATCGGCATCCCCCGCTCCGCCCACCGCGAACGCAGTGTCGCCGCCCTCACCGAAGTCGGTCTGCGCGACCCGGCGGGTGTGCTGCAGCGCTACCCGCACCAACTCTCGGGCGGCGAGTGCCAACGCGTGCTGATCGCGCTCGCCTTTGCCTCCGGCCCGACGCTGCTGATTGCCGACGAACCGACCACCGCGCTCGACGTCACCACGCAGGCCACCATCATCGACTTGTTGCGGCAGATGCAGGCGGCGCATGGCACGGCCGTCCTGTTCATCACGCACGACCTACGCCTCGCCCGCACGGTCTGCGACGACGCGATGGTGCTATACGCCGGCGACCCGGTGGAGCGTGGCCCAGCCACGACGATATTCGCCGCACCAGCGCACCCCTACACGCGCGCGCTGCTATCGGCGAACCCGCGCCTGACCGGCCCGCGCACGACATTGATCCCCCTGCCAGACACCATGCCGGGCCCCCTCACCTTCGCGAAATTCCCCGGCTGCCGCTTCGCCTCGCGGTGCCCTGTGGCGGACCCGGCCTGCACGACCACATTGCCGGACTGGCGTACGGTCGGGCCAGCGCACGACGTGACCTGTTCGCCCGTCTGTGCCGCCGGGACGCAGGCGGGCACGGCCGCGCTGCTGTCGGACCCACCCGGGCGAGGCACACCGCTGCTTCGCGTCCGTGGGTTAGGCAAAACCTATCCGGGTGGTTGGGGCCGCGCCGCAACGGTCGCGCTGCAGCCGATCGATCTGGACGTCGCACCCGGTGAGATCGTCGGCATCGTCGGCGAAAGCGGCAGCGGTAAGAGCACGCTGGCCCGGCTGCTGGTCGGGCTGGAACGCCCCACCGCCGGCCGCATGGAGTTGGATGGTGGCGACATCACCAGCGCCTCCGCCGCCAACGACGCGCGCCGCCGGGCCGCGCTGCAGATGGTGTTCCAGAACCCGCAATCTGCACTCAACCCGCGCCGCACGGTGGGGGATTTGCTGACACAAGCCATGGAGGTGACGGCAGCCTCGTCCGCCGACCGCCACGCCCGAGCGGGCGAGTTGCTGCGCGCGACCGGGCTGTCGCCGGAGTTGGCGGCGCGCTATCCGTTCCAACTCTCGGGTGGCCAGCGGCAGCGGGTCAACATTGCGCGCGCCCTGTGCGTCACACCCCGCATCCTGCTGGCCGATGAAATCGTCTCTGGCCTGGACGTCTCGGTGCAGGCGCAATTGCTGAATCTGCTGTTGCAGTTGAGAGACGAAATTGGGATCGCCATCGTGCTGATCAGCCACGATCTGTCGGTCGTGCGCTATCTGTGCGATCGCGTATTGGTGCTGCATCGTGGCCGCCTGATGGAGAGCGCGCCGGCCGCCGATCTGTTCGCCCATCCCACCTCGGACTATACCCGCACGCTGCTGGACGCTTGCCCGCCGGACCCCCTGCCCCTCGCATCTGGAGTGCCCGCATGACCCCGACCCTGACCCGCCGCATGGCCGCCCGGTTGCTCGCCGGGGGAGGCCTGGCCACCTTGCTGCCGCGGCCGGGCTCCGCGCAATCCACCGACACCCTCTCGATCGCTTATCCAGGCGACGTGCCGGTGTGGGATCCGAATCTGCGCACCCACGTGGTGGGCCATTCGCTGTTCAAGACCGTCTTCGACCAGCCGCTCACTTACACACCGGGCCTGAAGCTGAGCCCGGCACTGATAACGCAGTGGCAAAGTGCGCCGGACGGCAAAACTCTGGATCTGCAGTTCCGCGACGACGTGTCGTTCCACAACGGCGACCGGCTGACGGCGGAGGATTTCCGCTTCACTTTCTTCGAGCGGCCGCATGCCGAAAAGTTGGACATCAGCGGAATCTGGCGCCGGGTCTCGGACATCGAGGTGGTGTCGCCAACGCATGCCGTGATGCATTTCAGCTCGCCCATGCCGTCGGCCATTCCGTGGCTAGCCTTTCTGGCCAGCTTCGTCGTGCCGAAGAAATACATGACGGCCGTGGGACATGACGGGTTCGTTGCTAAGCCGATAGGGTCTGGGCCGTACAAGTTGGCCAGTTACGCGCAGAACGCCCGCATCGGGCTGGAAGCGTTCGACGGTTACTGGGGAGAGAAGCCCGCCTACAAGCAAGTGACGTTCGAGATCCTCGGCGATGTCTCCAGCCGCACCGCCGCGATCGAGAGCCGCCGGGTCGGGTTGTCGGCGGAGGTGCCAGTGCGCGAGGCCACCCGCCTCGGGACGGATCCGCAGCTTCGCGCCAGCATCGAGCCGTTCACCGATATCTACATCCTTCAGGTCGCCAATCTCGGTGCCTTCACCGACAAGCGCGTACGCCTCGCCGCGCACCATGCCATCGACAAGGAAGCGATCAGCAAGGCGCTGTTCGGGGGTAAGGCCAATCCTATCTCGGTTCCCGCCGCAAGGGGCACGCCCGGCTACCCGGCCGATTTCACCTTCACCTACGACCCGGCAATGGCCGCCTCCCTGATGAAAGAGGCCGGGTTCAGCCCCGACAAGCCCGCGGATATCACGTTGTCCACTACGAACGGCACGTTCCCCGGCGATTTCGACATGACCCGGGTGATCGCCCAGATGTGGGCCAAGATCGGTCTGCGCGCGAAGGTGGAGACGATCGAGTTCGTGCAATATCAGGAGCGCTTGCGTACTGGGAAATTATCCGAGGCCACGACGTATCGCTGGGGCAACATGACGGGTGATCCGGAGCTGTACACCGGCTACCTGCTCAACCCGAAATTCCCCTTCGCCGCCTGGCACAGCGACGACATCTCCGAGCGGCTGGACCCCCTGTTCTCCGAAACCGATGAGGCCAAGCGCAGCGCCGGGTATCGCGCGTTCAATCAATGGGCCGTGGAGAACGGCTACACGATACCGCTGCTGCAGGGCGTGGCGAGTTCGGTCTACCGACGGACAGTCGGGTTCGTGCCCTACGCGAACGGCTGGATCATGCCGCAAGTTTACAAGCCCGCCTGACGCCCGCCGTGCACCACATGTCCAGGACAATGCGGCTGCCACGAACAGCGGTGGCCGCCTTGCCGGCCCGGCCCTTGGGTCGATCGGCACATCATCGGCTCGCGAACGCTTGAGGGCGCCAGTGGACGACGATGGAACGGCCTTCAAAGAACGGTTGCGGGCAGTGCGCGCCAAGCGAGGCTATCTGTTGCCGCATCACGGCTTGCTGGCATTAGTGTTTCCCGACCTGCTGGCAGGCTATGACGCCGCCTATACGGCCATGGCCCTGGCAGACCGCGTGCTGTCGCATCACGATCGGGAGTTCGTCTGGTTTGCTGTACTCGCTGCAACTGACGAGTCGCTCGCAACCCATCACATAGCGAAGCTGCGCGCTGCAGGCGGCACGGATGCAACGATCGAAGCTGCGTTTGCCGCTTGTGCTTGGGCGCTCGGTGGGCAGGCGCATGATTTTGCTGCCGAGTCTTGGTCGGTCCATTTGGCACCGTGGGATCCCAAGGCTGCCTATTTGCGCGGCACACCGACATTGGCGCCGGTGCGGCTGGCGCATTTGGCGGGATGTGCGGTGCACGTGTGCCGGGCCCGCTGGCGCCTATTGGGGTGGCAACTCGAGGGCGCCTACGCGGACGGCGTGCCGGAGGACGAGATCGCCGAGGCGCTGACCCTGGCGATGTTCCCTGGCAGCGTGCCGCGTTTCGTGCGGGCCTGCGGCGTGTGGCAAGAACTGATCGTCTCCGGCGTTTTGCCCGCCTCGGAGCGCTACCAGAGTTGGGCACGGCTGACCGGACAAGGTGGGTTCGACGAGGCTTCGGCCGATCCTAACCCGGCCCTACCACAAGGTTCGGCAGAAACAGGCTGACCTGCGGGATGACGAGGCGGAGAGATCTGCGACGTCGCATACTGCCTTCTCGAGTGACAAGGGCACAGGATACTGCAGTATCAGTAGGCAAAGTCTGTTTCAGCCGCATGATGATTGCCAAGATGTATGCCTGATGACACAACTTAACCATGCTTCCTAAGACACGATACAACGATCGGCCGTCGGGCGCCGAGCCGAAGATGATCGCGTTACGGCGGTTTCGTGAAGTGCTCGCGATCGTGGCCCGGCTGATCACGGCGCCGGCATGACGGCGCCGGACTTGCCTACGCCTGAGCAAGTCCGGGAACGGCTGGAGGTGTTACGGGCCGACCGTGGGTTTCTGCTTCCGCATCACGGCGCCATGGCCGCAGCGGCACCCGACCTGCACGATGCCTACGGGACGATGTATGCAGCACTGACCCTGACAAAGCGGCATCTTTCGCCCTTCGAGAAGGAGTTCACCTGGCTCGTTCTTCTGATCGCCCTACGCGAAGCCGTCGGCACTCATCACTTAGCATTATTCCGCGACGCGGGCGGCACTGACGAACACGCCCGTCTGGCCTTCCAGCTCGCCGGCTACGCCACCGCGGCAAACTCCTTTGCTTTCCTCGCCGAACATTGGTCGACAGAGTTCCCCGGCATCGATCCGGCCCAAGGCTATCTCGCCGGCGTTGCGACTCTCGCTGGCGACACGATCGCTCCCGTTCAACTCGGGATGTTGTCAGTGCAAGCAGCGCTCGGGAATGCCTGGGGTGTCGCCGCTCACCTGCGTGCCGCCTACGCCGCCGCGATCCCCGAAGAAAAGCTTGTCGAGGCACTGACGCTGATCATCTGGCCATGCGGCGTGAACCGCTTTGTCGCGGCCTGTACTGTCTGGCACGACTTGATGCGCACCGGCGCCGTAGCGCCCTCACCTCGTTTCCGGGCCTGGGCGGACACGCCGAGACAGGGAGCGTTTTCCCGGCCATGACTCACCTGGTAATCGTCGGCACCGGGTCGGCCGGTTGTGTGTTCGCAGTCATTGCGCAAAACACCGACAAGGCTGCGTTCACCCAGCGCGAGCGTTTCATTGGGAACACCGACATGAAAGGATTGCCCGAGATGACCCGCATCTCCGGAACGGATGCCTTCCGCAACAACGGAGCCGAACTGCCGACAGCCGCCCGCACCTTCATGGGACTGCCGTTCATCGCCGGGTCCTGCGCGGGGATCGCGGCGTGTCTGGACCCGGTGGCGGAGAAGGGACTCACTGGCAAAGTGCTTGCCGGTCTCGAGCAGGTCTTGGTCCGCTTCATCCAAACCGTGATGCCGGTGATGCGCAGCCGCACGGAGGTGCCGGCATGAGCCTCCTGAACCATGTCGCGCTGGTGACCGGCGCTCAGCAAGGAATCGGCCGCGCCGCTGCCATCGCCTTGGCCGAAGCGGGTGCGGATGTAGCGCTCAACTGGCTGGACGACGAGGCCGCCGCGCAGGACGTGGCCGACGCCTTACGCAAGGCCGGGCGCCAGACCATGTTGGTGCGCGCGGACGTCGGCGACGTCGCGGCGAGCGCCAAGATGGTAGAGCACGTCGCCGCGCAGTTCGGCCAGTTGGACATCTTGGTGAACAATGCCGGGATCTATCCCCGTGCACCGTTCCTGGAGATGACGGAGGCGCTATGGGACAGCGTCCATGGGGTGAACCTCAAAGGCTCCGCCTTCGTAGGCCAGGCGGCGGCGAAGGCGATGATCGCCGGCGGCGCGGGCGGCGCGATCATCAACATGTCGTCGCAGTCAATTCGGGGCGCCGTGCTCGGTGCGCATTATAGTGCCAGCAAGGCCGGACTACTCGGGCTGACCCGATCGATGGCGCTGGAATTGGCGCCACACGGCATCCGCGTGAACGCCATCGCACCCGGCGTGGTGGACACCGCCCAGCCCCGCGGCGGATTTTCGGAGGAAGGCTTGGCCGCACTGGCCACCACGTTGCCCCTCGGCCGCCTGGGCCTCGCCTCCGATATCGCCAACGCCGTCGTCTTCCTGGCGTCGGACAAATCGGCCTTCATGACCGGCGAGGTCATGCAGATCAACGGCGGCGGCTACATGGCCTGACGGCAGCCTTGTCGCCGCCCATCGAATGCGCTTCAGTCCGATGCGCGGAACGAGGGCAGCCCGACCATGCACATTCCGATCCCGCCGCCCGAGCGGCTACTGCTGCCGTTCAGCCCGGGGCCGTTCCGCATGGCGATGGGGCTGCAGGCCGGCCGCACCGATGAGCTGGTTGAAATAGACGAGCGCTACAAGACCGAGATGGCCGAGCGCCGCGACTTGTTGGCCACCCGCCACGCCGACGTATTCGCCGCCGAGCCCGGGACCGACGGAGCCCGCGCCGAAGTGCTCGAGGTATTGGTCTCACTGCTGCCCCGGCGCTACCCCGATTGGTTTACGCAGGACGGCAACACCTTGCACAACCATCTCACCGGCGAGACTTGGAATTTGGCGGCGCCGCTTCACGATCCCCTGGAACTTGCCGGACGGCTGGTGCAGGAGGATTTGTGCATCATCGACGTGAGCGGCCCGGCGCCGGTGCTCGCCGCTGCCATCCTGTGTGCGCCGAGCCGCTGGCGCCTAGGGGAAAAGATCGGGCGTCCCCTGGCCGCAGTGCATGAACACGTCCCGCTCTATGCAGATCGTTTGTCCGGGGCGGTGGACCGTTTCATGGGCGCGCTGCGGGCTGGCAAGATGGCGGAGCGGCTGAACTGGAGCGTCGTCGATGACGCGGCGCTGTTCCAAACCGGTGGGAAATACCGCACCAGCCACAACCCCGCGATCACGTCGGACAACGCCGCGACAAGCTTATTCCTGCGAGTGGAGCGGCAGACCTTGGTTCGCCTGCCCCGCAGCTTGTGCGTGCTATTCGCCATCCATGTCCACAGCTACCCACTGACGCGCGTGCTGGCCGTGCCGGGTGCCGCGGCCGACCTCGCCGCCGCCGTGCAGGCGCTGCCCGACTCCCTGAGCACCTACAAAAGTTTGCCGGCAATCCGCACAGCCCTGCTCGCCTGCCTTGAGGCTGTATAGGGAATGAACCGCGCGCCGCCCCCCACCCAGCCCGACTTGCTGCGGGACGCCGTGCGCTATGCAATCACCAGCCGCCGCAGCATCCGCGGCTTCCTGCCGACGCCGGTCGACCCGGCAACGATCGCCGACCTGCTCGCCATCGCCAGCCGAGCCCCGAGCGGCAGCAACATCCAGCCGTGGAAAGTTCATGTGCTGACCGGCCCGGCGCTCGACCGCGCGCGCGCTGCCCTGACGGCCGCGTTCGAGGCGGGCGCTCCGGAGGTGCGGGAATACCAGTATTACCCCCGTAAATGGCGCGAGCCGTATCTGCAACGGCGGCGGGCCGTAGGCTGGGCCTTGTATGAACTGGCCGGGGTCGCACGCGGTGATCAGGTGGCCGGGCAGCACCAGCGCGGCCTTAATTTCACGTTCTTTGGCGCACCGGCCGCCCTGATCTTCACCATCGACAAGGACATGGAACAAGGCAGCTGGCTGGATTACGGCATGTTCCTGCAGAACGTCATGATCGCCGCCCGCGGCTTCGGCCTCGACACCTGCCCGCAGGCCGCGATCGCCAGCTACCCCGGCGAGCTGCGCCTCGAATTGGGCATCCCTGATTCCGAGATGCTGGTGTGTGGCATGGCGCTCGGCATCGCCGATCCGGACGAGCCCACGAACGCACTCCTGTCCACGCGCGAACCAGTCGAGGCATTCAGTACGTTCCACCACGACTGAGCGCAGCACCGAAACTTTTGACTAGCCCCCCTACCGACATTGTTTTACGCCTGTCGCATTGCAGCAAGGCAGGTGGAATGGGCGCGACAGGCGATCGATACCGGATCGGGTTCGACATCGGTGGCACCTTCACCGACTTCGTCCTGTACGACGCCGAGGACGCCTCGGTCCGCCTGAACAAACGGCTGACCACCCCGCACGATCCCTCCATCGCGGCCCTCGCCGGGCTGGAGGAACTGGTCGCCATGGCCGACATTGCGCTCGCGGACGTGAGCGAGATCGTGCATGGCACCACGCTCGTCACCAACGCGATCATCGAGCGCAAGGGCGCTAAACTCGGCTTGCTGACGACCGCCGGGTTCCGCGACGTGCTCGAGATGGGCACCGAGCAGCGCTACAATATCTACGACCTGTTCCTCGGCTTCCCAGAGCCGTTGGTTCCGCGCGACCTCCGCCTGGAAGTGCCCGAGCGCATGGACCGCGACGGCAACATCGTCGTCGCTTTGGACGAGGACTCCGTTCGCGCCTCGTTGCGCGCGCTGCTGGCCCAGGGGGTCGAGGCGGTGGCGGTGTGTTTCCTGAATGCGTACCGCAACCCGGGGCACGAACAGCGCGTCGGCCGGATCATCCGGGAGGAATTCCCGGAGTTCGCCGTGTCGCTCTCGGCCGAGGTCGTGGCGGAAACGTGGGAGTATCAGCGCAGCGTCACCACCTGCGCCAATGCCTATGTGCAGCCGCTGATGGACCGCTACCTCAAGCGCCTGCAGCTTGAATTGCAGGCGCGGTCGTTCACCGGTGCATTGCGCCTGATGCACTCCGCGGGCGGGCTGCTGTCGCCGGAGACGGCCCGCGCCTTCCCGATCCGCCTGTTGGAAAGCGGCCCGGCGGGTGGCGGCTTGGCCACCGCTCTGTTTGGCGAACTGGCCGGCAAGACAGACGTGATCAGCTTCGATATGGGCGGCACGACGGCGAAGGCTTGCTTCGTGGAAAACGGTCGGGTCGAGATCGCACCGATGCTCGAAGCGGCCCGGGTGCACCGGTTCAGCAAGGGCTCCGGCCTACCGATCAAGGCCCCCGTGATCGACATGATCGAGATCGGCGCCGGCGGCGGGTCCGTCGCATCGATTGACGAGGTGGGGCTGCTGAAAGTGGGGCCGCACTCCGCCGGCTCCGATCCCGGCCCGGCCTGCTACGGCATGGGCGGCATCGAGGCGACGGTCACCGACGCTAATTTGGTGCTCGGCTATTACGACCCGGGCTTCTTTCTCGGTGGCCGCATGAAGCTGGACCTAGAGGCGGCGCGGCAAGCTGTGGCCAACGTCGCCGGACAGATCGGCCTGTCGGTAGAGGACGCGGCTTGGGGCATCCACAAGGTGGTCACCGAAAGCATGGCCGCCGCCGCGCGCGTGCATTTGGTGGAAAAGGGCAAGGACCCGCGTCGTTTCGCCATGGTTGGCTTCGGCGGTGCCGGGCCGGCCCACGCACCCGCCGTCGCCCGCGCCTTGGGCGTTAGGGAGGTCATAATACCGCCCGCGTCCGGCGCCGCCTCCGCGCTGGGCTTCCTGGTGGCCCCGCTATCGTTCGAGAGCGTGCGCACCCTGCCCGTCGTGTTCAAGCCCGGCTTCGATGCCGCAACCGTCAACGCAGTGCTGGACGAACTTGAGTCCGAGGCTCGCCACCACTTGCTCGAGAGCGGGGTCGCCGCCGGGTCGGTGCGCGTGGAGCGTAGTGCGAGCATGCGGCTGGCCGGCCAAATGCACGACATTCCCGTCGACTTGCCACAGGGCACGATCGATGCTGGCAGCCTGCCCGCGATCACCACGGCCTTCGGAGCCGCCTACGTCGCCCGCTACGCTGCCGAGCCCGCCGAGGCTCCGATCGAAGCCGTCAGCTTCCGTGTCCGCTGCCTCGGGCCAACCCCCACACTCTCGCTGCGCGGCGCCACCGGCGGCGGCGCCGCCGTGAGCGCACGCAAAGGCCTGCGCCGTGCTTGGTTCGAAAACGGCTGGACCGAGGCCACGGTTTACGACCGCTACGTACTGCGCGACGGCGACCGCATTGCCGGCCCGGCCATCATCGAGGAGCGCGAGTCCACCACGATCGTGCCGCCGGGCGACACCGTACTGGTGGACGCGAACCTTAACCTGCGCATCACCATCGCCTCCACCGCCGCCGGCGAGGATCTCGTGACTGCGGACATGACACTAGAGGACGCGATTGCCCGGATCGAGGCGGACCCGATCGGGCTCGAGATCATGTGGAGCCGGCTGATCAACGTCGTCGAGGAAATGTGGCTGACAGTTTGCCGCACTGCCTTCTCGCTCGGCATTTCGGAATCACAGGATTTCGCCTGCGCCATGCTGGATCCGGAGGGCGAGGTGCTCGGCCACTCGCCGCGCGCCATGCCGGTGTTCAACCTCACGCTGCCGCTCGCGGTGAAGGCGCTGCTGGCGCGCTACCCGGCGGACACGCTGGCGCCGGGCGACGTGCTGATCACCAACGATCCGTGGCTCTGTGCCGGCCATCTGTTCGACATCGCGATCGTCACGCCCGTGTTCGCGGACGGCCGCGTCGTTGGATTGCTCGGCACCGTCGGGCACGTCTCCGACATTGGCGGCACGCGGGATTCCATGCATGCGCGGGAGATTTACGAGGAGGGATTGCAGATCCCGCCGATGAAGTTGTTCGACGCCGGGCAGCCGAACGAGACACTGTTCCGCCTGATCGCGGAGAACGTGCGCAAGTCCGAGCAGGTGATCGGCGACGTGCACTCCTTCATGGCCGCCAACAAACTCGGGGCCGAGCGGCTGCTGTCGCTGATGCACGATTACGGCATGCGCGACCTGCGCGCCTTGGCCGCCGTGGTGCAAAACCGCTCCGAACAGGCGATGCGCGACGCGATCCGCGCGATCCCGGACGGGGTGTACGAGTCCGAGATCTGGAACAACCCGCTCGGCACCAAGCTACGCTACCCGCTGAAGATGACGGTGGCGGGCGACACGATCGAACTCGACTTTGAGGGTGCCCCCGCGCAACTGCCGCAGGGCGGGTTCAACTGCACGCTGAACTACACGGCCGGGCACGCGACCTATCCGCTGAAGTGCATGCTGACGCCGAACGTGCGCGGCAATGCCGGCTGCTACCGACCGTTCACATTGAAGGTGCCGGACGGCTCGATCCTGAACGCGCGCAAGCCCGCCGCGGTGACCATGCGCACCCGCACGGGCTGGTATCTCGCGCCGAACATCTTCCAGGCGATGGCCGACGCGGCGCCGAACCAAGTGCAAGCGTTTACCGGGCTGCCGTCGGCCGCGCACATTTATGGGCAGGATGCCGGCGGCAATACCTTCTCCGACATGCTGCTGAACGGCGGCGGCCAGGGCGCCAGCAGCCACACGGACGGCAAATCCGGCCTGCTATATCCGACCTCCGCGGCGAACGCCTCGATCGAGACCTTTGAATCGCGTGTGCCGGTATTGGTCGTCGAGAAAACCTACGTCACGGATTCCGGCGGCGCCGGCCGGCATCGCGGCGGGCTCGGCCAGCGCCTGCGGTTGCGCAAACTGTATGACGACGGCGCGCCAGCCTTCGTTTCCGTCAACCCGGAAGGCGTCGGCAACCCGATCGATGGCCTGTTCGGCGGCCTACCCGGCGGCCTCGCGAGCGGTGGGGTGACCACACCAGGCGGCCACGACGACGTGGGTACAGGGCGGTTGGTGCAGATCGACCATCCGGATCAGATCGTCGAACTCGTCATCGCCGGCGGGGCCGGCTTCGGTGACCCGGCAGAGCGCCCGGCCCAGGCAGTCGCAACGGATCTCCGCCTCGGGCTGATCTCGCCAGAGAGCGCCGCCCGGGATTATGGGCAGCGTGGAACGACGATAACCCGGGCATCGGCTGAGACGGTCGCGTGACGCGTACTTCAAGCAAGGACAAGACGATGACCGGCGTGAGCAGGCTTGGCGTGACCAGGCGGGGCGTAATGGCAGGTGCTGCGACCGCGGTGTTGGCGGCAAGCGGGCCCGCTTCGGCGCAGGCCAGGCGCACGCTGATCGTGGCAAGCGGACAGGATATCCCTAACTTCGACCCGCATGTTGCGACCGGCTACTCGCCCTCCTTCGCGTTCCGCAACATCTACGACACGCTGGTGGCGGTAGAGGGCAGTCCGCCCAAGGTCGTGCCCCAACTCGCCGCATCCTGGACGATATCGCCGGACGGCAAGGAATACCTCTTCAAGCTGGACCCTCGGGCCGTGTTCGAAGACGGCTCGCCCGTGACGGCCGATGCTATAAAATATTCGTTCGACCGCATCCTGCGCATCAACAAAGGCAACGTCTGGATGGTCGCCGGCGTGCTGGACAAATCCAGTGTCGAGGCCGTGGACCCGCAGACGGTGCGCATGCGTCTGGTCTCGCCGTTCGCCCCATTCCTGGAAGTGCTACCCTGGCTGTGGGTGGTGAACCCGAAGGTGGTCGAGGCCAACAAGGGCACGGATGACGCGCAGACGTATTTGCGCGACGCCTCTGCCGGGTCGGGCGCGTTCCGGCTGAAGAGGGTCGAAACCGGAAATTTGTATGAGTTTGAGAAAGTGGCCAAACCCTGGCGCCCTGGCGGCGGCAATCTCAGCGGCGCGATCTGGAAGATCACGCGCGAGACCGCGACGCAACGCCTGATGGTGCAGCGGGGCGAGGCGCACATGGCGCTCGACCTAACCAGCGAAGATATGGACGCGCTGCAGGGCAAGCCTGGCCTGAACCTGATCATGAAGCCGGATTACCGCACGTTCCAGATCAAGATGAACACGCAGCACGGCCCGCTCGCGGACGTCAATCTACGCAAGGCGATCTCCTACGCGTTCAACTACCAAGGCATGCTGGACGTCGCCGGCCACGCGGTGCTGATGCGCGGCCCATTGCCCGAGGGAATGTTCGGTTTCGACGATAAGCTCGAGGTCCCGCGCACCGATATTGTCAAGGCGAAGGAATACCTCGCCAAGTCCAAGACGCCCGACGGTGGCGTTACGCTGACCATGACCTACGTCTCCGGCCTGGAGCAGGAGCGGCGCTGGAGCCTCGTGTTGCTGGATAGTTTGGCCCAACTCAACATCAAGCTCGACGTGCGGCAGGTTCTGTGGCCGGAGTTCAGCGGCTCGACCGCCACGCCCGCCACCACGCCCGACTTCTTCCCGATCTACGAGACGGCGAACTATGCCGACCCGGACAATCTGGCCTGGGCCGGCTTCGAATCCTCGCGCAACGGTAACTGGTCCAACCCCACTTTCTCCGACCCGGCGGTCGACAAGGTTCTGATCGCGGCTCGCGCCGAGACCGACGAGGCCAAGCGGGCCGACCTCTACAAGCAATTCCAGCAACTGATCGTGGCGGACGCACCGGACATCTTCGGCGTGCTCGAACTCCGCAAGCTCGCCCTGCGCACCAACGTGCAGAACTACGTGTTCACCCCCGTCGCCTCCAACATCATCGACCTCTACCCGCTCTCGCTCGGCTAGCGGCGCCGCGGATGCTCGCCTTTGTCGCGCGGCGCATCCTGCTGCTGGTGCCGGTCATGGTGGGGCTGACGATGCTGGTGTTCGCCATCACCCGCCTGCTGCCCGGTGACCCGGCGCGGCTGGCGGCCGGACCCAACGCGTCCCCCGCGCAGATTGCGGAGATCACGCAGGAGTTCGGGCTCGACCGCTCCCTCCCCGCGCAATACTGGACCTACGCCACCGGCCTCGTGCACGGGAATTGGGGCATGTCGATCTACAGCCGCCGCCCCGTGCTGCAGGATTTGGAAGACTACTTACCGGCCACACTCGAACTGGTGCTTTACGCGATGGCCCTCGCCGTCGTGCTCGGCATCCCGCTCGGGCTACTGGCGGCCGTGCATCGCAACCGCTGGCCGGACATGCTGACCAGCGTCGTCTCGCTCGGGGCCATCTCGATGCCGCGCTTCTTCCTGGGGCTGCTGTTCCAGCTCGGCTTCGCCATGTGGCTCGGCTGGCTCCCGCTCAGCGGACGCTTCCCGCTCGATGAAGATCCGCCGCCCCACTTGACCGGCTTCCTCACCGTCGATGCCCTCGCCGCGGGTGATTTCCATGGCCTCGGCCTCGCCCTGCAATACCTGGCCTTACCCGCGGTCGCGATGAGCCTCTCCCCGCTCGCCACCATCGTCCGCATGATGCGCGCCTCCACCATCGAGGTGCTGCAGCAGGACTACGTGATGACGGAACGTGCCCTCGGCCTATCGCGTAGGCTGATCCTATTCAAATACGTGCTCAAGAACGCCATCTCCTCCACTTTGACGGTAATAGGTCTGTATTTCGGCTGGCTGCTCGGCGGCACCGTGCTGGTGGAGACGGTGTTCGACTGGCCCGGCATCGGCCTGTACGCCACGAGCGCGGTGCTGACGCAGGATTTCATGCCGATCATCGGCGTCACCCTCTGCATCGGCTCGCTGTTCGTCCTCGTCAACCTGCTTGTTGACGTAATCTATGCCCTGCTCAACCCGCGGATCCGCCTGCGATGAGCGCCACCCTCCCGGTCCGCCGGGGCAGCCTGCAGCGTGGCTTCTATCGGTTCCGGCAAAGCGTGCTGTCGCTGATTGGGCTTGCCATCGTGATCCTGCTCATCGCCGCCGCCCTGCTCGGCCCAAACGTCGTGCCCTATTCCGCCGACCTCGCTGGGGCCGTGCACACGGCGGCACGCTTCCAACCGCCAGGCGCTGCGCATTGGTTCGGCACCAATGAATTAGGACAGGACGTTTTCTCGCTGGTGCTGGCCGGCACCCGCATCTCCCTGCTCTCGGGTCTCGCTGTCGTAGCGATTGGCACCGCCGCCGGCGTGTTGGTGGGCGCGCTGGCCGGCTTCTTCGGCGGGTGGGTGGACGAGGTGCTGATGCGCCTGACCGACCTGATCCTGACCGTGCCAAGCCTTATCCTCGCCATGGCCGTCGCCGCCGCGTTGGGACCCGGCATCGTCAACATGGTGGCCGCCATCGCCGTCTCGTGGTGGCCGGGCTATGCGCGCCTGGTGCGAGGCGAGGTGATGGCCAAGAAAGGCGAGTCCTTCGTCATCGCCTCCACCGCTGCCGGCGCCGGCGTGTTTCGGCTGCTCTGGCGCCACATCCTGCCGAACATTCTCTCCCCCGTGATCGTCAAGATGTCGCTCGACGTCGGCTTCGCCATACTGACGGTGGCATCGCTCGGCTTCATCGGCGTCGGCGTCCGCCCGCCAACGCCCGAATGGGGTACGCTGCTCGCCGTCGCGCGCGGCAACATTCCGGACGATTGGTGGACCGCGATCTTCCCCGGGATGGCGATCTTCGTCGCCGTATTCGCCTTCAACCTGCTGGGCGACGGTCTGCGGGACCTGCTGGACCCACGGGCACGGCGATGACGGCACCGCTGCTGCACATCCAGAAGCTGCACCTCAGCATGCGCAGCTTCGACGGCGAAGCGCACATCCTGAACGGCATCGATCTCACGGTACATCGCGGCGAGATCTGGGGCGTGGTGGGCGAAACCGGATGCGGCAAGTCGTTGACCGGCCTCTCGATCTCCCGCCTGGTGCCGTCACCCCCCGCGCGTTACCATCAGGGCAGCATCCTGTTCGACGGCGAAGACCTACTGCGCAAGCCGGAAGACGCAATGCGAAGCCTGCGCGGCCGACGTATCGGCATGATCTTCCAGGACCCGACCACCAACCTCAATCCGCTGTTTTCCATCGGCGCGCAACTGACCGACGTGGCCTTGCACGCCGCCCGGTTCCGCCCCGACATCATCGGCCTCGATGCCAGCGCCTCCCGCGGGCAGCGTCGTAAAGCGGCCCGCGCCCAGGCACTCGCGACATTGGAAAAAGTCGGCATTCACGACGCCGCCGCGCGCCTGGATGACTACCCGCACCAATTCTCCGGCGGCATGCGCCAGCGCGTGCTGATCGCCATGGCCGTGATCGGACGCCCCGACCTGCTTGTGGCCGACGAGCCGACCACGGCGCTGGACGTATCCGTGCAAGCGCAGATCCTGCAATTGATCTACGACCTGGTGCAGGAGCGCGGCCTCGGCGTGATCTTCATCACCCACAATCTCGGCGTGGTGGCGGAGCTCTGCAGCCACGTCGCCGTGATGTATGCCGGCAATATCGTGGAGGCCGGCCCGGTCCGTGCGGTGCTCAAGCAACCGGCGCACCCGTACACGCGCGCGCTGCTGGCGTCCGTCCCCGTGGCCGGCACGCGGCGCGGCAGCCTGGTGGGACTCGCAGGAACCGTGCCGAACCTGCTCAGCCCGCCCCCCGGCTGCCGGTTCGCGACGCGCTGCCCGCTCGCCGGGCCAGACTGCGCGCAGGGTCTGCCGCCGATGGTGCCGCTCGACCAGGCGCACGAAGCGGCCTGCCTGCGACTACAACCCGCCGAACGCCGGGTCGCCTGATGCTGCGGATCGAAAGCGTAGGCAAGACCTACGGCGGATCGGGGCTTCTAAGGCGGGACAAGATCGTAACGGCCCTGTCCGATGTCAGCCTGCAGGTGACGCGCGGCGAGAGCTTCGGCCTGGTGGGCGAATCCGGTTCCGGCAAGACCACCCTGGCGCGTTGCATCCTGCTGCTCGAGCCGGTCAGCAGCGGCCGCATTCTGTTCGACGGGATAGACCTTTCCCGCCTGTCGCGCCGAGACCGGCAAGCCATCCGGGCACGCATCCAGATCGTCTTCCAGGATCCATACGCCTCGCTGAACCCCCGCATGACAATCCGCGACACCATCGCCGAGCCGATGGAGATCCATCGGGAACGCGTGCGGCTAAGCGGACGAGGCCGCACCGACCGCGTTGTTGAGTTGCTCGAGCGCGTGGGACTGGGCGCACAGCACCTCGATCGCTTTCCACACGAATTCTCCGGCGGTCAACGTCAGCGCATCGGCATCGCGCGCGCGCTGGCACCCGGCCCCGAACTTCTCGTGCTCGACGAGCCCACCTCGGCGCTCGACGTCTCGGTCCAGGCGCAAGTGCTGACGTTGCTCACCGACCTGCAGACGCAATTGGGCCTGACGACGGTGTTCATCAGCCACGATCTCGGTGTCGTCCGCTACATGTGCGACCGCGTGGCCTTCCTACATCGCGGCAAATTGGTGGAGCAGGGCCACACCAAAGCCATCTTTGCCGCACCCGCCAGCGACTATGCCCGCGCGCTCCTGGCCACCGTGCCGAACCCGGACCCCGATCATTCCTTCCTTACCAAGCGGGCGCCGTCGTTGCAGGCCGGTTGACGCCAGCTGCCGTTCGGCCACCATTCGCTCATGAACGAACTCTACCGCGGCCCCATCATCGATGCGCACCATCATCTGTGGGATCTGTCCGGGGGGCATTACCCGTGGCTGACCGACCCGGCCGCATCGGTCGGTGCATTGGGTAATATTGATTTTCTTCGCCGCGACTATCTGCCCGCCGATTACGCAGCCGACATCGCCGGACAAGGCATCGTAGCCTCGGTGCACATCGAGGCGCTGTGGGACCCGGCGCGCAACCCGGCCGAGCAAACCGCTTGGATCGACGCCCTACCCCGCCCAGCCGGCGTCGCAGCCCGCTACGTTGCCGCCGCCCCGCTCGACTCACCGGAGCTGCCCGCCATCCTCGAGGCGCAAGCCGCCTTCCCCCGCGTCGCGGCGATCCGCGAGACGATCCGTTGGCACCCCGACCCGGCGAAGCGCTGGACGCGGCAGGGCCTGGTGAACGAACCGGCCTGGCGATCCGGCTTGGCCCGGCTGGCCCCGTATGGCTGGGCGCTGGACCTGCTGATGAACGCGCACCAGGCCGGCGAAGTAGCGGCGTTGGCGCGGGACACGCCGGGTCAGCAGTTCATCGTCAACCATTGCTGCACGCCCAACGATCGCGACGCGGACGGCATGGCGCGGTGGCGGGCCGGGCTGCGCAGCATGGCCCAGCAGCCGAATATCGCGATCAAACTATCCAATTACGCCGCCTACTCGCCGGACCGCAGCCTCGCCGGTGATCGCGATACACTTGGGAGTTGCATCGAGGCATTTGGCCCCGCGCGGTGCATGTTTGGCAGCGACTACCCCGTCGCACGCCGCACCATGACCTATGCCGCACTGTGCGACCGGTTCCGCGAAATTGCCGCCGAATACACGCGGCAGGAGCAGGCCGCGCTGTTTCACGACACTGCCGCCCGCCTCTATGGTGTCGAGGCTGGCCAGCACGAAGGACGTCCCTAATATGCGCAACGCCATCCTGGCCGTAATTCTCGCCATGCTCACGACCGGCGCCCACGCCGCTGGTACGCTCCGCTTTGGGCTCGACTTCGATCCGGACTCGCTCGATCCTGCGGTCAGCAATTCGTATATCGAGCGCGCGGTCGCGACCTCCATGTGCGATACGCTGATCGGTCTGGACAAGACCCTCACCTTAGTGCCGGAGTTGGCCACGAGTTGGGAATGGTCGCCAGATCGCCTGGCGCTCACCCTGCATTTGCGGCAGGGTGTTCAATTCCAGGACGGCGCCCCATTGGATGCCGAGGCGGTGCGGGCCAATTTCGAGCGCTACCGTATGGCACCCTACAGCAATCGCCGAACGGAACTGAAGCCAGTCGTGGGCGAGGACGTTCTGGATCCGCAGACCATCCGCATCCGCCTTTCCGCCCCGTACGCGCCGCTCCTGGCACTGATGGCAAACCGGCCCGGCGAGATGCTATCACCCCGCATCCTCGATCAGCCGAAGGACGCGATCGCGGCGCACCCGGTCTGCGCCGGGCCGTTCGCCTTCGTGGAGCGGGTTGCGCAGGATCACATCACGCTGCAACGCTTTCCCGGCTACTGGAACGCCGCAGCCGTTTCACTCGACCGGATCGAGTTCAGAATCATGGTGGCTTCCAACGTCCGGCTGATCAACCTACAATCCGGTGCGATCGACATCGCCAATCGCCTCGCCGCCACCGACGTGCCGGCGGTGCAGGCGAACCCGAAACTGCGCGTGGCCACGGCGCCCTCGATCGGGTTCGAGATGCTATCGTTCAACCTCGCTCGCGGTGCCCAAGCAGACACGCCGTTTGCGCACGATGTTCGCATTCGTCAGGCGTTCGCGAAGGCGATCGACCGCGAAGGTATCAACCAGGCGGTGTTCGACGGACGCTTCATCCCAAGCAACCAGACACAGGCGCCGGGTAATCCCTGGTACGATCCCGCCTACCCCGTCCCGCCGCGCGACTTGCCGGGTGCCAAGGCGCTGCTGGCTGCAGCGGGCGTGCCGCATCCAAAGCTGACACTGCTCACCACCGACTCGCCGACCGATGTGCAGGTCGGGGAGGTCATCCAGTCGATGGTGGCGGAGGCCGGGTTCGATCTGTCGCTGCAAAAAGGTGAGTCCGTAGCGCAGACCAGCGCCGCGAGCGGAGGTGACTACCAAGCCTACCTGGTGATCTGGAGCGGACGACCGGACCCGGACGGGAACATCGCGACGTGGACTCGCTGCGGTGCGCCGCTGAACTGGACGGGGTGGTGCAGCAAGGCGATGGACGCGGCGCTCGACCGCGGTGCCGCAGCCTCCGACGATGCTGCGCGCAAAGCTGCCTACCACGAGGCGAACGGTATTTGGATGGCGGATCTACCGTATCTGCCGCTGTATCACTTCACCTGGTTTTGGGGATTGAGCAGCAGGGTCACGGGCTTTACGCCGCGGCCGGATGGGCTGATCAAGCCGGTTGGGCTGGGATTGTCTGCGTCGCCTTGAGGGGGGCGGCACGTTTACAGCGTCGATTTGGCGCCCCTCACCCCGGCCCTCTCCCGCAAGGGGAGAGGGAGTAGGAAGATCAGCCGAGATAGGCTTCGCGCACAGCTTCGGAATCCATCAGTTCCGGACCGGGGCCTGACAGCACGACCTCGCCCGATTGCAGCACGTACGCCATCTGCGCGATCTCCAGCGCCATGAATGCGTTTTGCTCAACCAGCAGCACCGTGACACCCAGCCGATTGATCGCCACGATCGTGTCGAACAACTGATCCACGAACTGCGGTGCTAAACCCATCGAGGGCTCGTCCATCAGCAACATACGGGGCTTGGACATCAGCGCACGGCCCATCGCGAGCATCTGCTGCTCACCACCCGACAGCGTTCCGGCAAGCTGTGTCATCCGCTCCTTCAACCGCGGAAAGATATCCAGCACCTTATCCAGTTCCACCGCCAACTCCGCCCGGCTTGCGCGGCGGCGGAACGCGCCCATGCCCAGATTCTCGCGCACCGTCAGGCGGCTGAAAACGCGGCGGCCCTCCGGCACCTGCACCAGGCCGAGCGGCACGAGGTCGTGCGCGGGAATACCGGTCACGTCGCGGCCATCCAACGAGACACGGCCGCGGGTCAGCGTGCGGAGGCCGCAGATGGCGTTCAGCGTCGTGGTCTTGCCGGCCCCGTTCGCTCCGACCATGGCGCAGATCGTCCCCGCCTCCACCGCCAGCGACACGCCGCGCAACGCCCGGATGTTGCCGTACGAAACATGCAGGTCTTCCACAACCAACGAGGTCAAACTCGCGGCTCCAGCGCGTCCATGCCGTGCTTGGCGGCGCGGGCACCGAGATAGGCGGCAATCACTGTTGGGTCGTTGCGGATTTCCTCGGCGGTTCCCTCGGCGATGCAGGCGCCGTGGTCGAGCACGGTGATGCGTTCGGAGATGCCCATCACGACGCGCATCTGGTGTTCGATGAGAAGCACAGTCAGTCCGTGCACGTCGCGCAGGGAGCGGATCAGTTCCATCATCGCGTGGCTCTCGACCGGGTTCATCCCGGCAGCGGGTTCATCCAGCAGCAGCAACACCGGGTCGATCGCCATGGCGCGCGCAATCTCCAACCGGCGCTGGTCGCCGTAGGGTAGATTGCGGGCCAAGCGATCGCCGCGGCCGGTCAGTCCCAGAGCTTGCAGCAACTCGTTCGCGCGCGCGGTTGTGGCGCGGACGGTCTCGCGATGTTTGGGCGTGGAGAATAGCGCACCGAGTAAGGACTCGGGGCGTTTGGCGTCCACCCCCACCATGATGTTTTCCAGCGTGGTAAGGTCGGGGAATAGGCGAATGTTCTGGTAAGTGCGCGCGATGCCCTGGGCGGCGACTAAATCCGGACGCAGGCCATCGATGCGTTCACCGTTCAAACGGATTTCGCCGGCGCTCGGTTTGACGAACGACGTCAGACAATTGAACAGTGTCGTCTTGCCGGCGCCATTCGGCCCGATGATGCTGTGGATGGCGGCGCGGGGAAGATTGAGACTGACATTGTCGATCGCCAGCAGGCCGCCGAAGCGCTTGCTTATGCAACTCGCCTCCAACAGCGCCGTCATGCGATCTCGCGGTGGCGGATGGCCTTCGGGCTGAGCCCCTCGGGCTTCAATCGGACAACGGCGATGATCACCAGGCCGTAGATGAGATAGCGGTACTCGCCCAGGTCGCGAAGGACTTCGGGTGCGCCTATGAGCGCGGCGGCGCCGATGATGACGCCGGGCAGGCTACCGATCCCGCCCACGACCAGAATGGCCAGCACGTTGATGGAAACCAGCAGCTGGAAGCTTTGCGGGAACACCGAGCCCACCATGGCCGCGAAAATGCCGCCCGCCAGCCCGGCGAAGGCCGCGCCCATGGTGTAGGCGGACAGTTTAACCGCCACCAACTTGATGCCGAGCGCCTGTGCCACATCCTCGTCTTCGCGCACGGCGAGCCAACGGCGGCCGAGGCCCGAGTGCTGCAACCGAAACGCCACGTAGCCGGCGATGGCGGTGAAAAAGGCCGTCAAGTAGAATAGCTGCGTGGGGGTACTCAGCTCGATACCGAAGACCACCGGCTTGGGAATGTTGACGATGCCCTGCGCACCCCCCAACAGCGGCTTCAGCGCGTCAGACAGGACCATCACACGGATGATCTCACCCAGTCCGAGCGTCGCGATCGCCAGGTAGTCGCCGCGCACACGCAGTACGGGCAGGCCGAACAGGAAGCCTGCAAGCGAGGCGAAGGCGACGGAGAACGGCAGGGCAAGGAAGAAGCTCAGCACGGGAGGTTCAGACGGTGTCCCGGCCGTGAGCAATGCCACGGTGTAAGCGCCGACGGCAAAGAAGGCGACGAAACCCAGATCGACCAGACCCGCGAGTCCGAGCTCGATGTTAAGTCCTAAGCCCATCAGCGTGTAGAGACAGACCAACATCATGACCTGAGCCACGAAGTCATTCGTGAGTGCCGGCAAAGCCAGACGCAGCAGTAATAGTAACAGGGTCACTCCGAGCCGCACCCGCGCGGGGAGCGCCGCGTATTGACGGCTCCCCGGCCTAAGACCGACGAGCGCGCCGATCGCGGCGGCACAGGCGGCGCCTAAGGGAAGCAGTCCCTGGAAGCTGAACGCCCAATCATCCACGCCCGCAAACCCTGAGAGCAGACTACGGAGTAGCTCCCGCAACAGCCCCGCAACGACCACGCCGCCGAGCAGTCCCAGCATGATGCGGCGCGTGACCGGCGGCACCAGGACGATCGCGGCGCCCAGGAAAGCGGCGGCGGCCCCGGACCCGGCAAGCAGAAGGAATGCTTGCTGCTCCGGTAACAGCAAGCCGAGCCGATTGAGCGCGACCGGGGTCAGGGCGACCAGCATCCAGCGCAGATTGGCGACGCGCGCACCATCCACCAGCAACGCCAGCAGCCCGCCCGCGACCGCTCCGGCGACGATTGCCGCCGCCGCGGCGCCCCAGCCGGGAATGCGGCGGGCGACGGTTGCGCCGCCACTCAGGGCGATGGACAGCAATAAGGCGTGGCCTATGTCCAGAACACCCACGACCAGCCAACGGTCGGAAAATTGGCCGAACAAGCCGATCAGCACGACGAAGGCACAACTCAGGGTGATACCGAGAGTGGTGTTCACCACGGGGCGCGCCGGCACGGCCAGACGCACCGGCCGAGACGCCGCGACGGCCTCACCCGGCATCAGGCGCGCGCCGTGGACAGCCGCTCACCGAGCAAGCCACGCGGCCGGAAGATCAGCACCATCACCAACATCGTGTAGGCAATCGCGTCCCGCAACTGGTAGGGCGAGTCGACGCCGAGCCCCTCGAGGAACAGCGCCGGGCCGAGGCTCTCCACGAGACCGAGGGCGAAGCCGCCGAGCATGGCGCCGGGGATGTTGCCGATGCCGCCCAGCACGGCGGCGCCGAAGCCCTTCACGCCCAGGAAGAAGCCCATGAAATACGAGATCTGCTTGTAGACCAGACCGTAGAGTAGCCCGGCAATCCCCGCCATCGCGCCGCCGAGGATGAAGGTGAACACGATCACACGGTCGACGTTGATGCCCATCAGCGTTGCAGCGTCCTTATCCTCCGCGACCGCGCGCATGGCCGTGCCGATCTTGGTGCGCATAACGATCAGGGTCAGCGCGATCATCGTCAGCAACGCGGCCAGCACGACCACGACCTGCGAGCGCGGGAGTGAGAAGCCAGCGACCACCACCTGTCCATCGATGAATGGCATCGACGGAAACGCCTTATTCTGTGCACCGAACATGCCGCGGGCCGAATATTCCAGGGCGAACGACAGACCGAGCGTGCTGATCAGCGGCGCCAACGACCGGCCGCGGCGGAACGGCCGGTACGCCACGCGCTCCGCCAGCACGGCGACCGCCGCGCCCACGACGATGCAGGCCAAGACCGCTAGCGCATAGCTCAGTGCCGGCTCAGTGCGGAGCAGGCCGCTGCGGTTGCAGGCCAGCAATGTGAAGCAGCTGGCATAGGCGCCCACCATGAAGACGTCGCCATGGGCGAAGTTCACCATGCGCAGGATGCCGTAGACCATCGTGTAGCCGAGCGCGATCAAGGCGTAGATCGCGCCGATGGTCAGACCGAATGCGAGGAACGAGAACCATTCCTCGCGTCCATAGCGAGGATGAAACAGTCCGGCGACGAAGCCCGTGCCAACGACCGCCACGACCACCAATCGCAACGCCAGCAGGAACCAGTCGACGGCGGTGGTTCGCCGCAACCAGTCCTGCAGTTGCGCCTTCATCGGTTACGGGAAAACCTTCTTGGGGTTGGTCCCGGGCTTGAACGTGGACGGGTCGCCCGACGTGTATTCGAACACGGCGAAGTTGGAAGAACCGCAATCGGCATATTGGTCGCAGGTCAGCTTGCCACTCATGCCGTTGAGGTCGGCCGTCTTCATCAGCGCGTCGCGCAGTGCCTTGCGGCCGATATAGGTGGTGCCGTCGGAATCTGTCTTGGCGACCTTCTCGACGGCTAGGATAATTGCAGTCGCGCAATCGTAGCCGTTGGCGTGGAAGCCGGCGATCGGGTCCTCCCCGAACTTGGCGTTGTACTCCTTGACGAAGTCGGCGTATTTCGGGCCCATCAGCTTGGGGTCGTTGTCGATGCCGGTCAGCCGGTAGCCGACCGCCGCATCACCCGCCGCCTCGAGGAACGCCGGTGACAACACCGCGTCGGTGCCGAGTACCGGCGTTTTTGCCATGGCCGGAATCTCCTTGATCTGGCGCACGAGATAGGCCGAGGCGCCGGTGAAGATCGGGGCGAACATCATCTGTGGCTTGGACGTGCCGATGCGCGTCAGTACGGGGCGTAGGTCGGTATCGGACGGCGAGATCGCCTCGGCCGCAGTGATCGTGCCCCCGGCCGCCTTGAATTGCTTGGCGAAGGCCTCGACCAGTTCCTGGGCATACAGGCTGCCGTCATGCATCGTGGCGACCTGCGTCACGTTAATGCTCTTGGCGTATTTCACGGCGGCGGCGGCGGCGTTCAGGTCGTTGTAGACGAAGCGCACGATGCCCTGCAGACCAGGCGGCCGGTCGGGCGCGGTCAGCGCCGGCGCGGTGGCGCTGGGGTCGGCCATCGGCATGCCGACGTTCCACAGCACCGGCGCACCGCCGCGAGATTCCGACGAGCACGACGTACCGATCACGGCCACGATTTGCTTGTTGGCCGCAAGCCGGGTCGCACCGGTCTGCCCACCCTCGACACTGCACTGGCCGTCTTCAGGCACATAGGCGATCGGGTGGCCGAGCAGCATGTTCTTATGGTCGTCGAAAGCCACCTGCGCGCCGCGGGACGCATCGACACCGAGCGACAAATCCGGCCCCGACAGGACCAGCAAGGCGCCGATCTGGATCGGCTGCCCCTTGGCAACGCGGACGATGCCGATGTCGTCGGTGACGGGCCCCACTGTCTCCGCCCGGACGCCACCGGCAAGTGCGGTCGTGGCCAACAAGGCAGCAGCCAAAACATGTCGGACGGTACGCCGTGTGTGCGTGGTCATCGCGCTCAAGTCCTTCAACTGCGGCGGATCGCCTGATGGGTCGGACGAAGCAAACGCTGTGCCGCGTGTTGTGTGCGGCGGCGTTCCGTGGCGAGAATGGCGGCGACACTCTATTGGACCCTCATATGACGGCGCTGTTCCTGGACTGCACGGATGACATGATCGGCCTCTGGCACCGCGTGCAACAGCCTGGTGACCCGGCGATCACCGTAAACATGGCTGGGGCGGAAGCGCTCGACATCCCGGCCCTGCTGCGCGGCACCACGACATGCATCGACGACCACAGCTATTTCGATGCCGGATTGCTCGCGCGCTGCCCCGATCTGCGGCACATCGTGTTTCTCGGCACCGGTGCGTCGTCGTTCATCGACGTTGCGGCGGCGGAGCGGCAGGGCGTGCGCGTGCACACCATCAAGGGCTATGGCGACACCACCGTGGCCGAGCATACTATTGCACTTGCGCTCGCGGCCGCCCGCGATGTCGCCCGTCTGGACCGCGATGTCCGCGCTGGAGGCTGGCGGCAGATCGAGGGCGTGCAGTTGTTCGGCAAGACGTTCGGCATCATCGGCCTGGGCGGCATCGGCCGTGAAGTTGCGCGTATGGCGGCTGGCTTAGGGATGCGGGTGCTGGCGTGGAACCGCTCCCCCGTGCCCGGGGCGGAGGCGTCGTTGGACGAGGTGTTGGGCCAGTCGGATATCCTGTGCGTGTGCCTGGCGTTGAACGATGCGACGCGCGGGTTCGTCGATGCGGAGAAGCTTGGGCGCACGAAACCGGGCGTGATCTTCGTGAACACGGCCCGCGCGGACGTGGTGGACAATGTGGCGCTGGTGGCGCTGTTGCAGTCGGGGCATGTACGGCATGCCGGGATCGACGTGTTCACGCCGGAGCCACCATTGGCGAGCGATCCATTGCTAGCGTTGTCGAACGTGACGCTGACGGCGCATAGCGGGTTCATGACGCCTGAAGCGACGATGACGATGCTACGGCGGGCGGTGGATTTGGTGATTGAGTTCGATCGCTGATTGGGTGGGTGGGGCTTACCCCTCACCCCGGCCCTCTCCCTCAAGGGGAGAGGGAGAAGCAAGGCCTGGCCTAACTATCCTGTAGGTTTTCTCTTAGCGTTCGGTATCCGTATTCCGTCCGGAACCGGCCGCGCCGTTGCAGTTCCGGCACGAGCAGGTCCACGATCGCCTCGAGGTCGCTCGGCAGCGTCACGATATGCCCGAACATGAAGCCGCCGCGGCTTCCCGTTGCCTCGAACGACTGTTCCAGCTGGTCCGCTAGTTGGGCAGGAGTGCCCGCGATCGTGCTGTCGTAGCTAGTGGCCTCCCGCACGCCGTGGTCGAAGAAGTCCGCCCGGCTGATCTCCGTCTCCGCCCCCAGTTTCGTCGCCAGATGGTGCACGAAACCGACCGGCGAGGCGTTGCTGGCCACGATCTCCGCCTGCAGTGCGGCCAGGGTGAAACGCTCCGGCAGAGTCGAAAAATCGTAGCCGGCGTTGTATGACAGATAGACCCCCACCGCCTCCGCCGGCACCGATGTCAGCAGTAGGTCCTTTTGCGCCTGCGCCTCGCGCTCGGTCTCGCGCACCACGATCGGCGTCTGCCAGAGGATGCCGACCGACGCGGGGTCACGGCCAAGTTCGGTCAACGCTTGGTCCAACGCGCGGCGCTGCTTCACTTGGGCCGGCAGCGCCATGTCGGCGCCGAACACGTGGTCCGCCACATAGGCCGACGCACGGATGCCGCGCGGTGAACCGCCGGCCTGGATCAGCACCGGGCGGCCTTGGGGCGAGGGCGGCGTGTTGAGCGGCCCCTCCACGTTGAAGAACCGGCCACGATGGCTCATAGGATGCACCTTCGCCGGGTCGCCGACGCGGCCGGTGGCGTGGTCCCACAGCATCGCGTCCGCCTCGGTCGCGTCCCACAGCTTGCGGCACACGTCGACGAACTCCTCCATGCGGTCGTACCGCGCGCCGTGCTCCATCAATTCGTCAAAGCCGAAGTTCGCCGCGTCCGACCGGCGGGTGGAGGTCACCAGGTTCATCGCGATACGCCCCCCGGTCACGTGGTCCAGCGAGTTCATCAGCCGGGCGGTGTAGTAGGGATGCATGAAGGTGGAGGAATAGGTCAGGCCATAGCCTACGTGTTTGGTCACCCGGGACATCGCGACCATGATCGGGTTCAGATCCTGCCGCGGCCAGTTGATGCCCCACTCGACCGCGCCATCGCGCGACCCGCGCCAGGTGTCCGGCACGCCGGTGCCGTCGCCGGAAAAAATCATGTCCAGCAGGCCGCGCTCGGCAAGCCGGGCAACGTCCTCGTACATATTGACGTCGGGGAAGGTACGGCCGGGCCAGCCGCCGGGTAACCGCCAGCGGCCACCCATGTGGGTGTAGGAAAAATCGAACCCCAGATGCATCTTCGGCTTCGCCATGCCAAGCGGGAGGCAAAAACGATGCCATGAATCCGTTGCCCTCAGCCGGTGCGGTGGCTAGCCTCTCTGACATGGAACAATCCGCATTCAGTGCCGGGGCCGCCTACATCCGCGGCGAATACGTGCCGATATCGGAGGCGCGCATCCCCGTCACCGATTGGGGGTTCACCCGGTCGGACGCCGTGTACGACGTCGTGCACGTGTTCGGCGGTGGCTTCTTTCGGTTGCGCGATCATCTCGACCGGTTCGCGCGCTCGATGCAGGCGCGCCGGCTGGACCCGCCCGAGAGCCCGGCGGAGATGGAGGCGGCGCTGCATCGGTGCGTGGCGCTCACCGGACTGACCGATTCGTATGTCGCGATGGTGGCGTTGCGGGGGCAGCCGCGCGTCGCCGGGTCCCGTCGCCCGGCGGATTGTGCGAACCATTTCGTGGCCTACGCCCTGCCCTGGATCGACGTGATTGGCAAGGACGTGCAGGAGCGCGGCGCGCATCTGTGGATCGCCAGCGTGCCGCGCGTGCCGGATGCCAGCGTCGACCCGACGGTGAAGAACTACCAGTGGAATGATCTGACGACGGGGCTGATGGAGGCGCACGATAACGGCTTCGACACCACGATCCTGTGCGATGCCGCTGGCTTCGTGACCGAGGGGCCGGGCTTCAACATCTTCATCGTGCGCGACGGTAGCGTGCTAACACCGGATCGCGGCAGCCTGCAGGGTATCACCCGCCGCTCGGTGCTGGAACTGTGCGAACAGGCCGGGATCACGGCTGCCATCGCGCCGATCACGCGGGCGGAGTTGGAGGATGCCGACGAGGTGTTCGCCGCGACCACCGCCGGCGGCGTGATGCCGGTGTCGCGGGTCGGCGGGCGCATCTTGGGCAACGACCGGCCGGGGCCCGTTTCGTTGCGGCTGAAGGCCGCCTACTGGCAAGCCCATGCGGATGGCTGGCACCGGACGCCGGTGCGCGCGCTCGCATCTCAGGTCTGACGCCGGCTAACCCACTTCGCTAACGCAGGCCGCGCATAGGCCGTCCGCCTCCACGACCGACCGATGGATTTGGAACCCGGTCGTGGTTGCGGCCTGCTGCAGCGAGTGGCCGATCGAGTGATCGTTCAACTCCGCCACGCGGCCGCATTTGGTGCAGATCAGGAATTGCGCATTGTGCGCTTCGTCGTGGCCGTGCTCGTCCATGCCATGCACGCAGCCGACGAAGGCGGAGAGCCGCTCGACCTTGTGGATCAGCCCCTGTTCCAGCAGGAACTCCAGTGCGCGGTAGACTGTGGGCGGGGCTGCGCCCTTGTGATGCGGGCGCAGCCGCTCGAGCATGTCGTAGGCGCCCGCGGGCCGCTCGCTATCTAGCACCAGGCCGAGCACGTGGCGTCGCAGTTCGGTCAGGCGGACGCCGCGGGCGGTGCAGAGCGCTTCGGCCTGGGACAGCAGGGACGACGTGCGGCGAGAAAATTTGGTTGGGTTCAAGCGACACTCCGATCAGGGTGGATCCTACAACCATCGACAGAAAAATCCGCCTCCGCTTGAGGGAAGGGTGGCCACGGCGCGACCGTTGGATCGCAAACAGGCTAAGGCTGATGCGTGTGGCTACCCCTCCCCCCGCCCCCTCCCTCAAGGGGAGGGGGAGGAGGTGTTGCTATGTGTTTCGTTATAACATAACACGTCGGCCGCGCTGCGTCGTGGAGAGAAATCGTGATCAAGGCTGGACTGATCTTGGCGGCTGTTCTGGCGGTCTGCCGGCCCGCGATGGCGCAGCCGTTCAGCCTCGTCGCCGCCGAGAACTTCTATGGCGATGTGGCACAGCAAATCGCCGGGCCGGGCTGGACCGTGACAAGCATCCTGAGCAACCCGGACGAAGACCCGCATCTGTTCGAGGCCAGCCCCTCGGTCGCCCGGGCACTGTCGAGTGCGGACATCGTCGTGGCCAACGGCGTCGGCTACGATCCATGGATGGCCAAGCTGATGGGCGCGTCGCCGCGGCCAGGCCGCCAGTCGATGGTGGTGGCCGACCTCTTGCACCGGGCGCCCGGCAGCAACCCGCATCTGTGGTACGACCCGGCCTGCATGCCCGCCTTCGCCCACGCGCTGACGGACGACCTGGACCGGCGCGACCCGGCGCACAAGGCGGAGTACGACGCGCGGCTCGCCAGCTTCCTCGCCAGCCTGCAACCGCTACAGGCCAAGGTCACAGCGCTCGCCGCCAAGGCCCACGGGGTGCCGGTCACTGCAACGGAGCCGGTCTTCGGCCTGATGGCGCAAGCCCTGGGCCTGTCGATGCGGAACGAACGCTTCCAGCTTGCGGTCATGAACGACACCGAGCCGTCGGCGTCCGACGTCGCCGCCATGGAGGCGGACTTGAAGCAGCACCGGATCCGCGTGCTGTTCTACAACAGCCAAGCCACCGACAGCGCGGCCAAGCGGCTGCTGCAAATCGCGCAAAACGCGCACGTCCCCGTCGTCGGCGTGACCGAGACCGAACCCGCGGGGCAGAGCTACACCGGCTGGATGATTTCGCAGCTTGACGCGCTGGAGCACGCCCTCGACACCAGGCCGTGACCGCCCTGCAATTCGAGACCGTCCGGCTTCAGCTCGGTGACCGCACCGTCCTGCGGGACGTCAGTTTTGCCATCGCAGCGGGGGAGTTCGTGGGGTTGCTCGGCCCGAACGGCGCCGGCAAGACCACGCTGATGCGCGCTGTCCTCGGGCTGGTGCGGCCGGTATCAGGCCGCATCACGGTGGGCGGGCAGCCGGCACGGAGGGGTAACCCGGCGATCGGCTACATGCCGCAGATCCGCACCACGGCCCATCAGCGGCTGAGCGGTGCCGACTTCATCGCCTCGGCGTGCGGCGGGGCGCGTTGGGGCGTGCCCCACACCAGCGCCACCGACCGGGCGGAGATCGCGCGCGTGCTCGCCCTGGTGCAGGCGGAAGCGCTGGCCGAACGCCCGATCGTGGATTTGTCCGGCGGCGAGCGGCAACGCCTACTGCTGGCGCAGGCGCTGCTGGGCCGCCCCTCGCTGCTGCTGCTCGATGAACCACTGATGAGCTTGGACCCACGGCATCAGAGCGGCGTCGTCGCCCTGGTCCGCCGCCTGCAACGTGAACTGGGCGTAACCGTCCTGTTCAGCGCGCACGAGCTGAACCCCCTGCTCGGGGCGATGGACCGTGTGCTGTATCTCGGCGGCGGCCAGGCAGCGCTGGGCACGGTTGAGGACGTGATCACCGGGCCGGTGCTGACCCGGCTGTACGGCGCGCCGATCGACGTCGTGCGCGCCGGTGGCCGGGTGTTCGTGACCGCCGCCGATGCTTGAGTATGACTTCATGCGCAACGCCTTCGCCGCCGCAACGGTGGTGGCGGTGGTGGCGGGGCTCGCCGGGTCGTTCCTGGTGCTGCGGGGGCAGACCTTTGCGGGCCACGCATTGTCCCATGTCGGCTTCACCGGAGCGACCGGCGCAATCCTGGTGGGGTTGTCGCCATTTTGGGGCCTGGTGCTGATCACGGTGGCGGGCGGGGTCGGCATGGGCCTGCTCGGCGACCGGCTGGCGCACCGGGACGTGGCAATCGGCGTCGTATTGGCCGCGTCCCTCGGGCTCGGGCTGCTGTTCCTGCATTTCTTCACCGCCTATGCCAGCCAGGCCACCGCCCTCCTGTTCGGCAACGTGCTGGGGGTAGACGAGGCGACGTTGCAGGCGCTGGTCGGCCTCGCCGCGCTGTGCCTGGCCGGCCTGGCCGTGATCGCCCGCCCGCTGCTGTTCGCCAGCTTGCAGCCGGAGCTGGCCGAGGCGCGCGGGGTGCCGGTGCGGCTGATCTCGGTGGTGTTCCTCGCCATCGTCGGGCTGGCGACGGCGGGCTGCACGCAGGTGGTGGGCGTATTGCTGGTGTTCACGCTAATGGTGGGGCCGGCCGCGGCGGCGCAGCAGCTGACCATGCGCTTCAGCCGCTCGGTCGCGCTGGCAGCGGGGCTGGCGGTGGCGGAGACATGGCTCGGCATCACCCTGGCCTTCTACACCGACTGGCCGTCCAGCTTCTGGATCACCGCCGTCAGCACCGCCGTGTATGGCGCTGCCAGTATCTACCGTTACGCCCGGCCTTGAGCCCGGTGTCACCGGTGGACGGCCAGCGGCCAGTATCCCGCACGTCCAGTTCGCCACCCGACCGCCGCTCCGCATTGCAACGCCGGGCCACGATGGCTAACCGTTGGGTGCACGGAGTGACGGGGGCGGAGTGACGATCGTGGCGCAGGATGCGTGGGCTGACGATTACCTGGGGCAATCCGCCGCAGCCATGCGAACGCTGGCCTCCGACGCCGGGCTGCGCGCAACGATGATGGCGATGGCCGAGCGGATCACCGCTGCACTTCGGGCCGGCAACAAACTGCTGTTCGCCGGCAACGGAGGCAGTGCCGCGGACGCCCAGCACATCGCCGCCGAGTTCACCGGCCGCCTGATGTTCGACCGCCCACCTTTGGCCGCTATCGCGCTCACCACGGACAGTTCCGCCCTGACCGCCATTGCCAACGACTACGGCTTTAGCAGCGTGTTCGAGCGCCAGGTCCGCGCGCTCGGGCGGCCCGGCGACGTGTTGGTGGCTATCTCCACTTCCGGCCGCTCCCCCAACATCCTGGAAGCGCTCGACTCCGCCCGCGCCGCCGGGCTGGTGACGCTCGGCTTCTGCGGCACGGACGCGGTGCCCATGGCGGATCACGCGGACCTGGTGTTCACGGCCCCGTCGCCGCGCACCGCCATCGTGCAGCAGGTGCATATCACGGCGCTCCACCTCATCACCGGCATCGTGGAGCGGGAGCTGTTTCCCGACCTCGCCCCCTGAAGCGGCGGGCCCCCTGAAGCGGCGGGCCCTGTTCCTCGACCGCGACGGCACGATCAACCGCGACCACGGCTATGTCGGCACGCGTGAGCGGTGGGAGTGGATGCCTGGCGCGCTGGAGGCGATCCGCCGGGCGACCGAGGCGGGGTGGCTGGTGTTCGTGGTGACCAATCAGTCCGGCATCGCTCGCGGCTTGTTCGACGAAGCGGCGACGGACGCGCTGCATGCCTGGATGGTGGAGCAAATCCGCCTCGCCGGCGGCCGGATCGATGACATCCGGGTCTGCCCATTTCATCCGGACGGCGTCGTCGACCGCTACCGCCGGGTCAGCGACTGGCGCAAGCCCGCCCCCGGCATGATCCTGGACCTGATCCGCCACTGGGCGCTCGACCCAGCGTGCTGCGTGATGGTGGGCGACCAACCAACCGACCTGGCCGCCGCGGCGGCGGCCGGCATACGGGGCTGCTTGGTCGCGGGCGGCGACTTGCTGCAAACCGTCGCGCCGCTGCTCACCCCGCCCCACCCTTCACCCAAATGAACGTCAACTCGTGCTTGTTGTGGTGCAGGTGCATCAGCCGCCCACCGAGCGCCCTGAACGCATCGATCGCGTCGTGGTCGGTCTCACCCTGCAGCTTCACCGTGCAGACGATCCGCCGGGCATAGCCCATCCACCGCTGCACCATCTCGTGCAACGGCGCCGGGTAGGCGATGACGTCGCTGAACAGCCAGTCCACCGCGAACGGCTCGATGGTAAAGGCACTGCCCTCCTGCCACCGGACACCCGGCAGGCTCGCCACCGCCGGGTCGAGCGGCGCGCGATCGATCGCCAGCACGCCAGCCCCCAACTGCGCGATCGCCCAAGTCCAGCCGCCGGGTGACGCGCCCAAATCCACGCAGGTTTCGCCCGATCGCGGCCAGGCACCGAGCCGGGTGCACGCCTCCCATAGCTTGAGATAGGCGCGGGAGGGCGGCCCGGCGCGATCCTCGACGAAGGCAACCTCGCCATTCGGGAACGGGCTTGCTTTGCTCGGGCTGGCCAGCAAGCGGTCATTATCCAGCAGCGTCCACGCACCGAGGTGGGAGGTCGGCGCCGGTTCGGGGAACTGCAGCGGCCGGGCGCGCACCGGCGGAAGCCGGTCCGCGATCAGGGCGGAGCGGCGGTGATGCCCGGCGGCATAGCCTGCCCAATTGCGCTGGATCGCCCGCAATGCGTCGGCCGCCGCCTTCACCGACGGCGCCGGCAGCTCCCGCGGCGCCGTCCACACATCCATCGCCCAGGCCGAGTCGCGCGGCGGATCCGGCGACAGCGCCAACCGCCCATGCCAGCCCGAGACCGCCACTCCGCCGCGGGCCAGTTCCTCGGCGAGCGTGTGCTCGAAGCCCTCCGCGGCCAGATAGGCGCTCGCGATCATGAGGCCGGGCGCCGCACCGCGGATGCCGCCAGCAACAGCCAGCCCGCGATCAGCAGCAATCCCCCGGTCGGCGCGACCGCATTCAGCGATACGCCGGCGAGGCCCACGGAGTAGACCGCGGCACAGAACAGCACCGTGCCCAGTGCGAATGCGGCCCCGGCCCAATGCGCCAACCCGCCCCGCTGCTGCGACCATAGCCCACAGCCGATCAAGGCCAGCGCGTGCCAGCCTTGCATCTGGATGCCCGACTCCACGATGTGCAGCGCCGACGGCGATAGACCCGCAAGCGCATGGGCCGCCGCCGCCGCCATGCCCACCGCCCCCGCCCCAAACAACCCGCCCAAGCCGATCCAAAGCCGATACATCCGCAATCCTCGTCAAACCATGTTCCGCCGCGGCGCCACACGCGATACCATTGCCGCATATGCCACGCGGCGGAGACCTTTTCCCGGAGATCGGACCGTTCGAGACCGGCTACATGCCCGTCTCCGGCGGCCACGTCATGTATTGGGAGCAAGTTGGCCATCCCCGTGGCCAGCCCGTGCTGTTCCTGCACGGCGGTCCGGGTGCCGGCGCCGGGGCCGTGCACCGCCGCTTCTTCGACCCGGGCTTCTGGCGCGTGGTGATTTTCGACCAGCGCGGCGCGGGCCGGTCCCGCCCGCTCGGCAGCCTGGTGGCGAACACCACCGCCGACCTGGTGGACGACATCGAGCAACTCCGCCGCCATCTCGGCCTCGATCGCTGGCTGCTGTTTGGTGGCTCGTGGGGGTCCACCCTGGCACTGGCCTACGCCCAGGCGCATCCCACCCGCGTCTCCGGCCTGGTACTGCGCGGCGTGTTCCTGGGGCGCCGGGTCGAGGTCGACTGGTTCCTGCACGGTCTGGCCGCGATCTTCCCGGACGCCCACGCCCAATTCGTGCAATACCTGCCGGAGCACGAGCGGGGCGACATCCTCGGCTCCTACCTGAACCGGCTGAACCACCCCGACCCGGCGATCCACATGTCGGCGGCGCGCGCCTGGTCCGTCTACGAGGGATCCTGCTCCACCCTGCTCCCAAGCCCCGATACGGTAGCCTCGTTTGCGCAGGACCGCACCGCGCTCGGCCTGGCGCGCATCGAGGCGCATTATTTCGCCCATGACCTGTTCCTGCCCCCCGAGGGTCTGCTCGGCCGAATGAACCTGATCGGCCATTTACCCGGGGAGATCGTTCAGGGGCGCTACGACATGGTCTGCCCGCCCCGCACCGCGTTTGAACTGGCCGCCGCCTGGCCCTCCGCGCGGTTGACCGTGATCCCGGACGCCGGTCATTCCGCACTCGAACCTGGTATCCGCCGCTCGCTGGTTGCGGCCGTAGAGCGTTTCCGCCATGCAAGATGAGATTACGTGCAGATGTGAACGATTCGGCTAGCAACGCGTTTGCCAGGCTCATATCCGCCGTCCACCTAAGGAGTTCTTTCTTGATGATTCGTTCCGCTCGCTGGCTGTTTGTGGCCGCCCTGCTGCCCATCGCGGCCTGTTCCAGCAATTCCGCTACGCCGGTCGCCGCCGCGCCGCCGGCCCCGCCGCCGTTGGCAGCCGCTGACCAGGCGTTCATCAATGCCGCCGCCCAGACCGATGCCGCCGAAATCGGCGCCGCTCAGCTCGCCCTGACCAAGGCCCGTGGCAAGCCCGTCAAGACCTTCGCGCAGAAGATGATCGACGACCACACCAAGGCCGACCAGCAGCTGATGACGATCGCGCAGAGCAAGGGCTTCACGCCCGACACGACCCCGCCGCAGATGGCGACGGACATGATGGCCAAGCTGAATGCCGATCGCCCGGTCGCGTTCAACCGTGACTACCTACGCGGCCAGGTCATGGGCCACCAGATGGCCGTCAAGGCGTTCCAGGACGAGATCGCCAACGGTCAGGATCCGGATGTGAAGGCTTTCGCCACCGCGACCCTGCCGACGATCCAGATGCATCTGACGATGGCCCGCCGCCTGTCCGGCATGCGCGGCTAAACCCGACACGCTAGACTTGCTGGAGCGGGGGGCAGGAGCGATCCTGCCCCCCGCTTTGCTTTCAAGCGGCGCCAAGGGATGGAGACAGCACCAGCACCGCTTCGGCAACACCTGACTACAATGTGACTTGCCCGGTTCTGAGCCAGCATGCCAACACCGATTTCGTTACGGGGTTATCCGCGTCTCGAGCGAACGGAACATGGTGCATGAAGCTTCTCTGGCTGGCTGCTGGCGTCACCGCCGCTTTGATCGCCAGCGACACTGGCCCGAGGGCACAGACCCTGTCTGCACCCGCGCCCTTGCCGAGCGTGAATTATCCCGAGAGCTCCAGCGCGCACGAGGTTGCCCGCCGCGACGCTCGCGGCGTCTACGCGGTGCAGGCCGAAGTGAACGGCGAGACGCTGCCCATGGTGTTCGACACCGGCGCATCCTTCGTTGCACTGCGCGCCGAAGATGCCGGGCAGGTCGGCATTGACGTGGACTCGTTGCATTATTCCGGCCGCGTTTCCACGGCGAATGGGCAAACCGCCGTCGCGCCGGTGATGATCCATACCCTCACGATCGCCGGCATTACGCGCCACAACATCCCCGCTGTCGTCTCCAAGCCCGGCGAACTCAGCAGCAATCTGCTCGGCCAATCCTTTATGGCTCGCCTGCCCGGCTACAGGTTCGAGGGCGACCGGCTCATCGTGCAAGGCAACTGACGTCGGATCCACGCCCCGCTGCATGACGATGCGGCTCGGTTTCGACCGGGCTTGGCATGAGGTACGGTGCGCGCCAGGTTGGATGAAGGACGTCCGATCAATGACGCAGCGGGAGACACGAACATGAAGATCGGCGTGATCGGCTTGGGGTCGATGGGCATGGGAACCGCGATGAACCTGCGCCGGGCCGGCCACGAGGTGATCGGTTGCGAGCCTCGCCAACCCGTCTGGGCGGAGCTGGAAGCCGAAGGCGGACACTGCGTCGCCTCGGCAGCCGAGCTTGGCGCGTGCGACGCCATCATCGTGTTCGTTGTGAACGCGGCCCAAGCCGAGGCGGTACTGTTCGGCAGCGAAGGCTGCATCGCCGCTCTACCCCCGCGCGCCGTTGTGCTCTGCTGCACCACCGTCGCCCCCGAGGCCGCCCGCCTGCTGGGAGAGCGCGTCGCTGCGGCCGGCCAGCTGTATTTGGACGCCCCCGTGTCCGGCGGTGCCGTCGGTGCGCGCGCGGGCAAGATGTCGGTCATGGCGTCCGGCAGCCCCGAGGCGTTCGCCGCCGCCGAACCCATCCTGGCCGCGATCGCCGCCAAAATATGGCGCCTGGGCGACGTTCCCGGCGTCGGCAGCACCGTGAAGATGGTGAACCAGTTGCTCGCCGGCGTGCACATCGCCGCCGCCGCCGAGGCGATGGCCTTGGGCATCCGCGCCGGCGCCGACCCGCAGACCTTGTTCGACGTGATCAGCGGGTCGGCCGGCAGTTCGTGGATGTGGCAGAACCGCATGCCGCACGTGCTGGCGGGCGACGATACGCCGCTCTCGTCGGTGAACATCTTCGTCAAGGACCTCGGCATCGTGCTCGACCAGGCCCGCGCGTTGACCTTCCCGTTGCCGATGGCCTCTGCCGCGCACCAGCTATTCCTGGCAGCCTCGGCCGCCGGTCATGGCGGACGCGACGACGCCTTCGTCATCCGGTTCTGGCAATCGCTGACCGGGATCGCCCTACCCGGCACCCCCGCAAACGAGCCCTGACGCTGACCTCTCCCCTAGCACGTCGCTCAAGGGGAAGTGGAAAGAAGTGCCGCCTCTACCCCTGCCGCCAGCGCGAACAACGCCGCATCCCCCAGGCTTTCTCCCACCAGCATCAAACCGGCCGGAGGCTCGCCGGGCCGGTGGCAGGGCAAGCTGATCGAGCAGCGGTCGAGGAAATTGCCCAGCGTCGTGTTGCGCAGCATCAGCGCGTTGGTGCGGGTGTAGGCGGCATCATCGGCCTCCAAATCGGCGATCGGGGCCGGCACGGTCGGCACCGTCGGCATGATCATGGCGTCGAACGGCGCCGTCGCGGCGGCCATCTCCCGGCCGATCGCAGCGCGCTGGACCATCGCGTCCAAATAGTCGGCGTTAGCGGCGGAGGCACCGCCCTCGATCCGGAATCGCACCTTGGGGTCGTAGCGATCCGCACCCCGCGCCAGCAGTGAGCGATGCCAGGCATAGGCCTCGCAGGCGGCGATGCTGGCGCGGGCGGAGGCAGCCGCGATGCGGTCCAGCGCCGGGAAATGAACACGCGTTATGATGGCCCCGGCGGTAGACAGCGTGGCCAGGGCGCGGTCGAACGCGGCTGATGTCGGCGCGTCGATGCCGTCGGTCACGATGCGGTCCGGCATGGCCAGCCGAACGCCGGCGAGCGGGCGGGGATGCGGCAGCAGGACGGGTTCGGCGGCGAGCACGGCGTCCACGATGGCGCAGCAGACGACGCTGTTGGCCAGCGGGCCCACCGAATCCAGGCTGAACGACAGCGGCAGCACGCCGGTGATCGGCACCCGGCGCGCGGTCGGCTTGTAGCCCACCACACCGCACAACGCCGCCGGGATGCGGCACGAACCGCCCGTATCGGTGCCGAGCGCCGCATACGCCATGCCGTCCGCCACCGACACGCCGGCGCCCGAGGAACTGCCGCCGGGAATACGCCGCGTCGCGCGGTCCCACGGGCTGGCGGGCGTGCCGTGATGCGGGTTGATGCCCAGGCCGGAGAACGCGAACTCCGTCATGTTGGTGCGGCCCATCGGCACGAACCCCACGGCCAGCATGCGGGCAATCACCGGCGCATGGGCTTGCGCCGGGGCCGCGTCCTCCAGCACCACCGACCCGGCGGCGGTGACCTCGCCCGCGACGTCGAACAGATCCTTCACGCTGATCGGAATGCCGGCGTACGGCCCGGGGGCGCGGCCGTATTTGCGCAGCCCGTCCATCGCGTCCGCCTGCGCCCGGGCAGCATCGGCGGCGACGGCGATGAAGACACGCGCCCCCTCCCCCGCCGGGTCGGCGATGCGGTCGAGGCATTGCTCCACCAGGGCGCGGCTGGTGGTGCGGCCGGCGGCTAAAGCGTCGGCGAGTTCGGTGAGTGTTTGCATGCCTGTAGCCTGCCGCGTCCGTTGACCTTCACACAAGCCCAAGCAAGGGTGCGCCGCAAAGGGAGACGCACCATGGCAGCACCGATCCTGATCACCGGCGCATCCGGCGCCCTCGGCCGACAAACGACGAAGCGGCTGGCCGAGGCCGGCTACACACTTCGCCTCACCGACATCGCCCCGTTTCCCGACCCGCTGCCCCCCGGCGCCGCGTTCACCCAGGCGGACCTGGTGGACGGCCCGGCGATCGCGGCGCTGGCAGCGGGCTGCGGCACGATCCTGCATTTCGGCGGCATCTCGGTGGAGAAGCCGTTCGACGTGGTGCTCGGCCCCAACATCATCGGCCTCCACAACATCTACGAGGCAGCCCGGCTGGCCAAGGCGCGCGTGGTGTTCGCGTCCTCCAACCACGCGATCGGCTTCCATCCCCGCGCCACGCCGCTCGATGCCGATTGCGCGCTGCGTCCGGACAGTTTCTATGGCCTGTCCAAAGCCTACGGCGAGCTGATGGGCGGCGTGTATTGGGAGAAGCACGGCGTGGAGAGCGTGTCCGTGCGCATAGGCTCCTCCTTTCCCGAGCCGGTCGACGAACGCATGCTGTCCACCTGGCTGTCGTATGACGATTTGTTCCGCCTGATGGTCCGCTGCGTGGAGGCGGAGCGCACCGGCTGCTGCATCGTATGGGGCAACTCCGCAAACAGCCGCACCTGGTGGCGCGACGATGCGCGGGCCGAACTGGGTTGGGTGCCGCAGGACACCTCCGACCTCTTTGCCGCCGCGGTGGCGGGCAAGGTCACCGACGACCCAGTGGTGGAACTGCATCAGGGCGGCGCGTATTGCGCGATGGATTACACGCGCCCGCGGTAACACCGTCATGCCAGGGCTTGAGCCTGGTATCCACGCGGCGGGACGAGACACGTCGAATGCGTCGACAACGGCGTAGTGCCGGATCAGCGATGCCGGTGCTGTCGCTAGCGCGTGGATACCAGGGTCGAGCCCTGGCATGACGGTAAGACAGCTGGAATTCCGGCTCACGTATCCGGTTCGGGCGAACCAGGCGGCGCCGCATGCCAGTTCGCTGTTTCGAACGGCTCGGCCGAATGGGGAGGCCGGTGGGCTGGCGCGTTCGCAGTCTCCGGCGCCTGCCAGGGAGCCTGGTACTCTTCACCCGGCAACGCGGCGAGTTCCAGGTCACGACAGATGTCCCGCGTGACATCCAGCGTGGTCCGCCCGCCCAGTTCGTCCGCAGGGTCCGGCCGATCGGCGAGATCGTCGCACAGCCGTTCCGGCCCCGTGCGCGGCGCTTGCATCGGTGCGGTGCCGGTTGGTCCCGCATCTCGCAACGGCCGCTTGTCCTCGATGCGCCGCGCAAGCGCCACCGTCCGCCGAACGGCGCGCGCGGCGCGTTCGAACGACCCGGTGATGAGCGCGATACGTGTGGCCGCGGTATCGCGTGCGGCCGCGCTGGCATCGGCGATCCGCCCGGCCTCGACGGCGCTTTCCATCGAGTGTGGCTTGGTCACCACGCGCGCCGCATCGGTCGCCGCGGTCGCGAGTGCCTCGACCGCCTGCCCCTCCACCTCCGCCAACCGCGCGGCCGCCCCCGCCACGCGCAGGCCCATCTGCAGCAGATCCTGCAAGGCCGCGCGAAACACCAGGTCGGGTTCGCTGTCGGGCGGTATGCGGGTGATGAATGCGGCGGTCATGACGAGAGAGGGACCACACGGGTGGGCACAGTTTCAATCGGTTTGGTGTGGACCTGTAGGGTGGGCTGCTCGCAGCCCACCGAAACCGACGCACGCATGCCGCAAGTGGCTTGCTGCCGGAAACCGACGTAGGATCAGAGTGACAGTGTCCAGCACCTAACTTTAGTACAGCCGCTCCACATCCAGCACATTCCACATCTCGCTCAACCGGCCGTCCAACCAGCACGCCAAATTGTGGGCAAAGATATCAACGATGCGCCCGTTCTCACCCGGCACCGTGCTCGCGGAGTGCGGGCTGATCAGCACGTTTGGCATGTCCCATAGCGGCGAGCCGTCCGGCAACGGCTCGGTCGCCGTCACGTCCAGCGCGGCGTAGCCCACCTGGCCGGAGCGTAGCGCGTCGATCAGCGCCGGTTCGTCCACCACCAGTCCGCGGCCGATATTCACCAGCGCGGCACCGCGGGGCAGTGCGGCCAGGGCGGCGGCGTCGATCATGTGGTGGGTGAGCGGCGTGTGCGGCACGGTGATGACGAAGGCGTCCGCGCGGGCCAAGGCTGAGTGCAGCGCACTGGCGGGCAACACCTCGTGGAACAGGTCGCCGTGGGCACGGGGCAGCGCCGGGTCACGCGCGAGCGCGATCACGTGCATGTCCAACGCGCGGGCGATGCGGGCGCAGCCGCGGGCGAGGTCGCCGGCGCCGAGGATCACCAGCGTCTTGCCGGCGATCTCGTTCACGCAGCCGCGGCGCCAGTGATGCGCCTGCTGATCGGCTTGCAGTAGAGGCAGCCCACGGAAATGCGCCAGCAGCGCCATGAACACGAACTCCGCCAGCGGCCTGGCGTGGATGCCGCGCGCGGTGGTGACGATCAGGTCCGGCCGGTTGAGCTTGGCGGCAGCCGGGCCAGCGCCGGTACTTGTGTGCTGGATCCAGCGCAGCTTGGTGGCGAAGGCGGCGTCCGCCGGGGAGGGAATGCCCCAGAAGATTTCCGCCTCGCCGAGCAGCTTTTCCCAGCGTGCCTGCTGCGCCGGGGTGCGGGTGAGCGGGGCTCCGCCGTGGTCGCCAGGGAACTGCGGCACGGGCAGCAGGTCCGGCTCGTAGGACACGGTCAGACGTGGGTCGAGCGCGGCCAGGCGGGCGGCGTGTTCGGGTTCCAGCGGCGAGGTGACAAATAGGGTTGGCATGAAGCGGTTGTCTCACTGCACCAGGTGTTGCGCCGCCAGCCAGTCGCGCACTACGCCGGCGACTTGGTCCGAGTTGCGGTCGATCATCATCATGTGGGTGTTGCCCATGATGCCCCGGTCCGGCAAGTGCACCACGTCCATGTGGCCTTGGGCGGCCTGGGCATCCTGGAATTTGTACGGGTTAACCACGATCTTTTTCCAATCCGGGAAGTCGGCCAGATGGTCGCCCCAGACGAACAGCATCGGGATGCCTTTCAGCCGCGCCATGTCCACGGTCGCCGGGTCGGGCGAGGCGCTGGGCTCCAGGCCGATCAGGGCGCGGATCTTGTCGGGGGCCCGCAGCGCGGCGCGGATCGCGAAGCCCGACCCGGCGCTGTGCGCGACCAGGATGCACGGGCATTCCTTATCCACCATCTGGTCGTACGCCGCCTGCGCGATCGCGTCGGTCGTGGTCCAGCGGGCGTTGAACGAGCCGACGAAATTATCGTAGGCGGCAAGCGGGAACTGCGTGTTGGGTTCGGCCACGCGCGCGGACGGATCGGTGGCGTAGGTGGGGCCTATGCGGAATAAGGTCCAGCCTTCTTGCGCGGTACGGAAGATCGGCGCCGAGGTGTACACCTCCGGCCAGCGCGACCAGGTGGAGCGGCCGCGCTCGACCTGGTCGGGGATCACGACATCGAAGCCGGCGTTCAGGAAGTATTGCTGCCAGCCGGGCCGGGCATCGGGCGTGCTCTCCCACCCGACGCCGGACAGCCCGCCGCCATGGGTGAGGATGATCGGTACGGCGGCGCGCGGCCGCTGCAGGCGGACGAAATGCACGTACATCTGCCCGGTGTGGATATCGCCGTTCGGGTTGAACTCGGTGGGCGGCGCGCCTTGGTAGAAATACACGGTCTGGTTCGGCAGCCCCGTCAGCGTCTGCATGTGGCCGCCAATGTAATAGCTACCGATCTCCTTCACGTCGTAGGCTTGGGCATGGCCCATGAAACAGGCGAAGGCCGCGGCCAGCCATCCGAGCCGCGCCCTCATTGCGTCACCGCCGGCGGTGGCGGCAGGGTCTTGCCGGCATTGGGCGGCGCCTGCACCTCGGCGACGTTCAGCGTGGCGGATACGATGTCGTAATAGCCGATCAGCCCGATCAGGTCGGTGATCCCCTGCTCGCCGAAGCGGGCCAGCATCGCCTTGTACACGGTGTCGCTCACCTGGTGCTGGCGATGCAGTTGGGTGGCGAAATCATACACCATCGTCTCGTCCGCACTCATGTTGGCGGGGCGGCGGCCCTCCTGCAGGTCTTTCGCGACGGCTTCCTCCAGCCCGGCTTTGATCGCCAACGGATAGTGCGCGTACCACTCGAAGCCGCAGTTCCATTCGGTGGCGGTGATCAGGATGGCGAACTCGTTCAGATTGTGCGGGATGGTGGTGTCGAAGCGCAGATACTCGCCGACGCGCTGCAAGCGGTTGCCCAATTCGGGGCTGCGCAGCCAGGCGTTGAAGGGGCCCTCGATGGAGTGGCGCGGGCCGGCCATGATGGCGTCGTACATGGATTTCTGTGCCGCGCTCATCTGCGCGGGGCTCAGTTCGGGGTAGCGCGGCTGGGCGCCGGCAGCACTGGCGAGCAGCAGGCAAGCGCCGGCTAGGGTGGCGATACGCATGGGCGGGTCCTCCTTTAAGGTTGGCTGCTTGACGCAGCTCGGGCAGCAAACCTGCACCCAACCGTGCTATAGATCGAGTCATGCCGCACGCCGATTTCGTCCATCTCCGCACGCATTCCGCCTATTCGCTCAGCGAGGGCGCAATCAAAGCCGACAAGATCGCATCGATGGCGCGCGAGGCCGGCATGCCAGCGGCGGCGATCACCGATTCGAGCAATCTGTTCGGCGCGCTCGAGTTCAGCCAGGCCTGCACCAAGGAAGGCGTGCAGCCCATCATCGGCTGCCAGATCAGCCTGCTGCGGACCGACAAGCCCGGCATGTCCCCGGACCCGATCGTGCTGCTGGCGCAGGACGCCGTCGGCATGGCCAATCTGCAGCGCCTGTCGTCGCTCGGCTTCACCACCTCCGACCCGGCAGAGCCGCAGTTGGCGCTACGCACCGTGCTGGACCACGCCACCGGCCTCTTCCTGCTGACTGGCGGCACGCGCGGGCCATTAGGCCGGCTGCTGGCGGAGGGGCGGCAGGGTGACGCGGAGGCGATGCTGCACGCCATGGCCGAGGCGTTCGGCGACCGCGCGGTGATCGAGCTGCATCGGCACGGGTTGGCGCTGGAGCGGGCCGTGGAACCGGGGCTGATCGCGCTGGCCGATGGCGCCGGGCTGCCGCTGGTGGCGACCAACGAGTGCTTCTTTGCCAAGCCCGCGATGTATGAGGCGCACGACGCCTTGTTGTGCATCGCCGCCGGGCGCGCGGTGGCAGATCCGGAGCGCCGCCGGGTCACCGCCGAGCACTGGTTCAAGCCGGCCGCCACGATGCGCGCACTGTTCGCCGACCTGCCGGAAGCCTGCGACAACACGCTCGCGATTGCGCGCCGTTGCGCCGTTATGGCCGAGAGCCGCAAGCCGCTGCTGCCGGTCTGCCCCAAGGTCCGCCCGGGAGCGACCGAGGAGGAAACCGTCCGCGCCATGGCTCAGGAGGGGCTGGTGCGGCGCATGGATACGGTGGGTGCGGACGAGGCCACGCGCGCCACCTATGCCGGGCGGCTGGAGTACGAACTGGGCGTGATCGCGTCCATGGGGTTCCCCGGCTACTTCCTGATCGTGGCCGACTTCATCCAGTGGGCGAAGGCGCAGGGCATTCCGGTGGGGCCGGGTCGTGGCTCGGGCGCCGGGTCGGTGGTGGCGTGGGCGCTGACGATCACGGACCTCGATCCGCTGCGGTTCGGGCTGTTGTTCGAGCGCTTTCTTAACCCCGAGCGCGTATCGATGCCGGACTTCGATATCGATTTCTGCCAGGACCGGCGCGACGAGGTGATCGAATACGTCCGCCAGGAATACGGCAGCGACCGGGTGGCGCAGATCATCACGTTCGGCAAGCTGCAGGCGCGTGCGGCGGTGCGCGACGTGGGGCGCGTGCTGGGGCTGCCGTTCTTCCAGGTGAACCGTGTGGCGGAGCTGATCCCCAACAACCCGGCCAAACCCGTGACGCTGAAACAGGCGATCGACGGTGAGCCCAAGCTGCAGCAGATGCGCAACGACGACGAGGCGGTGCGCCGGCTGATGGAAGTGGCGCTGCAGCTCGAGGGCCTATATCGCCACGCCAGCACCCACGCCGCCGGGCTGGTGATTGGTGACCGCCCGCTGGTCGAGTTGGTACCGCTGTACCGCGATCCGAAATCGGACACGCTGGTGACGCAATACTCGATGAAATACGTCGAGCAGGCAGGCCTGGTGAAGTTCGACTTCCTGGGCCTGACCACGCTGACCATCCTGCAGCGTGCGATCGGCTTCATGGCCGACCCGCCGGACCTGGACCGCTTGCCGCTGGACGACGCGCCCACCTACGCGATGCTGGCCAAGGGCGACGCCGGCGGCGTGTTCCAGTTCGAGTCCGCGGGTATGCGGGACGTGCTGCGCCAGATGCAGCCCGACCGGTTCGAGGACCTGATCGCCGCCGTCGCCCTGTTCCGGCCCGGCCCGATGGC
>CAXTCJ010000016.1:0-67906 GCA_964242215.1 uncultured Acetobacteraceae bacterium | reverse complement strand
GACGAACTGGCGATCCTGCTGCGCCACGCCTTCGAGCATATGCAGAAGCCGGATGGCTGCGCGGTGTGGCTGCGCCTGTCCACCCGGCAGCTCGACCAGCCCAATCGCACGCTGGACCCAGCGGCGGTTATCGCGGGCGCGCACTGGGCCGTCCCGCCCGCTGCCGGTGCCCGGATCGCGCTCGCCTACCAGGGCCCGGTGGCGCCCGAGGTGATGGCCGCCTTCGCCGAACTCACCACCGAGGAGCCGGGGGCGGGGCTGCTGGCCATCACCAGCCCCGACCGCCTGCATGCCGGCTGGCTGGACGCCGCCCGCAAACGCCGGGCCGGCGAGCGGGATGCGACGTCGCATATCGAGCGCCTGCTGTTGCCGCTCGCCCCGGGCGCCGCGCTCGTAACAGTCCTCGATGGCCACCCTGCCGCACATTCCTGGCTGGGCGCCGTTCGCGGCCAGCGCGTGGTGCCGCTCGGTCCCGACCATTTTGGCCAAGGTGGCGATCTGCCGGACCTATACCGCGAATACGGGCTGGACGAGGACGCCATCCTCGATGCCTGCGCCCAGGCGTTGCTGTCGTGAGCACAGCAAAGAACATCCCCCTCCCCTTGAGGGAGGGGCTAGGGGAGGGGTGGCCGCCGCACGATTTCAGAGTGTGTGGCCACCCCTCCCCCCAACCCCCTCCCTCAAGGGGGGGAGTCGACCACGCCCTTTGGAACATCGCACCATGAAGATCGGCATCGCCGGCCTCGGCACCGTTGGTGCCGGGGTCGTGCGCCTCCTCCACGACAACGCCGACCTGATCACCGCCCGTGCCGGGCAGCCGATTACGGTTGCCGCCGTGTCGGCCCGCGACCGCAAGCGCGACCGTGGCCTGCCGGCCAACCGCTTGGAGTGGGTGGACGACCCGATCCAACTCGCCACCATGCCCGGGCTCGACGCCGTGGTGGAGCTGATCGGCGGTTCGGACGGCCCCGCGCTTGCTCTGGTGCAAGCGGCTTTAACCAACGGCCGCCCCGTGGTCACCGCCAACAAGGCGCTGCTCGCCGTGCACGGCGCCACCCTGCCGCGCACCGCCCCGCTCGCCTTCGAGGCCGCGGTCGCCGGCGGCATCCCCGTGATCAAGGCCTTGCGCGAGGGCCTGTCTGCCAACCGCATCACCCGCGTCGCCGGCATCCTGAACGGCACCTGCAACTACATCCTCACCGCCATGCGTGAGCAGAAGCGCGAGTTCGCCGACGTGCTCGCCGAGGCCCAGTCGCTCGGCTACGCGGAGGCCGACCCGGCGACCGACATCGACGGCGTCGACGCCGCGCACAAGTTGGCCATCCTCGCCGCCCTTGCCTTTGGTCACCCCGTCCGCTTCGACGCAGTGCATGTGGAGGGCATCCGCCGGGTCAGCGCGCTCGACATCGCCTTCGCCGAGGAACTGGGCTACCGCATCAAGCTGCTCGGCATCGCGCGGCGCACCGAGGCGGGCGTGGAGGCTCGGGTGCATCCGTGCCTGGTACCGCAGAACGCCCCGATCGCGCGGGTGGATGGCGTGTTCAACGCCGTCGTTGCCGAGGGGGACGCGGTCGGCCGGGTGATGCTGGAGGGCAGGGGAGCCGGCGCCGGGCCCACCGCCTCGGCCGTGGTGGCGGACCTGATCGATCTCGCCCGGGGCCGGCTGACCCCCGTCTGGGGCCAGGACACGCCGGCCGACGACGCGGTGGTGCCCATCGGCCAGCATCTCGGCGCGTACTATCTGCGGCTGATGGTGATCGACAAACCCGGCGTGATCGCCGACGTCGCGGCCATCCTGCGCGACCACGGCGTGTCGCTGGAATCGCTGCTGCAGCACGGCCGCAGCCCCGGCGAGTCGGTCCCCGTGGTGCTGGTGACGCACGAGGTGCGGGAGCACGCGATGCGCGCCGCGGCCGACGCCATTGCCGCCTTGCCGGCCGTGCTGGAAGCGCCCGCCTTGATCCGAATCGAGCCAGGCTGAAAAGGACACGCCATGAACAGCCGACCAGAAGTGAACTTCGACCGTAACCTGGCGCTCGAACTCGTCCGCGTCAGCGAGGCCGGTGCGCTCGCAGCGAGCCGCTGGATGGGCCGAGGCAACAAGAACGAGGCGGATGGGGCGGCGGTGGAAGCCATGCGCCGCGCCTTCGACAGCGTCGCCATCGACGGCACGGTGGTGATCGGCGAGGGCGAGATGGACGAGGCGCCGATGCTGTATATCGGCGAGAAGGTCGGCAGCGGCGGCCCGGCGATGGACATCGCGGTGGACCCGTTGGAGGGCACCACCATCACCGCCAAGGGCGGGCCCAACGCGATGGCGACCGTGGCGATGGCGGAGGCCGGCAATTTCCTCCATGCCCCCGACATCTACATGGACAAGATCGCCGTCGGCCGCGGCCTGCCCCCCGGCGTGGTGGACCTGGACGCGCCGGTAGCCGAGAACCTGCGCAACCTGGCCGCTGCCAAGAAGATCGACATCGGCGAGCTCGTGCTCTGCACGCTCGACCGCGACCGCCACGCCGAGATGATCGCCAAGGCTCGCGAGGCTGGCGCACGGATCATGCTGATCGGCGACGGCGACGTATCCGGCGTGATCATGGCGGCCCAGGCGGAGAGTGGCGTCGACATCTTCATCGGCTCCGGTGGCGCCCCGGAAGGCGTGCTCGCCGCCGCCGCCCTACGCTGCCTCGGCGGCCAAATGCAGGGCCGTCTGCTGTTCGAGGACGACGGGCAGATCACCCGCGCCCGCGACATGGGCGTGGCCGATCCGAAGAAGAAATACGACCTGTCCGAGATGGCGAAGGGCGACGTAATGTTCGCTGCCACGGGCGTTACCACGGGGCCGATGCTGCGAGGGGTCCGCCGCTTCAGCACCGGGGCGATCACCCATTCCCTGGTCATGCGGTCGAAATCCGGCACGGTTCGCTACGTCGAAGCGCACCACAACTTCGAGACCAAGACCTGGCAGCCCAAGTAAGTTCTCCCTCTTCCCTTAAGGGAGAGGGCGGAAGCGCCTCAAGGTTCCGCTTGCGAAGCAAGTGGAATGGCGCTGGAGGGCGGGGTGAGGGGCGTCCACGCACGAACCCCGCCCCATGAACGCCATCACCCCCACCCCACCCGCCCTCGGCGTCACCCGCAGCGTCACCGGCCGCCGCTGGGTCTGGCGCGGTGGCGAAGAACGCACCGCCCTGATGCTTGCCCAGCGCACCGGCGTGTCCGAAGTCGTCGGCCGCCTGCTAGCCGCCCGCAACATCGGCGCGGACGACGCCGCCGATTTCCTCAGCCCCACGCTGCGCGCCCTGCTGCCCGACCCGTCGATTCTGACCGACATGGACACCGCCGCCTCCCGCCTCGCGCACGCGATCCAAACCGGCGAGACCGTGGCGGTGTTCGGCGACTACGACGTGGACGGCGCCTGCTCCGCCGCCGTGATCACCTTGCTGCTCCGCGGCTTCGGCTGTCCGGTGCTCACCCACGTGCCGGACCGGCTCCTGGAGGGGTACGGCCCCAACGCTCCCGCCTTGCACGCCCTGGCGGCCCAGGGCGCCACCCTGGTGGTGTGCGTGGATTGCGGCACCGCCGCCGCCGGGCCGCTCGCCGCCCTCGAGGGACTGGCCGACGTACTGGTGCTCGACCACCACAAGGCCGAGGGGCCACCCCCGCCGGTGTTCGCCACCGTGAACCCCAACCGGCTGGATGACGGCTCGGGCCTACACGGCCTGTGTGCCGCCGCCGTCGCCTTCTTGGCGGCCGTCGCCACCGTGCGGACCCTGCGCCGCGCCGGCTGGTTCGCCACCCGGCCGGAGCCGGACCTGCGCTCGCTGCTCGACCTGGTGGCCCTAGCCACGGTGTGTGACGTGATGCCCCTGGTCGGGGTCAACCGCGCCCTGGTCACGCAGGGCCTGAAGGTAATGGGCCGACGCGACCGGCCCGGCATCGCCGCCCTGCTGGAGGTCGCCGCCGCGAAGGATCACCTCAGCGCCGCCACGCTCGGCTGGGCGCTGGGCCCCCGCATCAACGCCGCCGGTCGCATCGACGATTCGGGCCTCGGCCTGCGCCTGCTGCTCACCGACGACCCGGTGGAGGCCCGTGCGCTCGCGACCAAGCTGGACGCCGTAAACCGCGACCGCCAGGAGCTCGAGGCCGCCGTGCTCGATGCCGCCCACGCCCACGCCCATGCGCAGGCCGATGCGGGCCGCCCCGTGCTGCTGGTGCACGGCGATGGCTGGCACCCGGGCGTTGTGGGCATCATCGCCGGCCGCATCAAGCAGCGGCAGAACCGTCCCGCCCTCGCCGGCGCCTTGGCCGAGGGGATCGTGCGCGGTTCCGGTCGCTCGGTCACGGGGGTGGATCTGGGAGCCGCGGTGCTGGCGGCGCGACGCGAGGGATTGTTGACCACCGGCGGCGGCCACGCCATGGCCGCCGGGTTCAGCCTGCCCGTGAGCCGAATGGACGATTTCCATGCCTTCCTGGAGGACCGCCTGGCCCACGCCGCCGCCTTGCCGCGCACCCCGGACCTCACCGTGGAGGCGACGGTGTCGGTCGCGGGCGCCGGGGTGGAGTTGGCCCAGCAGATCGCCCGCCTATCCCCGTTCGGCGCCGGCAACGAGGAGCCGGTTGTAGCTTTGCCGCGCGCCCGTGTCGTCCGTGCGGAGTGGATCGGCCGCGACGGCGCCACGTTGCGGGTGATTGCTGAGGGGGAGGGTGGCCAGGGCCGTGTGAAGGCGATGCTCTTCCGTGCTGCGGAGACGCCGCTCGGCCAGGCGCTTGCGACGCCGGGCACGCCGCTACACCTCGCCGGGCATGTGCGTGCCGAGGAGTGGAACGGTGCCACGACCGCCTGTTTTGTTGTGAGCGACGCCGCCGCGATGACTTGACCACCCGGGCCCGCCCAGGCACATGAGGCGCCGCGAACCTGTCCCGTTCGTCTAGAGGCCTAGGACACGGCCCTTTCAAGGCTGTAACACGGGTTCGAATCCCGTACGGGGCACCAGCGTTGTCGCGCGAGACAGCGGGTGCCTGGCATCTATGCCAGGCCCGCTATCTTCAAGGCATTCCGTGCGACGCAGCGCGATGAATACGCCTTATCCCAAACCGAACCCGCGTTTCACAACCGTTTTGACCCTCGGATTGCTTTTGGTGCAGTTGGAGACCGTGTCTGAGACGCTCTCGATGATGGACGTCAAAGTCGTCGATAACTCGCCAGAGCGTCTGGTGATGTGAAGTCTAGTTTTCTGCGTGGGCAGTCCAAAAGGTCGGGCTTGTAGGGATCCAATCGCCAGCTCACGGTCTATGCTCAGCGCGCTCATCACCGAGAAACCCGTGCCGCGGTTGACCAGGGCTTTAAGTGTCGACGGGCTATTCACCTCGAGCACGGCCTCAAGCCGAATACCCTGATGTTTCTCAGCTTCCGCGAGCTTTCGCCGATCTGCGTGATCCGGCCCGAGAAGCACTAGGGGGAGTGATGTCAGATCCCTTAGAGTCAGTGCCGTCGTCTCTGACCAGTCCCACGCGGGAGGGGCAATAACGAGCATCTCCTCCTCAATGATCGGGGTGCTGGTGGTGCCTTCTGTCTTTGGCGGATCGTACAGCAATGCAGCGGCGACGTGGCCGCTCTCGACTGCTTGCTCCAGTTCTACGCTGGAACCCTCGAAAAAACTGATGTTCAGGTCGGGATAGATGTCCTTGACTACTGAAAAGATTAACGGAATCAGCGTAGAGGAGGACGTCCATGGTACACCCAGGACCACCTGATTGCTCTGAGTGGCTATGGTGTCGGATATAGTCAGGTCACTGAGCGATCTCAGGTAATCACCTGTAATACCGTAAAGTGCTGCACCTTTTTTTGTTAAAACTGCTCCCTTGGAATGTCTTGTAACGAGCGCTCCTCCTAACTCGTTTTCCAACTGTTTTATTTTGCGACTTAGGTTCGGTTGTCCGATGCCCAAGCGGGCCGCTGCTGTTCCAAAGTTGCCGTTCCGAACTAATTCCATAAACATGTTGAGTTGCTTGAGATCAATATTACTGACGAGATCCACGGCTGAGTCTCCAAAAGACGGGAAACGCTCTAACCGACCGATACTACGGCTATAAGTCTAGAACAACAGATTTTTGGTAATAACGGTCACAGAATGTATTACATTTCAGAAAATGGTTCAACAAACTAGCGGTCAAAACCACCTCCAAGACAAATATAGCATTACCAAAACTTAAGACACATAACATTTATGCAAATTAAGAATGAACAGTATTGTGTGATGACTCGAAATTATTACTCATTGAGGTGGTACTAAAATCACAATGTGCCGTTTCTACTGTTCAGTGGTGCTCACGACCAATTGCGCAAACGTGAACAGGCCGGCAATAGTCTGGCCAGGTCTGACAGTCTCGGGCTTTGGTTCACCAACGGGGCGGGGCTCGGACTCTATGCCGGATTGTCCGGTGATCTCAGGAGGATTGAATGCGCAAGCTCTTGCTGGCCACTGTGGCCGCGCTCGGCGCCTCAATGGGTGCAGCGGCCTATGCCGACGCCCAAGTGGTGACGGATAACTCGACCGACGGCCAGGCTTACCCCACCCCGGGAACAGTAACGGTCCGTCTCAACGGCCGCTTCCGGGAATACGCTTATGTCGCGAACCAGGGCGCGCTGCGGACCACGAACTACGGCGTGACCGGCGCGAATGGCACCACGAGCTCGACCGGTGCGGCCGTCGGCGCGACGGCCGCCGCGGGTGGTGCGAACCAGCAGGGCAGCAACCGGCTGTCCAACTACGGGTTCGAAGGCTACGCCCGGATCTACCCGGGCTTCGACGGCGTTGCCGCGAACGGCCTGAAATACGGCGCCTCGCTCGAGATCCGGCAGGATAACGCATTCGGCGCCGGCGGCGGCACGAATGGATCGGTGTCAAGCACGGACCGCGACCGTGGCGCGCTGTATATCCGCCGTGAGTGGGGCTACATCGGTAGCGACCACTTGGGTAGCGTCCGCTTCGGTTCGTCCGACCAGCCGTCCAGCCTGTTCCTGACGGGCACCGGTGAAAACTTCGACGACGGCGGCCTGAACGGCGACCTGCCGGGCTTCCTCGCCAATGGCGGCGCTTACGTCTATCCGTTCGCCGACGTCGGCAACCTCTACTCGACGGAAAAGGCCGTCTATCTGTCGCCGCAGTTCTACGGCGTGGATTTCGGCGTCTCCTACGAACCCAGCACGGCTGCTTCCGGTGAAGACAACTCTGGCTGCGGTGGTACCGGTAACCCGGCCTCCGGTAACACGCTGATCACAACGGCGGCCGCGAACGCGGCGGCGCCCGGCTGCGACGCTTTGAACTCCACCAGCACCGGTGACGTTGCCCGCCGCAAGGACACGTACGAAGGCCTGGCCCGCTACCGCGGCACGTTCGGCTCGTTCGGAGTCGTGGGCACCGCGTCGTACGATGGTTCGGGCCGGGTGCACGACAGCGGCGTCGTCGGGTCCACGACCGACCCGCAGCATTCCAAGATGGAGGACCTGAGCGTCTATGACTTCGGCCTCGGGGTCACGTATGGCGGGCTGACGGTCAGCGGCAACTACCAGCGCGGCCGCTACAACGTGCCGGGCGGCGGCGGCTTCGGCGGCCTGGTCACCCATGGCCAGCCCGACGCCAACGCTTACAACGCCGCCATCAGCTACACGCTCGGCGCGCTCATCGTCGGCGGATCGTTCAGCGAGAGCTGGTATCAGGGTAACCAGCAGGCGGCCACGAACCAGTCCACGTATGGCGTACCGTTGACCGGGGCGGTCACGGGCGGGCAACGCCGTGACACCGGTGCCGCGGTCGGTGCGACCTACTCGCTGGCACCGGGCGTGGCGCTGTATCTGTCGGGCATCTGGATGGAGGCGCATCAGCGCGGCTTCAACTTCGTCACGGGTGCTGCGAACGTGGGCTCGGGTTCGACGACCGACCAGCACAACAAGCTAGACCAGTCGGTGCTCGCTTTCGGCACGTCCTTCGCCTGGTAAGCGTCTCGACCCGGCTTTGATTGGCCGGCCTGCAAATGGAGCGGGCGGTAGAGCGATCTACCGCCCGTTTTCCATGTCGACCGGACAGTCGCGGCCGATCGCATCATATCGCGCTGGCTGGCGTGAATGGCCGGCGGCAGCTAGGCTCTCCGCCACCTGCAGCCCCATCGCTAGCGGCCGCTCGGTGTCCGACGGGAGAACGCCCATGAAGCTCGTTCCTGCTATTTTCGCCGCGTCGCTGCTGGGCGCAGGCCCGGCGCTCGCCGCCGATCCGGTCCGTATCGGGGTCACCACCATCCTCAGCGGTCCCACGGCCGATAAGGGTCAAAGCGAGCAGTACGGTGTCGAACTCGCGCTGTCGGGGGTGAACCAGGCCGGCGGGGTACTCGGCCGGCCGGTCGAAGCCTTCTACGGCGACAATTCGGCAAAGCCGGCCGTTGGCGAGGCGGCCGTCCACAGGTTGATCGACGAGGTGCACGTGCCGGTGCTACTGGGCGCGATCGCGACGCCGGTCACCCATGCGATCATCCCGATCGCGCAGGCGGCAAAAATCCCGCTGGTGGTCGACATCTCCGGCGGCCAGGATTTCGTGGATGCATCCGGGGTCGGGGGCAACCCTTATCTTTTCAAGACGATCCCGTCGAACCTGGATATCGCGCGCGGCATGGTCGGTTGGATGAAGGGCAAGGGCGCCAAGAAGCTCGCCATCGTAGCCGACGATGCGCCGCTGAACCGGGTCAACGCCACCATGTTCGCCAAGGCCGCGCAGGAGGCCGGGCTGGCCACGGTCGCGAACGAGGTCATCCCCAAGGGCACAACCGATCTCGCGCCCATGTTGGCCACGCTGACGGGGCAGGGTGCGGACCATCTCGTCCCAGTGCTCGGGCCGTCGACCGCCGCATTCTTCCGCGCCTACGAGCAGGCGGGAGGAGCCACGCCCGTCGACGGCCGCATCGACCTGCCCGCCGCGATTGCCGCGGTTACGCCGGACTTCGTCGCGAAGGGCGGGCTGGACGGTGTGACGAGCATCGTTGTGTTCACCCCGATGGACGAAACGCCGGGCGTGAAAGGCTTCGTCACGGCGTATCGCGAGCGGTATGGCATCATGCCGACGCAGCGGTCGTTCTTCGCCTACGAGGCGACGCTGCTGGTGGTGGACGCTATTCGCCGGGCCGGCTCCGACAAGCCGGCCGACATCCAGGCGGCGCTCGTGACGTCGTCGATGCCGTCGCTGCTGGGCGGTACCTACAAGATGGACGACCACAACCACCCGCATACGCCGATGCAGCTTCTGGGCGTACGGGGTGGCAAGGTCGCTGTGATCGGGACGGTCGAACCGGAGTAGGAGCGTCCTACGGGGGCATGCCGTGGAACTCGGCGGGCTCGGAGTTCGACGGCATCGTCTCGGGCCGGCGGTCGCTGCTTGGACGCGTGGTTGCAGGAGTCCCGAAGCCGCTTCCGCAGGCGGACAGGGTCAAAACGAGCGCGAGCACGGCGTAACGCACCATCAAACGATCCCTTCGTCACGGCCGACACGAGCCGCGCGGGGTGATCGTAGCAGTCCGATCCTGCGAGCGGAATTCATCCCCTCAGCGCAGCTGCCAACCGCCGATACTCGGGCAATCGTGCCGCGTAGGCTTCGGCCAGCGCCGGGTCGGGCTGCACGGCCGCCTCCCGCGCCGGCGGGGTGCAGACAACCTCCGGCGCCTCGCCCGTCACGGCGAGCCGGGCCAGCCGGGCCGCCCCGAAAGCGCCGCCCTGCTCGCCACCCACGAGCCGGTGCAACGGGATGCCGAGCACGGAGGCCAGGATCGCGACCCACGTTTCGGACCGCGAGCCGCCGCCGATCACGTCGGCCGCCGTGATGACGGTGCCAGATTCGGCCAACGCATCCAGGCAGTCCCGTAGCGAGAACGCCACGCCTTCCAGCACCGCTTGCGTCAGCGCGGCCCGGCCGGTGTCGTGCGACAGCCCGCTGAACGAGGCACGCAGGCTGCCATCGTTGTGCGGCGTCCGCTCGCCGCCGAGATAGGGCAGGAAGGTGGCGGGGCTCGGCGCCCGTGGCATGCCGAGTTCGGCCAGCAACGCAGTCTCGCTCGACCCGGTGATGCCCGCCCACCACGCGAGTGACGCCGCGGCGGACAGCGTGACGCCCATCTGGTGCCAGGTGCCCGGTACGGCGTGGCAGAAGGCGTGCACGGCGGCGCCGGGGAAGGGACGGAAGCGGTCCGTCGTCGCAAACAGCACGCCCGAGGTGCCGAGCGAGATGAAGGCGTCGCCGGCCCGGATCGCACCCAAGCCAACGGCACCGGCCGCGTTGTCCCCGGCGCCGCCAGCCAGCACTGGACGGCCCGTCATGCCCCAGCGTGCCGCCAGCGCCGGGTGCAGCGTGCCGGCGGGGTCGCTGCCCTCCACCAGGCGCGGCATGGCGCGCCTGGTGAGCCCGGTGGCGTCCAACGCCGCATCCGACCAGTCCCGCGCGCCCACATCGAGCCACAGCGTGCCGGACGCGTCGGACATTTCCTCTATCAGCTCGCCGGTCATCCGGTAGCGGATCCAGGCCTTCGGCAGCAGTACGGTGTGAACCTTGGCGAAAATCTCTGGTTCGTGCTTTCGCACCCACAGCAGCTTCGGTGCGGTAAAGCCCGGGAAGGCGATGTTGCCGGCGACGGTGCGCAGGGTCGGCATTGCTGCCTCCAGCTCCGCGCATTCCGCTTCGGATCGGACGTCGTTCCAAAGGATGGCCGGCCGCAGCACCGCGCCGGCCGCGTCCAGCAGCACCGCGCCGTGCATCTGGCCGGACAGGCCGATGCCGCGCACCGCCGCCAACTCCGCCGGGTGATCGCGCTGCAGCAGGGTGATGGCGCCGCACATCGCCTCCCACCAGGCTTCGGGCGCCTGTTCGCTGTGGCCGGGGGCGGGGCGACTCACGGTCAGTGATACGCTCGCGCTGCCGATGGTGTGCTGGTTGCCATCGACCAGCAGCGCCTTGACGGCGGAGGTGCCGAAATCCAGGCCGAGGAACATCCTACTTAGCCTGCGTGCCGGGCGACGCTCTGCATCAGCGCGCGCACGCCGAAGCGCCACGGCTCGCAGTCGGCACTATGGCGCATCGTGTTGATCAACCGGCCGAGCAACGGCGTGCCGACGGTGACGACATCGCCGATCTCGTGCGTGAAACCCTTGCCGGCGCCGTGCCGGTCCTGGATCGGAGCGAACACGGTGCCGAGGAACAGCACCGCGCCGTCCGGGTACTGGTGGTTGGCGTTGAGCATCTGCGCCGCGAGATCCGCCGGGTCGCGGCTGATCAGACGCAGGGAGGACGCGCCGCGCATCTCAAACCCGTCTGGGCCCTCCACCAGCAACGACACCTCCATCGCGCGCACATCGTCCAGCGTGAACCCGGCGTCGAAGAAGCGGAGGAACGGCCCGAGCGCGCACGAGGCGTTGTTGTCCTTGGCCTTGCTCAGCAGCAGCGCCGAGCGCCCCTCCACGTCGCGTAAATTCACGTCGTTGCCGAGCGTGGCCCCCACGATGGCGCCGGTGGAACTGACTACCAGCACCGCCTCCGGCTCCGGGTTGTTCCAGGACGAGATCGGGTGCAGCCCGGCATCCATGCCCGTGCCGACGGCGGCGAGCACCGGCGCCTTGGTGAAGATCTCCGCATCGGGGCCGATGCCGACCTCGAGATACTGGCTCCACAGCCCCTGCCGCACCAGTGCCTCCTTGACCTTCATCGCTTCCGCCGAACCGGGCTTGAGCTGCTGCAGGCTGCCGCCCACCAATTCGCCCAATTCGGCGCGGATCGTAGCGGCTGCGTTGGCATCACCACGGGCGCGCTCCTCGATCACGCGTTCCAGCATGGATACGGGGAAGGTGACGCCAGCCGCCTTCAGCACGTGCAGGTCGACGGGGGCGAGCAGCCAGGGCCGAGTGGCGTCGCGGCTTCCGGGCAGGGTGTTGGCAAGGATCGGGTCGAGGGGGCCGAGCGTCTCGCCGCTCGCCGCGCGCAGGGCAGCGGCCGGGTCGGGCGTCTCGGTGAGGTCGGCCATGGTGGGGAAGCTGCGCGAGAGGTCTATCACCCCCTCCGGCCGGATCGCCACGACCGAGGGCTTGTTCAACTCGGGACGCCAGACGCGCCCGGCAAGCGCGCCAGCGGTGCCGTCGTCGGGCAGGATGTGTTGGGCAGAGAGAGTCATGGGCATGGCTGGACCGCTCGGCTAAATGCGGCTGCTACAATCGCAGCGATGGCGGCCCGGTAAAAGGGGCCACCGTACCCGGCCTGGTCAAACCGCGTTTGCGGTGGCGGCAACGTAGGCTCGGGCCACGGCCTCGATGCCGGCCTGGTCGTCGGCGTCGAACCGGCCCAGCGCCGGGCTATCCAAGTCGATCACCCCCTCCACGACGCCGTCCCGGACCAGCGGCACGACGAGTTCGGAGCGAGACGCGGCATCGCAGGCGATATGGCCAGGGAAGGCGTGGACGTCGGCCACCAGCACGGACTGGCGGCGTGCCACGGCTGCCCCGCACACGCCCTGGCCGGCGGGAATGCGAACGCAGGCCGGCTTGCCTTGAAACGGCCCGAGCACGAGTTCATCCCGCGCACGCAGGAAGTAGAACCCCGCCCAGTTCAGCTCCGGCAGGCTCTGCATCAGCAGAGCCGCGGTGTTGGCGGCATTGGCGATGGCGTCGTGCTCGCCGTCGAGCAGCGCGGTGAGCTGCTCAACGAGGTCGACGTAGCTTTGCATTTTGCCAGAACCGGCCATCATTCGGATTACCGGTCCTCGTCGACCGCGCGCCACGCCAGCGTGACATCGTCCAGTTTGGCCTTCAGCTCACTCGGGAGCGGCCCGTGCTCGGCGGCCGCCAGTGTGTCGGTCAACTGCTCCGGCCGACTGGCGCCGATGATGGGGGCCGTGATCGCCGGGTTAGACAGGACCCAACGGATCGCCATGGTTGCCATGCTCATCGACGCCTCGGCCGCGATCTTGCGCAATGCCTCGATGGTCTCGAATTGCTGACCGTGCCAGTAGCGCTGCTGATAGCGCGCGCCCGCGGTGCCGAGTTGGAAGCGCGAACCCTCCGGCGGTGCGGCCGTGTTGTCGTGCTTGCCGGTCAGCATCCCGCCCGCCAACGGATTGTATGGAATGACGGCCACGCCCTCCTCCGCGCAGAGCGGCAACAGGTCGCGTTCGAAGCTGCGGAACAGCAGGTTGTAGCGCGGCTGGACCGACTTGATCTGCATCAGGTTGCGCAGTTCGCTGCGGCCGATCGCGCGCGCCACCTTGTAGGCCGGCCAGTTGGACACGCCGACGTACCGCGCCTTGCCGTGGCGAACGACGGTGTCCAATGCCTCCAACGCCTCGTCGATCGGGGTGCGCGGGTCGTAGCTGTGCAGTTGATACAGGTCGACGTAATCGGTGCCGAGCCGCCGCAGCGACGCGTCGATCGCGTCCAGGATGTGCTTGCGCGACATGCCCTGGTCCCACGGCTTCGGCCCCATAGCGCCGACGCATTTGGTGGCCAACACGTGTTGGTGCCGCTTGCCGCGCAGCCATCCGCCGACGATCTCCTCGGTGCGGCCTGCCGTGTTGTGGCCGCCGCCGAGCGGATAGACGTCGGCGGCGTCCAGGAAGTCGATACCGCCCGCCGACGCGGCGTCCAGGATGGCGTGGCTCTGCGCCTCGTCGCATTGCAGGCCGAAGGTCATCGTGCCCAGGCACAGCTTCGAGACCTGCAGGCCGGTCTTGCCGAAATTCGTGTATTGCATGGTGTCTCCTAACCGTTGAGTGCGCGCATGCCCTCGGGTGCATACCGCTCGCCGGCTACGGCACCGGCAGGTAGTGCTGCATCGATCGCGGCGAGTTCAGTCTGGGTCAGCACGATGTCGGCCGCGGCCACGTTCTCCTCGAGATAGCTGACCTTCTTCGTGCCGGGGATCGGGATCACGTCGTCACCCTGCGCCAGTACCCACGCTAGCGCCAACTGGCCCGGCGTGCACCCTTTCGCCGCCGCGATGGCGCCGATCTTGCCGACCAAAGCGAGGTTGGCATCGAACGCGGCGCCCTGGAATCGGGGTGAGGTAAGGCGCCAATCGTCGCGGTCCAGGTCGTCGACCGATTTGATCTGCCCGGTCAGGAAGCCGCGCCCGAGCGGGCTGTAGGGCACGAAGCCGATGCCGAGATCGCGCAACAGCGGCAGGATCTCCGCCTCGGGGTCACGCGACCACAGCGAGTACTCGGTCTGCAGCGCCGTGATCGGGTGCACTGCGTGCGCGCGGCGGATGGTGGCGGGTGCCGCTTCCGATAAGCCGAGGAAGCGCACCTTGCCCGCCTTCACCAGGCCGGCCATGGCACCGACCGTGTCCTCGATCGGCGTGCTCGGGTCCACACGGTGCTGGTACAGCAGGTCGATCACGTCAACGCCGAGCCGTTTCAGGCTGGCGTCGCAGGCGGAGCGCACGTAGTCCGGCTTGCCGCTGATCCCGGTGCGCTCGCCGTTCGGCCCCCAGGTGTTGGCGAATTTGGTCGCGATGAATACCCGGTCGCGTACCGTCTTGAGCTCGCGGCCGACCAATTCCTCATTCGCGCCGTTGGCGTAGGCATCGGCCGTATCGAAGAAGGTCACGCCTAATTCGACGGCACGGTGCAGCGTCCGGACACTCTCGTTGGCATCACGCCCGCCGTAGAAGGCCGACATGCCCATGCAGCCCAACCCGATGGCGGATAGCTCCGGGCCGTTGCGGCCCAGTTTGCGCATTTTCATCAGAACGATGCTCCATCTGCGGGGAAATCGGCGCCCAGCGTTGTCGCCTCCCAGGTGTCGAAATCTTTTTTCAGGGCGGCGAGCTTGTTGCGGGCGATGTCCAATGCGGGCTTGCCGAGCACCAAGTGCAGCGGCGGCTCGGGGGACTGCACGGCGGCGATGATGGCCTCGGCGGCACGCACCGGGTCGCCGGGCTGCTTGCCGCTGCGCGCCTCGGTCTGCGCGCGGCGCACGCCGGCGGTAGCCTCGTAGTCGGCAATGCGGGTGGCGGATTGCTTGATGGACGGGCCGGCCCAATTGGTGCGGAACGGCCCCGGCTCCACGATGACGACCTTGATGCCGAGCGGGCCGACTTCCTGCGCCAGTGATTCGGACAGGCCTTCCACGGCATATTTGGTGGCGTGGTAATAGCCCGTGGCGGGGAAGCTCGCGAGCCCGCCGATGGACGAGATGTTCACGATGCAGCCGCTGTGGCGCGCGCGCATGCCGGGAAGCACGGCCCGGGTCATCGCGGCCAGGCCGAAGAAGTTGGCCTCGAACATGGCGCGCACCTCACGGTCCTCGCCTTCCTCGATTGCAGCGAGATAGCCGTAGCCGGCATTGTTCACCAGCACGTCGATCTGGCCGAACCGGTCCATCGCCGCCTTGGCTGCCTCGGTGACCTGACCCTCGTCGGTGACGTCCAGCTTGAGGGCAATCGCGCTGTCCTCATGGCCCTGCACGAGGTCTTCCACCTGGTCGGGATTGCGGGCCGTCACCACGGCGCGCCACCCGCGCTCGAGCACAAGGCGAGCGAGTTCACGGCCGAAGCCGGTCGAACAGCCGGTGATGAACCATACCGGAGCGGCTGATTGAGACATGCGATTTTCCTGATGGTTGGCTGCAGAAGGCCCGGACTTGCGTTCGGTTCCCTTCGCCGGGGAAGACACTTCTCCTTCTCCCCTTGAGGGAGGGGGCCGGGGGGAGGAGTGGCGTACGCACCGGCGCTGGACGTCGGACTCGAAGCTCGCTTTGTGCCGCGACCACCCCTCCCTCAAGGGGAGGGGACCGAGAACGCTAGGGCGTAGGCGTCTTGCCTCCTCGTTGTGGTTGCACCCAGATTGCTGCATGAGCGGCAGCTTCAACCGCAAGTCGAGTGCCAGACTTGCACGGCGGCCGGGTCTACGGTCACGCGGCAAGGGCCCGGAACGCCGATGAATCCAGGACTTGCCTCGGCCACCAGGACCGCGGTCCCGAGTTCGACGCTCAGCCGGCGGCGGCCTGCCCGGACCGGACCGACCCGCAACAAGGTCGCCGGGAGACCGTGGCCGGCACCCACGCGCAGACCCGAGGGACGGATGGCAAAGCCGACGGGACCCGGGGCGAGGCTCGGCCCGGCAACGGCGAAGGACACGTCCCCCACGTCGATGCGGTCCGGCGCCGCGGCCTGGCCGGCGCCGATATTGTCCGCCCCGAGCAGGCGCGCGGCCGCCTCGCTGACCGGGCGGGCGAACACCGCTTCGACCGGGCCCGATTGCAGCACACGACCGTCCTCGAGCAGCAGCAACTCGTCGGCCAACAGGAACGCCTCCTCGGGGTCGTGCGTGACAAGGACCGTGGTGGCGTCCAGTTCTCCCTGCAGCGCCAGCATCTCCTCGCGCAGGCGCGTCCGCAGCGGCGCGTCCAGGGCGGAAAACGGCTCGTCCAACAGCAGCAGCACGCCTTTGCACGACAGCGCCCGTGCTACTGCCACGCGTTGCCGCTGCCCCAATGACAGCTCGGCAGGCAGCCGGTGCTCCAGCCCTGCTAGCCCCAGGCGATGGGTCCATTGCAGCGCGAGTGCCGCGTCGGCTGTGACGCCGAAACGGACCTGGCGCTCGACGTTGAGGTTCGGCAGCAGCCCGTAATCCTGCGGCACGTAGGCGACGGAGCGGGCGTAGGGCGGCAATCCGGCCAGGTCGCGGCCGCCCAGCGAGACGGCGGCGTGGTCCGCCTGGTCCAGCCCGGCGATCAGGCGCAGCGTCGCCGACTTGCCCGAGCCGGACGCGCCGAGGATGCAGAGCCGCCTGGCGTCCGTGCGCCACGCCACATCGAGGACGAACCCCTCCCGGCTCCGGCGGAACGCGAAGTCCAACGGCTTGCCTGGCGCGAGGCGGGCCGGTTGCGCCGTGGGGAGAATCGAGGGCAACGCCGCCTGTCTGGGCCGGCTGCGTGGCCGGTGACCGGGCAATAGGCTGGCCGCCATCACCCCCGCCGCGATCACCAGCGTCGGCAGCAGGATCGGCAACATGGCGGGGAGCCCTTGGCTGCCGAAAGCCACGTAGGTGTAAACGGGCAACGAATAGGGATGGTAGGCGACCATCACCGTTGCGCCGAACTCTCCGAAGGCGCGCAACCAGGTCAGCAACAGCCCGGCCCAGATCCCCCTTGCGGCGAGCGCCAGGCTGACGCGCCCGAAGACCGCGGCGGGACGGTGGCCCAGCGTGGCGGCCACGTCTTCGAGCACCGGGTCGACACCGGAGAAGGCGGATCGGGCGGCGATGATCAGGAATGGCGCGGCGACGAAGGCTTCCGCCAGGACAATGCCGGCGAACGAGTCGGTCAGCGCTCCCCGCGTCAGGCGGCCCAGGGGGCTGGTGTAGCCGAACAGGAACAGCAGCAGGATCCCGCTGGCCAGCGGCGGCAGCGCGAGTGGCAGCTGCACGGCGAACCCGAGCAGGGCGATGAGCCGGCCGGGCACCCTCGCCAAGACGTAGCCCAACGGGATGCCGAGCACCGCGACCAGCCCGGTCGCGAGCGTGGCGCTGGCGACCGACACGAACCCGGCCTGGCCCAGGCCAGCCCAGTCCACATCGGCCCAATCCGCCAGGCCGATCTGACCCAAGCCCGCCACGAACGGTGCCACGAGAAACACCGTCAGCAGCCCGGCGAGCGGGAGCAGCGCCCGCGGCGCCCTCACGCGACTACGGTCTCGTCAGGCTACTTGAGGTGGATCGCCGCCGGGATATCCGCCGCATTGCCGGTGACCGCCGGGGTGAGCGTGGCGAGCCCGTGCTCCTTCATGACGGCTTGGCCCTGGGGTCCGAGCAGGAAGTCGACGAACTTCGCGGCGCCGTCCGGGGCTGCGGCGTCGCGCAGGACCGTGATCGTGTAGACCGCGCTCAGCGCGACCTCCGGCGGCAGCGCGATGGCGGGGATGTGCATGTCGGACGTCTCGGTGGAATAGAAGAAGCCGACGTCGATCTGCCCCGATTGCAGGCGCCCGACCAGGTTTTCCTCCGGCCTGACCTGGTCCGGATTGTCGGGGGCGCCGAGCACCGCCTGCGCCAGGCCGGGCTGGTGGTAGACCTGTTCGGCCTTGGCCATCAGCTGCACTGTCAGCGCGCCCTTCGGATCAAGCTTGGCGTCGGTGCGGCCGATCCGGATGCCGGGTTCGCGCAGCACCTCGTACCAGGGCTTGGTCTTCAGATCCTCGGCGAACCGGCTGGACGCACTGTAACCGATCACGAGCGGGGATTGGGCGAAGGTCGCGTACCAGCTCACCCAGTCGCCGTTGCTGGCACCCATGAGGCCGTTGTTGACCGAGGGGGTGGCGCTGATGAACACGTCGGCGCGGCGGAGTTTGCCCTTGATCTGGTTGGCCAATCCGTTGGAACCGCCACCGAAGCCCCGGAAACTGTCCCCCGTCGCCTTGTCGAACGCCGGGCCGACGCCGTGCTCCATCAGGTTCACCAGCGACCCGGCATACAGGACGTTCACATCCTCGGCGGACGCCATGTGTGGCAGCAGGAACAGCGTCGCGGCGGCGAGCGGGGCGGTCACTCTGGACATGGATGGGCCTCGTGGTTCGGTCAGGGGTGGCGTTATGCTGTGCTGTTCATAGCGCAGGGCGTCCCCGGGTTCCATCGAGGCTGAACCAGGGCCATTAGATGCGCTCGTGATCAGCAGCCCAGCAGGAACCCGAACATGAAAATTCCGACACTGCCCTACACGCCGGTGCACTGGGACGCGCTGCCCGCCACCGAGCACAAGGGGGAAACTGGCATGGCATTGTGGCGCACCCTGACCAATGGCGACGTGCGGATGCGGGTGGTGGAATTGTCACCCGGCTACTTGGCCGATCACTGGTGCGACCGCGGCCACGTCGTCTACGTGCTGGAGGGCGAGGTGACGAGCGAGCTGCAGGATGGGCGCAGCTTCGTCATGAAGCCCGGCATGGGCTACACCGTGTCCGATTTCGGCGACAAGCCCCACCGCTCGTGGACCACGGCGGGCGCGCGGATGTTCATCGTGGACTGAGACGATGGTGGTGCCCTAGCATCCCGCCAAAAGCGCCGCCTCAGGTGGCCGAGGGGGAAGCGATGTCGGACCAGGCGGTGATCAGGGCGGCGCACGCATGTTGCCGCTAGCAGGCGTCAAAGTCGTCGAGTTGGCTCAGAACATCGCCGGGCCGTATGCCGGCGAGATCCTGGGCATGCTCGGCGCCGACGTGGTGAAGGTCGAACGGCCGGAGGGTGGCGACGACGCGCGGGGCTGGGGACCGCCGTTCGTGGACGGCATGGCGACCACATTCCACACCGTCAACCGCAACAAGCGCTCGGTGACGCTGGACCTCAAGCACCCGGCCGATATCGCTTGGCTGAAGCAGTATGCGGCCGGCTGCGACGTGCTGATCCAGAACCTGCGGCCCGGCGTCACCGACCAACTGGGGCTTGGGCCGGAGGTGATGCGCGCGCTCAATCCCCGGCTGGTCTACTGCTCGCTGTGGGCGTTCGGCCACAAGGGGCCGCGGCATCTAAAGCCCGGCTACGAGCCGATGATCCAGGCCTTCGCCGGGATGTTCAGCCTCAATGGGCAGGAGGGCGGACCACCGACCCGCGTCGGCATGCAGGTGCTGGACCTCGGCACCGGCGTCTGGGCCGCGCTCGGCACGATCGCGGCGCTGCTGGAGCGGGAGAAGACCGGGCAGGGCTGCACGGTGGACACGTCGTTGTACGAAACGGCGCTGGGCTGGCTCTCGGTGCACTTCGCCGCGTTCCAGGCGACCGGCGTGCCCCCGACGCGGCACGGCAGCGGCAACCCGCGCGTGGTGGTGTTCCAGTCCTTCGTCACCGCGGATGGGGAGATCGTGGTCGCCGCCGCCAACGACCGGCTGTTCCGCAAATACGTGACCGAACTCGGGCATCCCGAATGGGGTGAGGATGCAAGGTTCCTGACCAACGCCCTGCGGGTCGCCAACAAGCCGGCCATCATTCCGCCGATCGCGCGTGTCATGTTGGAAGACACCACGTCCGCCTGGATGACGCGGTTGGAGCGCGTGGGCGTGCCGTGCGCGCCGATCAACGACCTGCACGACGTGGTGAGCGATCCGCATCTCGCAGCCCTGGGCCTGCTGCAGCAAATCCCCGGCGTCGCCCTGACCTCGGTGGGGCTGCCGATCAGTCTCGACGGCATCCGCCCCGCGGTGCGAACCCGGGCTCCGCTGCTCGGCGAGCACAACGAGGCGCTCGGCGTGCGCACCGATCCGGAGCCGAACTAAACCCATTCGCGACTGGCGGCCCGCGCGGTTCCGGGCTTATCGTTCGAGCCATAGCGGCAATAAGCCGCAGCGGCGGAGGAACTGACGTATGAGGCTTGGTGACTGGCTGCGTGCCGCGGCATGTGCACTTGGTGTAGCGGGCCTACCTGCGGCCGCCCTCGCTGCGGATGCGCCGGCGGAGATCAAGATCGGCTCGCTCTATGCCAACTCCGGCACCATGGCGAGCACCTCCGCCCCGATGCATGTGGCGCTGCAGTATTGGGTGGACGGGCTCAACAAGCAGGGCGGCGTCTTCGTCAAAGGCTTTGGCAAGCGCGTCCCGATCAAGCTGATTTCCTACGACGACCAGAGCTCGCCGTCGCTGGCGGGCACTCTGACCAACCAGCTGATCACCCAGGACAAGGTCGATATCCTGGTGCCGGACTCCACCTCGGTGATGACGGCGGCGTCGGTTCCCGTGGCGCGGGACCACAAGGTGCTGCTGTGGGATACCACGGGGAGCAGCCCCAACTTCTTCAGCCCGGACAATCCGTACATCGTGCTGTTGGCGCTCGCCGCCACGGATCGCTACCCGAAGACGCTGGCCGATTTCGTGGGCCAGATGTCGTCGCTCGGTATCAAGTCCGCGGCGCTTCTTTACGTCACCGCCGACTACACCGCCTACCAGGCGAAAGCGGTGCGCGAGGCGTTGAAGGCGCATCCCGAGGTCAAGCTGGTGTTCGACAATGGCGTGCCCACCAACACCACGGACTACACCGTCCTGGTCAACAACATGCAGGCCGCCAAGCCGGACGCCGTGTTGGAATTCGGTTATCCCACCAACGAACTCGCCTTCCTCCGCGCGCTGCAGGACAACGACACCAAGTTCAAGTTCCTGTTCACCGGGTACGGCCTGACCGAACAAAACCTCATCAAAACCAACGGCCTGGCCGACCAGCTGTACAACACGTACGCTCTGGCCGGCCCGGGATCCTACGAGTTCAAGACCACGTACGGCCTGACGCGGAGCGAGTTCGAGGCGGCGTTCGAGCAGTACCTCACGGCGAACAGCATCAAGGGCGTGGAGTTCGGCTACAACGCCATCGCCGGCTACCAGGCCGGGCTGGTGATCGAGCGGGCGCTGGCCGTCGCCGAGAGCCTGGACCAGTTGGAATTGCGCCGCGCGGTGTTCACCCTGTCCGGCAACATGGAAACGCTGGTCGGCCCGTTCGTGCTGGCGGCGGATGGATCGCAGAGCGGCGAGATCGATCCGCTGGGCCAAATCCTGCCGCCAAAAACCGGGTCGACCGATCTCGGCCTGAACATCGTCTGGCCGGCGGATCTGGCCACCGCCAAGCCAATCTACCCGGCGCCGTAGCCGCGCGGTGTTGGGGTACGCGATCCTCGCCGGGCTGCTGTTCGGCCTGTACTACGCGCTGGTCGGCGTCGGCATGAACCTGGTGTTCGGCGTCATGCGGATCGTCAACCTCGCGCATGGCGACTTCCTGATGCTGGGCGCCTTCTCCGCCTATTGGCTGATGCGCACGGCCGCGGTCAGCCCGGTGCCGACGGTCATCGCCACGTTCGCTGTGTTCTTCGTGATCGCCTTGCCGGTGTACTACGCCCTGGTGCCCCGGCTGCAGCGCGCCCGCGATCCTGAGATGCTGTCGCTGATCCTGTTCTTCGGCTTGTCGCAGACCATCGAGGCTATCGTGTCCATGCTGTTCGGCAACAACGAGCGGTCCATTCCAAGCCGGGTGCTGGGTGGCGGCCCGGTGCCGATCCTGGGCCAGACGGTGCCGTTCGCCTGGGTGTATGCCGCGGCCGTCGCCGTGGTGATGCTCGCCGGCGTGTGGCTGTACCTGTATCACACCCGGCTCGGCCGCCAGACGCGCGCGATCATGGCGCAGCGGGAGGAAGCGGTGGCGATCGGCATCGACGTGCACCGCATCTCCGCCGTGGCGTTCGGCTTCGGCACGGCGCTGGCGGCGGTGGCTGGCGTGTTCGCGCCGTTCATGATGGGCAGCTTCACGCCGGGCCTGGGCGTGCCGATCGACCTGGTGTCGTTCGCCGTGATCGTGATCGGCTCGCTCGGTAATCCGCTGGGCACGCTGCTGGGCGGCACGATCTATGGCGTGTGCCTGATGCTGATGCGGACCTATTTCAGTTCGTTCACCGACCTACTGCCCAATCTGGTGCTGATCGGCGTGCTACTGGTGCGGCCGACCGGGCTGTTGGGCTCGCGCGTGCGGTATGCGTAGGGTGGGCTGCTTGCAGCCCACCCTCTGCCGAACAGTGGTGGGCTGCGAGCAGCCCACCCCACAGTTGGTGCGTCGATGAGCCGGGGCACCACAGCGCTGCTGCGAGACCTGGCCGTCGGCATGCTGCCGGTGCTGCTGTTTGCGGCGCTGCCTTCGCTGTACGACAACCAACTCCTGCTGCTGAACTTCGTCGTGTTCCTGGTGCTGGCGCAGGGGCTGAACCTCACCTACGGGTTCTCCGGCTACCTGCCGTTCGGCTATGTCGGGTTCTTCGGCGCCGGGGCGTACGGGTTCGCGCTGACGGTCATGCACGGGCTGGCGCCGCCTCTGGTCGCCGTGGCGGCGGGCGGTGTGGCGGCGCTGCTGGTCGCCTTGGTATTGGCGCCGTTGCTGCGGCTGCAGGGCGCGTATTTCGGCCTGGCGAGCCTGGCCGCAGCCGAGGCCTTGCGGCACCTGATCGCCAACCCCGATCTGAGCGACCTCACCGGCGGCCCATATGGCGTGCGGCTCGACGCCGGCTATCGGCCGGGGCTGACCTACGGCCTGGCGCTCGGCATCCTGGCGCTCACCATGGGGTTGGTCGCCACGCTGCGGCACACCCGGTTCGGCTTGCGCCTGCGGGCGGCGCGGGACAACCCGGTCTCGGCGGGCATGGCGGGGATCGACGTGGTGCGCGGCCGCCTGATCGTCTGGCTGTTGAGCGCGGTGATCGCCGGGCTGATCGGGGCGGTGTTCGCGTGGCGCGCCGCCACGTTCTTCCCGGACGCGGTGTTCGACTTCAACTTCAGCATCTTCGCCATCGTCTTCACCCTGTTCGGCGGGGCCGGGACGCTGATCGGACCGGTGATCGGCGTGCTTGTGCTGTACGGCACCTACAACGCCATCGGCGTCTCGGCGCCGCAGTATTTTCAGCTAGCATACGGGCTGCTGATCATGGCGCTGGTGCTGTTCTTCCCCGAGGGGCTCGCCGCCATCCCCAAGCGGTGGCACCGTGCCCATGCTTGAAACGCCCCTCCTGCACGTGACCGGCGTGGTGAAGCGCTTCGGCGGCTTCACCGCGCTCGACGGCATCGATCTTACTGTGGCGGCGGGCGAGATCGTCGGGTTGATCGGTCCCAACGGCTCCGGCAAGACGACGCTGATCAACGTCGTCAGCGGGCTGCTGGCCCCGGACGAAGGCGACATCCAATTGGGCGGCCGCTCGCTGATCGGCGTGGCCGCCCACCGCCGGGCCGCAGCGGGGGTGAACCGCACGTTCCAGGTGCCGAAACCCTTCGCGTCGCTGACGGTGCGGCAGAACCTGGAGGTCGCGCACGGCGCTGGCGCCGACCTGGATGCGATCCTCGCCAGCGTGGAGTTGGACCAGCACGCCAACCGCCCCGCCGGTGAACTAAACAGCGTGAGCCAGAAGATGCTGGACCTGGCCCGCGCCCTGGTGACCCGGCCACGCCTGCTCCTGGTCGACGAACTGGCATGCGGCCTGCATCCGGCGGAGCTCAACCGTGTCGCGTCACGGCTCATCGCGCTGGCCGAGGACGGCATGGGCCTGGTGGTGGTGGAGCACCTGATGAGCTTCATCGACCGCATCACCCACCGCGTCGTGGTGATGAATGCCGGCCGGCAGATCTTCGGCGGCCAGATGCGCGATGCCACGCGGGACAAGGCCGTGGTCGAGGTCTTCCTGGGTGCGCCGGAGCCGGTCCCATGAGCCTGTTGCAGACCGTTGGGCTCGAGGCTGGCTACGGCAACATCCAAGTCCTCTGGGGCGTCGATCTCGACGTCGGCGAGAGCGAGACGGTGGTGCTGTTGGGCCCGAACGGCGCCGGCAAGACGACGCTGCTGAAATGCCTGCACGGATTGCTGCCGGCGCGTGGCGGCAAGATCCTGTTCTGCGGCGAAAACGTCGCCCATCTGCCCACCCGCGCCCGGGTCCGCCTGGGCATGAGCTACATGTCGGAGCTGGGCGTGTTCCCCGGCCTCTCGGTCGCGGACAACATCGACCTGGGCGGGCTGTTCGTACCTGCGGCGAAGGCGCGGGCGCGGGCGGCAGAACTGTTCGACCTGTTTCCCGTGTTGAAGGACAAGCGGCGCCAGCTCGGTTCGAGCCTGTCGGGTGGGCAGCGCAAGATGCTCGGCATCGCCAAGGCCCTCGCCGCCTGCCCCAAGCTTCTGGTGATGGACGAGCCATCGGCCGGGTTGTCGCCGCTGATGGTGTCGACCGTGCTGCGTTCGCTCGCCGCCAGCCGCGCCGCCGGGTTGTCGATGCTGATCGCCGAGCAGAACGTGAAGTTCCTCGAATTGGGCGATCGCGGCTTCACGCTGGAGAGCGGCCGTATCCGCTTCGGCGGCACCCCGGCCGAGATGCAGGCCGACGACGGTCTACGCCGAGCCTATTTCGGATTGGGGGCCGCGAATGTTCACGCCTGATCTGCTGGCTGGCAAGCGCATCCTGATCACCGGCGGCGGCACCGGGCTGGGCCGCGCCCTGGGTGAGCACGTGCTCGGGCTCGGCGCCGCCCTGGTGATCTGCGGCCGCCGCGTGCCCGTGCTGGAGGAGACGGCGGCCGCCATGCGCGCCAGCCATCCGGGGGCGCAGGTGGACACGATCGGCTGCGACCTGCGCGATGCGGGGCAGGTGGAGGCCATGCTGGACACGATCTGGCGCGACCGGCCGCTCGACGCCCTGGTCAACAACGCCGCCGGCAACTTCCTGGCGCAGAGCCACCGGCTGTCGCCCCGCGCGGTGGATGCGGTGCTGGGCGTGGTGCTGCACGGCTCCGCCTATTGCACGCTGGGCTGCGGCCGGCGTTGGATTGCGGACGGGCGGGCCGGTACGGTGCTCTCGATCCTGACTTTGTCCGCCCTGGGCGGCGCTGCGTTCACGGTTCCCTCCGCCATGGCGAAGGCGGGCGTGCTGGCGATGACGCGCAGCCTGGCCGTCGAATGGGGGCGGCACGGCATCCGGCTCAACGCCGTTGCGCCGGGGGCATTTCCGACGCCCGGTGCAGCGGCCGGCCTGGCGCCGCCTGGGCTCGTCAAGCCTACCCCGGAGGATACCATCCCGCTCGCCCGCGTCGGCGCGCATGTCGAGCTGGCCAATGCCTGCGCGTTCCTGCTGTCCGACCTCGCGTCCTACGTGTCGGGTGATTGCATGGTGGTAGACGGCGGCAAGCGATGGCTGTCCGGGGCGGCACAAAGCGACACTGCCGCTCTGCTGGGATTCAACGACGAATGGTGGGACGGCCTGCGAGGACGGCGATGACAAGGAGGGGACGATGAGCGACCAACTGACCGATAGTGCGGAGCGCCTGTTTGCAGCGCATTCCGGCAAGGACACGATCAAGTCCGCCGAAAGTGGCGTTTGGCCGCAAGCGCTGTGGGACGCCGTGGAAGACGCCGGCTTCACCGCCGCCCTGCTGCCGGAATCGGCCGGCGGCTTCGGCGCGAGCCCAGCGGAAGCGATGGGGCTGGTCCGCATCGCCGCCGCCCACGCCGCACCGATCCCGCTCGCCGAGACAATGCTGGCCGGCTGGCTGCTCGCCCAGGCCGGTCTGGCCGTCCCACCCGGGCCGCTCACCCTCACCCCGGTGCGGCGCAACGACACGCTCAGGCTGGTAGGTGGCCGGCTGTCCGGCACCGCACGCCGCGTGCCGTGGGGCCGCGATGCGCGGGCCGTCGCGGTGGTCGTCGACGGGCATGTGGCCTGCGTGCCGGCCGAGGGGTTCACCGCGACCCACGGCACGAACGTCGCCGGCGAGCCGCGGGACGACCTGGTGTTCGATGCGGCGGTGGAGGCGATGGCGTGCCCCGTCTCGCTGCGTGAAGCGGGCGCCGCGGTACGCACGGTGCAGATCGCCGGGGCGCTGACGCGGATCCTGGACGTATGCGTGGCCTACGTGCAGACGCGGGTGCAGTTCGGCCGCCCGATCGGCAAGTTCCAGGCGATTCAGCAATCCATGGCCATCCTGGCCGGCCAGTGCGTCGCCGCCGGCGCGGCCGCAGACATGGCCGCCGAGGCGCTGGGCGGCACGCTGGACCCGTTGGTGATCGGCGCCGCCAAGGCGCGGGCGGGCGAGGCAGCCTCGATCGCTGCCGGCATCGCCCACCAGGTGCACGGCGCAATCGGCTTCACCCAGGAATACGAGCTGCATCCGCTCACCCGGCGCCTCTGGTCCTGGCGCGACGAGTTCGGCAATGAGGCAGAGTGGAACGCCCTGGTCGGCCGCGCGGCACTTCGGGCCGGCGCGGATGGGCTATGGCCGACGATCACGGCGGCCGCCTGACATGACCGGCCTGCACAGCTTCTTCAACCCGCGCTCCGTCGCGATCGTGGGCGCCTCGCCGGACAGCACCAAGATCCGCGGCGCATTGCTGCATCTGCTGCAAAAGAACGGCTACCCGGGCGCGATCTACCCGATCAATCCCAGCTACGGCGAGATTGACGGCCTGCGCTGCTACCCCAGCGCCGCCGCGATCGGCGAGGCGGTGGACCTGGCGCTGGTGGCGATCCCGGCCGGCGCCGTGCTGCCCGCGCTGGAGGACTGCGCGGCCGCCGGGGTGCGCCACGCCGTCATCATCTCCTCCGGGTTCGCCGAGGACGACGCGGCACCGCCCGACCTGCAGGACAAGATCGCGGCGTTTGCCCGGTCCAGCGGCATGCGCGTCTGCGGGCCCAATGCCGAAGGCTTCTACAACGAGCCGGCGCGCGTCACCGCAACCTTCAGCCCCGCCGTGGACGGCCTGGCCCACGACATGCCCGTCGCCACGACACGCCGGGTCGCGGTGGTGGCGCAAAGCGGCGGCATGGGCTTCGCCCTGTTCAACCGCGGCCGTGCCTTAGGACTGGCCTTCTCCTCCGTCGTCAGCACCGGGAACGAGGCTGACTTGACGGTTGCCGACTTCCTGCAGCATGCGGCGGGCGACGCCGACACCGGCGGTGTGCTGATGTTCGTGGAGACCATCCGGGACCCGGCGGGCTTTCGCGCCGCCGCCGAAGCTGCCGTCGCCGCGGGCAAGCCGGTGGTCGCGATCAAGATCGGCCGGTCAGCCGCGGGCCAGATGGCGGCGGCGTCCCACACCGCCGCCCTCGCCGGCTGGGATGCCGGCTACGACGCGATGTTCCGCCGTCACGGCATCACGGTCGCGGCCGATCTGGACGAAGCGCTGGCGGTAATGGGCGCGCTGATGACCAACCCGCGCGCCGAGGGCAACCGGGTCGCGATCCTCACTGTCTCCGGCGGCGCCGGAGCGCTTGCGGCGGACGCGCTCAGCCTGGCCGGACTGGACGTGCCGGAGCTGTCAGAGGCATCGCAGGCGGCGATCCGTTCGTTCATTCCGTCCTACGGCTCCGCCCGCAATCCGGTCGACCTGACGGCGCAGGGTGCACATGGCGGCGGCACGTTGCGCGCCACCGAGCTGCTGATGGACGACCCGGCGGTCGACATGGTGGCGATCGTGACATCACTGGCCAACCCGGCCCGGGTCACGCTGGACGCGGCAGATCTACGCGCCCTGATCGCCCGGCGCCGCAAGCCGGTGCTGATCTACAGCTACACGCTTCCCTCCGACCTGGGGCGCAAGACGATCACCGAGGCGGGCGCGGTCGTGCTGCCGTCCATGACCCTGCTCGGCGCCGCGGCCCGAGCGTTGGCACAGCCGGTGCCGCCGGCGCGCTTGCCGCCTCCGCCGCCGGCGCGCCTGCCCGACGGTCCGATATCCGAGTACGCGGTCAAGACCTTGCTGGCGCAGTGCGGTATCGCCACTGCCCCGTTCCGCCTGGTGACGAATGCGGCTGGGCTAGACACGGCGGCCGCCGCGGTGGGCTTTCCGTTGGCGCTGAAGATCCAGTCGCCCGACATCGTCCATAAGACGGAGGTGGACGGTGTGCGCCTGGGCATCACCGATCGCGACACATTGCACGCCGCCCATGCCGCGGTGCTGGACGCCGCACGTCGCCACGCGCCCGCCGCACGGATCGAGGGCGTGTTGCTGGAGCCGATGGCCGTCAAAGGCACCGAGTGGATCATCGGCATCGTTCGCGATCCCGTCGCCGGCCCCGTGCTGACGGTCGGCGCGGGCGGCACGCAGGCCGAGTTGCTGCGCGACGTCGCCCACCGGGTCGCCCCCGTTGACGAGGCCGAGGCGGCCGCCATGTTGGACGCATTGCGGTGCGCTCCGCTGCTGCACGGCTTCCGCGGCCGGCCCGTGGCCGATGCGCCAGCTTTGGCCCGCTTGATTGCCCAGATGTCGGCCTTCGCCGCGGCCAGCGACCGGATCATGGAGCTCGAGTTGAACCCCGTGATCGTGCACGCCGCCGGGCTGGGCTGCACCATCGCCGACGCGCTGCTGACGCTTCGGCCCGAAGGAGGATCGTGACCATGCAAGCACTCGCCTTCGCCGCCCCACCCGCCCTCTCGGACGCCACCGAGGCATTGCGGGGCGAGGTTCGCGCCTTCCTTGCCGAGGAATTGCGGGACCGCACCCCGCAGCAACGCGCCGCATCCTGGAGCGGGCGCGACCGCGCGTTCAGCCAGACCATGGGCCGCAAGGGCTGGATCGGCATGACGTGGCCCAAGATGTATGGCGGCCACGAACGCACGGCGCTGGAGCGCTACGTGGTGTTGGAGGAGATGCTGGCCGCCGGCGCCCCCGTTGGTTACCACTGGGTCGCCGACCGCCAGAGCGGCCCCAACATCCTGCGCAACGGCACCGAGGCGCAGCGTCAGGCGATCCTGCCCCGCATCGCCGCGGGAGAGTGCTCGTTCTGCATCGGCATGAGCGAGCCCGATTCCGGCTCCGACCTGGCCGCCGCCCGGACCCGCGCCCGCCAGGTCCAAGGCGGCTGGCTGGTGAACGGCACCAAAGTCTGGACCTCCGGCGCGCACGAGGCCGACTACATGATCCTGTTCTGCCGAACCGGCGACAAGACGGACGACCGCCACGCCGGCTCCAGCCAATTCTTGGTGGACATGACCAAGGCGCGCCAATCCGGCATGACCGTGCGCCCGATCATCGACATGCGCGGCGAGCATCATTTCAACGAGGTGGCGATCGAGGACCTGCTGCTGCCCGAGGACGCCGTGTTGGGTCAGGAAGGCGACGGTTGGAAGCAGGTCACCCGCGAGCTGGCGTTCGAGCGCAGCGGCCCCGACCGTTTCCTGTCCGCCTTCACCCTGCTGACGGAAACGGTCCGCGCACTCGGCCCCGACGCGCCGGAGCGCGCCGCGATCGCGATCGGCCGGCTGACCAGCCACATCATGGCGCTGCGCCACCTGTCGCGCTCCGTCGCCGGTATGTTGCAAGCCGGTGAGGACCCGGCGTTGCAGGCGTCCCTCGTCAAGGATCTGGGCAACGTGCTGGAGCAGGAGACTGCCGAGATCGTACGCCTGCTGCTGGAGGTGGAGCCGGAAGAGGCGTCGGACGACTCGCTGACGGCGGTGCTCGCCCAACTGATCCTGACCGCGCCGTCCTTCTCGCTACGCGGCGGCACGCGGGAGATTTTGCGAGGCATGATTGCACGGGGGCTAGGCCTACGATGAGCGACGTTATCAGCAGCACGATCGGCCATGTCGGCATTGCCGAGATGAACCGGCCGCCCAACAACTTCTTCGACAAGGAGTTGATCGGTGACTTAGGCGACGCCTTCGACGCGTTCGTCGCGGCCGGCATGCGCGCGATCGTGCTGTGCGCGGCCGGCAAGAATTTCTGCGCCGGTGCCAACTTCAGCCGCCCTGCCAGCGACACCGTCGGTCCGTCGCAAGATCGCGGCTCCGATCATCTGTACAAGCAGGCCGTTCGGCTGTTCCGCTGCGAGCTGCCGATCGTCGCCGCCGTGCAGGGTGCTGCCGTGGGCGGCGGCATGGGCGTCGCGATGGTCGCCGATTTCCGCGTCGCTTCCGAAGAGTCCCGCTTCACCGTGAACTTCAACCGGCTGGGTTTCCATCCCGGGTTTGGCCTCAGCGTCACCCTGCCGCGGGTGATCGGCCCGCAACAGGCAGCGTTGCTGTTCTACACGGGCCGCCGCATCACCGGCACGGAAGCGCACGCCCTCGGCCTGGTAGACGTCCTGGCGCCTGCGGAGGGCTTGCGGGACGTTGCAGTGGCGCTGGCGACCGAGATCGCCCAGTCCGCTCCGCTCGCCGTGCAATCGACGCGCGCGACCCTGCGCAAGGGACTGGCCGACGCGGTCGAGGCCGCCACCAGCCACGAGCTGGCCGAACAGCAGAAGCAGCTCGCCACGGAAGACTTCAAGGAAGGTGTGAAGGCGATGGCGGAGCGCCGGCTGCCGGAGTTCACCGGTCGGTAGCCTGCGTCAGGCCGGGAGGTGCCGTGCAGCTAGCTACAGCTGAAGCCGAGCGCTAGTCTGGTGCGTTCGGAAGTAAGAGTGTTGAATGTTAAAGAGCTCGCTCATCGTCGGCGCCGTCATCCTGCTGGCGGGGTGCGCATCGACACCCCCTGCTGCGCCATCGCAGGTGCAAAGCGCGCCGGCCCAGCAGGTCGGGCCTAAGCCGTCTTGCCAAGCTGGTGCGGACGCGAAGGGCATCGCCGCCGGTTTCTTCTCGTTCTTCACGGATGATCTGAACGGTTGTCTGTGAGTTTTACCAACACCCACACCGGCCAGGGATACAGCCATATGCCGCGCAGCCTCCGCATCGCCGCGGCCCAGATGGGGCCGAACCAGAAGGGAGACAGCCGCGACGCCATCCTGGCCCGTATGCTCCGAATGCTGGAGCAGGCCGCTGGGCAGGGCGCCACCCTCGTGGTGTTTCCCGAGCTGGCTTTCACCACGTTCTTCCCTCGCTGGCTGCTGGAGGGGGCGGCGTTGGACCAGTATTTCGAATCCGCCATGCCCAACCCGGCGGTGCAGCCGCTGTTCGACCGCGCCCGCGAACTCGGCGTCGGTTTCTATGTGGGCTATGCCGAGATGGCGGAGGGCAAGCGCTACAACGGCTCGATCCTGGTGCAGCCGGATGGCAGCATCCTGGGCCGCTACCGCAAGGTGCACCTCCCGGGCTCGGTCGAGCCGCGGGAGGGGGCGCGGTTCCAGCAGCTGGAGAAGCGCTATTTCGAATATGGTGACCTGGGTTTCCCCGCGTTTCGGGCCGGGCCGGATTGGCACTCGGCGATCATGGGCATGATGATCTGCAACGACCGCCGCTGGCCGGAATCTTGGCGCGTTCTCGGCATGCAGGGGGTGGAGCTGGTCTGCCTCGGCTACAACTCCGCCGCCTACGACCCGAACGGCGGCACCACCGAGGACGCTGCGCTACGCACCTTCCATTCCAGGCTGGTGGCACAGGCCAACGCCTACATGAACGCCACCTGGGCCGTCGCCGTGGCGAAAGCCGGCGACGAGGACGGCTCCGGCCTGATCGGCGGTTCGTGCATCGTGGACCCGAATGGCGTGATCGTTGCCGAGGCCTCGACGCTGGGCGACGAGGTGCTGGTCGCGGACTGTGACATGGATTTGTGCCAGCAGGGCAAGAGCAAGATGTTCGACTTTGGCGCCCATCGCCAGCCGGCACACTATGCCCCCATCACCGCCCGCGCCGGGGTCATCGAGCCCGCCTGACCCAGTCCGTCGTCCGAGGTTCGCAGACCTAGGCGACATCTCGAGCGATTGGTGCCCACGAGCTTGGTGCAAACGAGCTTGGGGCTGTGCCGCACGGCCCCACGTTTTGGCCATTCGGCACGACGCGCCGACCGTGGCTTTACCCGGTTAACCTGGCGGAAACTCTAACCTAGCACATTGTTCCAGCGCGTGAACAAAAGGTGCATGGTTTGGGCCCGTGGTCTTTCAACCGAAAGATGAGATGTCTTGCGGCCGCCGTGCTCGTCATGGCTTCGGTCGTGTTGCCGGACATTGCGCATGCCGGCTCGCTGTCGGCCAAAGACGTGCAGATCGTCACCAAGGTCTTGGGTTTCCTCGATCCGCCTTGTCTTGGCGGCGTCGTGGCAGTGGTCTTCGCCCAGGGTAGCGCGATCTCCGAGGCGGATGCGGTGAGGGTTGCGGCGCTGTTCGGCGCTGGGCCCAACGCCGGGAGCGCCATACGGGCCGAGGCAGTCTCCGCTTCGGCGTTGAAGCCGGACGAGCACTATGTCGCCGTCGTTCTGGCAGCCGGCTTGGCGGCAGAGTCCGTGTCGTCATACCTCCGGGCCAACCGGGTGCTCTGCGTCACCGGTGACCTTGCGCAGGTGGAGGCCGGCCTGTGCGTCCTCTCGGTGCGGTCCGACCCGCGCGTGGAGATCGTGCTGAACCGCGCGTTGGCGGCATCCTACGGCATCGGCTTCGCGACGGCATTCCGGATGTTGATCCATGAGATCTGACAAAGGCATGCGCAGCACGATCCTCGCGTTTGTCCCCTTGGCAGTCGCCGTGACCTCGGCTGGTTCCGGCGCACGCGCGCAGTCCGTCGATTATGGCGCGTTGGAGCAAATGTTTGGGGAGCCGATCACCACCTCGGTCACCGGTAAGCCGCAGAAGGCGTCGGACGTACCGGCCGACTTGGTCATCCTGACCCAGGATGACATCCGGCGGTCCGGTGCCGACAACATCCCGGACATCCTTCGCTTCGTGACCGGCATCGACGTGCGTACCTACGGCTTGACGGATTCCGACGTTGGTATCCGCGGCTACAACCAGCCGCTGAACCCGCGGCTGCTCGTCATGGTCAACGGTCGCCAAATCTACCTGGACGACTATGGCTACGTCCCCTGGAGCACGATTCCGGTTCAGCTGGACGAGATCCGCCAAATCGAGGTGGTCAAAGGACCCAACTCCGCGCTGTTCGGCTTCAATGCCGCAAGCGGGGTGATCAACATCATCACGGTCGACCCGATCAAAGACAACACGAATACCGTGACGGTGCGTACCGGCACACAGAGCCTGGCGAGCGCATCAGTGGTCGGCACCGCGCATATCGGCGATACGGCCGGCGTCCGGCTTTCGGCCGGCGGCCTGACCGCGCGGGACTTCGCGGCGTCCGGGCTCAATGCCACCGACAGCGCCAGCCGGCCGCGGCCCCGGAACGGAACGTTCAACATCGAGGGAAGCTGGCAGGCGCTTCCCAACGTCCAGATCACCGCAGAGGGCGGCATCGTCGACAGTCGAACCGGCGCGGCAGAGATCCAGGGATCCTACATCGACGCCCAGTACCGGATCAGCACGATGCGGTTCGGTGCGACCGCCGATAGCCGGTTTGGGCTGCTGGCTTTCGACTTCTTCCGCAATCAAGCAATCGGCAGCTATTATAATCCAGCGGCAAATATAGACTTGGTCAATACCGTCTACGTAGCCAAGGCCAGTGACCTGTTCAAAGTCAATGCCGACCATACCATCCGGATCGGTTTGGAGTATCGTGACAACTCCGCCGTTGGACCGATCTTCGCAGGCACGATCGGCTACCAAGTGTATTCCGCCGATGCCATGTGGAACTGGCAAGTGACACCTTCGGTGTCGATCACCAACGCCGTCCGGGTTGACCATTTAAGCCTACATCTCAACGGGTCGACACCGGCCGATACGCCCCTGCAGACATCGCAATACAACCATACGTCCTTTACCGAGCCGAGCTTCAACGCAGGGATCGTCTGGAAGGCGACGGACAACGATACCTTCCGCGTGACCGCCGCGCGAGGCCTGCAGTTGCCGAGCCTGGTCGATTACGCATTCCAATTCGGCACGCAAGCCACTGGGACGTTGTACTACGGAGATCCCACACTGACCCCGACGGCCGTGTGGAACGCCGAGCTCGCCTATGACCGGAATGTTCCCGTTATCGGCAGTGTCGTACGCACGGCCGTGTTCGCTCAGCGCAACGACAACCTGCTTGCCGCCGCACCGTCGGTGCCTGCCGGCTTACAAGCCGTTCACCCGTACGAGAGTCAGTCAGCGAACATCGGCTCGAGCGACGAGGTCGGTCTCGAGATTGGCATCAAAGGCAAGTCCGCTTCCGGCTGGCGCTGGAATGCGAGCTACAGCTTCGCCTCGATCACCGACCATCTCGCTGCCGGGTATACCGATACGCCCAATTTCGACTATCGCCGTGGCACGCCGCAGCACTCGGTCATCCTCGGTGGCGGCTACAGTACCGGACAATGGGAGATCGACGCGCAGTCCCGTTGGCAATCGAGCTTCCAGGATTTCAAGGCTTCGTCAGCAACCTTGAGCTTCCTGCCGGTCGAGGTGCCGAACTATTTCACCTTCAGTGCCCGGGTCGGCTATCGTTTGACGGAACACCTGACCCTGTCCGTCACGGCCGAGCAGTTCAACATCTCGCGCATCGAGAGTGCCGGTCCGCCCGTCGAGCGTCGTTTGATTGCTGCAGTGACGGCGCGGTTCTGACCTTGAACACGTGCAAGCCAGCATGAGTTTGCTGAGCGTCCGGCACTGGCCCTTCGTCGCCAAGCTGACCATCGGCCCGGCCCTGGCGCTGTGCGCCATGGTCGCCATCGCCTGGGTCGGAGCGGCCGGTTTGTCTCGGACCGTGCGGTCGGTTGACGAACTGCAGCGCAGCGGTGAGGCCGGCCGGGACCTGGCCCATGCTGCCGCCGGTGTGCAGGAGATCAACGGAACGCTTTACCGCGTTCTGGCGCTCGAGGCGGCACGCTCGCCCATGCTCGATGCTCCCGCCGAACTCGATCGTCTGCTCATCAGCATTGATACGGTTGCGGGGCAGTTCAGGGTGTGGCGTGACCGGTTCGCAACCGACGAACAGCGGCCGAGAATCAACGCACTCATCCTGTCGGTGGAGAACTACAAGACGGCCGTCGAGTGGGTGCGGCAGATGCTGGACGTCGATTTCGCCTCGGCTGTGTCGTTCCTGCAGCCATTCAACGTCATCTACATCGGTCTCAGCACCGAGTTGGAGACTATGGTGCGTGATGTCGGACAGACCCAGGTGATCAGCGCGGCCGAGGCCCATCGTTCCTCGAACGCGATGCGCTACGACTTCACCGTCATTGCGAGTGCGGCGCTGTTGCTGGCCTTGGCCGGGACAGGGGGCCTTGCTTTAACGACCATCCGATCGATCCGCGGCATTGCCCGCGCGACACTCAATCTCGCTGAGGGCGATCTGAGCGTCGACCTCAGGGTACTCCATCGGCGTGACGAGTTGGGGGCGATCGTACGTTCGCTTGGCGTGTTCCGCGATGGGCTGGCCCATGTCGCCGGTTTGGAGGCCGAGAAGGTCCTGCAGAAGCAAGTGGCGGAAGCCGTGCGCAAGGCCGATATGGTCGCATTGGCCAACGGGTTCGAGACGTCGGTCGGGACGATTTCACGCGTGGTCGCTAGCGCGGCGACCGGGATGCAGACCACCGCCCGATCGATGTCGGGGGCGGCGACACTGGCCAATGATCGCGCGACCGGGTCTGCGGTGGCAGCACGCGTCGCGACGGAGGGATTGCAGGCCGTTGCGACCGCCGCGGAGCACCTCAATAAGTCCATCGTCGAGATCAATCGCCAAGTCACGCAGTCCGCGCTCAATGCCGAACTGGCTGCGGCGGACGCGCGCCGCACCGACGGCATCGTTCGGGCTCTGGCCGATGCGTCGCAACGGATCGGCGAGGTGGTGAAGCTGATCAGCAACATCGCCGGGCAGACCAAGTTGCTGGCATTGAACGCCAAGATCGAAGCGGCACGGGCGGGCGCCGCGGGCGACGGGTTCGCCGTGGTTGCCGCAGAAGTCAAGAACCTGGCATTGCAGACCGCCAGTGCCACGGAGGAGATCGCCGCTCATATCGGGCAGATCCAGGGTGCGACGAAGCAAGCTGTCGGTGCAATCGGCGGCGTGACCGCAACGGTCGAGCAGATGAGCACCATCGCGGCGTTCATTGCCGCCGCCGTGGAGCAGCAAGGAAGTGCCACGGCGGAGACCGCGCGCAACGTGCAGCAACTCGCGCTTAGCACCAACGAACTCATGTCCAACACCGCCGACGTCAGCCGGGCCGCCAACGAGACCGGAGTGGCTGCCGCGGAGGTTCTCGGCTCCGCGGAACAACTCGTCGATCAAGCTGAGTTGCTGGACGAGCAGGTTGTTTCGTTCGTGGACAACGTGCGCGAGGCCTGACCCCGCGCCACCGCGGCGAGCCTGGTTCAGATCCTGTCCGACACCGCTTCGAGATCGCGGACTGCCGCTGAGCACACTCTAAACAAAGGATTTGGCAATCGCGTCGCACAGGCCCTCTCGTCATCATCGCATCCGATGATCACCTGTGCCGTCTGGCCGAGGATGGGGGAGACGATGAAGATCGCGATCGTAGGTGCTGGCATGGCGGGGCTCGCCTGTGCCGAGGCGCTGCGGACAGCGGGGCTGTCTGTGACCATGTTCGACAAGGGGCGGGCCCCCGGGGGGCGGATGTCCACCCGCCGTATGCTGACGCCGGCGGGTGAAGCCGGCTTCGACCATGGCGCACAATATTTCACGGTGCGGGATGCTGCGTTCCGGGCGCGGGTGGAACGCTGGCACGCGATGGGCTTGGCGGCGCCCTGGCCGGCAGCCGGTGCCGATGCCTGGGTGGGCACCCCGGGCATGAATGCGCCGGCCAAGCGCATGGCGGCGGCACTGGACGTGCACTGCCAGGTGCAGATTGCATCGTTGGAACGGGAGGGCAGCCTGTGGCATGTGGAGGGCGGCGCATTCGACGCTGTCGTGGTGGCCGTTCCTGCCGAACAGGCCGCCCCATTGCTGCAGCGATGGTCTGCGCCCTTCGCCGCCCGGGCGGCGCAGACGCTGTCGGCGCCATGCTGGACCGTGATGGCCGCCTTCGCCGAACGCCTGCCGATCAAGGCCGACATCCTGCGCGAGGACGGCATTATCGGCTGGGCGGCGCGCAATTCCGCCAAACCGAGCCGATCGGGGCCGGAAAGCTGGGTCATCCAGGCGGGGCCGGATTGGTCCCGCACCAACCTGGAGCAGGACGCGGCGGCGGTCATAGCGCCGATGATGCAAGCGTTCGCCGAACGGACACGCGTTCGACTGCCCGATGCACAGAGCGCCGCCGCGCATCGCTGGCGCTATGCCCGGTCGGGGGCGGCGGGCGACGGATCGCTGTGGGACGCCGAGCTTCGTCTCGGCGTATGCGGAGACTGGCTGCTCGGCCCCCGGGTGGAAGCGGCATGGCTTTCCGGAGAGCAACTGGCCCGGACGCTGGTCACGTCTGCACGCTTGCCGTGACCCGGCGGCAACGCGCGCATTCGGTCGCTGGTATGCTCTAGCCAAATCCGGCCTGAATCGTGTTAGAAGGCGCCGCGGCGACAGGGGCCTAACCCGACCGGTCGAGCGGACCCTGCTTTCACAGGCATTTGGTCGAACACCGGGCTGCAATCCGTTGCCCTTCATCCTGACCGTGCCGCGTGGGCCAAGCCGCGGCGCGGGAGCACAAAGGCGGCGAGACGGTTTCCTGCTAGCTGCCGACCAACAATCAGCCAAAAGGCCGGGGCTTCGACCCGGCAGGCACCCCCATCATCGCCACCACCTCACGCAACGCCTGTTGCGTGCACCACCGCGCCGAGGAGGCGCATACAGTTATGAGCCACATCGCCGCCGTTGCGCCGAACTTCACCGAACTCGGCCTCAACCCCAAGCTGCTCGAGGCGCTGGCGCGGGAGGGCTATACCTCGCCCACTCCGATCCAGGCTCAGGCCATCCCCACCCTGCTCGCCGGCCGCGACCTGCTTGGGCTGGCGCAGACCGGCACCGGCAAGACAGCGGCGTTTCTGCTGCCGATCCTGCACCGCCTGGCCGCCCACCGCCGCCCGGCGCCGCCCCGCTGCGCCAACGTGCTGATTTTGGCGCCGACGCGCGAACTCGCCTCGCAGATCGACCAGAGCATCGCCGCATACGGCCATGGCCTCGGCATGACCCACACCGTCGTGTTCGGTGGCGTCAGCCAGGTGCATCAGGTCACCGCCATGCGCCGCGGCGTCGACTTCCTGGTGGCGACGCCGGGTCGCCTGCTGGACCTCGTCAGCCAGGGCCATGTCGACCTCGGCGCCACCGGCGTGCTGGTGCTGGACGAAGCCGACCAGATGCTCGACATGGGCTTCGTCAAGCCGATCCGGCAGGCCGTCGCCATGCTGCCCAAGGAGCGGCAGACCCTGCTGTTCTCGGCAACCATGCCCACCGCCATCGCCAGCCTCGCCGCCAGCTTGCTGCGCGATCCGGTGCGGGTGGAGGTCACGCCGCCTGCCACGACGGTCGCGCGCATCGGCCAGAGCGTCATGTTCACCGATGCCGCAAACAAGCTTGCGCTGATGAAACTGCTGGTGAAACCGGCCACGGTCAGCCGCGCCATCGTGTTCACGCTCACCAAGAGCACTGCCAACAAGGTCGCCACCGCGCTGACCGAGGCGGGCTCGCCGGCCGAAGCCATCCACGGCAACAAGTCCCAAGGGCAGCGGGAGCGGGCGCTCGCCGGGTTCAAATCCGGGGCGGTGCGCGTGCTGGTGGCGACCGACATCGCCTCGCGCGGGATCGACGTGGACGATGTCAGCCACGTGTTCAACTTCGACCTGCCGAACATCCCAGAGAGCTACGTGCACCGCATCGGCCGCACCGCGCGGGCCGGCCGGGAAGGCTTGGCGGTCAGTCTGTGCGAGCCGGAGCATCGCGCCTGGCTGCACGCGATCGAGCGCACGATCGGCCAGCCGGTCCCCGTCGTGACCGACCACCCGTATCACTCTGAGGCCGCGCGTCTGTCCACGATGCGGCCGCCGGTGCTTGGCGGTGGCGGGCGTGGTGGCCAGCAGTCGCGTGCCCCGAATGCGCACAACCGCCCGCCGGGCCAGAATGCCCGGCCGCCCCAAGCCTCCCAAGGACGCCCTCCGCAGCGCCGGCCGCGCTAGCACGCGCGGCTCCGGACGGTGGACCAAGCCGTCCGGGGTCGGTGTAACTTTTGTTGCAGCCGCTCGGGGTGCGACCCCATAGTCGGCGCCCGTTCAGGATGATCCCGTGTCCGACCCCGGTTCCCGAGACGATCGCGTAGCGCAGGCGGCGGATCTCGCGCGGGACGTCGCGCCCGATCTTGATGCCGTGCTTCTCACTCACTATCCCGATGCCAAAACTCTCGACACCCTGCGACCCGGCGAGAGCGATTTGGCGGCTGTTCACGCCGTGAATCGCGCTGTCGCCGAGGAGATCCTGCATGCCGGCGGGGAGGTGGTGGTGCAGCGCGCCGACCGGGCGGCGTTCCGGCGCTGGATGTCGGACCGTGACGACACGCCCGAGAACCGCCGTGGCTGGATCGACCGATCGCGTCTGCTGCGCGGTGCAGCGGCTTTGGAACTGCTTGGTCTCAAGGCGTCCGCTGCACCCGAGCCGCTGACATTCGGCAAGGCGCCGGGCCCGACCGCGGACCGGCTGCTGGATGCCTTCGACGACGCCGATAGCGACGAGTTCGACGTGCTGGTGCAGGCGTTGCTGGCGGCCGACCGCATCGACGTATTGGACCTTGCCGTCCGCAAGCTCGGTGAACGCCGCGGCGACGAGGCCGGCGACGACCTCAACTGGGTGCTGCTCGTGGCGGCCGAGGGCGCCGCGCTTGGGCCGTCTCCGTGGGCCGAACTGGTCGCCCTGCCGGTCGCGCTGTCCGCCGGCGACGTCCCGGACGGTGAAGACCTCGCGCAAGGCTTGATCGCGTCCGGCGCCCTCCCGGACAACGAGGAACTGCGTTTGCTGCCCGGCTGGCGCTCCCCCGAGGCGCTGGCGCAGCTTTCGTTCGGTGCCGTGCGCCGCGTGCTGCGCGACCTGGTTGACGGGCGGCCACCGCGTGACCTGCCGCCCGGCGATACCGACGACCTGACCCGGCGTGGCTTCGGCGTCCTGCTCGGCCTGAGCCTCGATTGGGCGATCCCGGTGTGGGACGAGATCGCCGCCGCCGGCGGCCTGCCGGAGGAGCCCGATGACGAAGCCGCGGAAACGCCGGAGGAGGCGCACCGTGCCGCGTGCTTCGATCGCTGGCGTGGCAGGGTGTTTCAGCAGACCGAGGGGTGTGTCCCGCTGGGACTGGTGGCGCTGTCCCAGGTCGCGAACGAGATTGCTGAGTTCCTCGCCGAGGCCGGTGAACAGACCAGCGGCCTGGAGGAGATCCGGGCGTTCGTCGAAGCGGGCCGTCGCGTTGCCGGGGGTGAGGTGGTCTGCCGGCCCAAGGTGATCGGCGATGACTTGGAGCTTTCGCTCTACACGGCCGCCGGCCAGCTCGTGCAACAATTGACGTTGCCCGGCAGCCGGCTGCCGGCGTCCCCCGAGGACATGCCCCGGCTGCTCGGTGCATTCGTGGAGGTCGTTGACTAGATCGTCCGCCCGAAGCCGCGCAGTATCGATAATAGGCGGCCTAACCTATGCTGTAGTGGCGCAAAAGCGCCCGTGACAGCAGCTATGCAGCTGTGTCATTGACAATTTCAGGGCCAGCGGCATCAAGTGCCTGGGCCAGCGGCGATGACGCCGCGGCGCGATGCGTGCGCACGGAGCGCCGCGATCCGCCCAAGAATCAGGTTCCGGGAGTAGGTGGACGTGTTGAAGAATTATCGATGGGCCGTGGCGGTCCTTTTGTTCATCGCCGGGTCGATCAACTACATGGATCGCGCGGCAATCGGCGTGGTCGCACCGTTCATCCAGAAGAGCTTCACGCTGTCGCCGTCCGAGTTAGGGATGACGTTCAGCACATTCTTCATCGGCTACGCCCTGTTCGCATTCGTCGGCGGCCAGATGGCGGACCGGTTCGGCCCGGTGCGCACCTATGTCTGGGCGGCGACGGCATGGTCTGTGCTGTGCGGGCTGACCGGGCTGGTGACCGGCTACACGCAGCTGCTGATCGTTCGGACGCTGTTCGGATTTGCGGAAGGGCCGATGAACAGCACGACCAACCGCACCATCACGAATTGGTTCCCCCGGCGGGAGACGGCGCGCGCCGTAGGCTTTACCTTCTCAGGCCAGACCTTCGGCAGCGCCATCGCCGCGCCGATCGTGGCCCTTCTTGCGATCAGCTTCGGTTGGCGGGCCGCCTTTTTCGTGATCGCCGCTCTCGGGCTGATCTGGGTCGTTGTGTGGCGCTTGCTGGTCACCGACCTGCCGCAGGACAACAAGCACGTCACTTCGGCGGAACTGCAGCGGCTCGAGGCTAGCCGTGAGGTTGTCGCGCCGCCCCCCGGTGGCACCTACCCGGGTCTGTCGCACTATCTCGGCCGTCCGAGCACCTTGTCGCTCGGCCTAGGCATGTTTGCTGTGAACTACACGCTGTATATCTTCATCTCGTGGCTGCCGACGTATCTGACGGACGCGCTGCACATGCCGGTGCAACAGATGGCCATCGTAGCGTCGATCCCATGGATTGGCGGGTTGATCGGCTATATCGGCGGCGGGCTGGTGTCGGACTTCATCTATAACCACAGCGCCGACAAGCTGCGCGCACGCAAGATCACCACCATCGCACCGCTGGCGATCGCGGGCGTTGCGCTGCTGATGGTCACGTTCACCACCACGCCCGCGGCCGCGGTCGCACTCATCTCACTGGCGATCATGTTGCTGACGGCCTCCGTACAGTCGTGCTGGGCCACCATCCACGAATTGGTGCCGGCGGTTCGCGTCGGTGGCGTGAGCGGGTTCATCCACCTGCTCAGCAACATTTCCGGCATCGTGGGTCCGACCGCCACCGGTTATGCGGTGCAGTACTGGGGCGGGTTCAACAGCGCCTTTTTCCTGGCCGGCGGAGCGGCGGCCGCAGGGGTTATCGCGATGGCGATCTGCGTGCGGCGCACCGACGAGACGCCGCGGATCACGCACGGGAAGTTCGCATGAGCGCGCCGGCCAAGCCCGTTCTGCTGACCGGTGCATCCGGCAATCTGGGCCGCGCTTTGGCGCGATACCTAGGCGAGCAGGGCATGACCTTGCGGTTGACCGACATTGCGCCATTCCCGGACGCGTTGCCGCCCGGCGCCACCTTCACGCGGATCGACCTCAATGACGGCCCAGCGATCCTGCGCCTGGCCGAGGGCTGCGGGACCGTGGTGCATTTCGGCGGTATCTCGGTCGAGCAACCGTTCGAAACGGTGATTGGGCCGAACATACGCGGCCTGTATCACGCCTACGAAGCGGCACGGCGGGAAGGCGCGCGCATGGTGTTCGCATCATCCAACCACGTGGTCGGCTTCCACGAACGCAGCGAAGTGCTGGACAGCGATTGCGACATGCTCGCCGACGGCTATTACGGCCTGTCCAAGGCTTATGCCGAGCTGACGGGCCGGTTGTACTGGAACAAGCACGGTACCACGAGCGTGTTCCTGCGCATCGGCTCGTGCACGCCGGTGCCGCTGGATGATAGGATGCTGGCCACGTGGCTGTCCTACGGCGACCTGTCGCGGGCCGTCGAGCGCAGCATCCTGGCCGATATCGAGGGCTGCCTGGTGATCTGGGGCGCAAGCCGCAATGCTCGGATGACGTGGTGGCGCGAGGATGACCGCGCGGCGATCGGCTGGGAGCCGCAGGACAGTGCCGATGGTTGGACGGCGGAACTCGCCGGCAAGACCAGCGGTGACCCGGTGGTTGAAAAGCATCAAGGCGGTGGCTACTGCGCCTTCGGCTATAGCCGCACCACATCGTGAGCGGCACGGGCGAAGGCTACGCCTATGTCGGCTGCTTCACGACCGAGAAGCGGCGCGCCCGTGGCGACGGCATCCACGTCTACGCGACCGGCCCGGGCGGAAACGCCTGGACCCATGTGCAACATGTGCCGGGACTGGTCAATCCGTCCTACCTCATCATGGGCTCCGCGGCCCGGACGCTTTATGCCGTGCACGGCGACCAGGACTACGCCAGCGCCTATGCGCGCGACGCAGAAACGGGCCTGTTGCGTCCGCTTGGGCAAGCGGCATCCGGCGGGAGCAACCTGGTGCATGGCGCGTTGGATGGGACGGGCCGGCACTTCATCGTCGCGAATTACGGCACCGGGTCGGTTGCGGTACTACCGGTGGCCGATGATGGCAGCCTCCGGGCTTTCACCCAGTGTGTGCCGATGCCCGGCGCGCCCGGCCCCCATCGGATCGAGCAATCGGCGTCGCACCCGCACCATGTCGCATTCGACCCGAGTGGCCGCTTCGTGCTGGTGCCGGACAAAGGCCACGACACCATCGCCGTGTTCGCCTTCGATGCGCAGCGTGGGCGTTTGGAACTGGCGTCCGTAACGCCGTCGCGGCCGGGCGCCGGGCCGCGACACGGTGCGTTCCATCCCTCGTTGCCGGTCTACTGGGTGCTGAACGAGATAGATTCGACGATCACCACCTATCGCTGGTCGGAGCAGGCCGGCAGCCTGGAACCGCTTCAGATACTACCCACCTTGCCGCCGGACTTCTTCGGGGCGAGTACGGCTGCGGCAATTACGGTAACACCCAGTGGCAGCCGGGTCTTCGTGTCCAACCGGGGCCAGGACGGCATCGCGGTCTTCGCCGTCGAGGCTGGCGGTGCGCAGCTGCAATCACTCGGCTTCATGCCCGCTCCGGGCCGCGAGCCTCGTTTCATGACGGTCCACGGTGACCATCTTTACGTCGCGAGCGAGCGCGACGACGTGATCGGCCGTTTCGCTCTGGATTCGCGGGAGAGTGCGCGGCTCGCGTCATCGCCCAGCCCGGTCAGCATTGTTTTCGCCTAAGGGGCTACTTGAAGGCTTGCTGCAGCTCGGCCACGTCCGCGTCCGTCAGCATCCGTACCGGCGCACCCCGCAACGTGACGATCAGCTTGGCGGTTTCCTCCAACTCTTCGGCCGCATAGACCGTGGCTGTCAGGTCCTTGCCGCTTACGACGGGGCCGTGATTGGCCAGCAGCACAGCGGCGTATTTGCCCCCGAGCGCTTCGATCAACGCGCCGCCGCGCGCATCGCCAGGGCGGAAATACGGCACTAGCTTCACCCGGCCCACGCGCATGACGACGTACGGTGTTAGCGGCGGAATGCAGTCTTCGGCATCGGTGTCGGCGAGGCAGGACAGCGCCGTCGCATAGGTAGAATGTAAGTGCACAACGGCGCCCGTTCCTGGTCGGGTGTCATAGAACGCGCGGTGCAGGAACACCTCTTTGGAAGGCTTGTCGCCAGCAACGTGATCACCATTGGCATCCAGCTTGCTGATCCGCGCCGGGTCGAGGGACCCCAAACAGCTGTTGGTCGGTGTGATCAGCCAACCATCGTCGAGCCGTGCGCTGATGTTGCCGGCGGACCCGACCGAATAGCCGCGGTCGTATAGCGAGCGGGACAGGCGGGCCATCTCGTCGCGCAACTGGCTCTCGTTCATGCCGCACCCTCCAACCGCACCAAGGCCTTTTCGAAGAAGTTTTCCGCCCCGAAATTCCCAGACTTTAAGGCCAGGCCTATCAAGGCTGGTCCTTCGGCTACCAGCACGGGCACACCGGGATCGATCTCCGGTCCCACCTGCAAGGCGCCGAGTGACAGCGCGGTGACCACAGCTCCGGACGTTTCGCCGCCCGCCACCACCATTCGCCGAATGCCGCGCTCGACCAGCGTCGCCGCGACAGCGCCGAACAGGCCCTCGAGCGCTTCAGCGACGCGCTCGCGGCCATACTGCCGCTGAGCGGCTGCGACGTCCTCGGGATCAGCGGAGGAGTAAATCAGCGGTGCGTTCCCCGAATTCGCCAACACGAACCCGACCAGTTCGTCATGCAATGGCTGACCGGCCATGACTGCGTCCACCGAGACCAGCCGTACAGGATGGTGCCGAGCGTGGTATTCGATCTGCCCACGGGTCGCGCGCGAACAACTGCCGGCGAGGATCACCTCCGGCCCGGTCACGGCCGGCACCGAGGCCACTCCGCCCGCTGCCTCGCCGGCCGCGATGAAATTGTGTGGCAGGGCGCGCGCGATGCCGGATCCGCCGGTGACCAGCGCCGCTGACGCGACCGCCCGACCCAGTGTGGTCAGGTCCTCGTTATCGATCGCGTCGGTGACGACGAAGGTCTCGCCGCGCGACCCGGCCTCGTTCAGCGCGCGCGTCACGGCCTCGTGCCCGGCCGCCACGACGGGGTGGGGCACGTGTCCGACGGACGAACTGACCTGGGCCCGGAGCACCCGGCGAATGTCCGGATCGGTCATTGGCGTGAGCGGGTGCTTCTCCATTCCGGACTCATTCAGCAGGTGGTCGGCGACGAAGAGGTGCCCCTGATAGATCGTCCGCCCCGCCCCTGGGAACGCCGGACACACCACGACGCCGGTCGCGCCCAACGCGTCGGCGAGCGCTTCGCCGACCGGGCCGATATTGCCTTGCGGGGTGGAATCGAACGTCGAGCAGTATTTGAAAACGATTTGCCGGGCACCCTGGGCGCGCAACCACGCCAACGCCGCCAAGGATTGCGCCACCGCCTCGGCAGGCGGGTTGGAGCGGCTTTTCAGGGACACGACGCCAGCCTCGATGCCCGGTGCAGCGGGGCCGTCCGGCACGCCGAGATACTGCGCCGTGCGCAGCCCGCCCTCGCCCTCCAGGCCCTTGACCAGGGTATTGGCGATATCGCTAGCGCCCGTGAAGTCGTCCGCGATGACGCCGAGCAGCATTGTCAAACACCCGCGCCAGCGCGGCCTTCTACTAGAATTCGCATGCGATCGACGGCCGCGTGCGGCGCGGTCATGACGGGGACAGTGACGGCCTTGCGGACGGCTTCAGCCGCGCGGGAGGTGGAGAAATGCGCGAGCATGATCGCGTCGTATCCGGCCAACTCCGGCGCGCGAGCCGCAACCAGACGGTTGTGCGTCTCCACGTCGCCGCCCTTGATCCGATCGATCGCGTCCGCGACCAGCACGGTGGTTAACTGCGCCGGTTTACCCGTCTCGGCCACGAACTCGTCGAACTCGTCGGTCATGGTGCTGACCGACGGGGCAAAGGTCGCGAGCATGCCGATGCGCTCGCCTTGCTCCAACGCGGCGCGGAACATCGCCTCGTTCGGCTTGAGCACCGGGATCGGCAGCGTCGCGATCAGCCGGTCGATTGCCGGGCCGAAGGCGGAGCAGGTGACCAGGATTCCGTCCGCACCCATGTTCTTGCCGTAGACGCCGAAATCGACAAAGCGCTGGATTAGCGCCTCGGACAAATCCGTCTCGCGCGCGCGATCGATCGACAGCCCGTCATCGAGCAGGTTGACCGTTTCCGCTTCCGGCCACCGTTCCTTGAAAGCCGCCTGGATCGGCTGCATGGCGACCGGGGTGGCATGGAGAAGCACGATCCTGGGCGCCATGGTGGGTCCTCGTTGCTGCCGCTTTCTGCAAGCGCTTTCAGGCAGCATAGATGCATGGCCGCCGCCGTCAACTTGGTGTCACGGCGGGGGCGCCGTGCTGCCCCGGATGATCAACTCGGCGTCCAGTTCCGTCACCCGCATGGCGGGCAGGCCGGCCATCCGAGCCAGCAAATGGTCGGCGGCGGCGAGACCGATCGCGGCCGATTGCATCCGCACTGTGGTCAGGCTTGGGCGCAGGAAGGCGGCATAGTCGGCATCGTTGAAACCGACCAACGACAGATCGCGGGGGACGACGAGCCCGCGCGCCTCGGCTTCGATCATGGCCCCGAAGGCAAGCTGGTCGGTGCCGCACAGGATCGCGGTGGGTGGCTCGCCACTGGCCGACAAAATGTGGCGCAGCGCGTCCCGGCCGTCGCGGATGCCGTGCGAAACCTGGATGTCGTGCTCCGCCCGGATCACGAGCGAACGGGCCGCCAGCGTGTTGACGATGCCGGCGACCCGGGCTGTGCTGCGGTCGTTGTCGTGGCGGGTACCGGTGATGACGCCGAAGCGGCGATGCCCCAGATCGAGCAGGTAGTTCGTCGCCCGCGCCATCGCGGCCGCGTTGTCGAAGCCCACGCAGGCACGGGTTTGCGACAATGTGAAGGTCTGCACGGTGGGCACGGCCTGCCGGGCGATGCGAGCCAGCAAGTCGGGCCGGTGAATGTCGCCCACCAGCAGGAGGCCGTCGATGCCTCGCTCGAGCAGGAACGTGGCCTCGAGCAGTTCGCGGTCCAGTTCGTAGCCGGCGTTGGTCACCACCAGCGTGTAGCCAACCTGGCGGATGCGGTCCTGGAAGGTTGCCAAGGCGCCGAGGAAACCTTCGTTCTCGATATTGGGAACGACGGCGCCCACCGCCATGAACCGGCGGAGCGACAAGGCGCGGGCCGCCCCGTTCGCCACGAAGCCGAGCGCTTTCGCCGCCTTCAGCACCGCATCGCGCTTGTCGGGCCGTACAGCGGTGCTGCCGTTCAACACCCGTGAGACGGTTGCGGCGGACACACCCGCCCGCAGCGCCACATCCTGTGCCGTCGGAAAGCGTCCGTTCAACCCGTGCGTGCTTTTTCCGGAGACTAGATCCACCATTGTTCCTTGCCGCCCGTCCCCTGCCTTACACGCGCCGGCAGTGGCGGGGAATTCAGTTGACCATCCGGCGAGCCTATGGTCTTTGCAAGCGCTTTCAGATAATTTGCTTGTTCCTCGGTGCTCGCTCGGGTGTCGATGGGACGGGAAGGGCGCGGAAATGGCCGACGAGAAACAACTGCTCGACGTGCAGCGTGCGGCCCCCGCACAGTTCGCCACCCCGATGGTCGATACCAAAACCGACATAGCTCTCGCCGATAGCGCGGCGCCCGGCATCACCTCTCCGCAAGCCTTGGTCACCAGCGTGCAGCGCAGCGTGGATGCGACGCCATATCGCTTCCGCGACCTGCTCGCCCTCGATGATTTCGAGCGCCACGCCAAGCGGCACTTGCCGCCTATGGTGTATCAATACGTGGCCGGAGCCGTGGAAACGTCGACCGCGTTGCGGGCGAACCGCGCGGCCTATACGCGTTGGGCCTTTCTACCGCGCCGGATGGTGGACACCTCCGCGCGCACCGCCGGGACGACCCTGTTCGGTAAAACCTACGCTGTCCCGTTCGGCATCGCACCGCTTGGCGGGGCGGCGTTCGTCGCTTATCGTGGCGATCTCCGCTTGGCCGCAGCCGCCCGGCAGATGCAAATGCCGATGATCCTGAGCGCGTCTTCCCTCATCAAGCTTGAGGACGTTCACGACGAGAACCCCGATGCCTGGTTCCAGGCCTACCTGCCCGGTGATCAGACCCGCATCGACCGCCTAGTGGACAGGCTAGCGCGGACCGGGTTCGGTACGCTCGTCGTCACTGCCGACACGCCGGTGCTGGGCAATCGCGAGCACAACACTCGCAGCGGCTTCAGCATGCCGATGCGCGTGACACCCAAGGTCGCATGGCAGAGCGCAACCCACCCGGCCTGGCTACTCGGCACTGTGGCGCAAACCTTCTACCGTCATGGCCAACCGCATTTCGAGAATATGGAGGCGGACCGTGGCCCGCCCATGCTGTCGCGCAACGCGCTGCGCAATACCACCGCGCGCGACAAGCTGTCGTGGGACAATCTGCGCGCGATCCGCCGCCGCTGGAAAGGCACACTGCTGGTAAAGGGTTTGACCTCGCCGGCCGACGTGGCGATCGCACGGGAGTGCGGCGTGCAGGGCGTGATCCTGTCCACCCATGGTGGCCGCCAGCTCGACTACGACGTCCCGCCGCTCGAAGTGCTGCCGGAGATTGCGGCACAAAAGGGCGACATGGCGGTGATCATCGATAGCGGTGTTCGCAGGGGCACGGATGTGCTGAAGGCGCTGGCGCTCGGGGCGGATTTCGTGTTCCTCGGGCGGCCATTCCTGTTCGCTGCCGCGATCGGTGGTACGCCAGGCGTCTTGCATGCCGCACGCATCCTCAAGGAAGAGGTCGAGCGGGACATGGCGCTGGTCGGGGTGAACCGGCTGTCGGAGCTGACCCCAGATCTGCTGCGGCGCATGCCGTATCCCGTTTGACGCAATCGTAGGAAGCACCACAGCGATGAGTACAGTTCCTGCCGATAAGATCCTGCACCTGAAATGCGCGCTGGTCGTGAAGGGTGCATTCGACGCCTCGCTGGTGCCGGCGTTCGAAGCGAGCTCCGGCTACAAGCTCGACATCGATTGGGCGCCGACCACCGTCATCATGACCAAGCTTGCCGAGGGTGCCACGGCAGATGCCGTGCTGATCGTCGCCGACTCAGTGGACGAACTGATTGCGCAGGGCAAGGTCGAGGCCGGCACCAAGCGCATCGTGCTGCGCTCGCGCATCGGCGTGGCGGTGGCGGGCGGCGCCCCGCATCCGGACATCTCCGACCTGGAGTCATTCAAGCGTGCGATGACCGGGGCGCGCTCGGTCTGTTATTCCCGTGGCGGGCAAAGCGGCGTGCATTTCGCGCCCATGCTGCAGCGGATCGGGATTGCGGACGCGGTGAATGCCCGCGCCACCATCATCCCCGCCGGGTTCACGGCCGAGAAGTTGGTAACCGGCGAGGCCGACATCGCGATTCAACAGCTGAGCGAACTCGCGGTGGTACCCGGCATCGAGATCGTGGGACCACTGCCGGATGCCGTGCAGAAGGTGACGACCTTTGCCGCCGCCGTGATGGCCGGTTCGGCGCATCATGACGCTGCGGAGCAATTCGTGGCCTCCCTGATAACGGACGCCGCGTTCGCCGCCTACGACGCCACGCGGCTCGACCCGGCGCGCGACTGACGCCATGTTGAAGTTCTCCGCCAACCTGAAATGGCTGTTCACCGAAGTCCCGTTGCTCGACCGCTTCGATGCGGCGGCGCAGGCCGGGTTCACCGCCGTGGAATACCCAACGCCGTACGAGCAGCCGGTCGCAACTTTGGCGGCACGGCTGCGCGATTGTGGATTGCGGATGGTGCTGATCAACACGCCGGCCGGCGACAAGGCGCGTGGCGAGCAATCCGGCATCGCATGCATGCCAGACCGCCGCGACGCGTTCCGGGACGATCTGCGGAAGAGCCTGGATTACGCGAACGGGCTCGGTTGCAACCTGGTTCACCTGCAGGCCGGCATCCTGCCCAGCAACGTCAGCCGGGACCGCGGCTGGGCCACCTACCTCGCCAATGTCGTATGGGCGGCGGACCTCGCCAGCGCCGCCGGGATCCGCCTGGTGCTGGAGCCGATCAACCACATCGACATTCCCGGCTTCCTGCTTCGCACGCAGGAGGAAGGTGCGGCGGTGGTCGAGGCGGTGGGGCCGGACAAGGTCGGGCTGCAATTCGACATCTATCACTGCCAGGTCGAGCAAGGCAGCATCAGCCGCCGGATGCAGGCGTTGATGCCGATCATCGGCCATATCCAGGTCGCCGACTCTCCCGGGCGGCACGAGCCGGGCACGGGTGAGATCGCGTGGGAGCATATGTTCGCCCTCATCGAGAAGCTCGGCTACGCTGGCTGGATCGGCTGCGAATACACGCCCGCCGGCAACACCATTGATGGGCTCGGCTGGCTCAGCCGCTTCGGCCGGCCTCGCGCATAGAATAACGGAGAACACCATGAAGCTCGACGCATCTGCCGCGGGGGTTTACCCGATCGCTCCGACGCCGTTCGAGGCGGATGGCCGAGTCGACATGGCTTCGATCGATGCGATGACCGATTTCTACGTCGCATGCGGCAGCACGGGCATGACGGTGTTGGGCGTCATGGGTGAGGCGCCGAAGCTGGATGGCGAGGAGGCAGTCGCCATCGCTACTCGTTTCATCAAGCGCGCGCCCAACCTGCCCGTCATCGTGGGCGTGTCCGCGCCGGGCTTTGCGGCGATGCGCGGGCTGGCGTCGGCCGCGATGGATGCGGGCGCCGCGGGCGTGATGATCGCGCCGCCCAACACGCTGCGCACCGACGACCAGATCGTCACGTATTACCGTCAGGCAGTCGAGGCGATCGGAGCCGACGTACCGTTCGTCATCCAGGACTTCCCGCTCAACTTCACGGTGGTCATGACGCCCGGCGTGATCCGGCGCATCGTGCAGGACAACCCGTCGTGCGTGATGCTGAAGCACGAGGACTGGCCCGGCCTGGAGAAGATCTCCACCCTGCGCAAATGGGAGGCGGAGGGCACCATGCGGCACGTCAGCATTCTGTGCGGCAATGGCGGGCTGTTCCTGGATTTTGAAGTGGAGCGCGGATCGGACGGGGCGATGACGGGCTACGCCTTCCCGGACGTGCTCGTGGACGTGGTGCGGATGAGCAAGGCCGGGGAGCGTGACGCGGCGCACGATTTGTTCGACGCGCATCTGCCGCTGCTGCGGTACGAGCAGCAGCCCGTGGTTGGGCTTGCCGTGCGGAAATACGTGATGGCGCGGCGCGGGATTATCCGCTCGGACGTGCAGCGCTCGCCGTCTGTGGGAATGAGTGCCGCGGCGAAGGCGGAGGTGGAGTTTCTCCTGCGCCGGGTCGCCCGTACCGACCCCCGGGCGGACCTGCAGCCTATTTAGCCTGCGGTACCAGGAAGCTGAAATCGCATCCTTCGTCGGCCTGCAGCACACTGTCCAAATACAGCTTCAGGTAACCCCGATCCGCGCCGGGCGGTGCCGGCGGCGCAATCCATGCCTCGCGCCGTCGGGCGAGTTCGGCCTCGTCCACCAGCAAGTCGATCCGGCGTCCCGCGACGTCCAGCTTGATCATGTCGCCGGTTCGCACCAGCGCCAACGGTCCGCCGAGGCACGCCTCCGGCACGATATGCAACACGATGGTACCGAACGCCGTGCCGCTCATGCGGGCGTCCGAAATGCGCACCATGTCCTTCACGCCCGCGCGGGCCAGCTTTTTGGGGATCGGCAGGTAGCCGGCTTCCGGCATGCCCGGTGCACCCTTCGGGCCGGCGTAGCGTAGCACCAGCACGTCGTCGGCGTTGACGTCCAACGCCGGGTCGTCGATGCGGCGCGCCATGTCGTCCACGCCGTCGAACACCATGGCGCGCCCGGTATGCTGCAGCAGCGCCGGAGTCGCGGCGCCGAATTTAATGACGGCGGTGCCCGGTGCCAAATTGCCGCCCAGCACAGCCATGCCGCCGGTGGGAAAGATAGGATTGTCCTTCGATCGAATAACGGTCTGATTAGGCACATCCTCCGCCCCGGCCACAGCGTCTGCCAGCGTTCCGCCGGTGATGGTGCGCGCGGTGGTGTCCAATAGGGATCCAAGCTCCTTCATCAGCTTGGGCATGCCCCCGGACCAGTGGAAATGTTCCATGTAGTGGTCACCGGTCGGCTTCAGGTCGATCAGCACCGGGACATCCGCGCCCATCCGGTCGAATGCGCCGCCGTCGAGCTTGATGCCCAGCCGCCCGGCGATCGCGGCCAAATGCACCAGCCCGTTGGTCGAGCCACCAATGGCCTGCAGCACCACCTGGGCATTGCGGAATGCCGCCGGGGTCATGATGTCCTTCGGCAGGCGCCCAGGCTGGCCGATCGCGGCAACCGCGGCGGCGCCGGAGTCCTCGGCACAGCGGAAGCGGTCACCATGGGTCGCGGGGATTGCGGCGGAACCGGGCAGGGCCATGCCCAAAGCCTCGGCGATGCAGGCCATGGTGGAGGCGGTCCCCATCACCATGCACGTGCCCGGCGTCGGCGCCAGACGGCCGTTGATCGCGTCCATCTCGGCCTCGGTGAACTCGCCGGCGCGGTGGCGCGCCCAGAATCGGCGGCAGTCGGTACAGGCGCCCAGCACCTCGCCCTTGTAGTGCCCCACCAGCATCGGCCCGGTGACCAGTTGCACCACGGGGATGTCCAGGCTGGCGGCCGCCATCAGCTGCGCCGGCACCGTTTTGTCGCAACCTCCAATCATCACGACGGCGTCCATCGGCTGCGCCCGACACATCTCCTCCGTGTCCATGGATTGGAGGTTGCGCAGGAACATGCTGGTCGGGTGCGCGAAGCTCTCGTGGATCGACACGGTGGGGAACGGCATCGGGAGGCCGCCGGCCAGCATGACGCCGCGCTTGGCCGCCTCGACCAGTTGCGGCACGTTGGCGTGGCAGGCGTTGTAGGCGCTGGAGGTGTCGACGATGCCCACGATCGGGCGGGACAGGGCGTCGTCCGAATACCCCATCGCCTTGATGAACGCCCGACGCAAGAACAGGCTGAACCCGTCGTCGCCGTAGCTGGTCAGGCCTTTGCGCATACCCGTGGCCATGCCGTTGATCCTCCGGTTGTCGACGTCCGATCGGCTTACCTCGACGCCATCTTGGGACCTGCTGTAACAAGCCGGTCGATTATTGACAACGTCACGACGGCGCCGGCTGAGTCAGAACAATAACATGACGGGAGAACCGCAATGTCGCGTCCAGAGAGCTGGCAGCCCCAGGCGCTCGTGCGGTCGTGACCGACCCCAACGACGGGGCGGTGGTCACCGCCATCGAGGACGACATCATCTTCGGCATCCTCGCCCCTGGGACCCGCCTGACGGAAGACGGTTTGATGGCGCGCTTCGGCGTCACCCGCCACTTCATCCGCCAATCGCTGCTGGAGCTGGAGCGGACGGGCATCGTGCTGCGCGAACGCAACGTCGGTGCGACCGTCCGGCATTACGCGGCGGACGAGGTGTTGGAGATCTATCAGGTGCGTGAGTTCCTGCAGCGGCAGGCCGCCCTCATGGTGCCGTTCCCGCCGCCACCGGGGCTTGCGGCACAGCTACAGGCGCTCAACGAACAGTACCGCCGCTCGCAGCAGCAGGGCAATTTGCGGGCGGTGCATGTGGCCAACGATAGGTTCCACCTCACGCTGTTAGGTGCCTGCGGCAACCGCTATCTGGTGCATTCCATCCGCGACTATATGAACCTGTCACTGCCAATGCGGGCGAAGTCCCTGGCAGACAAACAGGCTTTCCGGAATTCCGAACGGCAGCACGGCATCATGATCGAGCTGCTCGGCGAGTCGGACCGATGGGCGTTGGCCCAGCTCTGCGTCGACCACGTGCAGCCCAGCAAGCAGGCCTACCTCGCCGCCATCGGGGACAGAGAGGAGCGGGCCGGTGCGGGATTGTAGCGCAGTGGCACGCGCCTATAATCGGCTGGAACAACAAGGGGTGAAATGCTGTGCGAACCAGCCGAAGGACAATCCTGTCAGCTGCCGCAGCAGGTGGCGCCGTAGCGCTGCTTGCGCCCCATACGAGCCAGGCGGCCGCGCCGATCGCGCCGGCACAGGCGCCCGGCTATTACCGATTCCAGCTCGGTGACGCTCAGGTTACGGTGTTGCATGACGGGGAGCGTAGCTTTCCCATGCCGGCGCAATTCGTCACCAACGTTCCGCACGACCAGGCGATCGTCGCCGCGTCCGACGCCTACATGCCGGCCGGCGACGTCACGGTTCCGTTCAATCCCACGTTGATCAACACCGGCGGCAAGCTGGTCCTGATCGATACTGGCAACGGGCCGACGGGCGGGGCAGGGATCGGGCAGCTGTTCGCCAATCTGCAGGCTGCTGGGGTCACGCCCGAGCAGATCGACATCGTCCTGCTATCACATCTGCACCCCGACCATACCAATGGGCTGCGCCGCACGGACGGCACCATCGCCTTCCCGAACGCGACCATCGTTGCCCCCGAGGTGGATTGGGCATTCTGGATGAGCGACACCAATATGGCTCAGGCCAACGACCCGGTGACGAAGGCGTATTTCGCCAATAATCGCAAGGTGCTGACAGGCCTGGACGAGCGGATCGGCCGCTATCGCTGGAACACCGAAGTCGCCCCCGGCATCACGGCGATTGCCGCACCGGGGCATACGCCGGGCCACACGGCGTTCGCTGTTTCCTCCGGGGCCAAAAGCCTGCTCGTGCAATCCGACGTCACGAACATTCCGGAGTTCTTCCTGCGCAATCCGGATTGGCACGTGATGTACGACCACGACCCGGAGCAGGCGGCGAAGACCCGCCATGCCGTCTACGACCAGGCCGCGAGCGACCACATGCTGGTGGTGGGCTACCATTTCGCCTTCCCGTCCCTCGGCCACGTCGAAAAGGTGTCGACCGGCTACCGCCTGGTGCCGATCGCTTGGCAGGCCAACCTGTGATGCGGCTGGGATACGGCCTCGCCCTGTTGCTGACGCTTACAACGTCGGCTGGCGCGCAGACCGATGCGGCGAAGGACCTCGCACCAGGCGGCGTGCTACGGGCTGCGATCAACTACGGCAACCCGGTGCTCGCCCAGCGCGGCACCTCCGAGGCCGATCCGAAAGGCGTCTCGGCCGAACTGGCCCGCGCCCTCGCCAAGCAACTTGGGGTTCCGGTGCAGTTCGTGATCTTCCACGAGGCAGGCGAGGTGCCCAAGGCGGTCGCGGACGATCGTTGGGATGTCGCATTCCTGGCCATCGACCCGCAGCGAGCAACCGGCATCGACTTCACCCCGCCCTATGTGGTGATCGAAGGCAGCTACGTCGTGCCGAAGGCCTCGGCCTTGCAGGCGACCGAGGCCGTGGACGCGCCCGGCGTGCGGATCGCCGTCGCGCAAGGCAGCGCCTACGACCTATACTTGTCCCGCGCGCTGCAGCACGCCACGCTGCTTCGGGCGAAAGATACCGCGGCTGCAATCGCGGCGTTCAATGCCGGACAGGCGGGCGTTCTGGCGGGTGTACGGGCGCCATTGGCCGAGTTGGTCGCGGCAAACCCGTCCATGCGGCTGTTGCCGGGCCACTTCGAGGAGATCGAGCAGGCGATGGGCCTTCCTAAGTCGCACGCCGCCGGACTGCCCACGCTCGTCCGGTTTGTGGAGGCAATGAAATCCTCCGGGTTCGTGGCCAACGCACTTGCCGCATCCGGTCAGAGATCTGCCGAGGTCGCGCCGCCCGCTGCTCCCTAGGCGCTACCGGCCGGTGAAACGAGGGGCGCGCTTCTCCATGAAAGCCTGCCTGCCCTCGCGGAAATCGGCGCTGTTCATGCAGGCGGTGCTGATCTGCTTGATGCCCGCCATGTCGCGCTGGTCCGGGTCTTTCAGCAGTTCGCCAATCGTCAGTCGCGCGGCCTGCACCGCAAGCGGGGCGTTCTCCGCAATCGTACGGGCCACCGTCAGTGTGGCGTTCATGACTTCGCTGGCCAGATAAACCCGCTCGATCAGGCCGATGCGAAGGGCTTCGGCGGCATCGATCCGCATTCCGGTAAACATCAGAAACCTGGCCCAGGATGGTCCTACGAGGGAGACCAGGTTGCGCAGCCCGTCATAACCATAGGCGAGGCCGAGCTTGGCCGCCGGGATGCCAAACTGGCTGCCCTCTGCTGCGAACCGCATGTCGGCCAACATGGCAAGCTGCAGCCCGCCGCCGATGCAGAACCCGGTGATGCAAGCGATCGTTGGCTTCGGGAACGCCGCCAACGCCTCCCGGCCCGCGTTGCTGCGCCCTGCGTAGACTTCGGCCGATGCCGCGTCGTGGCGCTCTTTTTCGAACTGGCTGATGTCCGCGCCCGAGACGAACGCCTTGCCCCCCGCGCCCATCAGCACCACGACGTGAACCGCCGGGTTATACCGCAGGACAGCCAAGGCGTCCCCCAGCGCCTCCCACATCGCGAGCGACATCGCGTTGCGCTTCTCGGGGTTATTGAACGTGATGGTGCCGATCCCGTCGGCGATGTCGAGCAGGATCTTGCCCTCGGCGAGAGGCTGGGTGGTCGAGCCTGGCATGGTGAGTGCTGGCATGGCTAGAGGTAGACCGCTCGCATGCCGGCGTCCGGGTAGCGCGACCCGGCAGCGGCGTCGGCCGGAATGGCGCTGCTGAGGCTTGCAACCTCCTCCGGCGAGAGCGTCACGGCGAGAGCACCGAGATTCTCTTCCAGCCGAGCGGCGTGGCGAGTGCCCGGAATGGTCACGACGTCATCCCCCTGCGCCAGCAACCACGCCAGCGTGAGCTGCGCCGGCGTGCAGCCCTTTTCCCCCGCAAGTGCCTCGATCGCGCCGGCGAGTTCGCGATTGCGGGTGAAGTTCTCGCCCTGGAAGCGGGGATGGGCCGCGCGCCGGCCATCGATGTCGGTGGCGCTGCGGATCGCCCCCGCCAGCAGTCCGCGGCCGAGCGGCGAATAGGCGACGAAGCTGATGCCGAGATCGCGCGTCGTCTGCCGCGTCTCTTCGGCTTCGGCACGGTAGAGGATGGAGTATTCCGTCTGCACCGCCGTGATCGGGTGCACGGCATGGGCCCGGCGGATCGTGTCCGGGCGGGCTTCGGACAGGCCCAGAAATCGCACCTTGCCCTGCTGCACGAGCGTCGCCATCGCGCCGACGGTGTCCTCGATCGGGACCGACGGGTCGACCCGGTGCTGATAATACAGGTCGATCACGTCGACGCCGAGGCGGCGCAAACTGGCGTCGCACGCCTGCGCCACGTAATCCGGCCGCCCATCGACGCCATTCGCGCCGCCCTCGCGCTGGACTTGGCCGAACTTGCTCGCCAGCATTACCTCGTCGCGTCGCCCCTGGATGGCCCGCCCGACAACGCCCTCGTTATGGCCCCAGCCATACATGTCCGAGCTGTCGAGGTGGTTCACGCCAAGATCCAGGGCGTGCTGGATCAGGCGTTCGGAAACCGGGTCTTCTGCCACACCATAAACGCCGGACAGCGACATACAGCCGAGCCCAACGGGTGATACGGTCAACTCGCTTTGGCCCAACCGCCGGTGTTCGATCTCGCTCTGCGCCATGATGTGCACTCCTTTTGGAGGCTAACGCGTGACCGGGCCGCTGGTGCCGGCGACAGCGTTGCGCTGTACAATCCAATGTTCGGTCAGGGCTGCTTCGACCTCACCAGACATGCTCGGGGCTGCGACTACGCCAAAGGCATGGCCGGGGCCGCCGCGCCACCCGTGAACTCGGCCGTGCTTATGTCGCTCAGTGCGAAGCCTCGGTTCACGTCGAGCCCTGTCATGTGCCAATCGTGCACTGGCAGGGGCGCCGGGCGAAGTAGGCGTTCGTGGAACTGAGTCGGCCAGCGTACACCCTGCAGCATCACGTGCGCCCAAGTATCGACCTCTGCGACGGCACCGCGAGTAGCCTCCAACCCGTCCAGGGTGAAGCGCACTCGGCGCATCAGCCGCTCCTCGCGATCGATGAAAACGGCGAGCTGGTCGGAGCGAGACAACCCCAGTCCTGGCGCGGAGCTAAGCCTCAGCACGTCGCACTCGTGATCTTGGCCTCCCACCGTGATCCGTTGCCGGGGCGTCACTTGCATTACCAGCGAGCGGTCGGTCATCCAGGCTCCCGCCAGCAGCATCGGGCCGCACAAGAACAGGTCGTAGCCGTCGGCCACCAGGGCGGCCGCATCACAACGCTCGGCATCATGCGTCTCCTGACCATTGAGCCAGAGGCGCACGTCGCCATCGCCGTGGGCGGCGGTGCGGCGGACGACCTGCTTGCGTCCCTTCGGCCCTGTGTACGACTGCGCGACAAGGCGGCCTCGCGGCAACAATCGCTCGTCCGAGCGGCCGCGGAAGCCGGCATCGACCAAGGCCGGCTGCAAGGTGTTCACTAGCGCGCGCCATTGGCCGTCGTAGCTCACGCTCACATCTGTGAGCATCGCAAAGGCGTCCGCGCCGTGTGCCGCCGCGCTGGCTTGCAGCAGCGCCTGCGCTTCCGGGCTGGTGGCGTTGAATGGCAACGGCGGCAGTGGCGCGGCACAGCCTTGCAGGGCCGGCAGAGCCAGGGACGCCAGCAATGCACGGCGCGGGAAAGGTTGCATGCCGTCTATAAGGTGCCGGCCCAGGGCGAGTTGCGGGCGTCGCAATCGCGAATCTCCAGGCCACCCCTGTGAGTCTCAATCGTCACCTCGACCGGCGTTGTCGTGCTCAAGGCTTCCGGGCAGCGCGCCCGGTCTGCCGAATAGCCAGCCCTGCCCATACTCGACGCCCAGGTCCCGCATCATCTGCGCCTGGTCTTCCTGCTCGATCATCTCGGCAATGACTTTGGCGCCGACGAAATTTGCCAGCTCGATCATATTCAGCAGGAAGCCGTGTTCGCGCGCATTGTGCAGCGCGCCGCGGACATAGGCGCCGTCCAGCTTCACGTAATCGCTTCGGAATTCCCGCAGATAGCGGAACGCGGCCGCGCCGGCACCAAAATCGTCGATACAAATCTGGACCTGCATCGCCCGCAACCGGTCGATCGTGGCCGACGCGCTGGCCACGTTGTGTATGTCGGCGGTCTCAGTCAGCTCCACCAGGATACGGCCCGGCACCGGCTGTTTGGCCAGCAGCCTGGTGATGCGGTCGCAGAACGCCGGGCTCTGCATCGACAGGCCGGAGACGTTGACGGCGACCTTTGTATTCGGGGAGCCGCGCAGCGCCGCGACGGCCTGTTGCATCACCGCCCAATCCAGCTCTTCGGACAAGCCGACCGCCTCGGCGAAGGTAACAAAATCCTGCGTACTCTGGATCGCGCTGCCCGGCGTGATCGTCGGCCGGATCAGCGCCTCGTAATGGTGGACCTCCTGCGTGTCGAGATTGACGATCGGCTGGAATGCCAGGCGGAAGTGGTTCTCGGCCAGTGTCGTGCGCACATTGCGGGCGCTGATCTGGGTGCTGGCGATGAACTCGCCCAGGCCGTGGCTGAAGCTGGCATCGTCCGTAGCCCGGGTGCGACCGTCGGCGAACCGGGCGAGTGCCAAGCGCAGGGCGCTGGCTGTCTGTGCCCCAGTCAGCCCATCCCGCGCCAGAGCCGGATCGTCGCTTTGTGCCGGGGTGGGTGCGGTGACGGGATTGGTGCGTAGCAAAGCCTCAAGCTCGAGCGCAACGGTACCGAGACCCGGCGCCGTCTTCGCAACCACGCCATAGCGGCCGCGACCGATCTCGCCCGCGACGGCGCCTGAGCCGACCAGTCGAGAAAGCACCTCCATGATCTCCGCGCACATACTATCCACTCGCTGCAGCACCAAGGGCAGCCTGGCGTTCGGCAAAAGGAGTGGACATGCGGCTCGCCTAGTGATTGCGCACAATCTAGCAACAAAGTGTTAAACTCCGGTGTATTTATCCGAGACAAGCTCCAGCCTTTTCCGAGACCGAACGTCTACCTGGCATGCCATTAGTGCCGGCGGTATCCATCTGACGTGGCCCGCAGCCACGACCAGGGTCTCGGTTTCGGGCCTCCCGCAGGTGACTGACGGAACCTGTGCGTCAGAGTATTTGATTAACCTCTATTGGGTATGACATTGGCGAACCCTTCCAGGATCTCCGATGCCATCGATACCAAGCGTCGACCAGATTACGATTGAACAGCTGGAGGCAGGTCCGCTGGATTGGCTGGATCAGCTGCCATTCGGCATCATCGGCTTGACCGCAGAGGGTAACGTCGACGTCTACAATGCCACGGAAGCGAAGCTCGCTGGCTTGTCGACGTCGCGGGTCATCGGGCGAAACTTCTTTTCCGAGGTCGGGGTCTGCATGAATAACTTCATGGTTGCGCAACGCTTTGCAGATGAAGCAGTGCTCGACGCCACCCTCCCTTACGTTCTTACTCTGCGTATGCGTCCCACGCCGGTGACGCTTCGGCTACTCCAGAAACCGGGCGTTGCGCGCTCGTATGTCCTCGTTCAGCGCTGATGCCGTGAAGTACGCGGTCGAGCAAGCCTCACAGTCGATCGAATCTGACGAAGAGCCGCTGCTTGCCTTCTTCTACATGTGTCCTGTCGGAATTTTGCAGATTGACGGCCAGGGTGTGGTCCAGATGCTGAATCCAATGGCGGCACAACTCCTGATGCCGATCCGTCCCGACGGAGTGATCCAAAACCTCTTCGATGTGCTGGAACGATGTGCGCCCGATTTGCGCAACATGGTCGCGTCTTATCAGCAGCTGAGCGGCCGCATCTGCGACAACCGCCGCCTGTTTGTCGGCACGTATGCTGGCCAACTGCGCATTCTGACCTGCACCATGCTAAAAACCTCAGCCAACTGCATCATGGTGATGCTGGATGACATATCGATAATGGCTGCGAAGGAGCGTCAGTTGCACGAAGCCGATTCGTGGATGGCCGCGATTTTCAGCAACGTCAATGATTTCGCCTGTTTCTCACTCGACGACACAGGGCTGATCAACAGCTGGAATCCCTCCGGAGTAAGGCAAACCGGGTTAACTGCATCCGATGTAGTGGGCCAGCCGCTCGACATATTCCGTCCTGGCGGCGAACAGATCCGTGGTCAGACGGTAGATTATCTCAACTGCGCCCGCCGTGAGGGATGGCATCTGCATGAGGACCGCTGCCTGACTCGCGACGGCGAGAGTTTCTGGTGCCAGATCCTGATCACAGCCCTTGAGCAGGGTGACGTCGGCGCGATTTCGGGCTTCTCCGTAATCCTGCGGGACGTGACTGAACGGAAGATGACAACCGATGAGCTCCGCCGTCTGCTGACCACCGACCACCTCACGGGCGCCGCAAACCGCGTTCGCTTCTTCGAAGCAGCTGCGGCGGAGATCGCAGCATCGCAGCGCTGTGCCCGTCCTGTATCGGTTCTCATGATCGATGCGGACAACTTCAAACGCATCAACGACACCATGGGTCACCCCGGCGGGGACTTTGTGCTGCAGGCGGTTGTTGCCCGGATGCAGCCGATCCTGCGCTCGATCGATATTCTTGCGAGATACGGCGGCGAGGAGTTCGTCATCCTGCTCCCTGGAACAGACATCACCGGAGCCCTCGAGGTTGCCGAGCGGATTTGCCATGCCGTCGACGACGAACTGGTGGCATTCGACCACGCGTTGATCCATGTCACCGTAAGCATAGGGTGCGTGAGCATGGGTCAAGGTATCGATGATCTTGATGGATTACTGAAGGCTGCAGACGTTGCGCTGTATCAGGCCAAGCAGTTTGGCCGGAATATGTGCTGCACCTATCAACGACGAGAGCAAATAACTCCGGTCGCTACTCTTTCTGCCGGAGCCCGCGCGCTCCCCACGAGCGCGGTCACGTAGCGTAACCTGCATGGGCATGGCGCTTGGGCGTGGTGGAGCAACGCCGTTACGCGGCGACACGCTGTGTTGCGCCTAGGCAAGTTGTTCAGGCCTCGATGCCGTAATCCGCAAGCTCGGGCAGCATCGCCTCGATGACGAAATCCACGAATGCGTCTGGCGCGTCCAGATAGAACTCTCGATTGGAGTAACTGCCGACCGTAGCAGCAAGACCTCGCGCGTTTGCCCACGCAGCAAGATCTTGCAGGGCGGCTTCAGGCGTTGTGCTCAGGAACGACACCTGAGATCGGAGTTTGTCGGTGTCGCGATGGGCGGTTTCGCTTCGGCTGAATTGAAGGTCGACGTTGGTGCCGGGCTGCCGGAGCCAAATCGAGCGCTCGGTGCGCCGGAGCTCGATGAACCCGAGCTGGCCGATCAGCATGTCGACGACGGTATCGAAATGTCTGGTGTGCAGACGGTTCGCGACATGGTTCAAGATCATGGGCCGTGCTTCCTTTCTCGCAGAGGCTAACCTTGATTGGTCAGGGCCGCCGGGTCCAGGTATCCGTGTTCACCGCGCCGGGCGGCGCCTCGCCGCGAAGGATCGCCTCGACCTGCCGCACCGTTTCGAGCGCTTGGGCAGCGATTGCCGGGCGCGTGAGACCGCCGACATGCGGGGTGGCGATCACGTTGGGCAGGGCCGCCAGCGCCGGGCTCGGCATCTGGTCTGGCGCGCGGCCGACGTCGAGCGCGGCGCCGGCGATGCGACCCTCGCGCAGCGCGGCCTCGAGTGCTGCCTCGTCGACCAAGCCGCCGCGCGAGACGTTGATGAAGAACGCGTCCGCCCGCATTCGGGCGAAGGCCGCCTGATCCATCAGCTTCTCGGTGGCCTTGGTCGCCACGGCAAGGCAGACGACAAAGTCCGATCGCGCGAGGAGTTGTTCCAGCGGAACCTGCGCGAACGGCACGTCCGCGGTGACGTGCGGGTCCGCCACCAAGACGGTCATGCCGAGTGCCGCGGCAATAGGCGCGAGGTGGCGGCCGATGCTGCCAAAGCCGATGATGCCGAGCGTGCTGCCGGCAAGCTGGCGGCCCATGGTGGCGGGGGGCGGTTTGCCCGCGTGATAGGCGGCGGCGTAGGCGGAAACGCCGCGGGCGAGGTCGATCGCCAGGCCGAGCACGAGCTCGACCACGGACGCCACGAAGCCCGGCCCGGCGCGGGTGACGAGCACGCCGGCGGCGCTGGCGGCAGTCACGTCCACGTTGCGAATGTCCACGGCGACACGGACGAAGGCGCAGAGGCGGGGAAGGGCGGTGAACACCGCGGCTGGCCCCTCCGTCATGCGGTCCGCTACGATCACGGCGGCATCGGCCGCCATTGCAGTGAGCTGTGCCGGGCCGAGGGGGGCATCGCCATCATGCAGGCGCACCTCGCCCAGAGCGCGCAGGCCGGCGAGCGCTTCCGCGCCGTAGTAGTTACGGCGCATCGCGGGCGTGTGGGCGAGGAAGATGACGGGGGTGGTCAAGCCCAATTCTCCGTTTACGAAACGCCGAGCCAGCGCGGCAAGGCGAGGGTGATTGCGGGGACGAAGGCGATCAGCAGCAGCGCCACCGCGAGCACCGCCAGGTATTTGAGGATCGGCCGGGCCACGCTCTCCATCGAGACCCGGCCGACGGCGCAGGCGCTATAGAGGCCGACCCCCAGCGGCGGCGCAAACAGGCCGATCCCCATGGCGATGATGAGCACGATGCCAAAATGCAGCGGGTGGATGCCGAGCTTCTGCGCGGCGGGGAACAGCAGGGGGCCGAACAGGATCAGCGCCGGCGCGCCCTCCAGCACCGAGCCCATCACGACCAGCATGACGATAGCGATCAACATGAACAGCCATGGCCCGGCGCTGGCGCCCACCCCGGCCAGCGCCGCCGCCATCTCCTGCGGGATGAGGTTCACCGTCAGCAGGTAGCTCAACATCTCCGCCGAAGCGATGATGAACAGGATCATGCCCGAGAGCGATGCGGAGCGGGTCAGGAAGTCAGCGAACGAGCGGAAGTTCATCTCGCGGAACGCCAGGCCGCCCACCACGAGCGCGTACAGCACGGCCACGGACGAAACCTCCGTCGGCGTGGCAATGCCGCCGACGATACCCCCCACGATGATGAAGACGAGCAGAAAGGCGGTGAACGCGCCGGCGGAGATACGCAGCACGGCCGCGGCGGTCCGGCGCGGGGCGGCCGGGCCTGGCACGCGGCGGGTGGTGAGCACGGCCACCAGGATCAGCACCGCCGCCATCACCGCGGCCGGCAGCAGCCCGGCGATGAACAGCCCGCCGATCGAAACGTTCGCGACGTAGCCGAGAATGATCATGTTGATGCAGGGCGGGATCGTCTCGCCCATCACCGCGGAGGCGGCGAGCAGCGCCACGCCGTCCTGCTCGTCGTAGCCCGTGCGGCGCATGGCGGGCAGCATGATGGAGCCGATCGCCGCGACGTCGGCACTCTTGGAACCGGAGATGCCGGAGAACACTGCCATGGCCACGACCATCACCACGCTGAGCCCGCCGCGGACCCGGCCGCACACCAGGTCCAAGAAGGCGATTAGGCGGGTGGACATGCCGTTCACGCTCATAACCAGCCCGGCGAGCACGAAGAACGGAATGGAGAGCAGCACGAAATTGCCGACGCCCGCCTGCATCTGCTGGGAGAACTGCACGAGGGGCAGTATGCCGGTGATGGCGATGTAGATCAGGCTGCCGGCAGCGAGGGCAAAGGCAACGGGGACGGCGGCGGCCAGGCAGGCGGCGTCCACCGCCAGCATCGCCCAGATGCCGGGGCCGGGTGAGACCGGCGCGAGGTCACCCCACAGTGCGGCGAGCGCTGTTGCCCCGCCGACGGCGGCGCCCGAGAGCAGCACCGCGCCGGCCGGCAGGCGGGCAAGGCGGAACAGGGCGAACACCGTCATGGCGCCGGCACCGACGAGCATCGGCCAGTAATCGATGCTCGCGGGTAGTAGACCGCTGACCGTGGTCTGCCCGGCCACGCTGTCCAGCAGGGGGATCGCGGCCCAGGTGAGGCAGGCGGAGACGGCGAAGACGATCCAGGCGGCGAACCCGTCCGCTCGTGCGCCCCAAAGTGGGCCGAGCCTGGCACGCAAGACGAGAATGCCGAGATGTTCGCCGCGCTGCAGCGTGAGCGCAGCACCGAGGAAAGTGGTGGCGATCAGGACGGCGAGTGCCACCTCGTCGCTCCACTCGAGCGGGTCGTTCAGCAGGTAGCGCCAGATCACGCCGGCAAAGACGACGAGCACGCCGGCTAGCAGGATCAGCGCACACGCCGCGCTGACGAGGATCGCAAGCAGGCGTTCGGCTGCGGCCAGCGGAGCTAGCTTTTCAGGATCGCCTCGACGACTGGCTTGGTATCCGGGTACTGGTCCGTGAAGCTGGTCCATAGCGGCTTGACCTCGTTGGCGAGCGCCGCGCGGTCGACTGTATGAACCTGCACGCCGTTCTGCTTGAGCGTTGCGAGCGCGGCGGCCGCGGCACTGGTGGCCCTGCCACGCTGGTCGTGGATGGCGGTTGCGGCGGCCTCCCGCACGGCCTGCTGCTGGGGAGAGGTGAGGCGGCCGAGGGAGATGTTGGAGATGATGGGGGTGACCGGGTCGAAGATGTGCTCGGTGAGAGCGAGGTTCTTGGCGACCTCGTAGAATTTGAACTGCAGGATGGTGGGCGGGTCGTGCTCGAGCCCGTCCACGACGCCGGTCTGCAGTGAGGTGTAGATCTCGCCGAAGCTCATCGGCACGGGTGCGGCGCCGAGCAGTCGGAAGGTCTGCACGTAGGTGGGGGAGGGCAGCACGCGGAGCTTGAGGCCGTGCAGATCCGCGGGCGTCGCAACGACCTTCTTGGAGAGCACGTTGCGGCCGCCGAAATTGAAGCCCCAGCCGAGGATTTCGGCCTTGGTCTTGTGCTTGAATAGGTCGTTGAGCTGCCGGCCTGCGCTGCCATCCATGACAGCGCCTTGCTGCTCCATGGAGGTAAAGAGGAAGCCCAGCGTCATGACGCCGAGTTCGGGGACGATGGGCGCCCAGTCCGACCCGGTGAGCATCATGTCGAGCGTACCGAAGTTGATTTGCGTCGTGTACTTGTCCTCGGGGCCGAGTTGGCTGTCTCCGTAGAATATAGCGCCGACCTCGCCGTTGGTCTTGGCGGCGAGTTCGGTGACGAATTTGTCGAAGAAGACGCCGTGGGCGTTTTCCTCATGTGTGGCCTGAGAGGAGCCCAGTTTCAGCGTGGCCGTCTTGCCCTGCTGGCCGCGTATGGCGCTGTTCGGCTGGGCGCGCGCCGTGGCCAGTGCGGCGGTGGCGGCGAGGCTGGTGCCAAGAAAAGAGCGGCGGAGAATGGTTGGCATGGACGTCCTCGCGATTGAGCGGGGTTGTTGTTGCGCCTTGTTGGCGTGTTTACAGGGAAGACTGACCGGGATTTGGCATCGAGTCCAGGGGCGGCACTGACTGGCCGGGAGCGGCGAAAGGTGAGTCTGGCCGCGGGCCCGTAGCTCGGTCTTGTTGCCGACATCGAGGAACTACCCGATGGTAGCGCCGACAATGGCCCCGAGGCCCGGGTTGAGAAGGAGACTATGTGAATGCCGGATCGAGTTCTGATTTGGGGCGCGGGCGCGATTGGTGGCACAGTTGGGGTGTTCCTGAAGCAGGCGGGTAACGACATCACCTTCGTCGATATCGAACCCGAGCACGTGTCCGCCATATGCGATCCAGCGCGTGGTTTGCGCATCACCGGGCCGGGCGTCGCCGCCCACGTCTCAGCCCCCGCTTTTACGCCGGGCCAGCTCGAAGGCGTGTGGGACCACATCTTTCTTTGCGTAAAGGCGCAGCATACCGAACAGGCCGCTCAGGCGCTGTTGCCGCATCTTTCTCCGACCGGTTACGTCGTGTCGCTGCAGAACGGGCTATGCGAGGAGATCATCGCCAAGGTCGTGGGCCCGAAGCGTGTGATCGGCGCCTTCATCAACTATAGTGCGGACTGGGTGGGCCCGGGGGAGATCCAGTTCGGCAATTACGGTGCTTTCGTCCTGGGCGAGTTGGATGGCCGGATCACCGAACGTCTGCGGGACCTCCATGCGACCATCCAGAGCGGGTTCGAACCGAACGCGGTCATGGTGGAAGACGTGCAGTCGTATCTGTGGGGCAAGCTTGGCTATGCGGCGTTGCTGTTCGCCCAGGCGCTAGGCCAGTTGGGGATCGCAGACTGCCTCGCTCGCGCCGAATTGCTGCCGCTGTGGCGTGCTTTGGCTGGCGAAGTGGGCGCGGTCGCGACCAGCATTGGCGTCGGGCAGCGCGGGTTCAACGGCTTCGACCCTGCGGCGTTCGCACCGGGTGCGACCGAGGAGCAGGCGCGTCAATCGGTCGACGCGATGGTCGCGTTCAATCGCCCCAGCGCGAAGACGCATTCAGGGATCTGGCGCGATCTGGCTGTCCGCAAGCGTCGAACCGAAGTTGATGTCCAGGTTCTGCCCGTTGTGCAAACCGGGGCAGCGCACGGCATCGATTGTCCCAAATGCCGCAAGCTCGCCGAGATGATCCACGAGATCGAGGATGGCAAGCGCCCGATGACTGACGACAATCTCCTCGAACTTCT
>CAXTCJ010000015.1:0-70929 GCA_964242215.1 uncultured Acetobacteraceae bacterium | reverse complement strand
ATACCAGGCTGATATCCGCCTCGCTAATGTGGTAGCTGCGCAGGGAATCCCTTTCGGCGTTGGCGCCGTCGACCTGCAGCCTACACAAAAAACGGTGTGAAGCAGCACGCATCGCCTTGGGGGAATTTACAGTCCGCTTGGCTCTTCGCCCGCAAATTCGGCTACAGCGGCCAAGTTATGATCTACCCACCAGCCGATCCCGACCCGCGAGGCTTTGTCGGCGTCGATCTCCAAGACCTGGCGGACGCGGCTCGGTAGCTTGGCTGCCCTTGTAGCTTGTTGAGGCTATCCGCCGCCCATCTTCCGACGTTCCTGCTCCGACTGCGTATCGGTCGTTCGGTCGGATTGTTCCACCTCTCTGAGGCCACGAACCTTCCCGCCCTTGATCGGAAGCTTAAGCCCCGGTTGACGGCGCATCTCCTCAGTTGGAGCTGTCTTCGTCTTTTTCGCTGTTCGGTCAGCGCGTGTCGCTGCTGGGCCTTCCGCAGCAGTTACATCACATCCCTCGATCGGTTCGAGGCGTCGGTTGGCCTCTGCGCGATCAATCTCGTCGGCACACTCGCGCAGGAGCGTCGAGAGCGGCTTTCCTGGGTCGCCGTAGTCTGTTCCATGCAGGTCGGTGACACCGCGAGCACGTAGCGCGCTAACAAGCTCGCCCGGCCCCCAGGCCGTGGACAAGGCTGCGTGATAGCGCTCCATCAGAGCGCGTGTGCTGGGATCCTCAATCTGCGCCAAGGCCGCGGCTTTTCGGGTCCGATCCACGAGGTCGCTAGCTGCCGTGTAGAAGGCCTGGCCGCCAAGACTGAACAGCGCGGGATGGTTGGCCGGTATCATAACCGAGAACGGATTCGAAGCGGCCCGTGTGCTATTGCCCATGGATGAACACTTCGCTCTAGGCCTTCCGCCGTGCGCGAGCGACGGTCTCAGGCTTCGATGCCTCGACCAACTTTTCAGCGGCTCGAGCCGGTCCTTTCTGCCCACCTTCGATAGGTAACTTGAACGCGGGCTGGCGACGGATCTCCTCTGGGGTGGGCGGCTTCTTCGCTTTCTTGCTTGCCTTGGCGGTCTGCGGCTCGGCGGCGACCTCGATTTGCTGCGTCTCGCCCAGGCTTTTCTTGAGCGCGGCCATGAGGTCGATGACGTTGCTCGTTGCCGCGGCCGGCTCTGCTTCGGCGTCGATACCTTCGCCCTTCAGTTTGGCCTCGATTAGCGCCCGCAGGCGCGTCTCATACTGATCTTCCAGGTCTGACGGATCATACTTGCCCGTCTGCCGGTCGACGAGCTGGACCGCCAAAGCCAACATCTCAGGGTCGACCTGGACGCGCTGGATGTCCTCGAATAGCGCGGTGCTGCTGTTGAGGTCCCGCTCCTCATTCAGCGTATGCGCTACCAAGCCACCGTCGACCGGGCGAAGGGCCACAGTCCGCTCTCGCTGGGATATAACAAGCCGGGTGAGCGCCACCTTGCCCGTCTTGAGGATCGCCTCTCTCAGGACCGCATAGACGTCGTCGGCAGTTCGTCTGTCTGGTGCAACGTAGTAACTGGCATCGTAGTAGATTGGATCGATCGATTCCGCGTGCACGAACTTCTCTACCTTCATGGTCGACGACTCTCGACTTTTACGCTGTCGAAATCCTCGTCTGTCATCAGAAGGTAGCGGTTCTTCTGGAACTCGTATCCCTTCACGGCGTCGCGGCGGGCTACTTCCTCCCCGGTCTCAGCATCGAGGCTAACCATCCGAATTCGATTGCCGGTCTCCGGGTTGATCATGTTGAACTTGATTGCCCCACGATCGTGGCGAGCGTTGAACAGCGCTACGGGGCAGGAGACGAGTGCGAGGCGCAGATGGCCTCTCCAAATCGGACGTGATGCCATTAACATCTCATTTCGGACATGACGGTATAGATCATGCGCCGCCTAAGGCCGAGACCGCCTATCAGTTTGCTGCAAAATGAACGAATGAACGCCGTTGTTTGAAGACGGGAGTCGAAGGCCGCGCTGCAAAGGTTTCGGGCGCATAAGATTCGCTTACGTTGTCTCGCCCAAACACGATTGCGAGAGGCTCAGTAGCGTCCGGGCTAATCGCGAACATTCTCGGCGATCGAAACAAGCGGGTAGTCGGCTCGTCATTTCAGCCAGCCGCGATGAGCATCTAAGCTCCCGGGCCGACTTGAACCGTATCGTCATCCCATTTGACATCTATCCAGCCCGGATTTGCAGTAGGTCGTAAATCGTCAGAACAGTCGCAAATGCTCACTTGTAGTTACCGGGCCTCAATGATGGGCCGGTGGATGCCGGGTTGATCTTCACTATGTGGCCTACCTGGTGCCAAAAAGTTCGCCCCAATCGTTACTGCAAATCTCATATCCTGGCCCGCCAGCCGATCGAGGTGGCTCCATTCGAAGGCGCGACGCCGCTGGCGCTGCTGGCTCGAACGCGGATCGCGGTCATTCGGGAGACGATCCGCTTCATCGTCCGGCAGCGCCTGAAGATGTCGATGTCGACATAGTGGCCGCCGTTTCGCGGGGACTTCATGCGCATCCCCGCGTTATCCATAAGTTGTTCAAGGGGAGGCTATGGACAAGCTCTCGACCTACCAGGCCAAGCGAGACTTCACCCGGACCGGAGAGCCCCAGGGGGCCGCGGCGGCGCGGGCCTCCGACCGTCTGCGTTTCGTGATACAGAAGCACGACGCTACCCGGCTACACTACGACCTGCGCCTCGAGTTGGACGGCGTGTTCAAGTCCTGGGCCATCACCCGCGGCCCATCGCTGGACCCGCACGACAAGCGGCTGTCGGTCGAGGTCGAGGACCATCCGCTCGACTACGGCGACTTCGAGGGCACCATCCCAAAGGGGCAATACGGCGGCGGCACGGTCCAGCTTTGGGACCGCGGCTACTGGGCGCCGCAGGGCATGACGGCCGAGGAGGGCCTGGCGAAGGGCGACCTGAAGTTTACCCTAGAGGGCAAGCACCTGCACGGCAGTTGGGTGCTGGTGCGGATCAAGGGCTGGTCGGGCAAGCGGGTGAACTGGCTGCTGATCAAGCACCGCGACGAGCACGCCCATGAGGGCGACGCCGACGCGCTGCTGGCCGAGGACCGCTCCGTCGCGTCCGACCGGTCCATGGCCGACATTGCCGCCGGCAAGGGTCGTGCGCCGACTCCGTTCATGGCGGGGGACGGGCCGGCGGTCGTCGCCAAGGATGCGGTGTGGGATTCCTCCGTAGGCCTCGCGCCCAGCTTGAGGGTGGAAGGCAAGACCACGCGCAAGGCGCCCGCGCAGAAGGCACCGGCAAGCAAGAAGGCCCCTGCTGCCGTCTTGCCGGAGTTCATCGACCCTCAGCTCTGCCACTCGGTGGAGCGCCCGCCCTCGGGCGAGGGCTGGCTGCACGAAATCAAGTTCGACGGCTACCGCGTCCAGGTCCGCATCGAGGCGGGCCGCGCGGTGGTCCGGACCCGCAAGGGCCTGGACTGGACGGACCGCTTCGGCGCCATCGCCCGGGCATGCGCCATCCTGCCGGACGCGATCGTCGACGGCGAGATCGTGGCGTTGAACGCGGACGGGGCGCCGGACTTCGCCGCGTTGCAGGTGGCCATCGCCGACGGGCGCACCGACGACCTGGTGTTCTTCGCTTTCGACCTGCTGCACGCCGGCTCCGAGGACCTTCGCCCGCTCAAGCTGGCCGAGCGTAAGGAGCGGCTGAGGACGCTGCTTGCCGATGCCGCCGGGCCATTGTTGCGCTACGTCGACCATTTCGACACCGGCGGCGACGCGGTCCTGCTCTCGGCCTGCAAGCTGTCGCTGGAGGGCATCGTCTCCAAGCAGGCCAACGCCCCCTACAGGTCCGGCCGCAGCGAGACCTGGACCAAGGCCAAGTGCCGCGGCGGCCACGAATTGGTCATCGGCGCCTGGACCGACACCGGCGGCCAATTCCGTTCCCTGATGGTCGGCGTCAACCGCGGCGACCACTTCATCCACGTGGGCCGGGTCGGCACCGGGTTTGGCCGCGACGTCGCTGGCCGCCTGTTGCCCAAGCTGAAGGCCGTGGCCGCGAGCAGGAGTCCGTTCACCGGGCCCGGGGCCCCGCGTCCGGCCGCCGATATCCATTGGGTTCGCCCCGAGCTGGTGGCGGAGGTCCAGTTCGCGGGGTGGACCGCGGCCGGCCAGGTGCGGCAGGCCTCCTTCAAGGGGCTGAGGGAGGACAAGCCGGCGGCCGAGGTGGTGGCGGAGACGCCCGCCCCCGCCGCCGAGACGCCGGTCGCGGCCCCCTTCCCGAAGCGGGCGGCCGCCAAGACCGGGTCGGAGGTGGTCATGGGCGTGCCGATCTCCCACCCCGACAAGGCGATGTGGCCGCAGGCCGGCGAGGACGGCCAGCCCGTCACCAAGCTGGACCTGGCCCGCTACTACGAGGCGGTCGGGCCCTGGATGCTGCGCCACCTGAAGGGGCGCCCGTGCTCTATCATCCGGGCGCCGGACGGGTTTGACGGGCAGACCTTCTTCCAGCGCCACGCGATGCCGGGCTCGTCGAACCTGCTGGAACTGGTGACCGTCTCCGGCGATCGTAAGCCGTATCTCGAGATCGACCGGGTCGAGGGACTCGCGGCCGTGGCGCAGACGGCGGCGTTGGAGCTGCATCCCTGGAACTGCGATCCGTTCCACTCCGACATCCCGGGCCGCCTGGTGTTCGACCTGGACCCGGGGCCGGAGGTGGAGTTCACCACGGTGATCGACGCGGCCAAGGAGGTGCGCGATCGGCTGGCGGAGCTGGGCCTGGTTAGCTACTGCAAGACGACCGGCGGCAAGGGGCTGCATGTCGTGAGCCCGCTCGCCCGCGTAGCCGAGGGCAACCCGAACTGGACCGAGGCGAAGGCGTTCGCGCAGGCGGTCTGCAGGGCAATGGCCGACGCGGCGCCGGACCGCTACATCATCAACATGGCCAAGAAGTTGCGCACCGGGCGCATCTTCCTCGATTATTTGCGCAATGACCGCCTGGCGACTGCCGTGGCCCCGCTTTCGCCAAGGGCACGGCCGGGAGCCACCGTCTCGATGCCGCTGACCTGGGCGCAGGTGAAGGCTGGGCTTGATCCGCAGCGCTACACGGTGCGCAGCGTGCCTGCACTACTCGCCAAGACGAAGGCCTGGGCGGATTACTGCGAGTCTGAGCGTTCGCTGGCGACCGCCATCCAGCGGCTCGCGTCGTAACGTGCCCGGGTTCCTGCTCGGGCTCGACACCGAGCCGATGGAGGCCAAGGTCGTCGATGCCCTGCCGGACGGTTCGGAGTGGCAATTCGAGCCGAAGTGGGACGGCTTCCGCTGCCTCGCCTACAAGGCCGGGGGCGACGTCGATCTCCGCGCCAAGTCCGGCAAACCACTGGGCCGCTACTTCCCCGAAATGATCGCAGCGCTGGCGCTCGCCCGCGCGGACGATTTCGTCCTGGACGGCGAGCTGATGGTACCACGTGGCGACACCCTGTCCTTCGGGGCGCTGCAGGACCGAGTGCATCCCGCCGAGAGCCGCGTGCGCAAGCTCGCGGCCGAGACGCCAGCGCTGCTGGTGCTGTTCGACTGTCTCGCGACCGCCGGTTCCGGCCCGATGTTGGGCGCGCTGTTGACGGAGCGCCGCGCAGCGCTGGAGCGCGTGATGACCGGCTTCACGCGGGCTGACCGCGTCCGCCTCTCGCCCTTCACGCGCGACCGGCGGCAGGCCGGGCGGTGGTTGGAACGGGCGCATGGCGCCCTGGACGGCGTGATCGCCAAGCGCCTGGACAAGCCTTACGGGACGGGCAAGCGGGACATGCTCAAGGTTAAGACGCACCGCACCGCCGACTGCGTCGTGGGCGGCTTCCGCTATGGCAAGGATACCCGCCAGGTGGGTTCGCTCCTGCTCGGGCTGTTCGACGCCGAGGGCAGGCTGGACCATGTCGGCTTCACGTCCGCCATCAGCGATGCCGAGCGCCCCGCGTTGACGCAGCGGCTGGAAGGCCTGCAGGGCGGGGTCGGGTTCACGGGGGACGCTCCCGGCGGGCCGAGCCGTTGGGCGACCCAGCAATCGGCCGCCTGGCAGAAGCTGCGTCCAGAGCTGGTGGTGGAGGTGAGCTACGACCAGGTCACCGATGGCCGGTTCCGCCACGGGACGATGCTGCTGCGGTGGCGGCCGGACAAGGCGCCGCGGCAATGCACCAGGGAGCAGATCGGCGGGAGCCTACGGCCGGGCAAGCTGGTCGAGGCGATCCTGTAGGGGCTGGTCGTGCGGAATCTCGGCGAGCATGAGGCGTTGGGAACGGGCCGGGATCGAACTCGCCAATAAGCCCACACTCGGCGTCCGTCCGGTTGCAGATGGCGGCATCGCATTTGTCCGACTTTGTTCAAGTCGAGGCCCATGGACAGTCAGGCCCGGTTGGTCGCAGCCGCAGGCCCGCCATCGGGTAATGGGTCGGTTTGAATATGTTCCTAGCCCCGTTTCGGCTACACCTGACTGCCTCGCGATGGTAGCCTAGGGCATGTTCAAGCGCCGCAAGCCACTTAGTGAGATTGAAGCGACTCTCGCTCGGACTGCTGTGCTTGAGGAAGAGGTAGCGCGGCTTGAAACCCAGGCCCCTTCCTGAATCGGTATCTAACCGTCCTAGACATAAAGACTGCCGCGCTGGTCGCCGCCGCTACAGGTAAGGTTGAATGACCATCAGCGACACCGCGCTCCCGCAAGCCCGTTACCCACCTAATCTCTGCTGGAACGCGACTTTCGCCGCTCTTGCTACACGCGCCGCGCAGATAGCTTGATGAATATACAGCGCATCCTGAAGCAGATGCCTGCCGAGGCGCCTGACATGATCTTCGCGGCTTCAACAGGTCGCCCCGCATTGCAACAAAGCCCCTCCCCCGCCCCCGCGATCCGATCGCCCTGGCCAAGCTCATTGGCGACATTGCGACCGGGCAGGTTGAGGATGGGCGGGATGACTGGAAGGACGGGGCGGCGGTCGGGATGGGGAGGAAGCGTGGCGCCGCCCGGGCTGCGGCGATGACGCCGGACCGGCGGGCGCAAGGTTAACGGCGGGACGCGGCCGAACGTGCGGGCGGACAGCGCCAGCGCGTACTGCAGCGGTGCTCTCAAGGCGGGCGGCAACGCGGCCGGATCGAACGCGGCGGCCCGCTCCCAGAATCGCCGCAAGGCCCCGGCCCGCTCTCCCGGCGGATTTCCGGCGAGGATCGCGGCCGTGACCGCGCCGATGGATGCGCCGACGACCAGCTCGGCTCGACCCCCGCCGCCTCCAGCGCGTCCGAGGCTCCCGCATGGTAGGCACCGAGCGCGTTGCCGCCGATCAGCACCAGGACAGGCGGCTGCACGCTCAACCGCGCCGTCTTGCGACCAGGCCCAAGACGCCGAGGGCAAGCACGCCCAGGCCGAGGCCGACGGTCCCGGGGTTCTTGCTCGCCCACCACTGCGCGCTGGCGCCGAGGGCTTCGCGGTCGAACGGACCGTGGGTGCCGGAGGGCTTGGTGGAGGGGGTGAATGTGTTCGGATCCCGCCGTTCGGCGACGTCTTGCCGTTTCGTGTGCTGCACCGCGACGCCGGCGAGGCCGGACAGTTGGTCCAAAAGGCCCGGCGCGATCTTATTGGCGATGCTGAAACCGACCGTCTCGCCGGTGACGCGCCACTCCCGTCGTTTCCGGGTGCCGGCCATGTAGATCGCCTCGCCGATGATCTCGGGCTGGTAGACCGGCGGCGGCGGCCGGGGCGCCTCGTCCATGACCGACCCCGCGTGGCTGTAGAACGGCGTGTTGACCGAGGGCGGATGCACCATGGTGACGTGCACGGCGGAGCGATCGTTCACCAGTTCGGCTCGCAACGCCTCCGTGAATCCGCGCAGACCGTACTTCGTGGTCGAGTAAGCGGACTGCAGCGGCACGCCGCGGTACGAGATGGCAGAGAGGATCTGGACGATGGTGCCCCGATCGCGCGGCTTCATCCGGGCGAGCGCGATGCGGGTGCCGTTGACGGTTCCATGCAGGTTGACGTCGATCACCCGGCGGAACGCGTCCTCCGGCACGTCGCTGAACTTGCCGTAGAAGCCGATGCCGGCATTGTTGATCCATACGTCGATCGGACCCAGCACCGCCTCGACGGCGGCGGCGGCGGCTTCCAGCGCGACGCCGTCTGCGACGTCCGCGAGGGCCACGTGGGGCACGCCCCCCGCTTCGGCCACCTGCCGACCGGCATCGGCCAACGCCTTGGCACCCCGCCCGATCAGGCCGACCTTCCAGCCCCGCTTGGCGTATTCGAGCGCGGCAGCCAGGCCTATGCCCGATCCCGCGCCAGTGATGACCACGACCTTCGCCTTATCGTCCAAGTGCCGCTCCGTCCCGTCTGTCGGTTACGTGCAGGTGAGAGTTAGCCACGTCCCTTCAATCAACAATGTCATGATCGAGGGCTGCCTCGCGATTGCCACGAACGCTCGACGCTGCCGCCGCGTTCGCTTTGCGTTCCGTTCATTGGAATGCAAGGACCCGAACCGGCAACCGCGCCTCACCTCACTGCGGAACACTCCCCAGGGCTGGTTGCGGGTGGCGACTTGCCGTGCGTGTGGCTACCGCGCCACCCTGCCTACGGCGGCGCTGATCCGGAAGCACGGCGAACTGGCTCTCGTCGAACTCGCCTTGGTCGGGCTCCAGTGCAGCGCGTGCGGCGGCTACGGTGCCGACGAGGGTCTGGTCAACGCTATGCGAGCCGGAGTGCCCACGCCGCATGATCGGCGGCACCAGGACGTTCCGAGATTCCTTTCAACGCCGCGGCCTCGGCTTGGCCGCGTGAACGACGCTTTTCCGCGCAATGGCAGGCGCCGTCGTCGGAACGCCCGGCAAGCGTTGCGAAGCGGTCCTGAAACCCTGCCAAGGATCGGCTTTGAGAGCCGAGATGCGCGCTGGAACCGTGAGCACGGTATAAGCTCCAGGGTTCAACTTGGCCGTGACCTCCCGCCAAGCCACAGGAGTGGCAACGGTGGCACCGGGACGCGCTCGCGGCGAGAAGCTCCCGACTGCGGTCGCACCTAGGCCGTTGCGCAGCCAGTCCACTAGAATTCTGCCCTTGCGGTCCGCAATCTTGAGGTGGGCAAGGAATCGTGTCGGCTCCTGGGCCGCCATCAGTTCCGCAAAGGCCTTGCAGAACGGCTTGACGACCGACCAGTCCGCGTCGGGCACGAGCGGGACGACGACGTGCAGTCCTTTGCCGCCCGTGGTGCGGCAGAACGACTCCAGGCCAATGCGCTCAAGCCGACCGCGCGTATCGTGCGCGGCCTTCACGACTTCGGGCCATGCCACGCCCTCGCCCGGATCGAGGTCGAACACGATCCAATCCGGCCGCGTCGGATCGGCTTCGGATGCGCCCCACGGATGCAGTTCTATTGCCGACATCTGGGCCAGCGACAGCAATCCCTCGACATCGTCGATCGCCAGAAAGGGCTGCTTCGATGCGGAGCCTTCGCGGATCGCGACCGGCAACACGCCGTGTCCGTTCTTTTGGAAGAACCTCTCCTTGGACTCGTCGATCCCCTCCGGGCATCGCAAAATCGACAGCGGACGTTGCGCGATGCCGGGCAATGCGATACCGGCGACTGCCTGCCAGTATTCCGCCAGCGCCCGTTTGGTGACCCCCGGCCATAGCTCCCGGTCGGGATGGGTGATCCGCACTCCGGCGACCGAGAAAGAGGCTTTCTGCGGCGGACGTGCATGCACGATGGATCCTGAATGCAATGGATCATTCGTGACCGGCGGCGATTTCGTTGGCGCTTGGCGCAAAGGCGGGACGGCGCCGTGCCAGCCCTTCCGCGATGTCGTGATCCGCGCCGCGCGGGACGGCCAAAAACGGGTGCGGGGCGCTTCCGGGTCTGCCAGGTCCCGCACCACCTCCTCGGCTGCTTTGTCCTCGCGGATGCCCAGGTAGACCGGATGCCTGACCCGCCCGGCGCCGGACCAGGCAGTGTATTGCACCTCGACGACGATTTCGGGGCGGATCCACGTCGTTGTCGGGTCGTCCGGGTCGCCAGAGACCTGCATGTCCGGCGGGTTCTCAACCGCCATACTTTGAAAGCGTCTATGCAATGCGTGGAGTTCTTTGTGATCGAAGCCCGTGCCGACGGCTCCTGCGTATTGCAAGACGCCTGTCGGGTCTCGGTATCCGACCTGCAGCGCTCCGATCCCGATGCGGCTGCCGCCTGGCGTGGTCCACCCCAACACGACGAACTCCTCCCTGCCGGAGCATTTGACCTTGATCCAGTCGCCACCCCGACCCGCACGATAGAGGCTGTCCGCCTTCTTGCAGATGATTCCCTCCAGCTTCATCCTGCATGCGCCCCGGCGCATCTCGTGCGTCTGGCCTACGTGATGGTCGCTGTAGCGCAGCGCGCCCGTCCACTCCGCCAGTCCGGCGAGCACCCGCTTGCGCTCCAGCAACTCGCAGCCGCGCAGATCCCAGCCATCGAGATGCAGAAGGTCGAAGGCGTAGAAGGTCAGCGTGTCATCGCGTCCGGTTTTCAGCGCGGCCTGCAATCCCGGGAAGCTCGACACGCCGTCGGCGCCCAGGGACACCAATTCGCCGTCAAGCATGGCCGACTTGATCGGGAGGGTCTTGAAGCTGGCGGCGATGCTGGGCATGCGATCGGCCCAATCATGTCCATTCCTCGTCAGAAGGCGCACTTTGCCATCTTCGATGGCGGCTACAATCCGGTAGCCGTCGAACTTGATTTCACTGAGCCACAGCGCCCCGTCCGGCGGCTCCTCGGCCAAGGAACATAGCTGCGGCGCTTGCGCTTCTGGCATTGCTCGGCGAACAGCCCCCTCGGCTGGCGCGTCCAACTTCGACCGCTTGGCAATGGCGAGTTCCGTCTGCTTGACCTTCTTGGTTTGCAGAGGCTTTTCCCGCTCGATGTCGAGGGCATGCACGCCTTCCCGAGCATACTCGTCGTGACCCTTGATCAGGTACCATGCTTCTTGCTTCTTCGGGTCGCGTCGGAGCCGAGCGAGCGTGAAGCGGCCGTGTAGCCGCTGGCCTGACAGTTCGAAGCGGAGGCTGCCCGTCTTCATCCCCTTGTCGGGGTCCTCCAGCGCGGTCCAAGTGCCGCGGTCCCAAGTCTCGACGGTCCCTCCGCCATACTGCCCGGCCGGGATCGTGCCCTGGAAGTCGGCATAGTCGATGGGGTGGTCCTCGACGTGGACTGCGATCCGGCGGTCAGCCGGGTCGAGTGACGGGCCTTCACGGACCGCCCAACTCCAGAGTACACCGCCATGTTCGAGGCGGAAATCCCAGTGTAGCCCTGCCCTGTGCGCGGCATGCTTCTGGATGACGAACATGGGCGCGTCGGGTGACGCCGTCGTCTGCGCAGGGGCGGGTTCGGCCGTGACGGCAAAGTCGCGCTTGGCGCGGTAGCTCGCCAGAGACGTCGCCCGCTCGGTCGGCTTGGTGGCCATTGGCAACATACGGAAACGGCCCCGGATGGTTCAAACTACGGCTATGCTAGCGCCAACTCCGGTTGCACATCGGCCACACCTCCCAGGCGCGGAGCGGAGAATGACCGAGTATCGGAGACAGGAACCAAGCCTCGGCATTTGCGGCCTGAGCCTGCCCAAGTCGGGCGGGCGCCGGCGCACGGTGCTCGGCGACCAAGTGTCGTTGGCGCGCTGAACGACCGCAAGAAGGCTCACCGGACTTCCATGCCGTTTACTGCAGCCCGAACATTTTCCGATATCGCCTGAAGCAGGCCGCCCCGCACTCGAGCCGCATCAACGCCCCCTCCGCCAGCGCTGTCGCCAACTCAGGCCGTGCCGCTACCATCGGCCACGCAGCCTCCGCATTCCAAGCCGCACTGTGCTTGATGTCTAGGATCGCATGTAGGTCAAAGTAGTGCCGGTTCTTTGCACTGACACCGAGCCGCTTCAGCCCCTCTCCAACCAGCTTCGCCCGGCCCGGCGCAGTCTGCTCGATGACGCCCAACGCGCCAACCGAGTGGAAGGCATACCGCCGATTTACCGCCAAGCCCGCCATCGTGTTGGCCAGTGCTAGCGTCTCCCACACGGTCGTCTCCACCCGGGGCTCCAGCCCCAGTTGGGCTGCGAGATGCTCCAGCATCGGCCCGTGCATGCCTTTGGCGCCGCCGCGGCCCATTTCGTCCCAGTAGTTGCGAGCGAGTTCCAGCTTTGCCCGAACCGGCAGGCGCATCTGGGTGATGGCCGTCAGGTCGTCGAACCCCGCCTCACCGGCGACCTCCTGCGTCAGAAACCAGCCCATCTCCTCCATCGTTGCTTGCTCCGCCAGCCACGGGAACAGCGTGTCACCTTGGCCCGGTCCCACGCGCTCAAGCTGCTCGAACCAAGCGACGAAGCCGTCCGGGTCACGCGGCGCCTGAGACGCCCGGTCCGTCACCTCGGCCCGCTTCGCCTCCAACCAGTCGCCCTCCTCCTGCGCCAGGGCTGCATGCGCCACGATGTCCTCGCGCCAGCCCTGGTAAGGCAGACCCGGCGTGAACCGGGCCGCGTTGAACGCGGTCAGCCTGCGATGCCAGAGGTCTTCCTGGCTTAAAGCAGCGGCAATGCTACCATCAGGCATGAGAGAGGCCTTCCTTTAAATTATTGTTTTGTTGCGGACTGTGAGCACGACGGCCGCGATCCTCTCGGCCTCGGTATAGGCGCCTCCCGTAAGCTCCTCCCCGAACACGTCTGGATCTATCTCGCGATAGCGCCACACCAGATCTTCGCTCTGAAGCCGGCCCTGGACCGCGGCCAGAAACGGATCGACCCCGCCTTCGATGGCGGCCCCCGTGTACAACAGCAGCGTCCCGCCACGCGCCAAGCGGGGTAGCGCCGAATCCAGGATCGCGAGCGATAACCCGGCACCCAGCGGTCCACCGCCATGCCGGTAGGCGCGCGCGGCAGGGTCAACGAGGTAGGGCGGGTTGGCGACGATCAGATCGAACGAGCCATCCACCCCGGATAGCAGGTCGCTATGCGCCGCGCGGACATTCACGCCGGCCAGCAAGGCATTTGCCCGCGTCAACCGCAGAGCCGCGTCGTTGATATCCAGCGCGACCACCTCCGCCGCGGGCCAGGCCCGCGCAATCAGGATCGCTGCCGGCCCCGCGCCACAGCCAATATCCACTGCGCGTTGTACCGGCCGGTGCAGCACCTCTCCGACGGCGTGGGCAAAGCGGTACGTGTCCGGTCCAAAGAATACCGAGTCAGCGGCCTCGGTCGGATAGGCGGAGTGGGCGAACAGCAGCTCGTTCAAAGTCGAAAGCCGAATCGTGCTGATCCAGCCGCCGTCGACATAAGGGCGGATCACTCCGGCGCTTCGGATCGCCTCGAAAATCGGTGCGGGTATCACGCCCTCGTGGAACGGCCGGCTCCAGCCGAAGACCCCCCTGAGATCTTGCGCCCATGCACTATCAGGCCGAGCGTTGACCCGCGAATGCGTCAACGGTGTGGGCGTGACAAAGCGATAGCCTGTCGCCTGCACCATACGCACGGCTGTTGTCAGCAGCGTCACGTCTTCTACGACCGGTAGCTCGCGCATTCGACTTCAACGCGACTGACCATTGGCTCGTTGCCATGACAATGGCGCGGCACTCCCCCGCGCCGCGGGGTCGGCGCCGAGGTAGCTACCACACACTCTGCCATGGTTGAGCGACTAACGTGGCCGACGGTAGGCCGAACTGAGAACCCGATCGATGGACCCAGTGACAGCCTAGGCGTCCTTGTCGTCCGGGGAGTGGACGACCTCCCCCAATCTGTCAGTGGGTATTGAGACATGAGCAGCGGGTCAGCCACAACCTCGATTCCTGCGATGTAAATCGAGGCGCGTAGGATTTCGGGTAAAGGCCGGTCATCGCCGTCATGGGCACCACAAGCCGGCGGTTCAGACCCGCGAACTTATAGGGCTGAACGACAACGAAGAACGGGTAGATCGACCGGAGTTGACCAAGATTGCGGCAAACATCGTGCTGTGCCGCCACTCAGGCGGCTACGACTGAAGATCGCCAGGCAGCGCGAATGAACCGGCCGACCACAAACGGTTCGCCGGAGGGGAGAGCAAAACATCGACAGATGGACATCCAAAGAAGCTTGAAGCAGGTGCGCCGGATTGGCCTGGTAGAAACGGGGTGTGCCGCGGCCCCCAACGCCCCTAAGGATGGTTGAGGTCGCGAGCCAGCAAGGGATGGGCGAGTGGGCGCCCGCATCGCTCACCAAAATAGTAGCCGATCCTCCTGAGTAGGTGGAGCCGCCCGTTACCGGGGCTACAATCATTCCGCCTTGCAACGGCTGCGGCCGTGCTGCTCTTTGTCAATTCCGCATCAGGCCGTGGCCGTCGAATTAATAGCTGCAGTTGCCGGGGTAGCCTACCTCCTGACCTATGTGACGACTTTTGCCTTCTTTGCCGTCGCCAGCCGCTCGGCACGCATGGCAACCTTGATTTGTTCGAGCCGCTGCTGTTTCGCGGGCATGTTCCCGATCGGCAGGCCTTGGCGAGTTGCACGATCCTCTTCGACTGCTCGGCATAGTGCCGTTCAAGAGCAGACGCATCGCTGGGGAGAGAAGATAAAGGGGATAGCCGTGCCTTCATGACAAGAGGTTCGCATGAGGTCGCGGAGGCGGGAAGGGGGTGCTGGCCACCGGGCGTTGGGGACAGATACCCGCGCCAGCATTCCAGCAGTAGGCGTCTGGACCCGCCCCATTGAGGTGGAGCAAAGCCTACCGTTGCCGATCGCTGCGCGCCTCGTCAAAGTTAGCGCTGCTAGCCGCCTTACCCCACCAGATTATCTGCCAGCACGTTTCGCGTCCGCCAAAGCAGCCTGATACCGGGCCTGCGCTAGCTCTCGGCCGCCTAGCCTGGACTTCACCGTGTTGTAGGACAGCGGCCTGCCAGGGGCACTGGTCCGCTTGAGCAGGCTATCCGTCGAGTGCTCGACCGATGGCTTGCCCCAGTCCAGCCTAATGCGCTCGATAACAGCGTCCGTCGCAGCTCGGCGCTTAGCAGCAGACTTGCCGGCGCCCCGAACGGCGGTAAACTCCGGCGACACCTGCTGCGATAAGCGATCTACTTTGCTTTCCATTTGGCACGCTACCGCGAACCATCAAAAAGATCACCAGCACATTCGCGGGGGCTGTTCTGGTTGCCTGAACAGAAAATCCCCGCCCTGACCCGGTGAAAAATCGGGAGGGCTAATGGGTAGGCAGAGAGGAGTAGGTGATGCCTGGGATTGATGGGGTGGACGGCCCCTGCTGAACGGCATCGAGGGCCTGACGTGGTCGTCGTTGGTGAATACACTGCATGGTCCGGCGCAGGGCGGGTCAGTCCAATCGCAGACACATCGCCTGCATCGTGTGCCGTAGAACCCGCGCGGCGCGAACGCTGAGATCCGAGTGCTCCACCGCCGGCCACCGACCGACTGACACCTGGTCCAGGTTCGTCCCATCCGCCTTTCCTGGGCCTCCGCGAGGACAAGGCAGCTGAGGAGGTGGTGCGAGACATGGCAGACCCGCAAGCGCCCCGCACCCGTTTTGGCCGTCCCGGGCGGCGCGGATCACGACACCGCGGAAGGGCTGGCATGGCGCCGTCCCGCCCCTGCGGCAAGCGCCAAAGGAATTGCCGCCGGTCACGAATGGTCCATTGCATTCAGGATCCATCGTGCATGCACGTCCGCCGCAGAACGCCTCTTTTTCGGTCGCCGGAGTGCGGATCACCCATCCCGACCGGGAGCTATGGCCGGGGGTCACTAAACGGGCGCTGGCGGAATACTGGCAGGCGGTCCCCGGCATCGCGCAACGTCCGCTGTCGATTTTGCGATGCCCGGAGGGGATCGACGAGTCCAAGGAGAGGTTCTTCCAAAAGAACGGACACGGCGTGTTGCCGGTCGCGATCCGCGAAGGCTCCGCATCGAAGCAGCCCTTTCTGGCGATCGACAATGTCGAGGGATTGCTGTCGCTGGCCCAAATGTCGGCCATCGCGCGGAAAAGCGTCGTTCACGCGGCCAAGCCGAGGCCACGGCGTTGATAGCAGTCTCGGAACGAGATTGCGGAATGGAGCAACCAGGACTGAACCGCCGTCAACGCGATCTGAACCAGCCATAAACGTGGCTAGACGATACTTTCGACGCTCCACCTGCACTAGGGACCGGATACCAGCCCAAATGGTCGGCACCCCGGCGGCTTTCGTGACCCGCTCAGATCATCAGTTCAACCAGCCTCTTCGGGTCGAGGTGACGGCCCGGAAGGATCAGGTCGGCACCGGCCATTGGAGCTGCTTATGGCAGGCACCATGCTTGGCGTGGAACATCGGGACGATCATCAGGACGCGGTCCAGGGCAGAGAAAGCCATCAGATCGGCGAAGTCATCATCATGCTGTGAAGGCACACGGACCGGTGGCTGTACACCAAACCCTTGGGCCATCCGTCGTTCCCGATGAGTAACAAGAGAGTCAGCCGTATTCTCATCGAGGTCGCGTGAGCGAGAGCATGCTGTCGGAAGAGCTCGATTCACACACCACGGAAGTCCAGCGTATTCTCGAGGTATCCCGTGAATGGAACAGCCAACACGATATAACGGGTGCGCTGATGTTCGGCGAGGGCCATTTCGCTCAGGTTCTCGAGGGGCCTTCTTCTATACTCAAATCCACCTTTGGATTCATCGCCTGTGACAGACGCCATCGCAATGTCAGGCTTTTGGAATGTAGTCCCGTGTTGGAGCGAGCATTCAATGGTTGGTCTATGGCCTACACCGATGGGGATGGCGACATTGACCTATGCATCATTGATCTTGTGATACCACCGCTTCGTTCGCCTATAGGCTCAACGATCCTCGAGAGGCTGCGGTCGCTAGTTAAGCCTGAGCTGGGAGCGACCTGACAGTTGCGAATCACTGGTATGTGGATGGATTACTTGGAACACAAGCGCTAATAGCAGCCTATTGCTGGCCAATCAGCAGCCGACGCGAGCATCGAGGCGATATCCCGGATTAAGTCCGGTTAGAGGCCGTTGCCGATCACGAACGCCGGCAAGGCAACGCAGTCGCGGGCACGTTCGACTGACATTGGCGCCTGCATTTCCCAAAATCGCACAAGGCAGTCGGACGCTCACCAATGCTGAACGCTTGGCCCGGTATCGCGCCCCTATTGGCTAAGCAGGCGGAACCAAATGCGCTATCGCCGGCCCGCTGATCGCCGCGCACGGCCATTCACGGGCGGGGACCTGCATTCAAAATTCGATGGGTCTTACTACAATCCCGAGGAAGTTCGGTATGCTTACGTATGTCTACCGCGCGTCAAAAAAGAAGGGCAGGAAGATTTGCCGGGAGTGGCTCAGTGCCATGACCAATCCCATCAACGCCTCGGGAAAAGGGGTAGACGCCGCTGACTCTAAACGAGCAATGGTATTTGGTTCTGATCTGGGGTGAGAGCGGCTTCAACGTGCCCCTTGGCTACGGTCGCGAGCTCATCGAAGGGGCATCCTCGAAAGCACTCGGCGCGCAATCGATTACGTGTTCGGGAAAGATGGTGTGCCCCGCCGAATTCAGCTTCACTGGACTGAACCACTTGTAGGGATGTCCGTTGAATATTGCAGGTTGGGACATCAATTTTAAAGTTCAGAGATGGTATGCCCCTGGAAACAGAGAAGTTGGCTGGGTGTCGGCTCCTACTTGTCGAGGATGAATACCTGATCGTTGAAGTGATGGAGAAGTGGCTTACCGAAGCAGGCGCGATCGTTGTCGGTGCTGTGCCCACCGTCGAGGAAGCTCTTGAACTGATCGAGAAAGAGGCAGGTCGGTTCGACGCTGCCGTACTTGATATAAATCTGGGACGCGGCGCGACGGCCTACCCCATAGCGGACCGCCTAAACGCATTGCGTGTTCCTTACCTTTTCGCTACCGGCGATATACAAATCATAGGAAATCCCACGCATCAGGGCCGCCCGCAGCTCGCGAAACCGGTCGGGCGACGCCAACTGCTCAGCGCCCTTGAGACACTATTGACGGCTGACGCGCGGAGAGTGTTTTAAGCTTCTCAGTGATCGACGGGGGCGCTACGGCGGGCGAAGGACGTTGCCGTGATCACTTCGACACCCATCTGGGGTGGCGCGGGACGTATTTCACTCTGCGGTTCGAGCGATACGCAATTTGCCGTTCGGCTGTGTCCACTTGCGGGATAGATGTTCGGTCCCATCCGGCGCTGCCCGCTCACGTCGGATACGAATTAGCATAATTGTTCGGCCGGTGACGGAGACATCAGTGCGCAAAGCGCCTGTGCAGTGCAGCCGTTACAATGCGACAACAACGCTATTTCGGCGCAACAACGCTATTTCGGCGGTTTGACCTTCAAGATGCCGCTCTTACTGTCGCCAGGAGATGGTGTAGAAGCTGCCGTTTTACCTCCTTCCTGCTGACCCGATACGTCGGACAGTTCAGGGCTTGCCTTATCATGCACCCCATCAACGAGCGAAGCCGCCTTACTTTTCGAGGCCGTGACACTTCTCCTCAGTAGATCCGTCAACAACGTCAGCGCTAGATCGTAGTTCCGAGCGCCGGCTTGCCGGCTGCATTTATCGCTTTAATCTAGCTCACCGTGGATCTTCAAACGTTATCTCACACTGACTCGCGTTGACCGCTCCCTAGTGCGTGCGGCGGGCGCCGCAGCACTCTCGCTATTCGTCCTTCTCGCTAAATAGCCGGGCGCAGAGCCATTTCCCAGCTGTTCTGCAGTCGCTGAGTGGCTGCACCGCGCCGATGCCATCGAGTCAAACGGCGAGGACCTCCACCAGCGAGTTAGGAGGGTATACTGCACAACCTTATCGCCCGCACTACTTAGACTAACGGCCGTCACCCTTGTATCTCGCGTTTTGCGCGTTCCCAGTGCTCAGTGTGATCTCCGGCCGGTCGCCCAGCTTGTTCCCAGATCTCATAAGCACGCTGGCGAATTAAGTCTTCATCGATTTCGGCAAGCACCTCCGCGGGTGCCTGTGGATCAATCTTCTTTGCCTCGTCCAACAGCTTGTCTGCAGCAGTGTCATTACCCTCCGACAGCTTCGAGAGGGCCTCCTCTGTCAGATCCAACGCCGTCTCGTGTTGATCGCTCATATGATTCCTCCGCCTCCACTCTCACACTGATTTGCTTTGTCTGCCAGAGCGCTCTGCTTGGCAGGCACGTTGTCGGTCGAATATTGGTGGGCGCCGGCCACAAACCGCAACCTGAACTACTGCTTTGTTGTGATGCCGAGGCTTACCCACGGCGTCGCGGTTCGACATGCTCTGGACATCCTTTAGGTGGCGGCGTTCAGGCAAAGTAGACAATGACCCGAAAAGTGCACCTTCAGCCCCACGGTCGCACCCCAATCGCCTTCTCCCTAATTCGCATTTGTTGCGTCCTTCACGTGACTAAGAGGCCGACCGCCTCGATCTAGCAGTCGTTTTCCACCAAGTCTCGGCAAAGCGGCGGCCCCGTTTGTCCCGGTTGTTGAGCCACGCTATCCAGCACTGGCACCGAGAGACAAATCGGACGCATGCGTCATGGAACTGCCACCGGCAGATAAGAATCCACTTCAAACATCCAGGCCGATTATCACTGCGCCGGCCCGGCTACGAACACTGGTCGGCGTGTAAGGTCTGAGCTTGCTCGCCAGGCAGCGTTTGATCTCCGGATGCACAGGGCAACTAACGAAGTCCGTCGAGCGCGTCCTTCGGCACCGGCAATGGCCAGAGCAGTAGAGCAGTCGGCCGGCCGCTCGTTGGAGTGGATTTGGACGATGCAGCTCTCGCTACCCACGTAAATTCGACCGGGTATCAGGCCGCCTAAATGGGTGGACACAGTGATCGCGCCCGCCTAGCTCAGCCACTCCTCCTTGAGTTCCACAGAGCCCGCCGCAAGCGCCACAACCTGAATTAATCAGGTGGAACAGAATGTCGCACTTCCGCATCACTCCGCAGCGGAATGCTTAATCGATGACCCGCCCCGCATCTGAATTTTACGACCTAAGCTAACATAAGGAAGGGTCCGTAGCGCGTTCGCGCGGTATTAGCGTTCTGTCTTTCGGCTCGAGGAATTTCCATGCTGACCTACCGGCTGATTTTCACCGATGCGAGTGGTCAGACTAGCGGTGGCTCCACCACCTTATCGGCTGAGACCGACGCGGATGCTTTGCTGCTCGCGGCCCATATGGCTACATCGGAAGCTGGCAGTGAGGTTTGGCAAGGGTCGCGGATGGTGTTTCGCTTGCCTCCCGGTCCGACCGCCGCGATCTGGCCATCTAGCACTGCCGCGCAATCCGAGCGTTACTGACCGCAGGGTTGTTACTGGAGGTAGCTCGTAGCTCTGCAGTGGAGACTTTGCCGGCTTGCCAATTGTTTTCTCTACCCGTGCATGTAACAGAGTTGAATACGTCTTTTGTCGTACTTGTGCATGCGAGGTGACGTTAGAACGGACTGCTAGGGTGACCCGTGTCAATCATCGGCATCTTCAGCATGCCCCGGATTATCCGCCTCCGGGCAATTGCCCTTTTAGACGCCGGCCTTAATCGGCGCGCGTCCGGTGCATGAAGCGCAGCGTGGTGGGCCCTCAGCTTTGATGAAGTCGGCCATTGTCTGCTCTTCCGCCACAGATTGCCTAGCGCCCCCACTGACTCCGTATCGCCGAAATTCTTCGCCATGGCGATGAGGCTTGTGACCCGCGACCCCCGCTGTTCGAATGCGAAATACGCGAGGGTTCTTCAGGATCTCGTCCGGCGCGCGGCGTGCGGAACGGCAGGAACGTTCTATCGAGCGAAAGCGGCACAGAGTGGCGCTAGGATCTCGGTCCCTTGGCCACCGGCGGAACCAGTGCGCGGGGCAAAACAAGCGGAACCCGGCTCCCGGCGCGAGATGTATACCGGCCCCGGTTGGAGGAACTCTCAGCAACGGCCCGGTCGGAAGTGCGACTCAGCACGAGCGAAAGCGGCGTGGCTAAATTACGCAAAGTGCCCACGAGCAACATCAACACGTCTCTTTGCAACTGCTACGCCCGGGTGTTCTTTGGGCCGCATGTCGCAAAAACGCCGTGCCTCTGTAGCGTTCGTACTGGTGACCTTAGGTCTGGACGCACTGGGCGTCGGCATCATCGCACCGATCGTTCCCGGCCTCGTCCGCCAACTTGGTAACCTGCCTCCGGAGCGAGCCGCTCCCTGGGTCGGCGCCTTGATTGCTGCATATGCCGCGATGCAGTTCTTCGCCGCACCAATTTTGGGAGAGTTGAGTGACCGCTTCGGTCGCCGTCCAATCATTCTCGCCTCCGTATTCGGGCTTGGCTGCGACTACATCGTGCTGGCATTCGCGCCGAACCTCTGGTGGCTGTTCGCTGGCCGGCTGATCGCCGGCGCCACATCCGCGAACGTCGCGGCGGCGACGGCCTATATTTCCGATGTCTCGGCAGAGCAGGATCGGGCGCGGCAATTCGGCCTCGTCGGAGCCACGTTCGGCGCGGGATTCGTTGTGGGCCCGGCGCTCGGGGGCGTGCTTGGCGAGTATTCACTCCGTTTGCCTTTCATCGCCGCAGCGGCGCTTTCATTCGTCAATCTCGGCTTTGGCTTGTTCGTGCTTCCTGAAAGTTTGTGCAGAGAGAACCGCCGGGAAATGACGTGGGCGCGCGCCACACCGTTCAGACTTCTTCTTGGCATTGCGAGAGACAACGCCTTAAGAAATCTGGCCGTGGCCTGGTCATGCACATGGATTGGTTTGGCCGCAGTGCAAAGCAGCCTCGTCCTATTTACCGGCTTCCGCTATGGATGGGGTGCAGGGTTGAGTGGGCTGGTCCTGGCGGGGGTGGGCTTATCCCAAGCAATCGTAGAAGGATTTCTGCTGCGCCACGTCTCGGCTCGCATCGGTGAACGCAGCACGGCCATCGTTGGCTATATCTTCGGTGCGGTGGGCTATGGAACGCTCGCCCTCGCACTGGCCGGATGGACGATGATCCCCGCCGTTTGTTTGATCGCGCTAGGTGGGTTGGCCACGCCTTCTGTCCGCGCAATGGTGGCAGGACGCGGCGGAGTGGACAGCCAGGGCGAGATGCAAGGTGTGCTCTCTGCAGTTGAGGGGCTGACGGCGGTATTTGCCCCGCTCCTGACTGCCGGGCTGTTTTACGCCTTCACGGCGCGCGTCCTGCCCCTGACTTTTCCTGGGGCACCGTTCGCCTTTGCAGCATCAGCCGCAGTGGTGGCGGTCGTACTGGTTCGACGGCTCTAGAACTCTGCGTGAGATCCAACAGTCCAGCCGAACTTGGTCGCTTGGTGGGCTCTCAGCGACTTCCGAAGAGTTGCAAGATATCATGATGATCCAGCTGGGATCCTGGAAAGGCGCGGATCCATCATCCGACGACCGTGCGGCAACAATCACCTTTTTGAGCGTCGGCATCGGTCAGCTCGTTTCAGCTGCTGCTAACATGTGTCATTGGCAGAAAGGCGACGACCCGCTAACAAGTTAACACCTAAGCCATATCCCAGCCCCCACAGCTCGCGGCCTTTCCTCTGCTTGGACACAGTGAGCGCGGCACGATCGTTAATCCGCCAGCGCACAGTTGTACAACCTTCGGGTCGGCTGGGTATGCATGCCTAGCCAACGTGAGAGCGCGATAGAGCGGGGCGTGCACGACACAAACAAGGCGAGCTGCTCAGCCTGACATCAAATAAAGATCTCGCACAAACCAAACGACGCGCAATAACATGGTAGCAGGAGCAACATGGCGTGCCGCTCATTCAATGCCTCCGCGACACTCATTTGATGCCCGCCGTCGAGACGCTGGGATCACGTCCGCGTAAGTAGGCGCGAGAGTAAGGATGATCCGCGTGAGTGGCATTGCCCCTCTGCATATGCTCCCGCTAAGATTTGTGGGCGCACTAACGCATGGTAACTTAGAACTGCAGCGACAGTCACACGCTCAGACAAATGGATGGAAATTGTAGCTTGGCAAATGACCTCTCGCCGGAGATTGTCGCCGCGACGGACCTATACACCACGCTTCCGCAGAGTTTGTATAGCCGACGCTGTTCCAACCAAGTTCAGGCGACACTCCTCGCGCTGGCGGAACACCGCCGATGACCCGCGATGGTGGCCTTCAATTACTTGTGGGCTGCGAGAGCCGCTGGGCGCACGGCCCTGAACTGAAGTCTGATGGTGGTGTTGTTTTCCGTTTATGGGCTCCTGCCCATGAGCGGGTCGGCCTCGAACTCGATGCTGGGGAGTTGGTGGTACTGATGCGGTCCGTCGCGGGCGGGTGGCATGAGGCCGAACGTGACGACGCCGGCAGCGGCACGCGCTACCTGTTTGTGCTCCCCGATGGCAGGCGCGTGCCAGATCCGGCTTCCCGCTTCCAGCCCGACGACATACACGGCCCGAGCGAGGTGATTGATCCCGGGACCTATGTCTGGAGCGACGGTGTCTGGTCAGGACGACCTTGGCATGAGGCCGTGGTTTACGAGCTCCATGTTGGCGCTTTCACTGCGGAAGGTACGTTCCGCGCTGCTGCCGAACGTCTGGACCACCTGGCAGCACTCGGGGTAACTGCTATCGAGATCATGCCCGTGGGCCATTTCCCGGGTAGCCGGAATTGGGGATACGACGGTGTGCTGCTATACGCACCGGACTCGTCCTACGGACGGCCGGAGGATCTAAAAGCGCTCGTCGACGCGGCCCACTCGCGAGGTATTATGGTCCTGCTGGATGTGGTGTATAACCACTTCGGCCCCGACGGTAACTTCCTCCCATCCTATGCGCCGGGATTTTTCACCGACCGTCACAAGACACCCTGGGGCGCGGCTATCAACTACGACGGCGAGCACAGCCGACCGGTGCGCGAATTCGTCATCGAGAACGCACTGTATTGGATCCGAGAATTCCATTTAGACGGGCTGAGGCTCGACGCCGTTCACGCCATCATTGATAGTGGCCCGAACCACCTGCTTGACGAGCTCGCCGAGCGCATCAAAGCGACAACGTCTGGGCGCCACGTACATTTGATTCTCGAAAACGAAGAGAACCAGGCAAGCCGTTTGGCTCGGGAGGCGGGGGGCCACCCGCGCCATTACACCGCGCAGTGGAACGACGATGTTCACCACGTGCTGCACGTTGCCGCAACAGGCGAGAGCAAGGGGTACTATGTTGACTACCTCGGCGACACTGGAAAGCTGGCGCGAGCGCTCGCGGAAGGGTTCGCCTTTCAGGGCGAGATGATGGAGTATCGTGGCGAGCGTCGGGGTGAGCCGAGTGCTCATCTGCCACCGACGGCGTTCGTCGCCTTCATTCAAAACCATGATCAGATCGGCAATCATGCCTTCGGAGAGCGTATTACCGCGATTGCGCGGCCCGAAGCGGTTCGCGCGATCGCGGCCGTATACCTGCTGCTTCCCCAGATCCCAATGTTGTTCATGGGCGAGGAATGGGGAGCGGCGCAGCCCTTTCCCTTCTTCTGTCACTTCGATGGCGAACTAGCCCAAGCGGTGCGAGAGGGCCGGCGTAATGAGTTTGCCAAATTCCCGGAGTTTCAGGATGCTGCGATGCGGGCGCGTATCCCCGATCCGCAGTCGGAGGCAACGTTTGCTTCTGCAAAGCTCAACTGGGACGACATCGGCCAACCATCCCACGCAGCGTGGCTTGACTGGTATCGTTGCGTGCTCCGGTTACGTCACGAGGTCATCGTGCCGCTACTGCCACTCATAAACCTCGGCGCTTCCCATTTCGAGCTGATTGGAGACGGAGCGATCTTGGTGCAATGGAGCATAGGGTCTAAAGGAAAGCTGGTCTTGGCCGCCAACCTTTCTGGAGCTCCGGTGTTTGGCTTTCCGTCTGCTCCCGAGGATGCACTTTGGCAGGAAGGTCAAGCCAAGGATAATGGGGCTCTCGGCCCATGGGCATTGCGCTGGTGGATCGAGCCCGAGGGTACGAACGAGATCTGAGATGACACACCCTCGACCCGCTAGCCCCCAGAAGTGGGACTTAGGCCGAGTTTCGCGAAGCAGAGGGCGTAATGCCGCGTACGAGGGTGGACCCTCCGACCATGTTGTTGCGGGCGATGGAAAATAGCGCCTCGCGGCCCACGCCGGCTTTGACGCCGCGTTCACCTCCGACCATATCAATCCATGGTCGCCGATGCAGGTCTTTACTTCGGCTCGGCTGGAAGCCGCGATGTTGGCTGCCGAGACTTGGCTGTCGGGGCCATCACCGTCCCTGGGAAATGGCGCTATCATCCCGCAGTGCCTGGCCCAGGCTATGGCCACATTAGGCCGGTCCGCATCCCATGGATTGCGCTGGGCAGCGGCCAAGCCCTCAACGAGCATAATCCGGTGAAGCCTGGTCGGAGAAGGTAGACGTAATGCCCGCCTGCGGCGGGCGCGGACGTCATTCCGGCCTGCTCAAGGGTGAACGCGACGCATCGGGACCGTCTTACATCGCGGCAAAAGTCTGATCCAGGCCAACAAGCCCGGGACTAATCGGCGCGGCGACAACTGGAGCCACGGCGGAGTGGTTGGGAAGCTGGACAGATGGCCTGCTCACTGGTGGAGCAAACGATGAACGACTGCGGCGAGTGGTCGACGCCTTCCGAAAGGGCGGCGGCACGGGCAACCCTCCACTTAAGTCTAAACCTCAGTTAGGCTCCGACGGAGGACCAAGGCGCTAGATCATGCCCAACAACAATGGTGGTTTAACGTCCTGGGCGGCAATGCGAACTTGCGAACTCGACGAACGTCAAGTGTCTCGCCAGGATCGACGGCGTGGAAAGTCCGAACCGCAATAGTGCACCGCCTCAGACGGCCGCGGCCAATCCCTCGTCTGACAACAACACGATCCGGGCACGTTGGATGTGCTTCTGCGGACGGTTCCTGCCCACGCGATCGAAGACAACTGCTTCCGATCGGCATCACCAATGACGACGCAAACTGTTTGGGCCATCTAGCCAATCTGCCAGAATCACTCAATCCTGTGAACCGCTTGTCCGCGTCAATGCACTAGCAGCAACGAGCCTCCCGATGCTGATGTGAAAATTGAAACCCCAGAGTGCTATTGTGCTGCGAACGCCAGCAGGCTGGCTTCGGCAGTAAGGGCTGGTCTACCCGGCATCTCTTGCGCAACCCGGACCAGGCTGCGGCCGAGTTCGTCAGTGGCAGCCTGGCCCTTCGCCAGGCTTTCATCCATAAGGCGGACCACGTCGTCGGCCTCGAGCGCAGAAGCCAGGGACAGGACGACCTCGTACCGGGCGAGCCTAATGCGTTCGGCCGAAAAGACGTGCACCACGATTGCGCAGTCGCGGCTGGGTCCCGCGAGCTTTGACGCGACGATCCGGGCCAGCTGCGCTCGCCCGCTCGCCTCCAGCAGTGAGACGTCGGCCTTTGCGGCCTCGCCGAAGCAAGCAAGGGCTTGAGAGACACGAAGCAGCCGCTGCTCGCTGCCGTCCAGCGAGGCCCGCAGCCATTCCAAAATTTCCGGGCATTCCACGGCTTCGGCGATGCCCGGCAGGCCCGCTGCGTGATCCCGCTCGGCCGCTGCTAAAGCTTGCGGGCCAGCTATCACCAGGATCTTCAGAGCCGTCCGCGCGACCGGAGCGTCGTGCAGCACGTCCGAATCTGCCTTTACTCCAGTCGGAACGCTCCCGACCGGATCAGTCGCCGGAAAGGTCTGCGCAACCCCATCATCGATCGAGGGTTCCGAGTTGGTCTTCGACATTGGTACAACCAGCCATTTATGCGAGGTACGATTCAGACGAAGACGACACCTGTGCGGCCTCATCCGCAAGCTGCCATCTCAGATCCTCGTCGATGGTCCGCTCTTGCCAGTCCCCGCCGGAGCGGAGGAGACCGCAATCGCAATGCCGGTCGTCTCTCCAACCTGGGTAGTCCAAAACGGGATAGAGGCAGATACCCAGGACCGGAACTCCGGCGCGGCGAGCGGCGCGCACCTCGGAGGCGACGTAGGCGAGCCATCCGGCGCCGTTGCGACCCTCGGCGCCCGTTTCCGAGATCAGTATCGGCCGATTGTAACGCCCGTGGAGCTCGGCGAGCAGCGTGCGAAGCGGCCGATATAGGCGGTGCCCGAGCGGCACAGTCTGACCAGTACGAAATATCTGGTTCTCGGGATAAAAGTTCACGCCGACGATATCGAGATGGTTCTCGCTGCCGCCAAGCTCGGGCACAGACCGGCCCGCGATCATGTCGAACGCCTCGAACTGTGCAAGCCGATGCTCTTTTGCACCGGCCTCGGTCTCGGGCAAATCCGGGTGGCGGGCTACATGGATCAGCGGCTCGGCTTGAACGAAGCGGGCTTCGGACGACACCGCGCGGATCGCGTCCGTCGCTATGATCGTCGCCTCCGCCAGCACGCGCTTCAGCGCGGGACCCCGGCCCAGGGCCGCCGGGTACATGTGCCCGTGGTCACCCCCAGCCCAAGCCCAATAGCTGATCTCGTTGACAGGGCAGTAGACCGAAGGCTCCCGGCCCGGCCGCCGACTCTCGATGAAGCGGGCGGCCGCGGCGCTGTAGGCAGCGAAACGCTCGAGGAAGTCGGGTGACCATATGTCAAGATCGCGTGGCACGCCGTAATGACAGATGTCCCATATGATCTGCTGCCCGGATCGCTCTGCAGCCGCTATCATAGGCAGCAAGGTGGACCAGTCATACTCGCCCGGCTCCGTCTCGATCAGGTGCCATCGCATCGCTTCACGCACCGTCTTTAGACCGCACGCGGCGACTCGCTCGTAATCTTCTGCCGCATACCTGTCGTGGTTTGTCGCGCGGACCAGGTCCAATTGCCGGCCATCTGGCAGGCGGTGCGTCGACCCTTCGAAGCCCGCTATCATGAAGCTCCGGAACGGCGTCGCTGGTTCGGCCCCCGATGCCTCGGCGACGCTCGTCACGCTCTTTCTGCGGGGATGCGCGCAGACTCACCCGCGACGGCACGCGTTTGTTCCCGCCCCGAAAGCTCGGTTTCGATGCGTCGGAAGGTGGCAAGCGCCTGTGCCACGACTTGGTCCATGTTAAGGTAGCGATATGTCGCGAGGCGGCCGACGAACCACGTGTCGGCGCACGCATCCGCCGCAGCCTCGTATTGCTTGTAGAGCGCCTGGTTCTCCGGCCGGGGGATCGGGTAATAGGGGTCGCCGTCCGCGGTGGGGTATTCGTACGTGATGCTGGTCCAGGGATGCTCCTGGCCCGTCATGTGCTTATACTCTGAGATCCGGGTATACTCTTCGTCCTGCGGGTAGTTCACCGTTCCAACGGATTGGAAGCGCGGCTGCTGGATCGTCTCGTGACGAAATCGTAGGGAGCGGTACGGCAGCTTGCCGTAGCGGAAGCCGAAGTATTCGTCCACCGGCCCAGTCCAAATCATTCGGCGATAAGATACGGACGGGTTCAAGGAATCGAACCCCGTCCCAAGCATAAGCTGAATACCAGGATGGTCGAGCATCCGGTCGAACATTTTCGTGTAGCCCTCACGTGGCATTGTCTGGAGGCTGTCCGTGAAATATCGATCGTCCCGATCCGTGCGCACCGGCACGCGGGCCGTCACGGTTCGGTCCAACTCCGATGGGTCAAGCCCCCATTGCTTACGCGTGTAGGCCTGGAAAAAGATCTCGTACAGCTCGCGCCCAATCCGGGAGACGATCACGTCCTCCGAGGTCCGTACTGTCTCCACCGCCTCCGCGCGCGCGGCGAACCAAGCTTCCAGCTCCTCGGACGTGAGGGACAGGTTGTAGAGCCGGTTGACCGTGTCGAGATTGATCGGGATCGGCAATAGCTGGCCATTCACCCGCCCCAATACCCTGTGCTCATAAGAGCGCCACGCCGTGAATCGCGACAAGTAGTCGTGGACTGCCTGCGAGTTCGTGTGGAAGATGTGCGGGCCATAGCGATGAACGAGAACACCGGCACCGTCGAAATGGTCGTAGGCGTTGCCAGCCACATGGTCGCGCTTGTCAATTACCAGCACGCGGTCGCCCCGCTCCGTTGCCAGGCGCTCAGCGAGGACGGCGCCTGCGAAACCCGCGCCGACGACCAGCCAGTCGTACTGTTCTGCCGGCGCGCTCGTGACCCGGAGCCGCGCTCCGATTAAGGCCACCTCGCTTTGCCTGGGTGGCGTTGGCCGTCGATCCTCGTCATGGGAATGCGAGGTGGCACCCTGGATCAGCGCCAGCATAGAGGACCAGGTCAAGCGCCACGACAAACACTTCAGTCGGTCGTCCACCTGCGCCAGCCAGCCAGCTCGCGTCCCGCCCAACAAACCCTCGATGGTGGCACAGAATGCCGCCGGGTCTTGCGCGATCTGGACGCTGCCGTCCTGAGCCCAAACATCCACGACATCCCGTATGGGCGTTGAGACGACGGGTAAGCCCGCTGCGAGAAACTCGGGCGTCTTCGTCGGGCTGATGAAGCGCGTGGCCTCGTTTATGGCGAAAGGCATGATCCCGACGTCCCAGCCGCCAAGATAAGCGGGGAGATCGGCGTAGCTACGAATGCCCAGCCAATGGAGATTGGGCCGTTGTGGCAGTCCCGCTGGATCGATTTTCGCCGTCGGTCCGATCATGACGACCTGCCAGTCCGGCCTTGACCCGGCTACCGCCTCGAGTAGATCGTAATCGATCCGTTCGTCGACGACGCCAAAATACCCGATTCGCGGCTTGCGGATCGACACCTGATCCGCAGGTTCGGCAAGAACGTGGTCGCGAGCCCGATTGAAATGCTCGGTATCGACGCTGCTTGGGAAAAGATGCACGTTCGCGTGGAGGTGCCGCTTGGCCTCGAACAGGCTTCGCCCGCCAGTGAACACGAGATCTGCGCGCTTCAAAAGCTGGCGTTCGAGAAGAGCAAGACGCGGCGACGCTCCCCGGAACAGGGTCAGCTCATCCATGCAGTCATAGACGACCACTTTAGCGCGGAGATGCCCGGCAAAGCCGAACGCAAGGGGCGTGTAGAACCAGGCAACGGTGACCCCGCCGCCGGCATCGGAAAGCATGCCCTCTAGTAGCGCGCGCTGAACGGGCGCGACTGCCGCCTCCTCAATAGTTGCGGGCAGGAGAGGAGTCACGACTGTCACTCCCTCTTGCGTTGAGCGCGTTCTCAGAACGGCGGCTTCCCCCGGTCCCAAAACGAGCAGGGGCTCCTCAACGAAGAAGACTGCGAATGACAGGGCGGCTTGGGACATGAGATGTTGCGGTCGCTGGAATACAAAGTCCCATCTCAGATGGGACAAGCACAGGAGAACCGGTCCGCTGTGCGACGTTCCTCCTCTGCTCATGCCAGTGGTGCCCCGAGCGGGCGCGATGCCGTCGTATCGAAGAGGCTTAAAAAACGCGGCAAGAACAACCTCCGGAAAGGACGATCAGGTGTAAACGACTGGGTGACGTATATCGATTCTAGCCAGAGCAACGCGAACTCTCGAACTTTGACGTGCCGCGGCAATAACACATAGACGGAACTTTATGGGCCGACGATCTCCAACTCGTCGATCGCTGGAGGCCAGCACGAGGGCGTCGCAAGCTCGATCTAACTTACATCATTCGCACAAACCGACATTAACAAGAAGCAACATCGAGTTCTACACGTCAAAGCTCGAGGTCACGCTCGGCAACTTTCTGCATCCAAGGTTCTACCGCATCTTTCGCGGTGGGACTGGCGAGATGAAGAAGACTATAGCCGCGGACTGCCCTGCCTGGTTGACACCCCGTGAACTGGGCAAGTGGAGAGAGGTTCGAACTCGGGCTGCTTTGTTGCATTAAATGAAAAAACGGCACCTCTCGATGCCGCCAAAGTTTAGGAGGAAGACGCTCATCATGGCAACTTCACGCCGCGGATCATCAAGCCGTCCGGAGGTTTAAAGTTGCCAACCGTTTAGTCGCGGGAACGCACTAACGCCGGGGCCGGCTGCCATCCGGCATCTTCACTAGGTTCGATGCCGCAAGCCGCACGAGATCACGCATGGCCCAACGCTCCGAATTTAGCCTGGAACGCCAAGGATGCCTCGTCATGATCAATCAACCACGATTGAGGCGGGCGTCTGCCGCACGAAAAGGTGCGCTGGAGATTGTTCGGAAACTGCCGTCTCACCGGGGCGTAGCCGGTATCCCCGCTTTTGAGAGGATACACCATGGATGGCGACGCTAACGGAGACGAACTGCACGGGATCTATCACACCGGCCTGCGCAACATGCATGCGCTGGAAGTGACGGCGATCGAGCTAACCGAGCGTCAGGTCGAGAGGCTGGAGAATTACCCGGAAATGGCGGTGCGGCTGCGCAAGCACCGTGACGAGTCGCAGCAACAGGCCAAGCGCATCGAAGACATACTGGCGCGCCACGACACAACGTCGTCCAGCTTGAAAAACACGGTTACGGCGGTGATGGGCAACGTCGCGGCCGCACTACACGCGCCCGCGCCCGACGAGATTTTGAAGAACACCTTCGCCAACTTCGCCTTCGAGCACCAGGAAATCGCGGCTTACACGAGCCTAATCGCGATGGCGGAAAAGGTCGGCGACACGGCGTCTGTTGCATCGCTGAAGCAGTCGCTTTCGGAGGAGCAGGCCATGGCCGACTTCATTCGCAGCCAGATCATACCGACTACCGAGCGCTTCATGGACCTAACGCGTGCCGGAGCCAAGGCGGGCGTCTAGTAACGGAGGGGGACGCCGCGGACTCGGTCGTCCCCCAAAACGTCCAGTGTAACCGTGCTTGGCGTAACCAGCCCGACCGGTTGGGCTGAGGCCGGAGGTTAATCTCTCGAGAAACTGTGTATAGTCAGTCCGGGCTCGCTCCCGTCCAGCGACCGCCAAAGCGCAATTTGCGCATCCATGTCTGCATTCCCGCTCGCCTTGCGCCTAGCAAGCGTCGCCTGGCCGAAGTCAAACCCCTTCAGGGCGGTCTCATCCTTCATCGCGCTGTACGCAAGATGGAACACATCCGCTCCCGGTTCTCTGCCAGCCCACAAGCGCTGCAAGTGCGACAGCGTGCGCCGGCTTTGCGACGCGAACAAAAGGTCGGATTGCCTTTGCGCTGCCTGCAACAGGCCACGCGGCAAAGGGGCCGAGGGCGGGAAACAATCGACGGCGAAACAGACCCGCGGTGCGGTGTCACCCCCGAGATCATCCAATACGAGGTGAACCGGCAGATTTGCCGACAGGCCGCCGTCGACGAGCAGTGTGCCCTCGACCTCGACCGGCGGGAAGTCGGGGATCAGCGAGCAACTCGCCATTAGGTGATGCAGCTCGACACGTTGACGGCTAGTGTCAAACACGACTTCGCCGCCGGTCGCCAGATTGACCGCCAGAACGGAGACGCGAAGCTCGCCGTCGTTCAGGCGGTCGAAATCTACCGAATCGGAGACGAGACGCCGCATCGGACCCAAATCGAACATGCTCGGGCGCGGGTCTTGGCCGGTCAGGTCGGGTGGCCGGGCGGTGAACAGAGATGTCCGGCCAAGAAAGCGGCTCATTGAGGCTTGGGCATATTGCACGGGCGCGCGCATCATGTTCGGCAGGAAGCGCGTTCCGAAGTCGAACGACTCCGCCTCACTCCAAAACTGGGTCAATGCAGCCGTGCGATCACCGGGCCTGTTACCCGCGATGATCGCGGCGGTGATGGCGCCGATCGATGCGCCTGCTATCCAACCCGGCGTAAGACCCGCCCTTTCAAACGCGGTCCAGGCGCCGAGATGATAGGCCCCGAGTGCGTTGCCCCCACTCAGCACCAGACAGGGCAAATCGCTCAATGTTTCATCCCTGCTGCAGCTGTAAAGTGCTGGCGAAATAGCCGGCCGCGCGGCGTAGTTCGGCGGGTGGGCCGTCCTCGATGATGCGTCCTGAATCGAGCACGATGATCCTGTCGAAGTCCATCACCGTCGACAGCCGGTGAGCCACCGCCACGATAGTGCGGTCGGCCGCGAAGTGCAGCAGGGCGCACTGGACGTCCCGTTCGGCGACGCTGTCCAATGCGCTCGTCGCCTCGTCGAGCAATAACACGGGCGCGCGACGGAGCAGAGCCCGGGCGATCGCAATCCGCTGCCGCTGTCCACCAGACAGGCGCACCCCTTGTTCACCGACCATCGTGTCGTATCCGTTCGGCAACTCGGAAACGAAACGGTCGCAGCCGACGGCACGTGATACGGCGAGCACGTCCTCCCAACCCGCTGCCTCGCAGCCGTAGCGGAGATTGGCCAGGATACTCCGCTGCAACAGAGCGAGCTCCTGCGCCACGACGGAGAATGCATCCGAGACGTCGGTGTCTATGACGGGTTGGCCATCGAGAAGGACCAGTCCTGCCTGAGGCTGCACGATGCCGCGGATCAGCCGCAACAAGGTCGACTTGCCAGCACCCGACGGGCCCACGATGCCAATATGCTGCCCAGCCGGCACGTGAAGGCTCAATCCGTCGAACAAGACCTGTCCTGGCGAGGACGCATACCGAATGCTCCGCAAGTCGACCATTCCATGTGCAACCGGCAGCACCCGCCTCGCTACGGGTCTCGGCCCCGTCAACGGCTGGGACAAGACGCCAACGGCCTCCGTCACGGCTCCGAGCTGCTGCGACAGTCCCAGCAGCGACAAGCCAAGCTCGCGGGACCCGGCAAGGATACGAAGCGTCAGCGTGGTCGCCACGACGACCCCTCCTGTGCTGATCGAGCCGCGGCTCCACAAATAGACGGACGCCAGCAGCACCGCCGCATTGACCAGCCAAAAGGCGGCGTCGTGACCACACCGCAACCGCTCGAGGAACCGCCAGCTGATCGCATGTGCCCTGCCCTCGCTGCGGATCTGGTTCCGCAGGCCGTCCCGCTCCCGCAGCCGGCTGCCGAAAGCATGGACGAGAGCCATGTTGGCCAATGTGTCGGTCAGCACACCGGAGATCTCCGCCACTTCTCGATGGTGGTCCTCGTGGAGCCGGAAGCCCCGCCGGCCGAAACGATGCAGCAGGAACGTAGCCGGCGCCGCCGCTGCAAACAGTGCAGCCCCCAGTTGCCAATTGACCAGCGAAAGAACGACGGCCGACCCCACGAGGTCGGTCGCAGGTGGCAGCACATTCCAGACGATGGTGCGCAAAACGGCAGTTGCCGCGTCCGAAGCGCTGGTGATGCGCCCCGCCAAGGCTCCGCTTGCCTGGCCGCTGAAGAACTCCCAGGACCGCCCGCTTACGACGGAAAAAAGGTCTACGCGGATGTCCTCGCTCACCGCAATGACTGAACGCGCGCCGATGAAGCCCGCAACACGCCAGCAGACACTCTCGATCGCGAGCAGGCCGAGAAACAACCCAAGCCATCGCGTCACCGCCTCGATGTCGCGGTCCGGCAAAGTCATGGCGTCCACCAGCAACCGCAAGCCATACTGGGCGGCCACGGCGGCGACCGCGCCGGAGACGACGACCACAAGCAGCAACAAAATGAGGGCTCTGCGCCGGGCCACGTAGTGCAGAAGAAACCCGGCGGCCTCGCCGGGAATATGCAGGTCATCTGGGCGCATCTTGGCCCACTCTCGGGATGGCGGCTGCCAGCGAGCCTATGGGCTGAACGAGGCTACTATCCGGGCCGACCTCGCCCTTGGCCGGCCTCAAGCCCGAAGACGAGCATGGACGCGGTCGCTTCTTCGCCACCAGCCTGGCTCCCCCAAGCAAGGATCCGAGAAGTCACCGTTCGACGCCAAAGATGCTATCGCGGTAGCGAGGAGCGTGGCGTTTGGCGAGCCCTGACGATCGTCGAGCGCCCCCGCCTCGAAACGGCCGCGGCGTTCCCGCAACATGCAGTCCCAATCGATTAGGCCGAACAGCGCCCATGCCGTGACCGCCTCCACCGGGATGCCGTCGGCCCGTATTCGCCGCGCGGCCGTCCAGGCCTCCATCAACCAACGCACCGACTCTGCCGGGTCGTCACAGCCAAGATGCACCTCGGAGAGGACCATGGGACGCCGGTAGCGCTGCCAGACCTCCCGGAGCCGCGGCTCCCACCCTGTCAGGTTCGATCCGAGATTTGCCCTGACAGCCTCCGTGTCCACGTAAGACAGGTCGCCATTTCCACCATGCAAATGAGGCGGGTAAAGCACGGTCCGGTGATCAAGGAAACGATCGCTGGTTGCGTAGTGATTGACTCCGATCAAGTCCGGAGCCGCCTCACCGGTCGCAAGTTCTTCGAGGTCCGCGGCCGGCACACCGGCTGCTTCGAGAATACCACGCCAGGGATGCGTACGATCGATACGGCCGCAGAGCAGATCGAGGCTCAACCAGCGCCTGGCATTCTCGTAGCGCGCTTGCGCCCTCAACGGGGACGTCGAGAAGACACGTCCCACGTCCTCGGTCTGAATGAACTTAGCGCCTGGACAGTGGGCGCGGATCGCTCGTGAGGCCAGAAGGACGGCGCGGCATTGGTTGGCAACGGCCCGCAGAAAAGCGTCGGTGTTGCGGCAATGGGGGTACCAGTAGCCATAAAGACAGCTAAACCGAGCCGTGGTCTGTGGCTCGTTAACCACTGTCCAGGCTCGCATGGTGGGATAGCGTTCGGCCGCCAAACCGGCGTGCAAAGCCAACTTTTCGGGAAACGCCGGATCGAGCAGATTGGAGCCAGCCGGACCGGAACCGTGATGGATCAGGCCAGCTACGACCGCGATATTCCGCCGCTGGAGGGCGCCTAATTGCTGGTCGTGCCATTGCCAGCCGCCGCGGGTGTTCTCCCAAAGCACGGGGTATCGCACCGCGCTCACCCCCAAATCGGCCAGCAGGTCGATGTCGCTGACGCCACGCGCGTAATGGCCGGTTTCGAGAACCTGATCGCGCCAGTCGTCACCGACCCTGACGACGCTGCACTCGACGCCCCCCCACACGGCGGGCGGCCTGTGCGATGCCGACAACGCGGTTACCCCGGGTTCGGACGGTGCCGGCAAGTCATGTTGCGGATGCCCTGCTGTCATGACCAGGACCGGGGTAAATCCAGAAAGCCGAATGGACGCACGCCGCGTTGCCTCATCTGTTCAGTATCAACCTTGAGACATCGGATCTTCGACCGGCGCGTATGCTCGAGTTGCAAGCTCTTTCAAATTTTCGGCCTCGCCCAACGCCGTCGGGTTCAGCCCCAGGTATTTATACCAAAACGGAATGGACGTGAGGGTTGGGGCCTCTTTGCGCCAGGCTGCGGCAGCCCCCGGTGCCTCGCGCGCGAGCCGAACGAGGAGCGCCGCCGACTCCAGCAGCAGTTTCCTGTGAGACTTGCGGCAGCGCCGGTAGGCGGGGAGATCCTCGTCCCACCAGGTTTCAGCCGCTATGTGCCCAGAGGTTCGCATAGTCGCCCAGTGCAGGTTCTCGATGCGCAGGATGCGGGGCGGCGCCATACAGGACTGTTGAAAGGCATTGCGCGCCAGCAACCAGGCAAGCACGACAAGGCAGCGTAGCTTCCCGGCGGGGATGGGTTTGGCAACCTGCTCGGCGAGCACCTGCTCCCGCGGCATGACGTTGAGAGGATACAGGTTCTTCAATGCAGCCAGCGCGCTATGCCGCTGCATCGGTGGCTCACAAACGACAGACGGCCCGGCCAGAAAGTCGCGAACGCCCTGAAGGATGAGCGCCGTGCTATAATACCGGTACGTCAAAAGATGCACGATGATCTGCCGCCCCATCCGGCGAACCACACCCTTGGTTTGGAACGAGCGATGCAGCGCTGCGGCGACCAGCATGTTGCGGGTCTCGTAGTACAACTGCCAGCCGCCCAGCTTGAGGTAAAATGGCTCGTGCCAGACGGCGATACCGGGCATCGGTATCGTGGGGACGCCACGCTCGTGCAATCGGAGCCCGAACTCCATGTCATCCCCTCGGATGAAACAGGGTAGCGGCATGCCGTGATCGCGGACAACCTCGAGTGCGAAGCCGCAACACCACCAGCCATTGTAGTGAATGGCGTAAGGATGGCTCAGCGGCTCGAGCTCGTCGGCGCTCGATAGGTCACGCATGTGCTGCTGAGGCAGGAAATTCCAGTGCCGATCCGAGATCACGCCACCAGCTTCGTAGAGCCTCGTTGGCTGCAATAGATCGAGCATATGGCCGCCCAATACCACATGCCGCTCGCAATACGAAAAGAACGCTGCCATTCGAAGTAAGCTGTCGGGTTCGAGTTCCAGGTCGTCGTCGAGCAGCACCGCGTGGGTCAGCTCTGGCTCGGCAAGCGCATCGAGTAGACCGCGAGAGAAACCACCCGCTCCGCCGAAATTGGCCTGCTCGATCAGGGTAAGTTTGTCGCCGAGGATGTCTGCCGCTTCGGCGAAGCCGGGCTCACTTAGGAGGTCCGAGCCGCCTTGATTGACGACGAAAATCCTTGCGACATGGTCCGCGACGATCTCATCGTCAGCGATCGAGCGCAGAACCCGTGCGATTTCGACCTCGCGATTGAAGGTGCAGAATACCACGGCAAGCCGGGCCTCGGTGGGTGCCGCATTCTCGCTGAGCCACGCTCCACCGAGGAAGGTGAAGCCCTTTTCGCCCGCCCTGAGTTCGAACGAAAGCATGCCATTTTGGCGGAAATTGATCGCGGAATGGGGCACGCGGACGCGCGTCGCACCTGGGTTGAGCACCTGCTCGACCACCAACACCTTCCGGCCCAATGCGTGGCGATACAGACGAAGCACGGCAGCTCCGGCCAAGATCACCTCGAGCGTAACGCCCTCAAGTGCCGTATAGCGCCACCACTGGGCCTCGAAAAACACGTTGAAGTAAGTGTCGAACCCAAGCGTACTGCCGGCCGCTAAGTGCAACGCGCCGCCGGGCCGATGCGGGTATCCCGTTTCAGTCCCGGCTTCGTCCATGGTGCGCCAATACAGCGAGCGCCGCTCGGGACTTCGATCGACGATAATCCGCTGCAGGATGGTCCCACCATCCCGCCCTTTTCGGCTATGAAGCATCCCGTCCATCAGAAACTTTCGTGTTCGAAGCCTTGGCCCAGTTAATTTCCAGACTGTAAACGTAGACGCAAGTTTTACGCCATCGATGCTCTTTCGAGCACCTGGCGCCTACGTTGCAATAACATTGGCTTAGCATGCAGACGGTTATTGCACACAAAACGGTGGTATCACACTCCCCTCGGCCGCTTGCCTTGTCGCCAGTCATACCGGCGTGAGTGATCCTGTCGATCACCTCCTCGGCATAGTAGCTTCAGGTTACAACCAAACCAGCTGGTCCATGCTTGTGACGTAGACAGCCGATACGCTTCGCTATTCACCGGAGTCTCGCGTCGGAGTGCGGCGTGGGTCCTGATGAAAGCCCAAGGTTCCCCCTGCTAGCGGCGTCAGCCCGTCACCTGGATCGAGAAAAGTGGAAGTGCGGCGCAACAGACGGTCGCGGACCTGATTGCGAATACGCTGCACAGTGTCGGCGTGCGCCGGATCTATGGCCTTGTTAGCGACTCGCTAAACGGGCTTACGGATGGCTGCGGCGCAAGGCGAGATCGACTGGGTGCACGTCCGCCACGAGGATAGTGCCGCTCCCCGGCCGCAAACCGATCCATCTGCAATACCTAACTGGGGTGCTCCACGAAGTAGCGGCCGACGACGTGATCTTTACCTGCGACGTGCGCACGCCGACGGTATGGGCGGCCCGTTACCTGACGATGAACGGGCGCCCGGGGCTGATCGGCTCGTTTTGGCACGGTTCGATGGCCAGTGCGCCGCCGCAGGCCATCGGTGCCCACCGCGTTCCCGGAGCGGCAGGTGTTCTCGCTTCCGGGCGAAGGCGAAATTGCCATGCTGATGGGCAATACCATTACGCTCAAGCAGGCGATGCTGCCGGCTAAGGTCGTAATCGTTAACAACGGCACGCTCGGATCCGTGGACTGGAGATAAAGGCCTGCGGTTTTCTCGACACGGGCACCGAGTTGAAAGAACCCGGATTCGCGCAAATGGCCGAGTCTGCGGGCATTCTCGGGATCCGCGTGGAAGACCCGGCGGAGTTGCGCAGTGCCTGCAACGTGCCTTTGCGCATCCAGGACCGGCCGTGGTGGACGTCGTCACCAACCGGATGGAGCTCACGCTGCCGCCGAAGACCACCATGGAGCAGGCAAAGGGGTTTGGCATCTACCTAGCCAAGGCAATCATAAGCGGACGTGGCGACGAAGTCGTGGAATTGGCCCGCACCAATGTGTTCCGCTGATGCGACCATTTCAGCTGCCATACGTTGATGGGGATTGTGATGCGCCGGCGACGACGTCCACAAAGCACGTTTAGCGTCGTCGATGAACAGCGGACGAGGACACTGATATGAGCGGTACGGCCCGAGAGGCAGAGCGAGCACAAGAGCTTCGTCGGAAAGCTGCGAGGGAGACGTAGCTGCCAAGATTGAGCTCCATCAAGGCGAAGCGTTGCCGGACGCGGGGAAAGCACAGGCACACGACATGGGCCAGGCGAAGTCACCGGATACCGCAGGTTCCAAGTCGCTCCGGACCTCGCCTGATTGAAAGGGTCCATGGCGTCGGTCACAGGTCTAGCATCCATTGCTAGTGCCGCGATCACTGTCGCGGACTCCGTCCGCTCTCGCTGCGCGTCATCATAACTCACGAGTTCGGCGAGGGTGCATCCGTGGCACGATGGCCCTGATAGTGCGACGTTCATGCCTTCATGGAACACCAAGCGGTTTCTTGCAGTAGTGGCATGCCGCTTCCATCGCGCTCGCTCAAACAGAACCCTGCGGTTAAAATATGGCCCGCCCCGCCGTGCTGAGCCCGTGCTAGGCTGATCTTATTGCACCATGCAAACTGAGCTGGTCCGAACGACCAGTGAATTAGCCGCCAAGTGGATCGCGCGCCCCTTGGCGTTCCAGACCTGCAACATCGGACTCTGCTCGGCAAAGTTCTATGGTCAGCCTGACCGGCCGCGATGCAAGCACCACAACCTCGATCAATTAAGCGGGAGCTGAATGCAGCAGTTCACACCATCCGGCCCGAGAACGAATTCAGTCTTGGCATGCAGCGCGTAAGACAATGCCTTTTCGATCAACTGTCGGCCGTAGCCTCGCCTGGTCGCTGCCTCAGGCTGCACATCCACGCCGCTCTCAGTCCAGTCCAGCACCAAAGTGCGCCCGGCTCTTTCGTCCAACTTGACGGTCCAAGCCACGGAGAGTGCCCCCTTTCCGTCCCGAAGCGCGCCGTATTTCACCGCATTGGTAACCAGCTCGTGCAGCGCCAACGAGAAATTCTGCACCTGGCGAGCAGTGATGTGCACCCTGGGCCCGGAGAGCAATACCTTCGGAGGTCTAACCTCCGTATGCGCCTCCAGTTCCACCCGGACCAGCGCCCCGACCTCGGCCGTGTCGCTGCCGAACTCACTCAATAACCCCTGCGCCCGGCTAAGCGCGCGCAGCCGGGCATGAAAGACGGCCGCGGGGTCACCTTCGCCCAAGGTTCTCGAAGCAACGGAGGCAATGACGCCCAGGAGGTTACGGCTGCGATGCTGCAATTCGGCCACCAGCACCTCGAGCCTGGCGGCATATCGACGTGTGTCGGTCACGTCCTTGGCAAGGCCGGCGATGCGCTTCACGTCACCCAGCTCGTCAAAGAGGGGAAAATCGGTGTTCTCGATCCACCGGGTCTCACCATCGGACGGGCGCACGATCCGGAATGCGTTGAACACACGCTCACCGGCCCGGATGCGATTGATACCGGCAACGGCCTGCTCTCGATCTTCTGGATGAACGATGTCGGCCCAGCGCTGGAGCGTGTCGCCGTTGAGAAAAGCGTCGCGGCTCTCCCCGTAAATCGCCTCGAAGGCCGGACTAAGATACTCGAACTGCATGGTATCGGCGTTGCGTATCCAAATGAGATCCGAAGATGCCTCGGCAAACTGCCGGAAGCGTTCCTCACTCCCGCGGAGCCGCTCCTCCGCCGCGCGTCGCTCGGTGACGTCCTGACCGATCTTAAGGAACCCGTGCAGCGTGCCATCCGAGTCACGCAGGGCTCGGGTGGACCCTTCGATAAAAACCCGCTTGCCATCTTTGCGGAGGTGCCAGCGCACGTCTGGCGCGACACCCTCGTTGCTTGCCGTCGCGAGTTCCCAACGGTCCTGGCCACGCTCCAGGTCCTCGGGCGTGAAGGTGATGCCGATTGGCTGCCCGACCGCCTCCTCCGTCGTCCATCCGAAGACCGCCTGTGCTCCGGGTAGCCAGTCCGTAATGCGGTCCTGCGGGTCAGACAGGAATATGGCGTAGTCGAGTGCCGCCTCAACGGTGAGGCGGAAGCGCTCCTCGGTCGAACGTAGGGTGCGAGCCATGAGCAGCCGGTCGATCACCGGGCCCAGAATGGTGGCGTAGGTGCGCAGAAACTGTATCTCGCTCTCGCCGAAGTCGCGCGGTTTGTTGTCGTCCACTTCCAGCAGACCGTAGAGGCGCCCGCCGGGGCGGAAGATCGGAGTGTTGACCAGGGCGGTCACCCCGGCAGCCCGCATGAACGGCGGAACGTCGAAGCGTTCCTCCCGGTTGATGTCCTGGGACAGCACGGGCTCACCCGCCTTGATGGAGAAGCTCTCGGAGGTGTTCTCCTCCATGGAGATGCGGGCATGGCCGACGACGTCGGAATCCCAGCCTACGCCCGCTCGGACCAGCAGGAATGTCCCCCCGTGCTGGATTTCCAGAACCTTGGCGCGCGCCGTCCCGAGTGCTTCGCTTACAAGGCGGCACGCCTCGTTGAGAACACCGTCAATGTCCTGCGAGCGCAATGCGAACTCGCCGAAATCAGCGAGCAATTGCTGTCTTTTGATTGCTTGTTCGAGATCAGGCATCCTATGTCCCATTTTCCAGCGGCGTCGCCTTAAATGAGTATGACACATCGGAGTTCTGGGACACCCGCGCCCGCGGAGCAAATCTGACAAGCCGGCCTTGCCGAGTCTTACAGGTTGATGTGACGGCAAGCCGTCCACTCCATAGTTAGTTTCGCGGCATGCGCCTGCTGCTTCGTGACCAGCCGCCGGATGAGCGAAGCAAGCCGCTGCGTGCGTTTCGCCCCGTCAGTCCTACTGGCCGCGCCGTCCAGCTCGTTCGCGATCGGGGCGTGGGTCAGAAGTGCCGCAAGAGCGGCGCCGCCGACCGTATTGCCCAGGAGCACCGGCGCCAGGAAGCGGCCGAGATACGGCAATCCAATCAGCCACGAACCGACGCAACGTGCAGCGGCCGGCTCAGGAAAGGCGACCTCGCCAGACCAAAGGGCCAGGGCTTATCGACGCCTCGCGTGATGCCGACCCGCCGCCCCTTGGCAATCTCGCCTGTGCTGGGGCGGCCATCTAGCGTGAAGGGTGGCTCGTCCAAAGGACGCCCGTCCAGCGCCCCCAAGGCGCCCAGTGCCTGGCATAGCCGGCCGGGGCCGCTGCAGAGCAGCCGAACGTCCATCACGAACGTCCATCACGCTGCGTCGTGTCCGCAGGGTGTCGATCCCGGCGGCGGGCTCCACCGCGCGAATTAGGACGGCGCTGCCAAGCGGACACTCACCGGAGACGACCTTGAGGCACCAGTGAAGGCCGTAAGACCGATAGACGTAGGCCTCGCCCGCGGGCCCGAACATGGCCGCATTGCGGGCGGTCGGACCGCGGAAGCTATGCGACGCCGGGTCGGTCTGATCGTAAGCTTCCGTCTCGACGATGACGCTGCCCACTTGGTCCAACCAGCAATGTCAGCCCGATCAGGTCGCGTGCGACGTCCGGCGCGGGGCGGCGGAAAAACGCGTCAACCCCACAAGCCCCAACGATCGCACTCCCACTCACGCGCATGATGCGCTCCCGGCGCCCGAACGGGATTAATCCCCCCGGTCCGGAGGATCTGGTTTTCGGGGTAATAGTTGACGAACACGATGTCGAGATGGTCCTCGATGCCGCCGAGTTCGGGGGCGTTTCTCCCCGCGATCATGTCGAACTCCTGGAACTGTGCCAAGCGATGGTCGACTGCGCCCAACCCCGTCTGCGGCAGGTCGGAATCACCCGCCACATGAAAGAGCGGCTCGGCCTTGATGAAACGCGTGGTCGGGCAAACATCGCGCACCGCATCAATGGCCGCGATTGCCTGGGCTAGTCTCCGCTTCAGTTCGGGGTCGGCCGGCAGTCCGTAATTGCGCAGTTCCCAGACCACCTGCACGCCAACTAGCCGCGCCGCCGCTAACACAGGCAGCAGGCTCGACCGGTCGTAGTGACCCGGCGCCTTCTCGATGAGGCGTCACCGTACCGCGTTGCATGGTCACACCGGGCAACGAGCTCATTATCCCGGACCGCGTCCGCGTCGTGGCGCGTTGCAACTAATAAGGTCCAGCCGTTTGCCGTGCCGCAAACGATGCGATGAACCCTTAAAGCCGCCATGAAGAAGCTCTGGAACAGCAGCCCGGCCACTCGCGTTCCGGCTCGCTGGCCGCATCCTGTCCAACACCGAGTCCACCCCGCTCCTCACTTTCGGCTGGCGGGAGCTCGCGTGAGCGGGTTAGCGGCGCCCTGATCTTCGGCGGAAAGCTCCGTCTCGATCCGCCGGAATGCGGCGAGCGCCTGCCGACAACCTGTTTTCCGCATCAAAGAAAGAAACGTTTGCATCTCGCGAAGCGGCAGTCACGGCGAGCTGGATCCGTCGAACTTGGACAACGTTTGACTACGCCACTCGAAGAAACCACGTCACCAGACAACGTGGCCTAGGGCGGGATGCCCCACTACTAACATCCGACATTGCTAATCCGGCAGATCGCTGCGATCATACAGTTTCAATGACCGCGTGCCTGTCCTACAGATTAGCCTAAAGTTGCATACGACCGGCTCGGGTCCTTTTCGCTTGAACTACAGCATGCGAACGGTGACATCGACGTAAACTCTGTTGTTGCCTGCAGTATTCTATCAAGGCATGGGGCGCACGCGTTCCAGCTACGAGGTTTGGCTGGCGGCCGCTGCCGTGCCGCCACCTTGAAGACACGCACTCTGCGGGCCGAGGTAGGCGACCACGTCTGTCGAAGGAGTGGCGCTGGAGCATTCCAGCGAACAAGCCGTGCAGAAAAGGGCTGGCCGAGCCTGCTGGGCCGGACAGTGGCCCCGAAACCGAGCGATCAACCGTGCCGCGTCATCTCTCGTCTAGAGCGGCGGATGCCACGTGGCTGGGCAGGAGAGTGGTAGGTCATGCCCGTCGAAGGTTGCCTTGACGACGTTGTGGTCGACCTCAGCGACGTGGTGCAAACCGTTTGCGATTCGGCAGAGCAAGTTCACCGAGATCAGAAGCTCGCCTTCTATCTTACCTTGCAATCCGTCTACGTTGAGACCGGCCCCGCTGAGTTGATTCGCTCATTCCTGACTGATCTGGTCAGCTGGTCTGCCATCCCGTGCCCTTGTTGTGGGGGACTCGCGAAAAACATCGGCGTGCACCTCTGGTCACTGGGTGCGCTGCTCCCAGCCCGATACTCCTTGCTGGTCGCCGACGACCGACATGTTTGTTCAGGGACGGAGTGGACTTGCTCGAGCCCTTCCGGGGTAAGCGCACTGTCCGCGGCGGTCGCGGTCGCCGGCGGCACGCTTTCTCGTGAGTCCTCAGCAAAAGGACTAATTTGGCGCGCGGAATTCCCGCGTGGCGACCCTAGCTAGTGCAGTGACTCAGATGGGAGTTTGAGGCAATCGGCTGACCCGGGTCTTCACACCTTTGCGGATACCTTTGGCGTCATGGCCGCACTTAGCCGGTCGAGCGGCAGTCCACGTTCGATGAAATCGAGACACTGAATGCGACTTTCTTCAATGAGGCTCTGCCGTACAGCGGTAACGTCAGCAGGTGCACGATGATGTCGTTGCTAGTGCCCTGACATGAGCATATCCGAAACCACAGGGAATGTTCTTGAGCACCATCGGCGCCGTATGCCCCATCACGGAGCGGCCGCAGATCTCGTCCGTGACCTAGGCGACTGGGCCGCGATTCTCATCTAGGCCGTCGCTGGCATACCGTTCTGGCTGGATCTACCTGTGCAGCAATCTCAACTGTCGAAGAATTCGGACGCTGACTGCTCGCCGCTCGGGAAGGGGATGATAGGACCGGGCGGGCGTCCTGCGTCGGGACGTCCGCGGCCAACCGAATGCCGCGTTCCATGTTGAGGTGATACACGCTGAAGGAGATGACATGGCGCGCCACAGCAGTCTGCTTAATATCCGGCCGGTTCTCGGCGTGGGTCTCGCATGTTTGCCGTCTCTATGAGGGTGCGGGCCGAGGCAAGACATTGCCCGCCGTGGTGTGACGCCGGGTTGCCGCGTGGCGTGGTCGAGGCCGGTTTCGGCGGATTGAGTGCCGCCCCCTGAGGCGGCAGGCACTGCGGCCACGCCGGTGGCGAACTGGTTGGCCGTCCCGGCGGCTCACGGTGGTAAGGTGGCCGTCGCGGGCGACCTGACAGTTCCTGGCCACACGCGTGTCCGCGTTATTGGCGACGCGGTACTCGCCATGGACGCCAATGGCAAGCCGTTGCCTGGTTAGCTCCTGTCGCTAAGCAGCAAGGTCAATACGCGGCGCATGCAATCTGCGAAATAGCTGGCCGGGCTGCACCGGACCCGTTCCGGTACCGCGATTATGGAACCCTGGCGACGATTGGCCGGGGAAAGGCGTTGGCACAATTCGGGCCAGTCCACATCGCGGGCTGGCCAGCGTGGGCACTACGGGCGACTGCCCATATCCTTTCCTAATTGGCTTCCGCAGTCGCCTGATGGTCAGCGCGCAATGAGCCTTCGCTTTTGCGACAGACCGCCGTCGGGCCGGTTGATCGTCGGGCAACTACTGGCCGGACGTGGGAGGCCTTCCTAGCAGCCCCATACAACCCGAATTACCTTGCATCGGAGCCCATATGGATTCCTGTCGTCGGAGGTAAACGCGGCGCCGAAGCGGGCTCGGGCGGCACGTCGCACAACATCCGAGAAGGCCTCAAGCAAGCGGAAATGGTAGATTCCGCCGCTTCCTGAAAAAATAAAGCTGCCTAACGGACCCTCCGCTGGGAAGGCCAGCGTCGGCCCGAACGCACGTCTCCGATCGGAGGGCTCGGGCGCTTCGCATGGCGTGATTGGAGCACCGCCAGAGTGACGGCAAAGATCACCAACGTAACACCGATCTTTTTGGCAAATCCCTGCTTGTTATGCTGCCACTCCGCATTGAAGCCCATCTCGGCGGGAACGTTCGGGACCCTCCCTTCGGCAACATCGTGCAGCACACCTTCGATGACATTGATCCGATCGGCGCCCATGAGCATCAGCCAGTGCCACCAGTCGGACTCGCTGCGTTGAAAAGCCCAGCGGCGGATCATCCCGCTGACGCCGCTCGGGGGCGTCGATGTGCCCACAACGGACGGTAGCCGCTTGTGCTCGATCGAGCACAGGATCTCCACATGGGGTTTCTGCTGGACCGGGCGAACCCAATTCAATCCGCGGCTCTGCTGGTCATTAATGTGCCGCATGGGATAAGTCGGATCGTTTTCCGGATCCGCGTCGACCCCCCAGCCCGGGATCGAGGATGTGTCAACGAGAGCGTTGCTCATTGGCTGCTCCTTCAGTTGGCGCTCGGGATGAGCACGGGCTTGATGCAGCCGTCGAGCTTGGCCGAGAAGATATGGTAGGCATCCCCAATGTGCTCCAGGGGCACCCGGTGAGTGATCATCGCCTTCGGATTGAGCCGCCCCGCCTTCACGTGCTCGATGAGCCGCGGCAACAACCGCTTCACCGACGCCTGGTTCGCGCGGATCGTGATGCCTTTGTTCACGACATTGCCGATCGGCATGATGTTGCCGGTCGGGCCGTAGACGCCGACGATCGAAACGATGCCACCTTTCTTCACGGCGTTGATCGCCCAATGCAGCGCGATCGCGTTTCCCGCCTCCAGCTTGAGCTTAGTACCCAGCAGCCATTGCAGCGCATTGCCGGCTGCGTCACCGCCAACCGCATCGATGCAGACATCCGCGCCCAGGGAGTCGGTGATCTTCTTCAGGAACACGACCGGATCGTCGAGTTCGCGGAAGTTGTAGACCTCCGCGTGGGCAAAGGTCCTGGCGAATTCCAGCCGGTATTCCACATGATCGATCACAATGACCCGTCCGGCGCCGAACAGCCAAGCGCTTTTGGCAGCCATCAAGCCCACCGGGCCGGCACCGAATACGACCACGGTGTCGCCTCGCTGGATGCCACCCATCTCCGCGGCCTGATAACCCGTCGGCACCACGTCCGTCAGAAGCACAGCATCGTCCGGGTCCATCCAGTCGGGAATGACCATCGGCCCAACATCGGCGTATGGGACGCGGACGAACTCGGCCTGGCCGCCATCATAGCCGCCCGCGGTATGCGAATAGCCGTATATGCCGCCAACGGCTGTGGCCTGCGCGTTCGACTCGTGGCAGTTACCGAACAGACCCTGTTGGCAGAAGTGGCACTTGCCGCAGGCGATGTTGAACGGCACCAGGACGTGGTCGCCGACCTGCAAATTCCGCACCTCGCGCCCGACTTCTTCGACGACTCCACAGAACTCGTGGCCGAAGGTCATGCCGACACGAGTATCCGGCACCATGCCGTGATAAAGATGCAGATCCGATCCGCAAATGCACGACCGTGTCACCCGCACGATGGCGTCCTCGCAGTGCAGAATTCTTGGCATCGGCTTTTGGTCCGCCCGGACGCGGTATGGCCCCCGGTAATTCATCGCAAGCATGCTGAGGATCCTTAACTTCTCTGAATAGGTTGTTGGTCTTGCCGAGGTTTCCTCCAGGGTCAGAGCGTCGGCTTGCCGCCCGTGACGGGGATGTAGGCACCGGAGATGAAGCTGGATTCGTCCGAGGCCAGCATGACGTAGGGAGGCGCCAATTCGACCGGTTGTGCCGGACGGGCCATTGGCACAGCGCTGCCAAACTCCTTGACCTTTTCCATCGGCATCGTTGATGGGATGAGTGGCGTCCAAACCGGGCTAGGCCCGACGCAGTTCACGCGAATGCCCTTGGAGGCCACCGATTGCGCCAGCCCTGCGGTGAAGTTCGCAATGGCACCCTTGGTAGCCGCATAGGCCAGAAGCTCCGGCGATGGCGTCTTGGCATTTACGGAGGACGTCGCAATGATGCTGCCGCCAGGAGGCATTTGCCCGACCGCGGCCTTGGCGAGGTAGAAATACGCGTAAAGATTGGTGCGGAACGTATGGTCCCACTCCTCGGCGCTGATCTCCTCGATCGACTGGTGCGAGGCTTGGAACGCCGCATTGTTCACAAGCACGTCGATGCGGCCGAATTCCCGAACCGTGCAGGCCACGAGCTCCTGGCAGTGCGCCTCGCTGGAGACGTCGCCGGGCATGAACACGGCCCGTTTGCCGGCCTTCTCGACCCAGGACGCGGTTTCCTTCGCGTCAACGTGTTCGTCTAGGTAGGAAATCACCAGGTCGGCGCCTTCGCGCGCGAAGGCGATCGCAACCGCGCGGCCGATGCCGCTGTCGCCACCGGTCAGCAACACGGCCTTGCCCGCAAGCCGGCCACTACCCCGGTAGCTTTGTTCACCGTGATCCGGCTGTGGGTCCATCTCCGCGGTGTCGCCCGGCATGGATTGCCCTGGCGTCGGGAAAGGTGGCTGGGGATAGGCGGTTCGTGGGTCGATCGACAACTGCTTTACTCCGAGACTGCACGCGTCGTTGGCGGGAGGAATGCCCGGCTTAGGCTTGCCCACGTAGCTGCTCGCTCCGTAGCTTCGGCATCAGCCGAACCCACAGGGCCACCCTCATTATCCGACATACCGCGGCGGTTAGCCCTAACCTGGAGCTATATGCCGCATAGGTGATCTACCGGCCGCTGCTTCCACTCGGGCAAACTTAGTTTTGACTGGGACAGCCTTTGCATGGTTTGTAAAAGCACGAACGCGTCGATGCTGGCAGGTTCGATAAAAGCTCGCCGCGTGGGGCGAATGGAGGAATTTCTGTGACCGTATCGGACTTTCGGATGGTGCGTACTATCGTTGGATCAGGGGCGCTTACAGGGGCGCGGCTGGTGGGGTCGTCAGCGCTCATTCTTGGAGTTGGCATTGCGCTCGCTGGGTGCTCGCCCCAGACGCCGGCGTCGCAGCCCGTTCCTCAGATCAACGCGAACAGCAGCGCCGGGGAGCAAGGACCCAATGCCTATCCAGCACCTCTACTGCAAGGTAACGTAACCACGAAGCCCGTCCGCTAATCCATAGGAGCTGAACGTATGCCCCGCCCCGTCTGCAAGCTGTTTTGACCTGTCTGGCGCCGAGCAGTCTGCGTGAACGTATCCGGCCGCGGAGCTAACTTCCTGCCAAGATGGAAGGTGCTCAGCACTGCTCCTGGCTTGATGGCTCCACGCCTGCAGCCCGAGCCTGCCCTGAAGACTGGCGAACGACGATCACCCGTGGTTGCAGAACGCAGCGTCGCTGATTCTGCAACCACACGCTTTTTATCTATCTAGACGGATGTCAGCCGATCTGCTGCGTCTGAGCTCCGCTGTCGGGGCGCGCTGGGCCGAGGACCGGAACGTCGCCGAGCGGCTTATTCTGGAACACGCTGAACTCACCGCGGCCGTCGGGGGAAGGCCCCTCCGTCCATCGGCCGGGCTCCGGCGGGGCGCCATCCGCGGCGCTAGCAAAGAAAGCGTAGCTGAACTCCTTCGTTTCCTCGCTCTGGCTGAAGCTGTTCGGGATCGGCAGATTAGCTGCCTCGCCGCCCATATCCTCGATCACGGCCAACCACTGTTGCTGGTGCATAGTGTCGCGGGCAATCATAAACGATAGCATCTCCTTCATGCCGGCGTCGGTCGTCGCATTGTACAGCCGAACCGCAAGGGTCCGCCCGGTCGCCTCGGCGGCGACATTGCAGTACATGTCGGCAGCAAGATTGCCGCTGGCGTAGATGTGGGACATGTCGAACGGGACGCCGTCGGAGTTAGCGGGATAGGCTGCCATTCCCGTAGAGAGGATGTGCTGCTGCAGCATGCCTTCGAGCATGTGACGCGGTCGTTCACCGCCACCCATCACGGCCCCGACCAGCCCGTTCGCCGCGCCCAATGCGTCTTGCACGCTAGCTGGCGCGGTTTGCAGGTTCAGCGCTACTGCAGTCGCCAGCATTTCGATGTGGCCCATCTCCTCCGTCGCGGTATGAAGCAGCATGTCGCGGTATTTCGTGGTTGGGCCGCGGGCGCCCCAGGCTTGGAAGAAATACTGCATGCAGACGCGAATCTCGCCTTCGACGCCGCCGATTGCCTGCTGAAGCTGTCGGGCAAACAGCGGGTCTGGCGTTTCGACTTTAACCGGCCATTGAAGGCGCTTGTCATGATAAAACATAGGAGAACCTCGCTGATGGACGCGCACGTTGCGCCGACACAGCAACTCAGTAGCATGAGTAGATACCCCCGTGGGGTATCACAACTTCGTTGAGGCTTAGGGTGATCTCCTCATAAAGGCTTCCGGACCGACGTGCCGAAATCGAAAACAGGCGGGTATCGGACCCGGCCGGCACGAACCCCTGAGTGCGCTCTATCCGACCAGTGCGTCCGCCGCGACTAATGCCGAGCGCCTGGGCTTTGAAGCCCCCCCTTTCCTCCGGCAGCGCAGCGATGCGCTTTGACATGAGTGCTATCAAGCAGGACGCGGCAGGCGACCCACCCGTAGCGGCCAGGGTTGCGAAAACAGCCTGCCAGACACGTGGGGCGGACCAGCGCACAAAGCGATTATGGAGCGTCTTGCGCGGGCCATACTCGGCGGGCACGTGGATTCAGCGCCCGCCGATTGCAACCTTACCACGGTACCGCTGACCACTCGACGATCGTCCACCTGTGGCACACCACGCGGCTTGTTCGGCAACGGCGGCGCAAGCCGATTCCCTTGCGCATCGCTGAGATATCAATCCGCACCCTCAACAGGAACGGTGAAGCACAGCCGCCCGCGCCGCTCATACTGGTTATGGGTCCGGACCCTAGCACTACTTTGGCACATATACGATTACGGCGCGGCTTTGTATCGACTTGGGATTCAGCGGAGCATGCGCGTCACGTTCTGCCGCCCTTGGAGACGACCTCGATCGTTGGTTGACGCCGTTCCTCGACATGATGGAGCGCAGCACGCGCCGGCGCTGGGGAGCCGCTTTATGTGCGCGCGGCCTGCTCGGCCCCGATGGACCGAAGAGCGTGCAGCCGATTGCGGCGCGGCTTGGAATGAGCGGTCACGATCAACTACACCACTTCGTCAGCAGCGCTGCGTGGGATGACGCGCCGCTGTGGCGCGTGCTGGCCAAGCAGGCCGACCGGCTGGTAGGCGGCACAGCTTCGGTGCTGGTGATCGACGACACTGGCGTGCCGAAGAAGGGCACGCGGTCGGTCGGCGTGGCGCCACAACACTGCGGCGAGCTTGGCAAGCAGGCCAACTGCCAGCCGCTGGTTTCGCTCACCCTGGCGTGCCATGAAGTTCCGGTGCCGGTCGGCCTACGCCTGTTTCTGCCGAAGGCCTGGAACGACGACCCGGCCCGCTGTGCCGCGGCGGGCGTGCCGGAGACGGTACGTGACCCCCGCACCAAACCCGAGCTCGCGTTGGCTGAGATCGACCGCGTCATCGAACCCGGCGTGCGCTTCGGCTGCGTGCTGGCCGACGCCGGTACGGCCTGAGCGCGGCCTTCCGCTAAGGCGTGAGCGCCTGAGCGCGCGCGGCTTGACTTGGTCGGTCGGCATCCCGCGCACCTAGAAGGTCTACACGACCGACGCGAAGCCGATCTGGCCGAACGCCGGGCGTGGGCGGCCCCGCAGCAACCGGTGCCGAGCGAAGTAGGCCAGGATGCGGCCTCAGCGCTGGCCGGTCGCCCCTTGGCGACGCGTCGCCTGGCGCTAGGGTATGCTCGCCGCCGTTTTGCGGTGCTACGCGTGCGAGTCGCCGACGGCCCAAGCGTGCGTGAAGGCAAGCACCTGCCGGGCGAAGAAGCCTGGCTGATTGGGGAATGGCTGCGTGTTGGACAGGTATTCTCTGAACGTCACGCCGTCCTTCATCCGGGTAAGCAGGGCGGCGGGTTGGCAACAGTCCCCTTACGCGTTCGCCTGATCGGTAGGGACGGCAGGGGACGCCTGTTGCCGCAACTGAGAAGCCGTCATGCCGTCATTGAGCAGCCACGCCTCAAGCTGACGGCGGGCACGAAAAACGCGACTTTTCGCCGTCCCGACAGCAACGCGAGTTTGTGCGGCCAGCTCTTCGTAACTGATGCCATGGATCACGATCATGATGAGACCCTCACGCTGATCAGGCGGCAGTCGATCAAGCGCCTTGCCCAGCTCCTTGAGTTCCAGGCTATGGCTCTGGCCTGCACCGGTCGCGAACAAACCTTCCGGCACATCCGCGATGTCGGTCGTGTCACGGCGCTTGCGCAAATTGGAGATGAACCGGTTGCGAAGTATGCGATGCATCCACGCCGGAAGATTCGTGCCAGGAATGAATGTATGAGACGCTGAGAGCGCGTTGCACACCGCGTCCTGGACTAGATCCTCGGCTGCTGTCCGGTTGCGCGTCAGCGCCAAAGCTTGGATGCGCAGCTTGGGGAGTAGGGCGATCACCTGATCATGAAAAGTTGTGTCCGGCGATGCCATGCTCGTTCTTTCTAGTTACTCCAATGAGCAATGACGGACGGGCCGCAAGAGTTACATCGTTTTTCATCACCGAAGCGTGAAGTGAGGATACATAGCAGAAACCCTGCACAGTTTTGCCTCAAATGTTGCATTCCCAATTTGGGCTGCGCTTCCATGATCGATACATAACGAATGTATGCCCAGAGTTATTCGGCGCTGGTAAGTTGTCGGGCTTGGGCTAGCGCGATTCGGTCGCGCGCTGTCGCTTGGGTCAGACGGGGAACGGCGCCCGTGCTTCTGAGCAACCGTGCTGAAAATGTGCACCAGCGGGTTAGCAGCTGCTCCGTCGACATCTGCAGAGGTCGCGCACCCGCGTCTCTCAGCCAGGCCGCCCAGTGCCAACCGCTTTGTCGAGCAGTTTCACCGTTACCGGGACACACTCCTAGCCGCTTGGCGGTTAGCGACATGCCGGGCACGTCATGCCAAAGGATCTTCAACAAGCCACCCTGCTTGCCCCTGAACACGTTGAGGTCGCCCGCGTGCGGGTCGCGCCCCAGCGCCTGTTGAACCTGGAGTGCGAGCCATTCAAGCCGCGGCGTATATCGGTGTGGCAGTTGGCCAGCTAGACCCGCACGCCGGGGTCAACCTACCCCGGCCGAGTGGCGCATCAGCCGGGCTGAGCGGCGACACGCGACACCACCGCCTGTAGACCCGCTTCTGGCCTACGGTCGCCAGTTCCGGCCGCAAGCTGCATTCCATCGGCCCGTCGTACCGGCGCCGTTGCCGTTGCCGTTGTTCGAGTTCGCGCAGGGGGCCGAGCAGAACGAGCAGGTGCTTGTGGAAAAAGTTGTCGGCGCGCTGCTGAAGCGTATTGTCGCCTAGACCGGCAGCCGCCGGTGGCAAACACCCCTGTGGCCCCAATCGTCCGGCACACTCGCGCTCCGCCTAAAACAGCGAAACCAGGGTCACACCCCCGATCGCAAGTGCGGCACCCAGCAGGCGTGGCCACGTTGCACCGCGAACTTCCAGACCCATCAATCCATGTGCGTCGAGCGCGATGGAAAGCAGTACGGCCACCACCAGCTCCGTCACGGTAAATGTCGCGGAGCCAACCTTCTGCGTACTGACAGCCGCCGCCAACGTGAAGGTCTGTTGACACAAACCTCCCACAAACACCCACGAACGTAGCCCGCCGAGTTTGCCGAGGCCGGTGAAGGATGTGCCGGTTGCCGTCGCGATGCCCACGCAAACGAGCAGGCCGGCGACGGCAACGGCATACACGACCAAGCCGGTTGCTAGCGGCTGGCCGATCCCCTTGTTCAGCGCGGCATTGGCGGCGGACTGGAGTGGGTTGCTCACGCCCGCAAGCAACGCCAGGGCATAGAACCGGACCTGCATCTCTAGCCGCCCAGCGCCGGGCCACGAAATACGTCAAGACCACTGATGGTAGGCAGGGACAGCGGCTGCCCAGTGCGAGCCGACTCGTAGATCGCCTCCATCACCACGTGGTCCTGCACGCCCTCCTCACCGGGAGTACGGGGCGGCGGCCCGTCATCACGCACTCGGCGAAGTGGTCAATCTCTAAAGAGAACTGGTTCTTGGCAGCGATGACCGGGCTATCGATCGCCTCCTCTTCACCGACACGCCGGGCAATCCGCAGCGACTGGCCGCGATAGGCGAAGGCATTGGCAACGTCCAACCATGCCTCACCTAACCGAACGCGCATGTCCTTCGACTCATGTGCCGTGTAGCTGGTTGAGCACTGCGCAATCGCGCCAGAGGGAAACCGTAGCACCACTGCCTCACATTGTGTCCGCGTCGGGCGAGCAGCCTGGCGTGGCTCGCTGGGTGGCACTAGGTTCGTCGAATCGAGGCAGCCATACGGTGGAACTCGGTCATCGACGGAGTGTTAGCTGTCAGGCCCGCCGCCCTGCGCGTAAGCTTTTCGCTCGCCGCCGGCTGAGAACCTGGCGCCGGCCGCGCTGTCGCGCGGGCTAAGTGGCCGAGCACGTCAGAGACCGTTTCGCCTTTGACATGCTCGGCCACGAACCGCCCTAGTCGGACACCGGCGCGAGTTCGAGCAGCAGCGGGATGACAGGCTGCTAGCTAGCCCGCAGGCGCCGTAATAGCGTTTGACGCGGTCGAATAGGACGCCTCCAGGGTTTTGCGTTGCTGTGTGGACGCAACGTCCGCGTCCAGCAGTGAGGTTGTGGCACTCGGCACCGGCAACTTCAGTAGCCGGCTCTTGCCAGTGACGAGATGGTCGGCGTTCGGGGCTCCCCCCGGCCTGCAGCTTACCAAGGTCGACCAAGCTGTCGCGCGTGCGGTGATCGGAACTGAGCACGCAGTAAGGCTCAGCGTCTTCTACCGCTCTCGACAAAGCGTGATCGGGTGTTGCGATATACAGCCGCAGCGCCGAGGGCGTCGCTAACTAATCGGCTACGGCGAGGCGCTGGGTCGCCTGATCGCCGTTTCTCGTGAGGGATGCGCTGCTTGGAACCAGCCGCGGCAGTCGCCATGTCTGAGTGCCCGAGGAACGTCCCCATGCTTCCTGCGATCCCCTTCGACAACACCTATACGCACCTTCCGCCACGCTTCTTTGCGCGAGTCGAGCCTACAAAGGTGCCAGCGCCCCGCATCATCCGCGTGAACACGCGCTTGGCCGAAAGCTTGGGGATCGACCCCTCCCTGCTCGCCGGTCCTGACGGAGCGGCGTTGCTGTCCGGCAATCGGATTCCGTTGGGAGCGGCCCCGATTGCACAGGCCTATGCCGGGCATCAGTTCGGCGGGTTCTCGCCCCAGCTTGGCGATGGTCGGGCCATTCTGCTGGGCGAAGTCGTGGGGCGCGACGGTGTGCGGCGGGACATCCAGCTAAAAGGGTCGGGGCCGACGCCATTCTCCCGCCGGGGAGATGGACGCGCGGCATTGGGCCCGGTGTTGCGGGAATACCTGATTAGCGAGGCCATGGCCGCGCTGGGCGTGCCGACCACGCGAGCGCTGGCGGCGGTTACGACGGGAGAGCAGGTTTACCGGGACACGGCATTGCCGGGCGGCGTGTTCACCCGCGTCGCGGCGAGCCACATCCGGGTCGGTACCTTCCAGTATTTCGCGGCGCGGGGTGATGCGGAAGGTGTCCAGACACTCGCCGACTATGTCATCGCGCGGCACTATCCCGAGGCGGCGACGGCGGCACACCCATATCGCGCGCTGCTGGACGGGGTGATCGGGCGGCAGGCGGCACTGATCCCGCAATGGCTGGCGGTCGGCTTCGTCCACGGCGTGATGAACACGGACAACATGGCCGTGTCGGGTGAGACGATCGATTATGGCCCGTGCGCTTTCATGGATGTCTATGACCCGGCCGCGGTGTTCAGCTCCATCGATGAAGGGGCCCGATACGCTTATTCGAACCAGCCTTCGATCGCGTTTTGGAATTTAACCCGGCTGGCGGAAGCATTGCTGCCATTACTGGGCGACACGCAGGAGGCCGGGGTGGAAATCGCGCAGGACGCGTTGGCCGCATTCGGCCCGCTGTTCGAGGCCGGCTACCTGCAACGATTCCGGCAGAAGCTCGGGCTCGGCGCGGCTGAGGACGGCGACATCGCTTTGATACAGAACTTGCTGTCGCGCATGGCGAGAAATGGCGCCGATTTCACGCTGACCTTCCGGCGGTTGTGCGACGCGGCTTCAGGCTTGGACGGCGATGCCCGTGTGCGGGCGCTGTTTGCCGACGGGGTTGCCTACGATGAGTGGGCCGTGCAATGGCGGGCGCGGCTGACGCCCAATGCCGGAGCTTCCATGCGGGAGGTGAACCCGGCCGTTATCCCCCGCAACTACCTTGTGGAAGAGGCAATAGCGGCGGCGGTGACACGCGACTATTTAGGACCTTTTGAGGCCCTGCTGGAAGCGACGGCGCGGCCCTTCGAGGACAGGCCCGACGGGGACCGCTTTGCGGCTCCGCCCCATGTGGTCGATCCGTTTTACCGGACATTCTGCGGAACTTGAGCGGGCGCGGGGCGGGATGCTTGGAGCCAGCCCCGTGCTACCAGGTATCCCGCGCCCCTGGTAACCGCATCACCCTTGGTTTGAAGCTGCAAGCCTTTTTGAGGCGGCCGTTGTCGCCGACAGAAACATAGGTGAAGACACCCTTGGCGACTTTTCGGCGCGCTTGCCGCCGCGAACGCGCCCAGGTACGATAATGCCAGCGATCGAAGTCTCTCCGACGTGGCCCGTTTTTGATAACAGCTCACCTTTTAGCCGGCCGGCACGGGACACAGGACGTGAGAGGTTCAATGCTGACGATCGCAACCCTCCCGCACGGTCGTAGACGGCGTGACGGTGGACGGTGAAGAAGTCCCGTCTTGCGTCTCCCAAGAGGCGGTCGCCCCGCTGCCGCTCGCGCTGCTCCAACTCGTCTAAGTCACACCGCACTCCCACGAAGAAGACATCTAACCGGTGGAGGAGACGCACCACGCGCTGCATCCACGCCTCGTCCTCGATGATATGCTCCACGACGAGGTTGTTGCCCGCTTCGGCATAGACCGCGAGAGAGCGCTCAAAGCCTGCAAAGAACGGACCCCGCATCGCGGACCAGGCGAACTCCCCACTGCGCACCCGGTCGAGCGGTAGCACGCCGGCGTCCCTTAGGTGGTCGATGGAAATGTGCCAGTAAGGCTGGTCGAGACGTGCCTGAAGGGCGCGAGCGACGGACGATTTGCCACTGCTCGATGCCCCATTGAGGAGGATGATTGGCCCAGAGGGAGCACATCAGTCTGCATGGCTGACCCGGTGATGCTGTTGGCAAGGCCACCAATATACACCGCGCCGCATGGATCCGCAGACCAGAACGAGATGCAGAGATTCTAGTTATGGACTAGTTTTTGAGTGAAGCGCCCCGGATGCGGGTCGCTGCGGTGAAGCGGAGCATCCATAACGTCGAACCATCTGATCCTGTTGAACTCGCCGGCATCAAACGTCATGGACTGATTACGGCTTACACGAACAACGTACCAGAGCGACACGACCGTATGCTCAGCTGTCACGCCGACTGTCGTCGTGCAAGTGACCACTATGTCGGCTTCGATGGGGTGAGCTGGTATAATGCCGAGTTCTTCCTCAAGCTCTCTTTCAACTGCCTGCCTTGGGTGTTCTCCCGGTTCTACATGGCCACCGGGTGGCAACCAAAGCTGTGCATTCTTGCGATCCACCAGTAGGATGTGACCCTCGTCGATCAAGCAAGAACGAAACTAGGTGCTTTGCCGGCGTAGCTGGTTTGCTGTTCAGAATAGTTCCGCCCCTGAATCAACCCAAGCTAAAGCATCCTCCAGATGCTCCTGCTGTCACCCCGGCAACGGATGATGGCAGGCGAATCCGCGGTCCGGAGAGCCTTCCCAGCCCGGATACTCCCGCCGACATAGCTCGGTCGCCGACGGGCAGCGTGGGTGGAAATGGCAGCCGAGCGGCGGCGCCGCAGCTGACGGGATTTCGCCGGTGACCCGAGGCAGGGTGCCGCGCTGCCCAGGGTCTGGGATCGGCGAGGCGTCGCACAGCATACGCGTATAGGGATGGCGCGGCCGCTCGAACACCGCTTCGACCGGCCCCTGCTCGACGATGCGGCCAAGATACATCACCGCCACACGGGCACAGAACCAGCGGATGACTGCGAGGTCGTGGCTGACGAACAGGAAGCCGAGGCCGCGCCGGGCCTGCAACGCCTTCAGGAGAGTAAGGATCTGCGCCTGCACGGAGACGTCCAGCGCGGAGACCGGCTCGTCCGCCACCAGCAATTCCGGTTCCAGAACCAGGGCGCGCGCAATTCCGATCCGCTGGCGCTGCCCGCCGCTGAAGGCGTGCGGCAGGCGGCGGAGCGCGGAGGGGTCCAGCCCAACCTCCTCGACCGCCGCTGCGGCTCGCGCACGGGCTGCAGCGCCGCTGGCCAGCCGGTGCACCACCAACGGCTCGACTAAGGTTTGCCCTACGGTGCGGCGCGGGCTGAGCGACGAGAACGGGTCCTGGAACACGATCTGCATGCGACGCCGCAGCCGCAGCAAACCGGCGCCGCGGGCGACCAGCACGTCCTCGCCGGCGAAGCGGACCGACCCGCCGGTGGGTTCGATCAGGCGCATCGCCAACCGCGCCATGGTGGATTTGCCGCAACCGCTTTCGCCCACCAGGCCGAACGCCTCGCCGGCCTGTACCGACAGCGTGACGCCGTCCACCGCGCGGACCACGGCCGTGCTGGGCCGCGGGAAACCGCGCCGGGTGGTAAAGTGCTTAACCAGCCCATCCACCTGCAGAAGCGCCGTCATAGGCCACCCAGCGTCGGGTCGGCCGCATCGCGCAGCCCGTCGCCCAGCATGTTGAGGCCGAGCACCAGCAACAGGATCGCGATGCCGGGAAAGATCGAGAGCCAAGGCGAATCCAGGATGGCTTCGAACCCGTCCCGCAACATGCTGCCCCAACTCGGCGCCGGTGGCTTGATGCCGAGGCCGAGGAACGAGAGTGCCGCCTCCGTCCGGACGGCGTCCGCCATCCACAGCGTCGCCATCACCAACACCTCCGAGAGCATGTTCGGCAGGATGTGCACGAACAGGATGCGGACATGGCTGAAGCCGAGGGCACGGCCCGCCTCCACATAGGCACGGTTGCGCAAGCTGAGCACGGGCGCGCGGGCCACGCGGGCAAATGGCGCGATGGCGGTGAGCGCGATTGCGAATACCAGGCTGCCCAGCGACGGCCCCACCAGGGCGACCACGATAAGCCCGAGGATCAGGCTCGGCAAGGACAACAGCACGTCCATCACCTGCATGACGAAGAAATCCGTGCGGCCGCCGACATAGCCCGCAACCAGCCCGATCGTGCCCCCGACCAGCATCGCGCACGAGACGGAGAGGAACGAGACCAGCAGCGAGAACCGGGCGCCCCACAACAGGCGGGACAACACGTCGCGGCCGAAATTGTCGGCACCCAGTGGGTACTCAGCACTCGGCGGCGCCAACTGGTCGACGATGTTCTGCTCGATCGGGTCGGCGGGCGAGAGGATGGGCGCCCCCACCGCCGCGAGCACGATCAGGATGCAGATCAGCGCGCCGATGCTCGCCGTCGGGTGGCCGGCAATCCATCGCAGGGCCGCGCGCAGCCGGGTCATGCCTCGCGCACCCTCGGGTCGAGCAGGCCATAGGCGAGGTCGGTGATCAGGTTCACCACCACGATCATGAAGCAGTAGATCACCAGCAGACCCTGCAGCATGGTGTAGTCCCGTTGGTTCAGCGCGCCGACGATGATGCGGCCGAGTCCGGGGCGGCTGAATACGATCTCGGTCAGGACGGAATTGCCGATCAGGATGCCGATATACAGGCCGACGATGGTCACGATCGGCAGCGACGCATTGCGCAGCCCATGACCCCACACGACGCGGCGCCACGGCACGCCCTTGGCCCGCGCCGTGCGGATATAGTCCTCGCGCAGGGTCTGCAGCATGGTCGAGCGCGTCACCCGGGTGATGTAGGCGCCCATCACCGTGCCGAGCGTCAGGGCTGGCAGCACGAGCTTGTACAACCGGTCCACCGGGTCGCTCATGTTGGCGTTGCCGATCACCGGGAACACCCGCCAGTGCAGGCCGAACAGCAGCAGCAGGAAGATGCCGGAGACGAACACCGGCAAGGACAACCCTAACAGCGAACCGATCCGCACGGCGAAGTCGATGAAGCGATTGCGGTAGACCGCCGCATACACTCCGGCTGGCACGCCGACCGCCGCCCCCACCGCGACGGAGGCCACGGCCAAGTCCAGCGTGTAGGGCAGCACCGCCGCGACCTCGCTCAGCACCGTGCGTCCGGTGACCATGCTGCGGCCGAAATTGCCCGCGAGCGACTGGCCGAGGAAGGCGAGGTATTGCGCCCAGATCGGCCGGTCCAGCCCCAGGCGGACATGCAGCGCTGCGATGGCATTGGGGGTGGCCTGATCGCCGAGGATGGTCATCGCCGGGTCACCCGGCACGATGCGCACGATGACGAAGACCAGGGTCAGCACGGCGAGCAAGGTCGGCACCGACGCGAGCAGGCGGCGCAGGATATAAACGATCACGCCGCCTGCCCGTCGCTATTTGAAGCCCGACGCCTCGGTCAGCATCGGACCCAGGGACATTGAACCGCTCTGGGGGAAACCGAAGTCAAAATTGTCGTGATGCGCCCAGACCTGCAGCGTCTCGACCAGCGGCACCGCGCACACGGCGGCGATGATCTTGCGCTGCGCCTCCGTCCAGTCAGCTGCCTGCTTCGCCAGATCCACCTCGCTCCGTGCCGCGTCGATCTCCGCGTCGGCCACGTTGCAGTGGCTGAAATTGGTGACCGCCGTCGGGCCCTTGACGATGCTGCGCGACGAGAAGAACTGCGTCAGGTACACATCGGCCACAGGGAAGCGAGCCGCCGCGTAGAACGAGAGCGGGCTGAGGTCCTGCCTAATCATCTGGTGATAGGTCGCGTGCTCCACCACGTTCATGTCGACGTTGATGCCGACGCGCTTGAGCTGAGCCTGCACCACCTGCATCAACGCCAGGCTGTTCGGTTCCTGCGTCATCACCATCTTCACCGTAACGCCGTCCTTGTAACCGGCGTCGGCAAGCAGTTGCTTGGCCTTGGCCGGGTCGTACGGCAGCAGCCCGTTATCGGCGGTGTAGCCGAGATAGCCGCTCGGGAAGACGCTTTTCGGTTCCCGGGCGACATCCGCACCGCGCCAGCGCACGATCTCTGCCCGGTTGATGCCGTAGGCGATGGCCTGGCGCACGCGGATGTCGTCGAGCGGCTTGGAGGTGATGTTCAGATAGAGCTGCGATAGCTCCGCCGGGTCCATGACGTCGGTCACCGTGTGGGGTACGGCCTTCATGCGAGCGACCCATTTCTGGTCCTGCTGCCCATCGCCCAGGTCGATCTCGCCGTTCTCGAAGGCGAGGTCCCGCGAGGCGGACGATGGCATGAAGCGATAGCTGATGGCGGTGATCTTGGGCTTGCCGCGGAAATACGCATCGTTGGCGGCCAGTTCCAGCGACTGGCTCGGCGCCACCGATTTGAACATGAACGGCCCGGTTCCGATCGGCGCGCGCTTGAACCCGTCACCGCGTTCGGCGGCCGCCTTCTTGGACAGGATGAAGCCGCCGGAGTAGTTGGCCACCAGGCCCAGCAGGCTTGGCACCGGCTGCTTCAGCGTGATCTTGACGGTGTAGGGATCGACCGCCTCCACCGACTGGAACTGCGCGTAGTCGGCGGCGAAGGCGGAGGTCGCGGCGTCGGCGGCCTTGGTGTAGCTGAACACCACGTCGTCCGCGGTCATCTCGCCGTAGCCGCCGTGGAACTGCACGCCGTGGCGCAGATGGAATGTCCAGGTCTTGCCGTCCGCACTCTCATCCCAGCTCTGTGCCAAATCGGGTTCGAGCGTTTTGGGGTCGATCGTGCCCGGCTTGAACCGCGTCAGCGCGTTGAAGATCCAGGCGACGGGCACACGGTCCTGCGTGCCGACGGCGAAATCCGGATCGAGCGTGCCGATATCCTGCGAGAAGATCGACACGCTGAGGGCCGTCTTGGGCTGGGCGGACGCCGTGCCGCCGAATGCCAGGGCCACAGCCAGGAACGCGGCCGGGTTCAGTCTCTTCATCGCAGATGTCCTCGTCGTTGCAGGTATCTTATGGCAAACGCCCGGCAGCGAAATGGTATTCAGCCGCAAGCCAGCGGCCTCGGCCAGGATTGCGTCGTGCACGTCGCTTCAGTCTAGTTTCCCAGTGGTGATATGGCAGCGAGCCAAGTGGCCCGGCGCGGCCTGCGCCAATAACTGCGGCTGCTCGCACCCAGCGCGCGCCATCGTGCAACGCGGCTGAAACCGGCAGCCAGTCGGCATCGCATCCAGTGGCGGAACGCGGCCCGGGATCGCGGCAAGTTCGCTGGCCGGCCGGTCCATGCGCGGGATCGCAGCGAACAGGGCCCGCGTATAGGGGTGGGCGGGGCGAGCGAACACCTCACCGACTGCCGCCTGCTCGACGATCTGCCCGGCATACATGATCGCCACCCGGTCAGCGATCTGCGCGACTACGCCGAGATTGTGGGTGATGAACAGCATCGCCATGCCATGGCGTGCCTTCAGGTCGGCAAGCAAGCCCAACACCTGCGCCTGGATGGTCACGTCCAGAGCGGTGGTGGGCTCGTCGGCCAGCAGCACCGCCGGGTCGCAAGCAACAGCCAGCGCGATCATCACCCGCTGCCGCATGCCACCGCTGAAGTGATGCGGGTAGTCGTCGTAGCGCATGGTGGCGGAGGGGATCTTCACCTCCTCCAGCACCGCCACAGCGGCACGCCGCGCTTCCTTATTCGAAAGGCCGCGATGCACCCGCAGGCTTTCCGCTACCTGTACGCCGATCGTCATGACGGGGTTGAGCCCGGTCATCGGGTCCTGGAACACCATCGCAACCGTGTCGCCGCGCAGCCGTTCGAGCTGTTTGCGGGAACAGGCCAGCACATCGACATCGCCGACCCGCACCGACCCGGTGACGCGCGTCGCCGCCGCGGGCAACAGGCCCATGACGGAGAGCGCGGTGACCGATTTGCCGCAGCCACTCTCACCTACCAGCGCGAGCGTCTCGCCGGGTTCGAGGTCGAAGGAAACATCATCCACGGCTGGCCGCCACGAGGTGCCCAGCCGGAATTCCGTCCGCAGCGTGTCGACGGCGAGGGCGGGCGCGCTCACCCGTGCAAGGTCAGTGGAAGTGCCGGGCCGTTCCATCCGGTGAAGCGTGCCAGACTGAAGGCGTCGAGCGGTACGGACGGCGCGCGCTTGTGCACGAAGTCACACATGATCTTTCCGGTGAGCGGGCCAAGGCAGAAGCCGTGGCCGGAAAAGCCCATGGCGATCGCCAGCCCCTCGATCTCGCTGGGTGTGTCGAGCACGGGCAGCGCGTCTGGCGTCTGGTCGATCAACCCGGCCCAGACGCTTTCGATCCGCGCGGTGCGGAACGCCGGCACCAACTCTCCGAACACGGTTAGCGCATGTTGGACGGATTGCATCGTGGGCCGCACGGTGGGGGTGGCGCCCTCCTCCACTTCGCCGTGCCAGGGCTCGTGGCCGCCGCCCGCGCGGAACTTGCCGGTGTACTCCTGCCGGCCGCCGCCATTGGCATAACCGGTGCCGACAACCTGCTCCAGCACGGGCGGCAAAGGAGTCGAGTTGACCATAGTGACCATCATCACGTCCATCGGCACACGCAGGCCCAAAGGCTCCAGCAATTCGTTGCCATACACACCAGCGGCCAGCACCACCGCCGCCGTCGGGATGCGGCCCTTCTCGGTGACCACCGCCTGCACGCACCCGGCATTGGTCTCGATCGCCGTCACCCGTTCGCCGAACCGCAGCACCGCCCCTGCCCGCTCCGCCGCGCGGACGAAGGCAGCGACGCTGGCCTTAGGATCAGCCTGGCCATCGGTCGGGCATAGCGATGCGAGCACGACCTTGTCCGACAGGGCCGGCGCCGCCGCCCGGATGTCGCGCCCTTCCAGGCGGATCATCTCTAGCCCGGCGGCGCTTTGTTCGGTGATCAGGTGCTCGATGATCGCCGCCTCGCCAGCGTCCCGTGCACAGCGCAGATTGCCGCGTTGGCGGTAGTGGGTGGGACCGTCCAGCCGCTCAGCCAGGCCCTCCCACAACTTCACGGCCTGGATGGCGAGCGGCAACTCGGCCGGGTGGCGGCCCGATTGGCGGACACCCGCCAGGGTCCATCCGGATGCCATCGCGGCCGGCGCATACCGGTCGATCAGCACGACCCGCAAACCGCTGAGGGCAATCTCGAGCGCAGCCGACGCGCCACTGATCCCAGCCCCGACCACCACTACGTCGAATGGCTGTTCGGTCATCGGCTCTCCTTTGTGTCAATCCGCTTACAGCGTGGCGGCCCCATCCCGGAGATGTCAATTGCTACTTGGCCGGGGGCGAGGGGATGTCCCTCACCCGACGCACAGGAGGTGGCATGTAGCTGCCCGACGCCAACCGGTTCCGGAGCTTGTAGAGGTTATCGCCAAGGCGAGCCTCGAAGTCCTGGATCGACTGCCCATCCACCCCAGCCGCTCCCTGGTTCGCCTTCAAACGCTTGAAGGCCTCCCATACCTCTCGCTTCGGTATGTCGAACGGCTTTGCCCTGATCATGCGGCTCCTGCCGTCACCGGTTGGCCCGCGCCAAGGCTGAACACCACAGCCCCTTCGGTCCAGCACCATTACAGCGCCTTCAACCCTACTACGGACTGTTCTTCCCCTGTGCCCCGCATTAGTACTCAGGGCCTCGTGCCGTCGTTAAACGGCACAGTGACGCGCTGCTCAAGCTTGGGCTTCAGCAGCGCCGGTAGGCGGCCACCAGGCGAGAACTGTGGTTAGATGGCAGGCTGTGCGATGGCAAGGCAGGGTGTCGCGACGAGGGCCACGAGGAGAGTGAGCAAGCTGATCGGCATGCCGCATTCTGGCAGTGCGGCCCGCGTGTCACAACCAGTGACAAGCGCCGTTGATCCAAGGCGCCTATCTTTGCTCAGGCTGGTCCATGAGCGATCCTCGCGCGACGGGCGAATCGTCCACGGTGTATTTGAGACGTGGCAAGCGCCGACGTGCACAGCACGTCAAGCACTGTCGCCCCGAGCACCATCGCGAGGGCTACGCGTGCTGCGCCTTGGGGTGGATTGCCAGCCGACAGAGCTGGGATAAGAACACCGATCTCGGCGAGATACTCACTTGGCTTCCGGCGATATCGACATCCCTGTAATCTGACTGGAAGGTCCGGGAACATGGCCCGCGGGATCGCCAGGGCGCGCGTGCGACGGTAATGCACTTTTAGCAGCGGCGGGCAGTACGTCTCTGCCGGCGCCGAGGCGTTCGGAACGATCGTCAGTGCCGGAGGCAGCATCCAACTGTATGGCGGCACGGCGAGCGACGTCCAGATCGTGGGCGGTGAGGCCGTTGTCTATACCGGGTCGATCTCAGGCACCGTGGTCGATGGCGGCTACGATGAGCTTTTCTATGGCTCGAGCTACAACACGGATGTCGTCAGCGGCACCGAATACGTCGATTGACTATAACACGTCCGTAGGATCCGGCGCCGAGCAATACGTTCTCAACCGGGGGGTGGCGAGCGGAACTGTCGTCTCCAGCTTCGGCTATCTGCAGGTAGGCGTCAGCGGGACGGTCGTGGGCGCGACCGTCTCTGGCGTGCTGGAAGTCACGTCGGGCGGTGCGACCTCGGGTGGCAGCCTCGCCAGTGGCGGCGAAGCCTATCTTTATGGCGGCGCCACCAACGGCCTCGTCGTCCAGAGTGGTGCGAACGAGTTCGTGTTCACCGGCGCCGTCGCGAGCGGAAGCATCGTGCAGGCGGGCGGGCGCTTGTCGGTGAACGCGGGCAGCGCCAGCGCCGGCACGATCCAGAGCGGCGGGTTCGAGCTGATGAACTCAGGGGCTGCGGCGAGCGGCGACACCGTCTCGTCGGGAGTGTCGTGGTCGTGCTTCCCGGCGCTACCGAAACTGATGCGACGGTGTCGCCCGGGGGCGTGGTCACGTCTAATGGCATCGTGGTGGCGGGATCGTCGGGGGCAATTTCCTACGGCTTGGTCGCCAGTGGACTGCGGTCAGCGGCAATGCAACGGAATATGTGCTGTCCAATGGACTGGCGATCGGCGGGTCAGTGACGTCCGGCAGCGTCTTCGTCTATTCCCCAACACGCAGCTATCGCAGGAAAGCCGCGCCGCTGCCTCACACGCGGCCGGCGGCGGGCTGGTCAGCGGCATCACCGACAACGGAACCGTGCAAATTTACGCCGGCGGTGCGTCGACCGACACGGTGGTCACCAACACGGGCGATCTGGAGCTGTTCGGCGGCACCAACAGTGCCGTGACGATCTCATCCGGCGGGTACGTCGATTTCTTCGGCGGCTCGCTGGACAACGTGCAGATCGCCGGCGGTCAACTTGAAGTCGATGAGACGCTTGGCAGCACGGGCGCTACCTTTGTGGCTGGGACGGCCGGTCAGATCTATGACGACGAGAGCATCATCGCGGCGCCGATCTCCGGTTTTGCCTCAGGCGACACGATTTTCTTGGACACCTTGGACTTCGTCAGCGGTGGCACAACGCTCAGCACGAGCGGCGACCAGGTGACAGTGACAACGTCGGCAGGCAGTGTACAGCTCGATATCGTCAACGCATCGGCACTCGATCTCGCGGTCGGGCCCAATGAGTACGGTGACGCACAGCTCACCGTGATCGCCTGCTACGGCCTCGGGACCCGGATTGCGACGCCCTTCGGGGCTCAACCGGTCGAGACGCTCGCCATCGGCGACCTAGTTCTAACGACGTTCGGCAATCATCGTGCCGTGCGTTGGGTTGGCAAGCGCAGCTACGCCGGGCGCTTCCTTGCCGCCAATCCCAATGTAAAGCCGATCCGGTTTCGAGCCGGCTCGCTGGGTGATGGGCTGCCTCGGCGGGACCTGCTGGTGTCACCCGAGCACGCGATGTTCCTCGACGGTGTTCTGGTTCCGGCGCGCTGCTTGGTAAATGGGTCCACCATCACTCAGGAGCGCGGGCTGGAGCGGGTCGACTACTTCCATGTCGAGCTCGATACGCACGATGTGCTGCTAGCCGAGGGCGCGCCATCCGAGAGCTACCTGGACGACGATAGCCGCGGGATATTCCACAACGCTTCGGAGTTCGCAGCGCTGTACCCGGACGCATTGGAGGCTGGGCTATTCTGCGCGCCGCGTGTGACCGATGGATATCAGATTGAGGTAATCCGGCATCGGCTGGCGGTGGTGGCGCGAGACAAGGCGTTGGCGGCCTAGGAGGACCACCTGCTACATGTGCGCGGCCGTAACTAGGGTGTCCGAAGGCATATCCCGTACCGGGTAGAGGGATTTCGGACTGCTGCCCGTAGCGTTGTCAAAGACGTGTTTCTTGGCCGAGTGCAGGCTAAGGAGATCTCCGTGGCAACTTGGCTTTTGCGACAGCGCTCAAACTTCGTGACACGGGCGGCCCGGCGCTGCGTGGAATCCTCGCACTTTATCCCGTCTGCGACAGTGACTTCACGACTCCAAGCTATCGCGAGTTCGGCAACGGTCACGTACTCACGGATGAAAAGATGCGTTTCTACTGGAGCGTCTACGCCCCGCACGCGATGACGGATCCGCTCGCCGCTCCCTTACGCGCTGAACTTGCTGGCCTGCCGCCCGTGCTGTTGCAACTCGCCGAACTCGATGTATTGCGCTCGGAAGGTGAGAGCATGGCGGCACGCCTGCAGGCGGCCGATGTGCCCACGGAACTCGAGATATCCCCCGGGGTGATCCACGGTTTCATGCGTGCGACCGAGACGGTTGCCACCGCGCGCAACGCCGTTGCTCGCGCTGCCGAGTGGCTGAAATCCCGGATCTGAACTCGCCCGGAGCCAGCAAGGCAGATGCCAGGTCGGAGCGTCGCAAGATCCAGGACGTTTGTTCACCTATGCTCCGCGCCCACCTCCAAACTGGAGCGTCCTTGAGCGCTGTCTCTACCCGGGCCGCCCCGCTCGCTCGTTGAGCATGGGGAAACCACGCTGGTGCCAAACTGGGTAGGCCGGCGTGACGTCGCTGGCTCTGTCGAGGGTCGCCACTTGATCCGTGGTGAGTTGCCATCCGGCCGCGCCGATGTTCTGCACGAGCTGCTCCTCGTTGCGGGCGCCGACAATGACCGTGGAGACCGTCGGCCGCCGCAACAGCCAGTTCAGCGCGACCTGCGGGATGGTCCTGCCGGTTTCCGCCGCCACAGCGTCCAAAGCGTCGACAATGCGGAACAGCCGTTCTTCCTCGAACTGCGGGCCGGTGCCGGCGATGTCGTGCGCCCGGCTGCCGGGCTGGGCCGGCTGGCCGCGGCGGATTTTCCCGGTCAGCTTGCCCCACCCCAGCGGGCTCCACACGACGGCGCCCACGCCCTGGTCAAGGCCGAGCGGCATCAGCTCCCACTCGTAGTCGCGGTTCAACAGGGAGTAGTAGGCCTGGTGCGCCACGTAACGGGAATAGCCGTAGCGGTCGGACGCCGCGAGCGACTTCATCAAGTGCCAGCCGGAGAAATTCGAGCAGCCGATATATCGGATCTTTCCGCTACGGACGAGTTGGTCCAGCGTGGCCAGCGTCTCCTCCACCGGGGTGTTGTAGTCCTGCCCATGCAGTTGGAGCAGGTCGATGTGACCGACCCCGAGCCGGGCCAGCGATGCGTCCACTGCGTCCAGGATATGCTGGCGGGAGGAGCCAAAATCGTTCGGCCCCGTCCCCATCGGAAACGTCATCTTGGTTGAAATCAGGAGGCGGTTCCGCTTGCCCTTGATCGCCTCGCCCAGGATCTGCTCGGCCAGGCCCGCCGAGTAGACGTCGGCGCTATCGAACAGACTGACACCATGATCAAGGCAGACGTCGATCAACCGGGACGCACCGGTGGCGTCGGTTGATCCCCACGCTTTGAAAAAGTCGTTGCCGCCGCCAAAGGTGGCCGTGCCGAACCCGAGTGCAGGTACACGCAGACCCGAGTGACCGAGGCGGTTGAAGTCCATGTTCCACTCCTGATTGGCTGACGATGCGGAGGTCGTGAACGGCGCACTCGGCCAGGCTCACGGTGTATCTCAGACGAGGCTTGCCGCGAAGCAAGCCCTACCGCCCAGGTTCGCCGTCTGCGCGGCATGAACTTGCCTGGCTCAGCTGTGGTCGCGGCGCTCAAGCGGCAGCCTCACTCGCTGTGGTGCCCTGGCCTTGCCTGACCTGGATCGACGCCCAGACTGTCTCCTGCTGCACGTCGACGCTACCGTCTCGCGTCAGTTCAAGCCCGGCCAGGAAGGTCCCCGCCACCGCGACCCGGCACCGCAGCGCCCGTTCCGGCGCAGCGACCGGCACGTCCGGCAGGAAGTGCCCCAAGCATGCGCCGCCCTCCCCGATCAGCGGCAGCATCTTCCGGATCCGCTCGGCCGCGTCCGACACGCTCCAGAACGGCGGTCCCGGCACCCGGAACAGGGCGCCTGCGTCCGGCGGTAATTGTATTGCAGCCAGGCAGCCCCGCAGCAGCGCAGTGATATCCCCTGCTCGCCCGGCCCGAACCGTACCGTTCTCATCGGTCTGGCCACGGGTGAACACGTCGCGCCCGAGTTGGCTGCGCGTCTCGAGCCAGTCGGCTGCGCGCGTGATCTCCGCCCGGTGCAGCAGACGCTGCCGCAGCTGTTCGGCGGCGTCCTGCGCACTCTGCTCTGCCGCAGCATCGGCCGGGGCTAGCAATCTGGACCGCAGCAAGGTGAGGTCGGCCGCCATGACCAGCCAGTGCCCCCAGCGGCCCAGCGTCGTTGGCGTAACGTCAGAGGCCGCGAGCGCCGTGGTCAGCGCCTCCTCGAACGCCTCGATCAGGGCGGCGATCGAGAGTCGGGCCAGATCGATCCGCCGGGTGCGGGCGAGGTCGAGCAACCAGTCGAGCGGGCCTTCAAAGCCGTCGACGGTCAGCACCGGTGGCGCACTTGGCCCAGCCCGTCGGAGCGGCGGCTTCTCCCACTCGTCCAACGGAAGAACGCCCTGATCGGGCGCCACGGCCCCCAAAGCGGTCATGCGCCGGTCGCGTAGTCCGGCTGCACGTCGAAGCGCAGCCCCAGCCAATTCGCCCGGATCTGGGCCAAGGCCCGCCATGGCGTCCAATCCGCCGACCAGAAGACGAACCGAAGCGCGTCCTCTCCGACATCCAGCTCCTGTGCAACCCACGGTTTGCGGGCCATGTCCGGTGCCACGTGCCGAAGAGGCTCCGTCGTGCCCCAGTGCTGCCACAACCAAGAGAGGGCATCCGGGTGGTCGGCGCCGAGATGGAGGATATCGGTCGGGACCGGGATCAGCGCGTGCAGGTCGAAGGGGCAAGCGCGGCTGCGGCCGACCCGCGAGACGGCAACGGCGTGGCGGCGCTCGACGGCTTCGCGGAGCTGGCCCGCCAGCACGCGGGCGCCGGCTAGGCTCAACGAGCGGCTGCCCGGGTTGACCAGCCGGTGGAACCAATCCTCCTGCAGACTGTCGAGGTCCAACCGCCAGGGGATGGTGCCCGCGCCCGCTGCCGCGCTGCGAAAGGCGTCCACCGCGGCCGCCGGGCCGGTCACCATCAAACGGTGTCGCAGCCAGTCCGTGTGCGACAGCCGCAGCGGTGCTGCCGCCCGGAAATCCGCCCGCGCAACGGCGCCTCGCTGGCCTGCTCGTGCGGGCGCAGTCTCGTGCGTTGCCCCGTTGTCGTCGGGATATTCGACAAGCCGCGCGTTCGTGTCCCGATGTATGGGGGCAGCCTGCGGCCGATCGCGCAGGAACGCATCGAGAGCATCGGCGGCCCGCTCCGCCTTGCCGGCCGCCG
>CAXTCJ010000014.1:0-71705 GCA_964242215.1 uncultured Acetobacteraceae bacterium | reverse complement strand
TGCCGCGTCGGAAGTAAACACACCGTCATGCCAGGGCTTGACCCTGGTATCCACGCGGTTGGGCTCATGACGTCAGACGAGTGCTTGGCACTGTCGCATGCAACACGGCGTGGACGGCGGCGGCGGAACCCCGTGGATACCAGGGTCAAGCCCTGGCATGACGGTAAACTCTGGCGACAGGGGGTGTGGCGAGCCGGACAGCAGTGGCGCAGAAACCAGCAGAGCGCCTGCTCGCTTGGGCCAACAGCCGGCTCAGGCTATGTGTCAACCATGCTGAGCCAGTTCTTCGCCTATTACCGCCCGCATCGCCGGCTGTTCGCGCTCGATTTCGGCTGTGCCGTGATCTCGGGGCTGCTCGAGCTCGGCTTCCCGATGGCAATTCGCGGCTTCGTGGATCAGCTGCTGCCGAGCCGCGACTGGGGTCTGATCCTGATCGCCTCCACCGTGCTATTGGCAGTCTATCTCGCGAACACCGGGTTGACGGCAGTCGTGGTGTATTGGGGCCACCTGCTCGGCATCAACATCGAGACGGAGATGCGCCGCCGGGCGTTCGACCATCTGCAGAAGCTGTCGTTCTCGTTCTACGACAACAGCAAGACTGGCAACCTGATCACCCACGTCACCAAGGACCTCGAGGATGTGGGGGAGGTGGCGCATCACGGCCCGGAAGACCTGTTCATCGCCATCATGACCTTCGTCGGCGCCTTCGCGCTGATGTTCACGGTCAACTGGCGCCTGGCGCTGCTGACCACGATCCTTACCCCGATCGTTACCATCGTCTCGTCTCGTTACGGCAACCGGATGACGCAGAACTTCCGGGCGCTGTTCCGCCAGGTCGGCGCCTTCAACGCTCGCATCGAGGAGAACGTCGGCGGCATGCGCGTCGTGCAGGCCTTCGCCAACGAGGAACACGAGCGCCGGCTGTTCGCCGTGGACAATGCGCAGTATCGCACCACCAAGCTGCAGGCCTACCGGCTGATGGCGGCGTCCTCGTCCATCACCTATCTCGGCATGCGGCTGACGCAGATGGTGGTGATGGTCGCCGGCACCTGGTTCGTGCTGCATGGCCAGTTGTCGGAGGGCGGCTTCGTGTCGTTCCTGCTGCTGGTCGGCGTGTTCCTGCGCCCGGTCGACAAGATCAACGGCGTGCTGGAGACCTACCCCAAGGGCATCGCCGGGTTCCGCCGCTACACCGAGCTGCTGGCGACCGAGGCGGACATCGTCGACCGGCCCGGCGCCACCGCCGCCGGCCCGCTCCGCGGCGACATTCGGTTCGAGGGCGTGACCTTCGGTTATGGCGACGGGCGAACCGTGCTGAACGACATCCACCTGTCCATCACGGCCGGTGAGACCATCGCCTTCGTCGGCCCGTCGGGTGCGGGCAAGACCACGCTGTGCTCGCTGCTGCCGCGCTTCTACGACGCCTCGGCGGGGCGCATCACCATCGACGGCCAGGATATCCGCGGCATGACGCTGGCATCCTTGCGCAGCCAGATCGGCATCGTGCAGCAGGACGTATTCCTGTTCGGCGGCACGGTGCGGGAAAACATCGCCTATGGCCGCCTCGGTGCGCCGGAGGACGACATCGTCGAGGCCGCCCGTCGCGCGCAATTGGCCGAGGTGATTGCGGCGTTGCCGGACGGTTTGGACACCGTCGTGGGGGAGCGCGGGGTCAAGCTGTCGGGGGGCCAGAAGCAGCGCCTGGCGATCGCGCGCATGTTCCTGAAGAATCCGCCGATCCTGATCCTGGACGAAGCGACCAGCGCGTTGGACACCGAAACCGAGCGGGCTGTGCAGCGCGCCTTGGCCGATCTATCGGCAGGGCGGACCACGCTGGTGATTGCGCACCGGCTGGCCACGATCCGAAACGCCGACCGTATCGTGGTGGTGGACCGCTCGGGTCTCGCGGAGCAGGGCCGGCATACCGAGTTGCTGGCAGCGGGTGGCGTCTATGGGCGGCTGCACGCGGCGCAGTACGGCGAAGCTGTCTGACCAGACCCGGCGGGCGCACGCCGTCGCCCCTGCGGTGAAATAGGTTCCTCCGAACTCCGATTCTCATCGGCGCTTGCATCCAAAACTGCGGACCGCCGTATCTCAATTGCTAGCTCGTCGGTATGCCCACGCTTTCCACATTCAACCTGCTCGATGCGGGATGGATGGGGTGAAGGGAAGCTCGTGCCTCGGCGATTGCTTTTCGGCTCACTCGATAAACCCTGATGAATGAGGTTCCACCATGCTTATCAACATGCGTGCTGGCTTGATCGCCCTCGGCCTTGCGACGGTAGCGTTGCCCGCTTTTGCGGTGACTGATCCGATGGTCGGTGGTGCTGCGATGTACCCGAGCAAGGACATCGTGGACAACGCCGTCAACTCCAAGGATCACACGACGCTTGTCGCCGCTGTAAAGGCCGCTGGTTTGGTCGACACGCTCAAGAGCAAGGGCCCGTTCACCGTATTCGCGCCGACCAACGAGGCGTTCGCCGCTTTGCCCGCTGGCACGGTGGACACGTTGGTCAAGCCCGAGAACAAGGCGACGCTGACCAAGATCCTGACCTACCACGTCGTCGCGGGCCGGATCACAGCGGAAGAGCTGATGAAGATGATCAAGGCGGGCCATGGTTCGGCCTCGCTGAAGACGGTCTCGGGCGGCACGCTGGTGGCAAAGATGGCCGGCAAGGGAATCACGTTGACCGATGAGAAGGGCGACGTGGGCCACGTAACGATCGCCGACGTGTATCAGTCCAACGGCGTGATCCACGTCATCGACACGGTCATGCTGCCGGGCTGAACCGCTTGCATTTTGTGCTTGGCGATGCGTGTTTCTCCTCCCCCGTGAAGACGGGGGAGGGCTTACTGTTCGGGCACGTTGGCAAACAGCATGTTCAGACCCTCCGCCATCGTGGGATGGGCTATGATGCCGTCGCGAAATGCCGTGAAAGGCAAGCCGCCCCACATCGCGGTTTGAACCACCGCAACGATTTCGCCGCCATGCGCGCCCAGCATCGCAAACCCAATGATCTTGTCGCTCGTGGTATCGACGAGGGCTTTCATGAAACCTCGTGTCTGCGACAGGGTCTGTGCCCTCGGTACGGCGGCCATCGGGAGCTTGGCAACGCGCACGGCGATCCCCTGGTGCCGGGCCTCGGTTTCGCTCAGGCCAATGCGACCCAATTCCGGTTCGATGAACACGGAGTAGGGGATCAGTCGAGCACGCGTGGTCCGGTTTCCGCCCAGGATAACGGACTTCGCCACCCGGTAATCGTCCAGCGCGACATGGGTGAACATCGGGCTTCCTGCCGCCTCGCCCAGGGCCCAGATGCCAGGCGCGGTCGTTGCTAGGACCTCGTCCACCTGGATAAAGCCGCGTGAGTCCAATTGCACACCCGCTTGTTCCAAACCGATACCAGCGGTCTGCGGTGTCCGTCCCGCCGCTACCAAGATGTCCGACCCGGTTAGGCTGCGCTCGCCCTTGGCATCAACGAGATGGAGACTGACCTGGTCACCCGATCGACCCTCCACCCGGTCGATCCGAGTTTCGAGCAGCAGGTTTATGCCATCCTCGCGGAACATGTCCTGGATCGCCTGCGCGATATCCGGATCCTCGCGGCCTGCGAGTTGTGGTCCGCGCTCGATGATGGTGACTTCGCTGCCCAAGCGGCGGAAGGCTTGCGCCATCTCCATCCCGATATAGCCGCCTCCTAATATTATTAGATGCTGCGGCAGCTTCTCGAGCATCAGAGCCTCGACATGCGTCATCGGTGCCGCGGCCCGTAAACCCGGCAGGTCCGGCACTGCGGCGACGGTGCCAAGATTTAGGAAGATCCGTTCCCCGGTCAGGCGCCGGGTGGTTCCGTCGGCCAGGGTTGCCTCGATCACCCGGGGCTCCACGAAGCGTCCCTCGCCCATGACCAACACGAAACCGGCCTCCGTGAAAAGGCGTCGGTGGAGATCGACCATGCCTTTCACAACACCAGCGGTTCGCGCGGCAACGTCCGGCATATCGATGGTGATCTGGCTCCCCTCAATGCCGAAGTCGGTGCGCCCGCGGACGAGGTGGGCGACTTCGGCGGACCGGACCAGGGCTTTGGTCGGAATGCAGGCCACGTTGATGCACGATCCGCCTATGAACTCGCGTTCGATGACGGCGACGCGTCGCCCGGCGCGAGCCATGTCCATCGCCAGCGTCTTACCGGCTTTTCCGCCACCAAGGATCAGGATTTCATAACGTTCCAACGCTTCCATGCTGTGGCTCCCTAGTGGTTCACTTAAAGGGAAGAGTCTGCTGGTTTGACCGTTAGCCGTTGGCTTGGTGGGCCGCCCGCCTGACGCTCGGGTAGCACACGCCAGGATCTAGCAAGGCAGTCAACTCGTTTGCGTATCATGCTTGCTGCCGGCGCACCTATCCCGTCCGCGGGCGAGCACCTCAGTCTCAGTGGCGCGAGTGATACGAACGTGCCGTCTTGCAGCGTCGGTACCTGACGGCATGCCAGCGCCTATGCCCTTCAGCGGGCATTCGACACACATCAAGCATCGCTAGATGGACGGTTCAGGTCGAGCCGGGGCGTCTAAACCCGGTCCCAGAAATCAGCCTGTTACACAGGGAATGGTGCCCAGGGGCGGAGTCGAACCACCGACACTGCGATTTTCAGTCGCATGCTCTACCAGCTGAGCTACCTGGGCAACGCTGGAAGCGGCGCATGTAGCCGAAGGCGGCACCGCGATCAAGCCACCGAATCAGCCCTCGCCCGCTTCGTCCTCCTCCGGCCGCGCCGGCACGCGGTATTGGCCGGTGAACCAGCGGCCGAGATCGATGTCGGCGCAACGCGGCGAGCAGAACGGGCGGGTCTTGGGGTCGGGCTTGCGGCCACAGATGGGGCAGGCTTCAGCCACGTGGGGGCTCCTCGATGAGGGTGGCGCAGGGGGGCAGCGCCGGGTCAGACCGAAGCACAAGGGGCTGGCCGAGCCGGTTGGCAAGGGCCGGCAGCGCCACCGGGTCGGCTTCGAGGGCAGAGACCACGTCGGGTGCGGCCCGCAGCCGCGGTGGCGGGTGTGACCCGGCGACGGCGGCAATGGTCCGGAGCGCCGCAAGGCCGGCCGCGTGCGGGCCCGCTAGCAGCTCGTGCAACGGGGTGTGGGTGCGGGGGCGCTGGATTTCCGCCAACCCGCCCGCGGTAAAGCCGAGCAGGCGCGGTCTGGCCGGGTCCGGCGCCAGGGCGGCCCGAATCGCATCGGCCAAAGCGGGGCGACGGCGCAGGGGCAGGCCGGCCAAGTCGAGTAGGATCGCCCCGGCGAGGCTGCGCAACCGGATCTGGCGGGCCAAGGCGGGCAGGGCGGCCCGATTGGCGGTCTCCTGCTTGGTCTGCTTGGCCTCGCGCCCGGCGGTCGCGGCGGCCATGTCCATGTCGATGGCGACCAGCGCGGCGGTCGGCTCGATGTTGGCCCGCAGGCCGCCGGGAAGGCTCACCACACGGTCCGACAGGGCGGCGATCTCGGTCTGCATCGTCTCGTCCCAGGCGGCGCCCAAGGTCAGTCGCTCGCCGAGCAACGGCCGGAGGGTGGCGAACACGGCGGGATCGTCGACCACCACGGGCCCGTCATGCTGGGCAGCGAGGCGTAGCACGGGGTTGGGGCCGGCGCGGAGCAGGGCAGGCGGGCCGGAGCCCGGATCCTCCGGCATGGCGATCAGGCGGGGGCCTTTACCGCCCTGCGCGGCGCGCACGATCTGAACGGCGAGGATGTCGCCGACGCCACGGTTCGCCGCGCCGGCGCTGTCGGGGAGGAAGCCATCGGCGCCGGCGATTGCCACGAAGGCCCCCGCCATGCCGGGCACCATGGCGGTGACCCGGCCGCGATGCACGTCGCCGACGCCGTCCGGGCGGCCCGGGCGCCAGATCGCGTAGTCGGTGAGATGGCCGTCCTGCATCGCGGCGACTCGGATTTCGCCGGGACTGCACGCGGCATGCACGCTCACGGCCGCAGCCAGCCTTGTCCTCGCAACAACTGCGCCGTCTCGAACAAGGGAAGCCCCACGACACCGCTGTAACTGCCGCTCAGGAAGCGGATGAAGGCCGCCGCACGGCCCTGGATCGCGTAACCGCCGGCCTTGCCCTCGCCCTCGCCACCCGCCGCGTAGTCGCTGATCTGCGCCTCGGTCAGTCGAACGAAGCCGACCACGCTATCGACCACGCGCTCGGTGGCGCGGCCATCCGGGCCGATCAGCACCACGGCAGTCAGGACGTGATGGCGCCGCCCCATCAGCCGGCGCAGGCAGCTTGCCACCTCGGCGGCATCGGCGGCTTTCGGCAGGATGCGCTGGCCCAGGGCCACGACGGTGTCAGCCCCGAGGGTAAACTGGCCGGCGCGGTGCGTGGCTGCTGCCTTCTGCCGTGCCAGACGCGCGGCATGGACCCGCGGCGCCTCGTCACGAAGCGGCGTTTCGTCGATGTCGGCGGGGCAGATCTGGTCCGGCGTGATGCCAATCTGCGCCAGCAAGGCCAGGCGGCGCGGGCTAGACGAGGCTAGCGTCAGCGGCAGGCGAGCCGAACTGTCTGAAATGGCCAGCTACTTGAAACGGAAGGTTATCCGGCCCTTGGACAAGTCGTACGGGGTCATCTCGACGTTGACCCGGTCGCCAGCCAGCACGCGGATGCGGTTTTTGCGCATCTTGCCCGACGTATGCGCCAGGATGCTATGCTCGTTGTCCAATTTCACGCGAAACATCGCGTTGGGCAGCAACTCCTGAACGGTGCCGCTGAACTCGATCATATCCTCTTTAGACATGCATGATCCCGATTTGTCCTCGAACCCTGTTGACGAGGCGGAACATGATGTTGCAGCCGCGCCGGGTCAAGCGTGCGGCGCTTGTCCGAGGCGCATGGCAATGCTGCGGGCGTGCGCCTGTAGCCCCTCCGCTTCCGCCAGCGAGACCGCAGCGGGGCCAATTCGGGCCAGCGACTCGTGATTGGCTTGCACCCAGGTAGTGCGCTTCAGGAAATCGTAAACCGACAGCCCCGACGCAAAACGAGCGGTTCGCCCGGTCGGCAGCACGTGGTTGGGCCCTGCCACGTAATCGCCGAGTGCCTCCGGGCAATCCGCCCCCAGGAAGGCCGCGCCGGCATGGCGGATGCGGGCGAACAGTGCCGCCGGGTCGGCCACCATGATCTGCAGGTGCTCGGGCGCTAGCTGGTCCGTGAGGGCGGCGCCCTCCTCCCAATTCCGCACCACGATGATGCAGCCATGGTCTCGCCAAGACACAGCGGCCTCGGCCCGGGACAGTGTCTTGAGTTCGGCTGGCACCGCTTGGGCCACGGCGTCGGCCAGCGCCGGGTCGTCGGTGATCAGGATGGCCTGCGCGCTCTCGTCGTGCTCGGCCTGGGCCAGCAGGTCGACGGCGACCCGGTGCGGATTGGCGGTGCGGTCGGCCAGCACCACCACCTCCGACGGGCCGGCGATCCCATCGATCCCGACGCGGCCGAACACCTGCCGCTTGGCCTCCGCGACATAGGCGTTACCGGGGCCGACGATGCGGTCCACTGGAGCGATGGTGGCGGTGCCATAGGCCATGGCGGCGACAGCCTGGGCGCCACCGATGCGGTAGACCTCGGTCACCCCGGCCCGGCGCGCGGCGGCCAGCACCAGGGGGTTCAGCGCCCCGCCCGGCGTCGGCACGCACATCGCCAAGCGCTTCACGCCGGCAACCCGGGCGGGAATCGCGTTCATCAGCACCGACGATGGATACGCCGCCTTGCCGCCGGGAACATACAGCCCGACCGCGTCCAGGGCGTTCCAGCGCATGCCCATGCGGATGCCAGCCGCGTCCGTGGTGTCGATGTCTTGCGGCAGTTGCAGGCGATGGAACGCTTCGATCCGGGTCGCCGCCACATCCAGCGCGGCCGCCAACTCGTGCGAGATGGCATTGGCCGCGGCGTCGATTTCGTCCGAGCCAATGCGCAGATCGGCGGGATCGAGCACGTGGCCGTCGAACCGGTGGGTGAAGTCGCACAGGGCAGCGTCGCCGCGCTCCTGCACGCCCGCGATGATCGCGGCGACGGGTGCTTCCACGTTCGCCGTCGTGTCGCGGGCTTGCTGCAGCAACGCGTCGAACGCGGCGGCGAACCCCGGCTGCGTCGTGTCGAGCCGCTTCACGTGCGCAGAGCCGTCCGGAATCGCTCGATCCAAGCACCGATTGCCTCGGGCTGGGTCTTCAGCGCCGTCCGGTTCACTACCAGGCGGCTGGACACGTGGGCGATCACCTCACCCTCCCGCAGGCCGTTGGCGGCGAGGGTAGAACCGGTCTGCACGAGGTCCACGATCAGCCGGGACAGGCCGAGGCCGGGGGCCAACTCCATCGCGCCGTTCAGGTGGACCACGTCGGCATGGATGCCGCGGGCGGCGAAATGGCGCCGGGCGATATTGGGGTATTTCGTGGCAATCCGCACCCGCGACCAGCTCTCGGTATCGGCGGTATCGATCCAATCGGCCGGTCCCGCGACGCTGACCCGGCAATGCCCGATGCCCAGGTCTAGCGGGGCATACAGCTCGGGGTAGTCGAACTCCATCAGCACATCCGAGCCGCAAATCCCGATTTGGGCGCCGCCGAACGCAACGAAGGTGGCGACATCGAAGGGGCGGACGCGGACGACATCGAGCGCCGGGTCGTCGGTCGGAAAGCGGAGCCGGCGGGAGTCTTCGTCCAGGTAGTCGGCGGCCGGCATGACACCGGCCCGCGCCAGCAATTCGCCGCACTCGGCCAGGATCCTGCCCTTGGGAAGGGCGAGCACAAGGGGGCTGGTCTGCTCGGGGGCCAGCGTCGCGACCGGGAAGAGAGCGGACATCGATGCCTCGGGACTTGGGATAAAGCTTGGCGTAGGAGGCGCGCGCAGTAGCACTCTGGCCAGACGGTAGCTAGGCCGCGCGGGCACGGGCTGCCCCGCGCGGCTGCGAGTTAGCGGACGTTGCCGTAGGACGGCGCCCCCAAACCGGGGCACGAGCATTGCGCTCCGACCGGCAGGGCCTGCGGCAACGCGCAGGTGTAGACGCCGGCGTAGCACGTGGCGCCCAGCGCGACCTGCTGCCCAACGGGGGGCTGCTGCGCGTAGCCGCCTTGCGGGGCGTAGCCGGGAGGCGCGTAGCCGGGAGGCGCGTAGCCGGGTGGCGCGTAGCCGGGAGGCGCACCGCTCGGTGCGTAGCTGACCGGACCGGGGGCAGGGGCTCCGACGCAACCGGACAGGGCAACGAGCGCAGCCAACGCTGCGGGGAGTGCAAGATAACGCATGGGTAATCTCCTCCAATGCGAACACCAAAGCGCGAGCGCCCGGAAAGTTCTCCTCCCTCTCTCCCTCGAGAGCAGGGCGGCTGATGTGCCAATCCTCCCTCGCGAAGCGGGGGAGGGGGACCATGCCAAGCATGGTGGAGGGGGCCCTTGGGCACAGACGGTGCCCACGCCCCCTCCGTCGGCTTCGCCGCCACCTCCCCCGTGGAGACACGAGGGAGGATCAGCCATGTGCAAATCTATTGCGGAGACGCTTACGAGCGAAGCGTCAGTCGGCCAGCTTGGCGAGTAGCCTTGCATGGCTGCGTAGTCCCTGGTGGAAGCAGCGCCACTCGAACTTCTCGTTGGGGCTGTGCACCTGGTCGTCGGCCAAGCCGAAGCCCATCAGCAGCGAATCCACCCCAAGAATGCGCCGCATGCTCTCCACCACCGGGATCGAACCGCCGCTGCCCATCAGCACCGCGGGGCGGCCGTATTCGTCGGCCATCGCCTCACGCGCGGCGGCGACGAACTTGCTGTCGGTCGGGATCTCCACACCGGGCGCGGAGGAGAACTGCGTCATCTCGACCCTGGCATCGGCCGGGGTGCGGTCCGCCACGAACCGCTTGAACGCCTCGAACACACGAACCGGATCCTGACCCGGCACCAGTCGGAACGACACCTTGGCCGAGGCCTCCGCCGCGATCACCGTCTTGCTGCCCGCCCCGGTATAGCCGCCCCAAATACCGTTGATGTCCGCCGTGGGGCGCGCCCACATCCGCTCCAGGGCCGACCGGCCGTGCTCGCCAACCGGCACGGACAGGCCGACGCCGCCCAGGAACGCTGCCTCGTCGAAGCCCAGCGCCTCCCATTCGGCAAGCTCCGCCGGCGCCGTGTCCGCAATGCCGTCGTAGAAGCCGGAGAGCTGAATGCGGCCCTCGGAGTCGTGCAGATCGCCCAGGATCTTGGTCAGCGCGTTGATCGGATTGAGCGCGCTGCCGCCGAACAGGCCAGAATGGAGGTCCTTGTCGGCTGCATGCAACGTCAGTTCCACATACACCATGCCGCGCAAACGCGTCGTGATCGCGGGGGTGTCGATGTCCCACATGCCGGTGTCGCTGATGATGGCGATGTCGGCGGCCAGCGCGGCCTTGTGCTCGCTCAGGAACGGCTCGAGGTTGACGCTGCCCACCTCCTCCTCGCCCTCGATCAGCACGGTCGTGGGGCAGGGCGGGCCGCCCGCGGCCTCGTGCCAGCCGCGCAGGGCTTGCAGCCACATCATCACCTGCCCCTTGTCGTCCACCGCGCCACGGGCGGAGATGCGGGGGCCGTGCGGGCCTTCGCTCAGCACCGGGTCGAACGGCGGGGTGGTCCACAGCTCGAGCGGCTCGGCCGGCTGCACGTCGTAATGGCCGTAGTATAACAAGTGTGGACCGGCACCCGTGCCCTTGTGATGCGCCATCACGACGGGGTGCCCGGGCGTCGGCACCACCTTTGCCTCGAACCCGATCGCGGCCAGCTCGGCCCGCAGCCACTCCGCCGCGCGCCCGCAATCCGCCGCGTGGGACGGTTGCGCGCTCACGCTCGGGATGCGCAGCAGGTCGAACCAGCGCGCGCGGCTTGCATCCAGCCCGGCTTCGATCCGGTCGAGCACGGCCGGCAAAGGTGACGTCATGCCTTAACTCCGTAGGTATTGAGGAACATGGTGACCGAGGCATCGACCACCTTGGTGAACAGGTTTTCGTCCGGCTCGGTCATCAGGCCCAGGCGGCGCAGCATGCCGATCCGGGTCTGGCATAGGGAGAAGAACTGCTCGGCCGCGAACACCGGGTCGGTGATGCCCAGCTTGCCGCCGGCAGCCTGCCGTTCCAGCCAGGCCGCCATGAAGGCGGTGGCGCGGGACGGCCCGGCGTCGAAGAAGGCGCGCGCCAATTCGGGGAACTTGGCCGACTCGGACACGGTCAGGCGGTAGATGGTCAGCCCGGTTTCCGACATCATCATCCGCAGCATGCGCGAGCCGATCGCCCGCAACCCATCCTCCGGCGCACCATCCGGGTCGGTGGTATCGAACACGTGCGCGAGCTTGGCCTCGCACTCGCCGGCCACCCAGGCGACGAACAGCCCGGCCTTGCCATCGAAATAATTGTAGAGCGTGCCCTTCGACACGCCGGCCGAGGCGGCGATGCGCGACATGCTGGCGCCTTCGTAGCCGTCCTGCGAGAACACCATCGCGGCGCCACGCAAAATCTGCTGCTGCTTTTCCGGGGAGAGAACATCGGTGTCCGACATCAAGCTGGCGCGCGTCTCCCTGTCCCCCGACTTGATCTACGACTTGATCTCAGGATCCCTGGCTTGACCTTCGGGCCAAACCGGGGTTGTTGTCAAAACGCTGACCGAACCGATCGGTCATTCGCCGGACGGCCTGTGCCGCCCCGCCGGAGGTGCGACGTCTCGTGAAGCTTCTCCCTATCGCTGTTGCCTCGCTCGTGCTGGGCGGCTGCACACTCGGCCCGAATTTCCAGGAGCCGAGCGTCTGGGCGCCCACCTCGTGGTTCGCCAGCCGGCCCAAGCCGCCCGCGCCGACGCCGAGCGAACCGGTGCCCGAGCCGATCGATGCCGCGTGGTGGCAATCGTTCAACGACCCCGTCCTGACGCAGCTGGAGGAGCAGGTCGCGCGCTCCAACCTGGACGTGCGGCTGGCGACCGTGCGCCTGCAGGAGAGCCGGCTGCAGCGTGGCGTTACGGCGGCGGACGAGTATCCGAACCTGAACGCCAACGCCTCCTACACCCGCGAGCGGATCGCGCAGCGAGGCGTAATCGGCCTGCTCGGCGGGTCGAGCGCCGGCAGCAGCAGCTCCAGCGGCAGCTCGACGCCGGGCACCAGCGCCAACGGGCTGACCGGGACGCAGGGCGGGGTGCCGACGTCCACCACGGGCGGCAGCCATCTGCCGGCGTTCAACCTGTTCCAGTCCGGCTTCGACTCGTCGTGGGAGATCGATTTCTGGGGCCGCGTTCGCCGCGAGGTCGAGTCGGCCGACGCCAACATCGACATGTCGGCCGAGGCGCGGCGGTCCGAGCTGGTGACGGTGCTCGCCGAATTGGCCAACGACTACATGCAGTTGCGCGGTCAGCAGACGTTGCTGCAGATCGCCCGCGACACCCTGGTGAGCGAGCAGCAGAGCCTACGCATCACCCAGGAACGCCAGCGCGGCGGGCTGACCACGGGGCTCGATGTCGCCAACGCCTCCGCCCAGGTTGGCACCACCGGCGCGCAGATCCCACAGCTGGAGGCGCAGGTCGCGGTCTCCATCAACGCGATCAGCCTGTTGCTGGGCGAGACGCCGGGTGCGCTGCAAGCCCAGCTCGCCGAGGCCAAGCCGGTGCCGCCGGTGCCCCCGGCGGTGCCGGTCGGCCTGCCGTCCGAGCTTGCCCGGCGCCGTCCCGACATCCGCCGCGCCGAGGCCAACCTGCACGCCGCCACCGCCGACATCGGTCAGGCGGAGGCGGATTTCTTCCCCAAGGTCACGCTGTCCGGCAGCGTCGGTGTGCAGGCGATCCGGTTCAAGGATCTGGGCAATATCAGCCCGTTCGGCGCGCTGCAGTTCTCCGGCGGTCCGTCGCTCACCATACCGGTGTTCGAAGGCGGACGGCTGAAATACACGCTCGACCTGCGCAAGGCTCAGGAGCAGGAGGCGGCGGTGCAGTACCAGCAGACGGTGCTGCAAGCCTTCCACGACGTGGACAACGCGCTGACCAACTACACGGCCGAGCAACAGCGCCGCGAGCAACTCGCGCGTGCGGTGGACCAGGCCCGGATCGCGTTGTCGCTGGCCCGGCAGCAATACGTGCAGGGTCTGTCGACCTTCCTCGACGTGCTGACGGCGCAGCGGACCGAATTGGACGCCGAACAGCAATACGCCAGCAGCACTGCCAATGTGTCGGGCGATCTTGTGACCCTATACAAGGCCCTCGGCGGCGGCTGGGAGACGAGCTTCCCGCGCGCCGTTCCGTCCGAACAAGCGCCACTGCTGTTCGTAAAGCCGTAACTCGGCGCCGCGCTGCGCGGTCAGGTCCTCCCCCGTTCTTCACGGGGGAGGTGGCGGCGAAGCCGACGGAGGGGGCGCGGGCACTGTCCGTCCCCAAGCGGCCCCTTCACCATGATTCGCACGCTCCCCTCCCCCGCATTGCGAGGGAGGATATGGCGATGTCCCGGCTTTTCATCGCCGCCGGAAGGTGCCTCACTGCCGCTTTCTATCGGGAGTGAGCGGATGACGGATCAAGTGGAGTGGGCGAAGCTGACCGGGCCGGAGATCCGCGCGGTCGCAGCCAACAAGGACGCCTTGGCGGTGCTGCCGATCGGCTCGCTCGAGCAGCACGGCCCGCATCTGCCAGTGATCACCGACACCGCCAGCGCCAGCGCCGCCGCGATCCGGGCCGCCAGGCTGGTCGCCGGCGACATGCCCGTGCTGGTGCTGCCGGGGTTGTGGACCGGCATGAGCGAGCATCACCTGCCGTTCGGCGGCACGATCAGCTTGAACTACACCGAGCTGTCCGGCGTGCTGCGCGGCGTGGTGCGGTCGCTGCGCGCGATCGGCTTCGCCCGGCTTCTGATCGTGAACGGGCACGGCGGCAACGTCGAGCCCCTGGCCGTGGCGGCGCGCGAACTGGCGCACGAGTTCGGCTTGCCGGTGGTGGCGTGCACGCCCTGGTACCTGACCCGCGCCGCTGTGGCCGAGATCGCCGAAACCGAGGAAACGCCGGCGCATGCCTGCGAAGGCGAGACCTCGGTGATGATGGCCGTCGCGCCGGAGTTGGTGCGGACGGATAAGTTCGACGAGGCGGTGCGGCAGCGGCCGGAGCCGGTGCCGAAATACGATGGCTTCAGCCGGTTCTGGAGCTTTTCCGAGCGTGCGCCGGTCACCGGCGTGCGCGGCGACCCACGGCCCGCCACCGCGGCGAAGGGCGAACGGTTCCTGGACGCCCATGCCGAAGCCTTGGCGGAGGCGATGCGCGACAAGGGGCTGTGGCGCCGCCCCGACCCGGTGTGGACGCCGGGCCGCGGGCAGGGGAACACCGCGGGGCACGCTGACGACTGAAGCACGGCCGGTGCGGGCCCGTTCTCAAAAATAACCCACTAATCCAGCAAATCGGGATTGCGGTTAACCCTATCGCAATCCCGTCGCGTGATGTTCAGCGGCCACTCGAAAGCCAGGCCATGCAAGCATCCGCGAAACGCCCCGCCCGAACTCTACGCCTTCTAGGACCCGGTTCGATCTGGGTCAGTGGACTGTTCGTGGCGTTGGTGCTCGGGTTCTGCGCGGTGGCTGTCGTGATGCTCGTTCAGCTGCGGCGGGATGCAAGGATCCAGGCCATGACGGCTGCTAGGAACCTGCTGACCGCGGTTTCCCAGGATATCGGCCGCAATGTCGATCTGTATGACCTCTCGCTCCAGTCGGTGGTGGACGGGCTGAAATTACCGGGACTGCCACAGCTCAGCCCCGAGCTTCGACAGGCAGTGCTGTTCGACCGGTCGGCGACGGCCGAATACCTGGGCGCGATCCTGATCCTGGACGAGCATGGCGACGTCCTCGACGAGGCCGGCACGATCCCCTCCCAGCACGACAACCTCAGCGACCGCCCGTATTTCATGTTGCACCGCGCCGAGCCCGACCTCGGCTTGCACATCAGCGCCCCGTTCCACCGCCGCTCGCACGGGAATGGGGAGTTGGGGATCGCGCTGAGCCGCCGGCTCAACCATCCGGATGGCTCATTCGCCGGTATCGTGGTCGGGACGTTGCGGCTGGCGTATTTCCACGATCTGTTCAGTCGCCTGAGCCTCGGGCCAGCGGATTCGATGAACCTTTTCAACACGGACGGGATCGTCATCATGCGCTCGCCGTATGACGAGGCGCAGATCGGGCGGGATCTATCCAGCAGCCGCAACGTCCAGCGGATCAAGAGCATGGGCGCGGGCAGCTTCGTGGGCGACGTGGCATTCGACGGCGTGCGCCGCATCTACAGCTTCACCCATGTCGGGACCCTGCCCCTGATGGTGAGCTTCGGTCTCTCGGACATCGACATCTACGCCACGTGGCGCAGCTGGGCGGCCGTGATCGGCACGGCTCTGCTGGCCCTGTGTGCCGCGACCGGCGGCTTGGGCCTGTTGCTCAAACGTGAGCTGCAGCGCCGCGCCCGCGCCGAGCGGCAGGCGTGGATGAGCGAGGCGCAGTTCCGCTTGCTCGCCGATCACGCCAACGACGTCATCGTGCGGCTCGCCGACGACATGACCCGGCTCTACGTGTCGCCGGCGAGCTATTCCGTGTTCGGCTATGCGCCCGAGGAACTCGTCGGCCAGCTGCCGAGCGGCACGATCCATGCCGACGATTGGGAGCACGCGCTCCCGCGGATCAGGAGTGCCCAGCGAACCACCGGGCATTGCGAAGTCACCTACCGCTTCCGCCACAAGGACGGGCACTTCATCTGGACCGAGGCGCACTATAACTGCCTGCCCGAGAATGGCGGCTTCATCGTCGTGCTCCGCGACATCAGCAAGCGTAAGCGGGCCGAGGAACAGCTGGAGGCAGCCAATACCGAACTCTTGCATCTCGCTTCCATGGATGGCCTGACCGGCCTGTTCAACCGGCGCCGGTTCGACGAGGCGATCGGGTCGGAGTGGCGCCGGGCCGCGCGGGAGAAACGCTCGCTGAGCTTGCTGCTGCTCGATGTCGACCGGTTCAAGTCGTTCAACGATCAATACGGCCATCAGGAGGGCGACGCGTGTCTGCGCGCCGTAGCTCAGGCTATCGAGGGCTGCGTCGGTCGGCCGGCAGACCTAGTGGCGCGCTATGGCGGCGAGGAGTTCGTCGTGTTGCTGCCGGGCACGAACGAGGCGGGCGCAGAGACGCTCGGGGAGCAGATCCGCGCCGCGATCGTCGCACTCGGCATGCTGCACGAGGGGAATCCGGCGCATGGCGGCGTGGTCACGGCGAGCATCGGCTCCGCGACCTGCATCCCGACGATGAACCGGGACGACGCATCGAGCACTTTGACGGATCCGAGTGCCCTGATCGTCGCGGCCGATCAGGCGCTGTACGAGGCCAAACGCAGCGGGCGCAACCGTGTGGTGACGCAGGAGCGGCTTCGGATGGTGCAGATCTCGGAGGGGTCGCCAATCGCCGCCTGACCAAATCGCCCTTCGATCCGTCACGGCAGCGCTACACGGCGCGCCCCGGAACGCGATGGCGGAATGCGAGTGCCTCCGCAACATCTATTCTCCGCACCGACGGGGACCGCGCCAGATCCGCAATGGTCCGTGACACCCGCAACACGCGCGTGAACCCGCGCGCCGACAGCCGCAGCTTTTCCGCCGCTTGCTCCGCCAAGGCGCGCGCATCGGCGTGCAGCACCATCGTGCCGACATCCGCCTCGGCATTGATCGCACCCCGGCTGCGCTGCGCCATCCGCGCGGCTGCGACCCGGGCGGCGACCGCGGAGCTCGGCTCGCCGGCGGGGGCGCGGCTGAGTTCGGTGGCGGCGATCGGTTGGACCTGCACCGTCATGTCGATGCGGTCCAGCAGCGGGCCGCTGATCCGGCCCAGATAGTCCTCGCCGCAGCGCGGGGCCTTGCCGCATTCGCGCGCCGGGTCACCCAGATGTCCGCAGCGGCAGGGGTTCATTGCGGCGACCAGCTGGAAGCGCGCCGGATAGGTAACGTGGGCGGCCGCCCGCGCGACCGTGGTGCGGCCGGTCTCGAGCGGCGTGCGCAACGCCTCCAGCGCGGCCCGCGGGAACTCGGGCAGTTCGTCCAGAAACAGCACGCCGCGATGCGCCAGGCTGACCTCGCCGGGCCGGGCACGCTGGCCACCGCCGGTCAGCGCCGCAGGGCTGGCCGAATGGTGCGGTTCCCGATAGGGCGGCCGCTTCACCATCAGTCCCCCGGTCAGCATGCCGGCGACGGAATGGATGGTGCTCACCTCGAGCGCCTCGGCCGGAGTGAGATCCGGCAACAGGCCCGGCAGGCGGCACGCCAGCATGGATTTGCCGGCGCCTGGGGGCCCGACGAGAAGCAGATTATGCGCGCCGGCTGCCGCGACCTCGATGGCGCGCTTGGCCGCCTCCATGCCTTTCACCTCGGACAAGTCTGGCCCGGCAAGCAACTCGGCGACCCCGGCGGGGGGTGGCGGCGTCATCACCTGGCTGCCGCGGAAATGGTTCACGGCGCAGAGCAGGTCGGGTAGCGCCAGCACCTCCACTTGTCCGGCCCAAGCCGCCTCGCCGCCCTGTGCCGCCGGACAGATCAGGCCGAGCCCCCGAGCCGAGGCGGCGAGTGCCGCCGGCAATACGCCAGCCACTGGGTTTAGCGTGCCGTCCAGCGACAGTTCACCCAGGGCCGCGAAACCGGCCAGGTCCTCGCGCGGCAGCACGTCCATCGCCGCCAGCACGCACAGTGCGATCGGCAGGTCGAAATGGCTGCCTTCCTTCAGCAGGTCGGCCGGGGCGAGGTTGATCAGCACGCGGCGGGGCGGCAGCGCGAGCCCCATCGCGGTCAAAGCCGCGCGCACCCGCTCGCGCGCTTCGCCAACGGCCTTGTCCGGCAGGCCGACCACCAGGAAAGCGGGCAGGCCGCTGGAGACCTGGACTTGCACCTCGACCGGCACCGCGTCGATCCCCGCGAAGGCGAAGGATTGGACGCGGGCAATGCTCAAACCGCGTACTCTGTATGTGAAGTTTTGACCGGCACGTAGCCGCTTTACACGCAATCGTGTGTTAGTGGAATGCCGATGTCGGGTTACCCGTCGCGCTGGAGCTCAGCCGCGGAAGGCAGTGAGGAAAACCTCCAGCAGTGGACCGAGCAGGTCGGTGTTGTAGCCGCCCTCCTGGATGAAGACGGCGGGCAGCGCCAACCGGCCGATCGCGGCACCGGCCCGGGCGAACCCATCCCGCGTCACCGACAGAAAGTTCAGCGGCTCGTCCCTTGACGCATCGAACCCGAGGCTGACCACCAGGGCGTCCGCACCGAACTTGTCGATCGCCCGCAACGCTGCGTCCAGCGCGGCGAGCCAGCCGAGGTCACCCGTGCCAGCGGCCAGGGGGAAGTTGCGGTTGAAGCCCACCCCCGTGCCGCCGCCGAGTTCGTCGGCATGCCCGACATACCAGGGATAATAGCCCGAGGGATCGCCGTGCACCGAGGCGAAGAACACGTCGTCCCGGGTCCAGAAAATGCCCTGGGTGCCGTTGCCGTGGTGGCTGTCGATGTCCAACACCGCGACTCGGCGCGCGCCGTGGCTGATCAGGCGTTCGACCGCCATCGCTGCATTGTTGACATAGCAGTGGCCCCCCGCGCGCGCGGCATAGGCATGATGGCCCGGCGGCCGGCACAACGCATAGCAATCCCGGTTGCGCGCCGTCTCGTCCGCTGCAGCCAGGGCACAGGCGGCCGCGGCGGCGATTGCCTCCCAAGTGCCGACGCCGATCGGGCAGGCGGCATCGGCGGAAAACCATCCGGCGCGACCGATGACAGAGGCGGGTGGGCGCCCCCCGGTCAGCAGCATTTCGGGCGAGGGATGCATGTTCGCGACCACCTCGGGGCCGGCATCCGGCATCTCGCCCCACTCCGCCGCGGCGCTTTGCAGCCAATCCAGGTAATCGGAGGGATGCACCATTTCCAGCGCCGCACGGCTGGCCGGGGCGGGTGCGGTGATCTCCAGCCCGATCGCCTCGCAGCCAGCGAGCAGCGCTTGGGCGCGGGCGGGCGTCTCGAAATTGCTGCGAACTTGCCCCCGCTGCAAGAAGAAGCGCGGCACATGTGCTAGCTGCGCCGGGTCCCAGAATACCTTCAAACGTGTCGTCCTTCGTGCTTCGCACACGTTAATGCGTTTCAATGCCCACGGGAAACCGGTTAGCGTCACATTCCATGGTATTCACCCGTCGAGCCCTACTTGCCGCCGCCGCCGCCTTGGGCACAACGCGCGCCTGGGCTGCCGACACGACCGAACTCGTGTGCCCGCTTCCGATCGCACCATCGGGGCTGATCCCAGGCGTGTCGAACGGGCAGGGCACCCGGCTCGTCGGGGCCAAGATCTACCGCGGCCTGCTGCGCTGGGGCGCCGACGGGACGCTGCAGCCCGATCTGGCCCGCACCGTCGACGTCTCGGCGGACGGATTGACCCACACCATCCGCCTGCAGCCCGGCGTCACCTGGCACGACGGCGGCGGGTTCGGCGCGGCGGACGTCGCATTCTCCATCACCCAGTTTCACCGCACCTTGCAGCCGCGACTGCGGTTGGACCGGGTGTCGGTGGCGACGCCGGACGAGCTGACCGCCGTGCTGACCCTGGCCGCTCCCGACGACGCGTTCCTGCGATGCCTCGATGCGCTCACGCTGCCGATCGTGCCCCAGCATGTGCACGACCGGCCGGGCTTGGGGCTCGATCCGCGGCAGACTCCGCCGGTCGGAACCGGGCCGTTCCGCTTCGATGACTGGCTGAGGCTGGTGCGGTTCGAGTGGTATGCCGGCCCGAAACCCGCCTTGAGCAGCATCAGCTTTCCCACCATGCCCGATCCGGCGGCGCGCCTGTCACTGGCGCTGGCCGGCACGCCGATGCTGTTGGCCGGCGATGCGGTGGAGCTGTCCGCGATCGCCCATCTGCGCTCGGTGCCGACCTTGGTCGTCGACGGCGACTCGTCTCCCCCGGCCACCACTATGGCGGGACTGTTGCTGAACCCGGCCGCCAAGCCGCTCGACCAGGCGGAAATGCGGCTGGGCCTGGCCTGCGCCATCGATCGCGACGAGGCGCTGCGGTCCGCTTGGGCCGGGCTGGGCCGTGTGGCGACCGGCCCGACGGTCGCCAGCAGCCTCAACCGCAATGACGCGGCGACCCTGCCGGATCACAGCCCCCGCGCCGCCGCGGAGCACTTCAACGCCGCCGGGCTGCGGCCCGACGACGACGGTATCCGGGCGCGGTTGACGTTCCTGTATCCGCCCGGCGTGCCCTGGCAGGTACTGTTCCTGGTCCTGCGCCAATCGCTGGCACAGGTCGGGATCGAACTGACCGCGGCACCGGTCCCGCCTGCAGAGTGGGCCCGCCGGGTCGCAGCCGGCGACTTCCAGGTAACCGGTTTCGTGGCAAACCAGACCGGTGATCCGGCGCGCGACTTGCTCCCGTACGCCGCTGGCCTGCCCGAGGTGGCCGCCCGCCTGCACAGCGGTCCGGACGGAGAGCGCGACGCTCAAGCGCTGCTGGCGGCCACGATGCCGGTGCTATGGCTGGTCGAGCCCGCCTTGCCCGTCGTGCGGAGCCAGCGTCTGCACTTGAACGGCAGCACCCTCGGCAACTTCGACGAGGCCAGCTTGGGCTGAGCCGGAAGTTCGGGCTAGTCTGGCCGCTGCATCGACAAGGGAGCAGGACCATACGCATCGCAATCGGCGGCTTCCTGCATGAGAGCCACTCCTTCGCGCCGGTGCCGACGCGCTACGCGGATTTCCTCGAGCCCGCCGGCTACCCCAGCCTGGTCGCCGGCCCGGCCATGCTGGGCACGATTCGGGGCAGTGCCGCCGCCGCCGCCGGCGCCATCGCGGCGGTGGAGGCGGGCGGCGACACGCCCGTGCCGCTGCTGTGGTGCATGGCGATGCCGGCCGGCCCGGTCGAGGCGGAGGCGTTCGAGCGCATCGCCGCCCTGCTGTGCGCCGAGTTGGCGAACGCCGGGCCGCTCGATGGCGTGTTCCTGGACTTACACGGCGCCGCCTTGGCGATCGGGGCGCCCGACGCAGAGGGCGAATTGCTGCGCCGGGTGCGCGCGATCGTGGGACGCGTACCGGTCGCGATCACACTCGACCCACACGCAAACATGACGGCGCTGATGGTGGACTGCGCCGACGTGATCGTGCCGTACCGCACCTACCCGCATGTCGACATGAAGGTCGTGGGCCAGCGCGCGGTGGCCTTGCTGCGCCGGCGCATCGCCCGCGGCACGCCCTTCGCCAAGGCGTTTCGGCAGCTCGACTACTGGATGCCGCTCACCAGCCAATGCACGCTGGAGGGCCCGATGGTGCCGATCATGTCCCGCCGTGCCGAGCTGGAGGCGACGGCTGGCGTGATCGAACTGGCCTGGTGCTTCGGTTTTCCCTACGCCGACTTCGCCGATTGTGGCCCGGCACTTGCCGCCTTCGCCGAGGACCAGCCGAGTGCCGACCGGGCCGCCGACGCCTTCCTGGCCGAGTTGGCTGCTGCGGAGGCATCGTTCACAGGCGGTGTGCTCCCTGCCTCCGATGCCGTGGCGGCCGCGCTGGCCGAACCCGCCGGCCCGGTGGTGATCGCCGACACGCAGGACAACCCAGGCGGCGGCGGCCATGGCGATACGACGGGGCTGCTGGCCGAGTTGATCCGGCAAAGTGCCAAGGGGGCTGTTGTCTGCTCCATCAACGACGCCGCCGGTGCCGCCGCCTGTTATGCGGCAGGGCAGGGCGCCACCTTGGCGCTGCAACTGGGCGGGCACTCGTGGGGCGACCCGCTGCCGGTGACTGCCACCGTGCTCGCGTTGCGGGAGGGCAGCTTCCCGCTGACCGGCCCGATGAACGCCGGGAACACCGCCGATCTAGGGCGGTGCGCGCTGATCGAGGTCGACGGCGGCGTGCGCGTGATCGTCGCCAGCCGCAAAATCCAGGCGCTCGACCAGGCGATCCTGCGTCATCTCGGGCTGGAGCCGGCGACGCTGCCGATCATTGCCTTGAAATCCTCGGTGCATTTCCGCGCCGATTTCGCCCCGATTGCGCGGCGGATCTTCGTTGCCGAGGCACCAGGCCCGGTGACGTCCGACCCGTCGAGCTTGCCGTTCACCCAAATCCGTCCCGGCGTCCGCAAGCGCGCTGCTGGATGAGGCGGTGAGCGAGCGCGCAGTTTAGCGTCGTGCGCTGGTGCCGATCGTCCGCATCTTGTCGGACAGGTCGGCCAAGGCAGCACGCCAGCGGTGAAGCGCGTCCCGTTGTTCCTCCAGGGCCGTCGACAGGCTCCGCAGCGACGCGCTCAGCCGCTCGGTCGGTGGCTGCAATGCCGCCGTCGGGGCGCGCATCGGGAAGGGAATGATCGTCGCGCTGACTTTATCGTCCATGGTGGACCTCCATGGCGCACCTCTATCGTAACACGTCGTCTAAGAAAAGAGAAAAGTTAATCATAGTTACCAAAGTCTATCGAAAGCCGACAACGTGGATGTGAAACAGGCGGAGCAGCAGAACCAGCACCAGGATCGTGATGACGGCCGCGGACAGTCCGTAGCGCAGCGTCATGTAGCCCGACGGGACCAAGCCAGCCTTGGCGGCCCTCGCCTCCACGATCGTCAGCGCCAGAAAGCCCACCGCGAGCAGGGCCAGCCCGGCCTCGGCATTCACGGCAATCACCAGCAGCAGGGCCACCCACCCGACCAGCGACGGGAGTACGCCCAGGCCGAGGCGGGCGCGTTCGCCGCGGCCCGATGGTTCCGGCAGCGCAAATCCCCAGTGCACGCCGCCGAGGAAGGCGAGAATGACGGCGCCGTAGGCGGCCAGGGCCATTGCCGCCGGGTCGCCGGGGTTGCTGACCGCGCCATAGCCGCAGGCGGCGAACGGGATCAAGCCGGCAATGCCAAGCAGCAGGGCCAAGGGTGGAAGAGCGCGTCGCATGGCCGCGATAGTGGCCCGAGATGACTGGCCGCGATAGGATGATCCATGGAAACTGGCCTGGAAATAGTACTCGCGCTGCTGCTCGTCCTGCTGAACGGCGTGTTCTCGCTCAGCGAACTGGCCCTGGTCTCGGTGCGGCGGGCGCGGCTGATGGTGCTGGAGCGCAAGGGCGTGGCCGGCGCCAAAGCGGCCTTGCGGCTGGCGGAGGACCCGCAGCGGTTCCTGCCCACGGTACAGGTCGGCATGACGCTGATCAGCATCTTGACGGGAACGATCGGTGGCGCCCGGCTCGCCGCCAGGCTGGAGCCGCTGCTGGCGCGGGTGCCCCTGCTGGCGCCGGCGGCCGGCGAGTTGTCGCTGCTGATCGTGGTGCTCGCGACCACTTACCTCACCTTGGTTATCGGCGAACTGGTGCCCAAGCAACTGGCCCTGCGGCAACCCGAGGTGGTGGCCGCGCGCATCGCCCGCCCATTGCGGGTGCTGAGCCAGGTGCTCAGCCCGTTCGTCTGGGTGCTCGGCCTGTCCACCTCGGCGGTGCTGCGGCTGTTCGGCAAGCACCGTCCGAAATCCCACACCGTGACGGAGGAGGAGCTGAAGGCGCTGCTGGCCGAGGGCGCGCAGGCCGGCGTGCTGGAAATGGGCGAGCGGGAGATGATCGAGCGCCTGCTCCGCCTGGCCGACAAGCCGGTGCGCGCGATCATGACGCCGCGCAACGAGATCGCCTTCATCGACCGCACCGATCCAAGGCGCGACATCGTGCAGGCATTGAAGGGCGCGCCGCATAGCCGCTTCGTGGTGTGCGAGGGCTCGGTGGACAACGTGGTGGGTGTGATCCAGGCGAAGGATCTGCTGGACCGGCTGCTGGGCGGCGGCGACCTGTCGGTGACCGCGGCGTTGCGCCAGCCGATGGTGGTGCCGGACACGATCTCCGCCCTCGATGCGCTGGAGAGGCTGAAGGCCGACCCGCTCGGCCTGGCGCTGGTGATGGACGAGTATGGCAGTTTCGAAGGCGTGGTGACCGCTGCCGACGTGCTGGAGGCGATCGTGGGCGACGCCAGCGACACCCAGCCCGACACGGCGCCGGACGCCGAGCAGATCCCGGGCAGCCTGGTGGTGGACGGGATGATGCCGGTGGACGAGCTGAAGGATCGCCTGCAATTGCCGGACCTGCCGGCCGAGGGCAGCTATCACACGGTGGCGGGATTGCTGCTGGCGTTGCTGCGCCGGGTGCCCCGGGTGGGCGACAAGGTGGTGTTCGCCGGCTGGCTGTTCGAGGTGCAGGCGGTGGACGGCCGCCGGGTGGAGCGGGTGCGGGCGAGCCGGGAGGTTCTGGCGGAGGGCTAGTGGTCCGAAAACTCTAAGAGGCTACTCCAACCCGTGGGGTGCGTTGCGATTTGGCAACGCACCGCCGCGGCGCTTGTGGTGGGTGCCCAAGCGCACCCCACCCTAAGAAGATGGTCCTACAAATACGGCTTGGCTGATTGCACTGCTTAGTACCTGCCGTTGATCGGAGACATGCGTCGATGACCTCATCCCTCCCAACCCTTTCCGCTCCCGACGACGATCCTTGGCTTTGGCTGGAGGAGGTAGACGGCGCCCGTGCCACGGCCTGGGCCGACGCGCAGACGGCCGCCACGCTGCGGCGCTTCGGCGGCACGCAGTACGAGGCCGACCGGGACACGCTTCGCACGCTGCTGGACCGACCCGACAACCTGCCCGTCCCAGCCCGCCGCGGCGGACTGCTCTACAATATCTGGAAGGACGCAGCCCATCCGCGCGGCCTGTGGCGGCGCACGACGCTCGACTCGTATCGCTCCGAGACGCCGGTATGGGACATCCTGCTCGACCTCGATGCCACGGCCGCCGCCGAGGGCGAGGACTGGGTATGGATGGGCTCCGCCACCCTGCCACCGAGCCACGATCGCGCCATGCTGCGCCTCTCGCGGGGCGGCAGCGACGCGGTGGTGCTGCGCGAATTCGACCTCACCACTCGCAGCTTCGTGCCGGACGGGTTCACCCTGCCGGAAGCCAAGGGGGGTGCGGACTGGCTCGACCGCGACACGCTGCTGCTGGCGTCGGCCGGGCAGGGGGCGACCCAGTCGGGCTATGCCACCACCGTGCGGCTCTGGCGCCGGGGCGAGGCGCCGGGCGAGCCTATCTTCCAGGTCGACCCGTCCAGCATGGGCGCCAGCGGCCACTACGATCGTGCCGCCGACCGGCTGCTGTTCGTCGAATACATCGACTTTTTCAACACGCATGTCTTCGCCGGCGACCGCACCGGGCCCAAGCTGCGCTTCGACCTGCCGACCGACGCAGGCTTCCAGGAAGACCGTGGCTGGCTCGCGATTCGGCCACGCTCGACCTGGATCGTAGGCGAGCGGAGCTTCGCGGCGGACACCGTGGTTGGCATCGGCCTCGAGGCCTTCCTGGCGGGCGATCGCGACTTCACCGTGCTGTTCGAACCGACGCCGCGCCGGGCACTGCAAGGCTTTTCGTGGGTCGGCGGCAGCCTGCTCGTCAGCGTGCTCGACGAGCTGAAGCCCGTATTCCTTCAGGTGCAACCCGGCGATTGGACCGTCCGCACGCTGAACGGGCTGCCGCAGACCGGCACTGCCAACGCCTGGTGCTTCGACGTCGAGTCCGAGGAAGCGGACGGCACGTTGTTGGCCCTCGTGCAGGACCCGCTCACCCCGCCGACGCTGCTGATGGTGGCGCCCGGGCTCGCCGCGCCCACCGTGCTGAAACACACGCCGCCTGCCTTCAACGCCGCCGGGCTGGTGGTGACCCGGCACGAAGCGGTGTCCAGCGACGGCGAGCGCATCCCCTACACGCAGTCCGGGCCCGCCGGCGAAACCGGTGAGGCTCCCGTCCACATGACGGGCTACGGCGGATTCCGCGTCTCGTCGCTGCCCAGCTACGCACTGCGCTCCGGCAAGTTGTGGCTGGAGCGCGGCGGCACGACCGTCGTCGCCAACATCCGCGGCGGCGGCGAGTTCGGCACGCGCTGGCACGAAGCCGGGCGGCGTGAGGGCAAGCGGCTCAGCCACGACGATTTCGCCGCCGTCGCCGCCGACCTGGTGCGTCGTGGCGTAACCCGGCCGGGGCGGATCGCGGCGGAGGGCGGTTCCAACGGAGGGCTGCTGATCGCCAATATGCTGACCCGCTTCCCCGAGCGGTTCGGAGCCCTATTCTGCACCATTCCGCTCATCGACATGCGCCGCTACACGCAGTTGCTGGCCGGCGCCAGTTGGATCGCCGAATACGGTGACCCGGCAAACCCGGATGATTGGGCGTTCCTCGGTAGGATCTCCGCCTATCACGCCGCCGAGCCTGGTCGCCCCTATCCACCGATCCTGCTCGCCACCGCGCGGCGCGACGACCGCGTCCACCCGGGTCACGCGCGCAAGATGGCGGCCAAGCTGCAGGCGATGGGCTACGACGCGTCGTTCTACGAGCCAGCCGCCGGCGGTCATGGCTATGGCAAGGATAACGCGGAGGTGGCGGCGTTCTCGGCCCTCGGCATGGCCTTCCTGAGACAGGCGATCGCCTGGTTGTGATCTAACGGTGATGATCCTGGAACGTTCGCTTGTATCCCGCCTGCCACCGCCCCAAATCAGTTTTTGTTAAGGGCGCGATACGACGGGCGCCCTTTGATGTTTGCTGACGATGGGGCGCAGAATGGCCAAGGGGCAGAAAAAAAGCAGCCGGGAAGCCAAGAAGCCCAAGGCCGCCAAGAAGCCTGACTCGGCTACCGCGTCGCAATTCTCACCACCGCCCCGTCCGCCGCCGGCCAAGGGCGGCAGCAAATGACCACCATCCCCTCTGGATATTCCGAATGAAGTTTCGCCCATTGCACGACCGCATCGTCCTGCGCCGTATCACCGCGGAGGAGAAATCCCGCGGCGGGATCATCATCCCGGACACGGTGAAGGAAAAGCCGATGGAAGGCGAGATCGTCGCCGCCGGCCCGGGTGCGCGCAACGAGCAGGGGGTCATCGTGGCTCTCGAAGTGAAGGCAGGCGACCGCGTGCTGTTCGGCAAGTGGTCCGGCACCGAGGTCAAGATCGACGGCGAGGAGCTGTTGATCATGAAAGAGAGCGACCTGCTGGGCGTCATCGACGCCGCCGGCTAATCGACCAAGATTTTTGCGCCGCCTCGATTGCGGCGCGCTCGACGACAGGAAAGACCTAATACATGGCTGCCAAGGACGTACGGTTCGGCGCGAATGCTCGTGCCCGGATGCTGCAGGGCGTGGATATGCTGGCCGATGCAGTAAAAGTGACGCTCGGCCCCAAGGGCCGCAACGTGCTGATCGACAAGAGCTACGGCGCACCGCGGATCACTAAGGACGGCGTCAGCGTCGCCAAGGAGATCGAGCTCGCCGACAAGAGCTGCAACATGGGGGCGCAATTGCTCCGTGAGGTCGCCACCAAGACGAACGACCTCGCCGGTGACGGCACCACGACCGCGATCGTGCTGGCCCAGGCCATCGTGCGCGAGGGCGGCAAGGGCGTGGCCGCCGGGCTTGCGCCGATGGAGCTGAAGCGCGGCATCGACAAGGCCGTGACCGCGCTGGTCGAGGAACTGGCACGCCGGTCCAAGACCATCACCACCGAGGCGGAAACTGCCCAGGTCGGCACCGTCAGCGCCAATGGCGAGTCTGAGATCGGCCGCATGATCGCCTCGGCGATGCAGCGCGTCGGCAATGACGGCGTCATCACCGTGGAAGAGGCCAAGGGGATGGAGACCGAGCTGGACGTGGTCGAAGGGATGCAGTTCGACCGTGGCTATCTCAGCCCGTACTTCATCACCAACCCCGAGAAGATGCTGGCGGAGCTGCACGACCCGTACATTCTCATCCACGAGAAGAAGCTGTCCGGCCTGCAGGCGCTGCTTCCGCTACTCGAGAGCGTCGTGCAATCCGGTGCGCCGCTGCTGATCATCGCCGAGGACATCGAGGGCGAGGCGCTCGCCACCCTGGTGGTGAACAAGCTGCGCGGCGGCCTGAAGGTCGCGGCCGTCAAGGCGCCGGGCTTCGGTGATCGTCGCAAGGCGATGCTCGAGGACCTGGCCGTGCTGACGGGCGGCCAGGTGATCTCCGAGGATCTCGGCATCAAGCTGGAGAACGTCACGCTCGACATGCTGGGCCGGGCCAAGCGCGTGCTGATCGAGAAGGAGACCACGACGGTTGTCGAGGGCGCCGGGTCGGCCGACGACATCAAGGGGCGCGTGGCGCAGATCCGTGCTCAGGTCGAGGAGACCACCTCCGACTACGACCGCGAGAAGCTGCAGGAGCGTCTGGCCAAGCTTGCCGGTGGTGTCGCGGTGATCCGCGTCGGCGGCAGCAGCGAGGTCGAGGTGAAGGAGCGCAAGGATCGCGTGGACGACGCGCTGCACGCGACGCGCGCGGCCGTGCAGGAAGGCATCGTGCCGGGTGGCGGTGTGGCGCTTGCCCGCGCATCCATCATCCTCGCGCAGCTGAACCCGCTAAATGCCGAGCAGAAGTTCGGCATCGAGATCGTCCGCAAGGCCGTTCAGACGCCGCTGCGTCAGATCGCGGCCAATGCGGGTGAGGATGGCGCGGTGATCGCCAGCAAGATCATCGAGAACGCCGACTACAACTACGGCTTCGATGCCCAGAGTGGCGAGTTCAAGGACATGGTCGTTGCCGGCATCGTCGATCCAACCAAGGTGGTCCGGGTTGCTTTGCAGAATGCGGCTTCGATCGCCGGGCTTTTGATCACGACCGAGGCGATGGTATCCGAGCACGTCGCCAAGCCGGAGAAGGACGACTCCGAAGACTAGCCTAACCCGTCCGGCAGCTCAGGCTTGGAGCTGCCGGACGACTTCGGCCACCGTGTGGTCCACCGTGCCGCCGACATCCACCTCGATCACATGCTCGTCCGCAGCGGGCTCCTCCAGGGTGGCCAATTGGCTGTCCAGCAACGACACCGGCATGAACTCGTGGTGCCGCGCACCGACATGCGCGTCCAGCGTCGCGCGATCGCCATGCAGGTAGACGATCTGAACGCCGGGCTTGCCATTGCCAATCTGCTCCCGGTAGCTGCGCTTGAGCGCGGAGCATGTGATGAGCCCGTTCTCACCCGAACGCAGCCTATCTGCAATCCAGGCCGCAATGATGGCGAGCCAGGGTGCGCGGTCCTCGTCGGTTAGCGCATGGCCGGCCGCCATCTTCGCCACGTTGGCGGCCGGGTGCAGCACGTCGCCCTCCTGAAACATCCAGCCGAGTTCACCGGCAACACGCTTCGCGATCGTCGTCTTGCCCGAGCCCGACACGCCCATGATCACCACCACGCGGCTCATCGGCTGAGCGTCCGCACACCGGCTGGATCCGCAACGAAAACGGTATGGGCGCGCGCGATGAACAATCCGGTCTCCATCACGCCAACGATCGCCTGCATCGCGCGGTCCAACTCAGCGGGGTCGCCGATGGGGGGCATGTGACAGTCGAGGATGAAGTTGCCGCCATCGGTATGAAACGGCTTGCCCGAGCCGTCGACCCGTAGCACCGCGCGGGCGCCCAGCGCCGTCAAATGACCGGACGTCGCGAGCCACGCAAACGGCGTCACCTCCACCGGCACGGGCGTGTTGCTTCCAAGCCGATCCACGATCTTGCTCGCATCGACAACGATCAGCAGTTTGTCTGTCGCCTGCGCCACGATCTTCTCGCGGAGCAGTGCCCCGCCGAGGCCCTTTACGAGGTCAAGTGATCCGCGCGCTACGGCATCGGCGCCGTCGATCGTGACATCCAGTCTCGTCTCGGCACCGAGTTCGATCAGTGGAATGCCCCCGTCCCGGGCCTGCACTGCGCTACGCTCGGAGGTGGGCACCGCGGTGATGCGCAGCCCGTCGCGCACCCGCTCGATGAGCTTGGCGATGGCGAACGTCGCTGTTGACCCGGTGCCGAGCCCGACCACCATCCCGTCGGTCACCAACGCTGCCGCCGCCTCCGCCGCATCGCGTTTCAGGGCGGCGTTCGGATCCTCGGTCATGTTGCCGCGGCGGCCTCGTCGGTGAACAGAATGCGTTTGCCAACGGGCTCCACGTGGGATGCGGGCAGGGAGGTGTCGCCGGCAATGAGGCGGGCGAGGATCGCGCGCTTGCCGTCGCCGACCGCGAGGAAGCCCACCACGTGGCTGCTGTCCAGCACAGGGTAAGTGAGCGTCAACCGCGGCTCCGGCTTCGCACCGATCACGGCGGCGGTCCACGCGGTGCGCTCGTTCAGCGCCGCGACGCCTGGGAAGAGCGACGCGGTATGCCCGTCTTCGCCGAGACCCAGCAGTTGCACGTCAAACAGGGGCCGGGCCGGGTCCAACGTGTCAGCCCCGTAGTATCGCTTCAGTGTATCGGCGTAGTGCAGGGCCGCGTGCTCCGGATCGCCGTCGGTCTGCCAGGGATGCACCTGCGCCGCCGGGATCGGAACATGGTCGATCATCGCCTCCCGGGCCATGCGGTAGTTGCTATCGGGGTGATCGTGCGGAACGAACCGCTCGTCGCCGAAGAACAGGTGTGTTCGGTGCCACGGGAACCGGTCGCGAAACGCGTCGGTGGCGAGGAGGGCGTACAGCGTCTTGGGGGTCGATCCGCCGGACAGCCCGATTGCAAAGGCGCCCTGTTTGGCCATCGCCTGCGCCAACAGCCACTCGGCTACGTGCTGTGCGACGGCGGTCGCATCCTTGAGGATGATCGTTTCGCTGTTCATGATAGCAGGAACTTTTCAACCGCCTTGGCAAAGCCTTCGTCGTCATAACTATCGGTCACGGCGTCGGCCTCGCCTTGGACGGCCTCACTGGCATTGCCCATCGCAATCGCGAAGCCGCTGGGTTTGAACATCAGCACGTCATTCGGTTGGTCGCCGATGGTCGCGATCTCCGACGGGTCGATCCCCAGCGTGCGCGAGAGATAAGCCACGACGGCTCCCTTATTGGCGTCCGGATGGGTTACGTCCAGATAGTATGGCTGCGAGCGCGCGGCGGAAACGGTTTTGCCAAGCGCCTCCTGCACTGCCTTCTCGCAGGTCGCGACCTTGTCCAGATCGTCGCTAACGCCGACGATCTTCACCGCCGTTTTCAGCTGTTCGTCGCTGAACGTCTTCACGACCTTGGGTGGGAACTGCACCGTGTGTTGTTCGCGTTCGCGGTGCGGCGCGTCCAGGTCGCGGAGCAGCCAGTCATCGCCGCTGTAGACCCACACGTCCAGACCTTGCTGCTCGATCAACGCCGCTGTTTTCTTCGCGGCTGCCGGGTCGAGCGTGCGGCTCTCGATGATGCTCAGGTCCGATTTCACGAACAGCCCGCCGTTGAACCCGGCGATCGGGGTCGTGATCTTCAGCGGCTCGAACAGCATCTTCATGCCCTTCGGCGGCCGGCCACTGGTGATTGCGAATTTTATGCCGTGCGCTTCCAGGTCGCGCACGGCTTTCTGGGCACGGTCGGTCAACACCTTGTCTTTGGTCACCAACGTCCCGTCGACGTCGGCCAAGAACAGGGAGATCTTCTTCGGGCGGGGGCGGGCCATTAGGGCAATCCTATGCGTGGGGCAGGACGAAGCGGTCGATCGCAGCCGCCCAGCCATCATCCTCGTTGGAGGTCGTGTGCTGCTTGGCTTCAGCCGCAACGTCGGCCGGAGCGTTGCCCATGGCGACGCTGTGCCCGGCGACGCGGAACATCGGCACATCGTTGTGCTGATCGCCGACCGCGCAAACGTCGGCGATATCGACACCGAACCACTTGGCGAATGCTCGCACCGCGGTGCCCTTGTCGGCCTGCGGATTGGTTACGTCCAAATAGTAACGCTGAGACCGATGAGCGTTGGCGGTTGCCCCCAGGTCGGCCTGCAGGTCCGTCTCGCAAACTTCCAGCATGTCGAAATGCTTCGACGCGCCGACGACCTTGCCGCAGCGGCCGACAAAGGGTGTGAAATCATCAACGACCGTTGGTTCAAACCGGATGGTGCGCCGCTCCTTCGACACGTAGTCGCCTTCGATATCCTTGATGAACCACTGGTTGTCTGCGAACAGCCAAGGATGGATGCCGCGCTGCTCGAACATCGCAATGCTAGCGCGCACGGCGGCTTCCGGGACAAACAGCTCGTCGATGACGGCGCCATCAGGGGCCAGGATGGTGGCGCCGTTAAAGCCGCCGAGCGGGCCCGTCAATCCGAGATCCATGGTCAGAAACGCCATCCCGCGCGGCGGGCGGCTACTGACCAATGCGAGCGCGATCCCCGCCGCATGCAAGCGGTGCGCGGCGTCGATGGTCGCCTTGGTGAGCAGCTTCTCGCTGGTCACCATGGTTCCGTCCACGTCCGAGACTACGAGCTTGATCAAGTCAACGGCTTCCAGTGGCGGCCTTCCAGCGAGAGCAGTGCCTGGGCTGCGGCCGGGCCGTCCGTTCCGGCGGCGTACGTCTGTATCTTGCAACCACCCGTCGCCACTGCGTCCAGGATCGGTTGCACGCCTCTCCAACCGGCCTCGATGTTGTCGGCGCGGTTGAACAGCGTTGGCTCGCCGATCAGCACGTCATAAATCAACGTTTCGTAGCCGGTAGAAGGCTTCAGTTCGAAGAAATCTTCGTAGCGAAAATCCATCCGGACCGGGTCGAGCTTCACGATCTGCCCGGGCTGCTTGGCATTGAAGTGTAGCGAGATGCCTTCGTGCGGCTGCAAGTGCAACACCAGCGTGTTCGGCATCATCTGCGTGACGGCCGTTTCCCGGAACAGAGCAAAGGGCGCCTGCTTGAAGGTGATCGCGATCTCGGTCGTGCGAGTGGACATGTGCTTGCCGGTTCGCAGGTAGAATGGCACGCCGGCCCAACGCCAATTGTCGATCATCAGCTTGATCGCGATGAACGTCTCGGTTTTGGAGTCAGGCTCTACGTCCGGCTCCTGCGTGTACCCGACGACGTCGCCATCCGGCATGTGCCCCGCGGAGTACTGTCCACGAACGACATTGCGCTCCACCTCCGCCGGGGTCATCTGGTGGATCGCGTCGATCACCTTCGCTTTCTCGCTGCGCACGGCATCGGCGTCGAACGAGTTGGGCGGCTCCATCGTCGTCATCGCGAGTAGCTGGAACATATGGTTCGGCACCATATCCCGCAGAGCGCCGGTGATCTCGTAAAACTTGCCGCGCTTCTCGACGCCGACCGTCTCGGCTGCAGTGATCTGTACGCTGTCGATGTGGTCGCGATTCCAAAGCGGCTCGAAGATGCCGTTGGAGAAGCGCAAAGACATGATGTTCTGGACCGTTTCCTTGCCGAGGAAATGGTCGATACGGTAGATCTGGCTCTCGTCAAGTTCCGAGAGGATGTGCGCGTTCAGCTCCTTGGCGGAGGCAAGATCGTGGCCGAACGGCTTCTCGATCACGACCCGTCGGAACGTGCCGTCTTTCTGTTCCGTGAGCTTGGCCTGGTGCAGCATGTCGATGATGCCGGCGAAAAACCGGTCCGCCACGGCGAGATAGAAGACCGCGTTGTCGTCTTTCAACCGGTCGGTCAGCGCCTGGAACGCCTCGGGCTTGGTGAAATCGCCCTGCATGTAATGCAGCCGCGGCTTCAACCAGCCCCACCACTCCGTATTGAGGCGCTTCTCGGCAAACTCCCCACCAGCGGCCGGTGTGAAGCTTTCCATCATCGTCTGCTGACGACCCTGGAACTCCTCATCGGTGCTTTGATCGCGGTCGACGCCGATAACCTCGAACTTGTCGTCGAGCAGTTTGTTGCCGGACAGATTGTAGAGTGCCGGCATTAGCAGGCGCTTGGTGAGGTCACCGTTCGCGCCGAAAATAACCATCTTGCAGGCGGGAGCAGGCTCGGCCGTCTTGGCGAGCGCTTCGGAATCCCCGGTAGTTCCGCTCATGCCTTGGGCTCTACGTGACCACCGAAGCCAAACCGCATGGCGGACAGCATCTTCTCGCCGAACGTGTGCTCCTGCCGCGAGCGGAACCGCGCGAACAGCGACGCCGCGAGCACGGGTACCGGCACAGCCTCCTCGACGGCGGCGTCGATGGTCCAACGGCCTTCGCCGCTATCGGACACGTCGCCGGTGAACTTCTCCAGCTTCTCGTCTGTCGCAAGCGCCTGCGCCGTCAGGTCGAGCAGCCACGAGGACACTACCGAGCCGCGACGCCACACTTCGGCGATGTCGCCCATGTTGAGGTCGAAGCGCTGATCCTCGACCAGTTCCTGGCTGTTCTTGTTCTTCAGCACGTCGAAGCCTTCGGCGTAGGCCTGCATCATTCCATACTCGATGCCGTTATGCACCATCTTGACGAAGTGGCCGGACCCGGCAGGCCCGCAATGCAGATAGCCTTGCTCGGCCGTTGGATTGCGGCCGTCGCGATGCGGCGTCTTGTCGATGGTGCCCTCGCCGGGAGCAAGCGTGGACAGGATCGGGTCGATATACTTCACCGCCTCGGTTTCGCCGCCGATCATCATGCAGTAACCGCGCTGCAGGCCCCAGACACCGCCCGACGTGCCGACATCGATATAGACGATGCCCTTCTCCCGCAGTGTCTTGGCCCGGCGGATGTCGTCCTTGTACATCGTGTTGCCGCCGTCGATGATGATATCGCCTTTCTCCATCATCCCGGCCAGCGCGGTCACGGTCTCTTCGGTGATGTGGCCGGCCGGTAGCATGACCCAAACAATGCGCGGGGAGGGCAGCTGATGGACCATGTCCTCCAGCCCCTTCGACTTGGCGGCACCTTGACCCACGATGCCGTCCACCGCCTTCTCGCTATTGTCGTACACCACGCATTCGTGGCCGTGCTTCATCAGCCGCAAGCTGATGTTGCCGCCCATGCGACCAAGGCCGATCACGCCAAGCTTCATGCTGCTGCTCCTATGTCAGTTTCAAAGCGCGCCACTGATGGCGGCGGCGAGTGTGTGCAATCCGGCCTCGAGGTCACCGGTGATGTGAACCCGCAGGGCCCGGCGACCGCGCTCGGCAAGCACGTCGAAATCTCCGCGCGCCTGCGCGGCCTTGACCACGCTGAACGTGTAGCGCTCGCCGGGAACCGGAAGGTCGGCGGCGTCCTGTGCCGTGATCTGCGTGAAAACGCCGCTGTTAGGCCCGCCCTTATAGGCCTGGCCTGTGGAGTGCAGGAACCGTGGCCCGAACTCGGCGACGGTGGCCACCTTCTTGGCGTCTCGGATGTGGGTCCGAAGCGTTTGCAGCAGCTCAATATGCGCCGGCGTGCGCTCGATATAGGCGAGCAGCGCGGCATAATCCCCAGCACCCAGTCGACTGAGATGCACCTTCATCACGGCCGCCAGCGTCGTGCCGGCCTTGCTCAGCTCGGCAGCATTCTTCGCGTCACTGAACAGCTGGATAGCGCCGTCGGTGAGGAACGGCGTCTCGTCCGGCAGCTTGCCGTCGTCGTTATAGGCGCTGGTGAGCTTCTTGGTGACGATCTTGCTCGCTTCGACATCGGGCTGATCGAATGCATCGATACCGATGATCGAGCCAGCCACCGCGGTCGCGAACTCCCACAGGAAGAACGCCTGGCCAAGTTGCTGCGTGTTAGCGAACTCCACCTTCACCACAGGCTGGCCAGCCTTGGCCAATGCCTCGATCGCTTTCTCCTGCACTGGGTCGGGACTGTCCTTCAATCGCAGATAGGCAAAGACCCGGTCGGTGCCGTAATGCGAAGCGTCCGCCAAAGGCTCGTTGTCGATCGGAACGATCCCGTGGCCCTGCTTGCCGGTGCTCTCGGCCAGCAGCTGCTCCAGCCAGGCACCGACGTCGTGGATGTGCGGAGAGGCGACGATCGTCACCTTGTCACGGCCCGTCGTGGCCCCGATGCCCAGAACGGTGCCGAGTTGCACGCCGGGATTCTGCAGCGGCGGCGTGCCCGCGGCGCAAGCACGCACCATCAAGGCAGCGGAGGTGAGGAACTGCTCGAGATCCAGGCCCATCGCCGCCGCAGGAACCATGCCGAAATTCGACAGCACTGAGTAGCGGCCACCAATCGCCGGGTCGCCGTAGAAAATGCGCCGGAATTTGTCGCCCTCGGCGACCTTCTGCATGTGCGAACCAGGGTCGGTAACGGCGACGAAGTGCTCACCCGCCTTGCCCTCGCCGACCGCTTTCTGCATGGCGTCCCAGAAGTACGCCTTGAGGATGTTCGGCTCCAGCGTGCCACCCGACTTGCTCGATACGATCACCAGCGTGGTCGCGAGCGTCACTTTCTTTTCGAAGCTGGCAATCTGCTGCGGGTCGGTGCTGTCCAACACGTGCAGCGTCGGAAAGCCACCGCGCTTGCCGAACGTTTCGGCCAACACTTCTGGACCGAGGCTCGAACCGCCCATGCCGAGCAGCAATACGTCAGTGAACCCGGCGGCCTTTATCTCGGCTTGAAAGTCCTGCAACTGCTTCAGATCGGCGGTTCGGTCGGCCACGATGTCCAACCAGGCAAGCCACTTGCCCTCATCCTTGCCGGTCCACAACGATGCGTCGCGCGCCCAGAGTTGGCGCAGTTTGCCGCCCTCTCGCCAGGCGTCGAGGCTCTGCTCGACTGCCTTGCCCATATCCTCGGGCAGGGTGCTCGACACTTGCAGCAGCTTATCACCGAGCATGCCGTTGCGCTTGGCGGCCACTGCGCCGAGCAGGTCGTCCGCGGCCTTGGCGAATTGCTTGACGCCGTCTTCCACCAAGTCGTGGGTGACCTTATCGAGGTCCAACCCGACCCGCTTCGCCGTGCTCAGAATTTCCTTGGCGTCGTCCACGCCGACCGTCAGTGCTTCCTTGCCGTGCCCATGTTCGCGATAGGCGTCCATTGTCGCGGGCGGCATGGTGTTGACGGTGTCGCGCCCGATGAGCTCCTCGACATAGAGCGTATCCGGATAGGCCTTGTCCTTGACGCCCGTGCTCGCCCATAGCAGCCGCTGTGGCATGGCCCCTGCCGCAGAGAGCTTCTTCCAACGCTCACTGCCGATCAGCGACAAATAGTGTTGGTACGCGAGTTTGGCATTGGCGATCGCCACCTTGCCGCGCAGGCGCTTCAGATCGGCGGTGTCGTTCCCGCCGATCTTCAGGCGCTCGTCGATCTGCTTGTCGATTTGGGTATCGATGCGGCTGACGAAGAAACTCGCAACGCTCGCGACCCGGCTCACGTCGCCGCCGGCCGACTTGAAGTTCTCCAGTCCGGCGATGAATGCTTCGGCCACATCTTTGTAGGCCTGCTGGCTGAACAGCAGCGTCACGTTGATGTTCATGCCGTCGCCGATCAACGTCTTGATCGCGGGCGTGCCCTGATCCGTGCCGGGCACTTTGACCATCAGATTGTCACGTCCGACGGCCTTCCACAGGCGGCGGGCCTCGGCGATCGTCTCGTCAGTACGCAACGCGAGATAGGGCGACACTTCGAGCGACACGTAGCCGTCGACGCGGTTGGTCTTGTCGTAAACCGGTCGCAGCAAGTCGGCGGCGTGCTGGATATCGGTGATCGCGAGTTGTTCGTAGATCGACTGCGCGTCTATGTCGCCTTTGGCGGCCAATTCCTTGAACCCGGCATCGTAATTGCTGCCGTGGCCCATCGCCTTCTCGAAGATGGACGGGTTGGAGGTCATCCCCTTCAACCCATCGCGCTCGATCATTTCCTGCAGCTTGCCCTCGGCGAGGAACTTGCGCTCGATGAAGTCGAGCCAGGGCGACTGGCCGAGTTGCTCGAGAGACTTCAGCGGGTTGGTTGTCTCGGATTGCATGTCCATCATCGGATCTCCGCTTATACGCGCTTGGCTTGTTTGCGGGCTTCTTCCAGAACGGCGTCGGGGGTGAAGCCGAACTGCTTCTGCAAGGCGGCAAGCGGAGCGGACGCGCCAAAGCTACGCATGCCGATCATGCCGCCGCCCATGCCGATGTAACGGTCCCAACCGAGGGTCGCCGCCTGTTCAACGGCCAGCCGCCCCTTCACCGCCGGCGGGAACACTTCGTCACGGTACGATTGATCCTGCTCCTCGAACAGCTCCCAAGACGGCATCGACACGACGCGCGCCTTGACGCCCTCGGCGGTGAGCGTCTCGTAGGCGCCCATGCAGAGCGACAATTCCGATCCAGTCGCCATCAGGATCACCGCCGGCGTTCCCTCGCAATCGGCAACGACATAGGCGCCCTTGGCCACGCCGGTTGCGGACGCGTATTTACTGCGGTCGATCGTCGGCAACGCCTGACGGCTGAGGCACAACGCGGCGGGATGGTGGGTCAGCTTCATGACCACGCGCCAGGTTTCCGCCACTTCGTTGGCGTCCGCCGGACGGAATGTCATCATGCCGGGGATCGCGCGCAACGTCGCAAGTTGCTCGATCGGCTGGTGTGTCGGACCATCTTCGCCGACACCAATGCTGTCGTGGGTGAAGATGTAGATCACCGGCAACTCCATGATGGCGGAGAGCCGGATCGGCGCCTTCATGTAGTCGGAGAAGATCAGGAACCCGCTGCCATAGGCGCGCATGCCCGACAACCCGATGCCATTGCAGATCGAGCCCATGGCATGCTCGCGGATGCCGAAATGCAAGTTGCGGCCGCCGTAATTGCTCGCCTCGAACGAGCCAGCGCCGTCGAACGTCAGGTTCGATTTGGTGGACGGGGACAGGTCGGCCGCGCCGCCGAGCAGCCACGGGACATGCTTGGCAATGGCGTTCAGCACCTTCTGCGACGAGTCTCGCGATGCGACACCCTTCGCGTCGGCGGCGAACACGGGGATTTCACTGTCCCAGCCATCTGGCAGTTCGTGCCGATCGATGAGGTCGAGTTCACGGGCGAGGTCGGGATACTGCTCGCGATAGCGGCTGAGCAGGTCCATCCACTCGGCACGAGCCTTGGCTCCCCGGGCCCCCATCACTTCGGCGAAGCGCTCGTGCACGCCGTCCGGCACGAGGAACTGCGAATCCTCCGGCCAGCCGTAGTTGCGCTTGGCGCCCTTGATCTCCTCCACGCCGAGTGGCTCGCCGTGGGCTTCGCGCGTGCCAGCCTTCTTAGGCGCACCATAACCGATGATGCTGTGCACCACGATGATGGTCGGCCCCGTGGTGACGGCCTTGGCATCGTCCAGCGCCTTGGCCACCGCCTTGGTGTCGTTCGCGTCGTCGACATGGATCACGTGCCAGCCCATCGCGGCGAGCCGGGCGCCGACATCGTCGCTGAATGCCAGGCTGGTGGCGCCCTCGATCGTGATGTGGTTGCTGTCGTAGATCCAGGTGAGGTTGCCGAGCTTCAGATGCCCGGCGATCGAGGCGGCTTCGTTCGACACGCCTTCCATCATGCAGCCGTCGCCGGCCAGCGCGTAGACATGATAGTTGTACAGCTCGAAGCCCGGCTTGTTGTAGCGGTTCGCCAGCCAACGCTGCGCCATCGCCATGCCGACGCTGTTGGAAACACCCTGCGCCAGCGGCCCCGTCGTGGTCTCCACACCGGAGGTCAGGCGATATTCCGGGTGACCCGGCGTGACACTCGACAACTGGCGGAACTGCTTGATGTCGTCCAGCGTGACGGCGTATGGCCCCTTGTCCTTGTGCTCGATGTCGGACGCCACCTGAGCCAGGTGCAGCAGCGAATACAGCAACATCGAGGCATGCCCGACCGACAGCACGAAGCGGTCGCGGTTCGGCCAATGCGGATCCGCCGGGTCGTAGCTGAGCGCGTGTTGCCACAGCGTGTAACCGACCGGGGCCATGCCCATCGGCGTGCCGGGATGGCCAGAGTTCGCCTTCTGCACCGCATCCATCGCGAGCGTGCGGATCGTATTGATCGCCACCTGATCGATGTCGCCGGCGGGCGTATTCGCTCCGGCCTGTGTTTGTACCTGCTGGTCCATTCTGTATCCCCAGGGTTGACAGTCCGCACCGGTAACAAACGCCCGGTTGTCCTGCCATGCAAGCACGGCAGCAACACTCATCCCACCGGACGGGGAGGTGTTGCGCCGACTGATGATTGTTAAGCCCGGAATGCCGGCCCGGTTTGTTACCGTTCCATTTTTTCGTGAGGACGCCGAAATACGGTCACGACTTCGTGACTTTATCGCCGCCGTCGCCCAACGTTTGCGACTGACGGCGCGCGGCAAGCAGGGCGATAAGCCAGCATGCTTCAGAGCCTCGATCAGACCTTCGCCGCCCCCGCTCATGCTCCCGGTCGAGCCCCAGACGACGCGCCAGGACAGGCCCCAAGGCAGGCGCCGGGTCAGTCTCCAGGTTCCACCCGCGTCCGGGCGCTGGACCGGCGCGGCGTCGTGGCCGTGGTGGCCGCGATCGCGCTGCTGGTCTGTATCGCCGGCGCCTCCGTCTGGCAGGCGCAGAGCAATTCCACGGCCTTGAGCATCGCGCAGGACACGCGGCGAGATCGCAATACCTCCACCGACCTGCTGCTCATCGCGCAGGACGCTGAAACGGCGCAGCGCGGCTACCTTCTGACCGGCGATCCGATCTATCTCGACCCCCTGCAACACGCGGAGGCGACACTGCCGGGCTTGATCGGCCGCTTGCAGGCCAGTGCCCCCGGCGAAGCGCGCATCGTCACACTCCGCGATGTGCTGACCGCCAAATTCGCCGAGTTGCGGCAGACGGTGGATCTGACGCAGCGCGGGGACCTAGCCGACGCCATGATGATCGTGCGGACCAATGCCGGCAGCATCAACATGGCACTGATCCGGAAGATCATCGCGGAGGTGGAGGCGGAGCAGGACGCAAAATTGGTGGAGCAGGTCGCCACCGTGGCCCGCGGCAGCCGCATCCTGGTTGCGATCGATGCGGCCGGGCTGATCATGGTGCTTGCCTTGAGCGGGCTGATCGCGCTCGGGCTGCGGGACTACCTGACGACGCTGCGGTCCGCGCAGGCCAATGCCACCGCGGCCAACGCCACACTCGAGCGCACCAACGACCGGTTGGACGAGATGGTGCGGCTGCGCACGGCCGAGCTGACCGCGGTCAGCGACGAGGTGCAGCGGTTCGCCTACATCGTGTCGCACGACCTGCGGGCGCCGCTGGTCAACATCATGGGCTTCACCAGCGAACTGCAGCAGGCCGCCAGCACGCTGGCCAACCACTTGCAGGCGTCCGAGATGCCGCCGGAGGTGCGCGAGGCGGCCATGGACGAGATCCCGGAGGCGCTCGGCTTCATCAAGACGTCCACCCAGAAGATGGACCGCCTGATCAACGCCATCCTGAAGCTGTCGCGGGAGGGGCGGCGCGTGCTGGTCGCCGAACCGCTAGATATGACGGCGCTGATGGCCGGGTTGATGGCCACGATGCAGCACCAGGCCGACGCCCGGGAGACCAAGGTGGAGGTCGCCGCCTTGCCGGCGCTCAAGGGGGACCGGCTGGCCGTGGAGCAGGTCTTCGGCAACATCGTGGAGAACGCGCTGAAATACCTGCAGCCGGGCCGGCCGGGGCTGATCAGGATCACCGGGCGGCTGGAGGGCGCGACGGCACGGTTCGAGGTCACCGATAACGGCCGCGGAATCGCCACAAAAGACTTCGAGCGTGTCTTCGAGTTGTTCCGCCGGGCCGGCGACCAGTCGGTGCCGGGGGAGGGGATCGGGCTGGCCCACGTCCGCACCCTGGTGCGACGCATGGGCGGCACTATAGAGTGCGTCTCGGAGTTGGGGATCGGGACGACCTTCACGATTAGCCTTCCCGTTGCTGCGATGTATACCCAGGAGGCCGCGATTTGAATGCCAACCCCGTCACCATCCTCCTGATCGAGGATGATCCCGGCCACGCCCGGCTGATCGAGAAGAACGTCCGCCGGGCGGGGGTCAACAACACCATCGTGCCATTCACCGACGGCACTTCGGCGCTGCAATACCTGTTCGGCGTGGATGCCGGCGGCCGGCGCCTGGTGAAGCTGCCGACGCTCGTGCTGCTGGACCTGAACCTGCCGGACATGAGCGGCACGGACATCCTGGCCCGCATCAAGGAAGACGAGCTGACCCGGCGTGCCCCCGTGATCGTGCTGACCACCACCGACGACAAGCAGGAAATTCAGCGCTGCTACGACCTGGGCTGCAACGTGTACATCACCAAGCCGGTCGAGTACGAGAGCTTCGCCGTCGCGATCCGGCAACTCGGCTTGTTCCTGGCGGTGATGCAGGTGCCTGAAGCCGACTGAGATGGCCGCGACCATCGCTCCGCCCCCCCAAGCACTGGCCGAGAACCGGGTCCGCGTTCTGTATGTGGACGACGACCCCGGGCTGTGCCGGCTCGTCAAGCGCCACCTGGAACGCGACGGTTTCGCCGTCAGCGTCGTGCACGATGGCGCCGGCGGGCTGGCGCTGGCGCAGGCGGAGCCATTCGACGCGGTGGTGCTCGACCACTACATGCCGACCGGCGACGGCCTGGACGTGCTGGGCGACTACCTGGCGCTGCCAGACGCTCCCCCGGTCATCTTCGTCACCGCCGCCGAGGAGCCGCGCATCGCCGTGGCCGCGCTGAAGCACGGTGCCTTCGACTACGTGGTGAAGGACGTGCAGGGCACCTTCATGGAGTTCCTGGCCACCTCGATCCGGCAATCCCAGGTGCAAGCCCGGTTGCGGCGGGAGCGGGCCGCGGCGTTGCAGGAGCTGCAGGAGAGCCGCGACCGGTTGGAAAAGCTGGCGGCGCAACAGGCGCTGCTGCTGCAGGAGGTGAACCACCGCATCGCCAACAGCCTGCAACTGATCTCGTCGCTGATCGAGTTGCAGGCGCGCAAGGTGGCCGATGCCGATGCCAGGGAAGCCCTGCGCCGGGCCGCCGAACGCGTGGAGGCTGTGACGCTGGTTCACCGGCGTCTCTACACCAGCAACGACGTCGAATTTGTTGCGATGGACACGTATCTGGCGGGCCTGATCGACGAGCTGCGCCGCGCGGTGGCGGCCGAGGACGGGGGCAGCATCACGCTCTCCGCCGAGCCGATCCGGGTGGAGACCGACAAGGCGGTGTCGCTCGGCCTGATCGTGAACGAATTGGTCACCAACGCGCTGAAATACGCCTATCCGGGACGCGGCGGCGAGATCCGCGTGGGGTTCCGCAAGGCGGCCGAGTTGGTTCAGCTCGTGGTGGAGGATGACGGCATCGGCTACCAGGACGGCGCCGCGCCGAAGGGCAGCGGGCTCGGCTCGGTGATCGTGAACGCGATGGCCCGCACCGTGAAGGCGACGGTGGCGGTCGACAGCTCCGGCCGCGGCACCCGTGTGGTCGTGAGCCTAGCCACCGGCTGAGTGTATCCAGCCAAGCGCCGCTTCCCCCGCCGCATAACCCGTGCTGAGCGCGGCCTGCAGCAGGTAGCCGCCCGTCGGGGCCTCCCAATCCAGCATCTCGCCGGCGACGAAAACACCGTCCCGCACCGAACACCCCTGCAGCGCATCCATCCGAACCCCGCCGGCCGTCGAGATGGCGCGGTCGAGCCCGGTGGTGCCGGTCAGCCGAACCGGCAGCGCCTTGATCGCCGCGGCCAGGTCGTCGGGCGTGCCGGCGCATTCCCGGATCAGCGCCACCGCGACCGGCGCCAGGCCTACCGACTTGCGCAGGAAGGTGGACAACGACTGTGCCCGCCGCGGCAAGGCCAAACGCTGCCGCACCGCGTCGGCCGACAGGTCCGGCCGCAGATCCAGCAGGGGGAGCGCCGCCCCGTCCCGCTCGATCGTGTCGCGCAGGGCGGCGGACAGCGCGTAGAACGGCCCGCCCTCCAGCCCCGCCGCCGTCAGGGTGGCATCGCCGGGAACGCGGCGGCCGGCGAAGCTGACGGCGATGCGCTTCAACGGCGTGCCGGCATGGCGCTGCAGATGCGCGCTCCACGGCGCCACGAACCCGCAATTGGCCGGCCGGAACGGGGCCAGCGACGCCGGGTCGAACGCCGCCGCCCATGCCCCGTCGGAGCCGAGCCGCCCCCACGACGCGCCACCCATCGCCAGGATCGTCGGTCCGGACGGAACCGGGGCAGGGGGGTCGAACAACGGGCGGCCCGCTGCATCCCAACCGAGCCAGCGATGCCGCAGGCGGAACTGCACCCCCAGCCCGTCCAGCCGCCGCAGCCAGGCGCGCAACAGGGGCGACGCCTTCATCGCGCGCGGAAACACCCGGCCGCTGCTGCCGACGAACGTCGACTGGCCGAGACCTTCGCACCAGGCGATCAGCGCCTCGGGCGGAAACGCCCGGATCGCCGGCGCGAGCGCATCCCGCGCCGGGCCGTAGCGGTCCAGCATCGCCTCGAGCGGCTCACTGTGGGTCAGGTTCAGCCCGCCAACCCCCGCCATCAGCAGCTTGCGACCCGGCGATGGCATGCGGTCGAACACGGTCACGGCAACGCCCGCCTGCGCCAGCCGTTCGGCTGCCATCAGACCGGCGGGTCCAGCCCCGACGACGGTCGCGAGGCTGGTCAGGGGGGCGGAGGTGTTGGATACAACTTGCATGATCGAACGGGTCGAAGCTGTGGTTCTCGGGGCCGGCGTGGTTGGCCTTGCGGTGGCGAGGGCGCTGGTACTTGCAGGGCGGGACGTGCTGGTGCTGGAGGCGGCGGGCGGCATCGGCACCGTCACCTCCTCGCGCAACAGCGAAGTGGTGCACGCTGGTATCTACTATCCCACCGGCAGCCTCAAGGCCCGCCTGTGCGTCGCCGGCCGCATCGCGCTGTACGACTACTGCGCCGCCCACGGCGTGCCGGTGCATAAACTCGGCAAACTGATCGTCGCCAGCGACCCGGCGGAGTCCGGGCGGCTGGAAACCATCCAGGCGCAGGCCTCCGCCAACGGCGTGGCGCTCACCCACCTGTCCGGCGACGAAGCCCGCGCGTTCGAGCCCGCCTTGCGCGTCGACTCCGCCCTGCACTCGCCCGAGACCGGGATCATCGACAGCCACGCCCTGATGCTCGCCTACCAGGGCGAGCTGGAGGCAGCCGGCGGTGCCATCGCCGTCCACGCGCCGGTGCTGGGCGGCGCGGTCGAGGACACCGGCATCCGCCTGGACGTCGGGGGGGAAACACCGATGGCACTCGCCTGCGACATCCTGGTCAACGCCGTGGGGCTGCACGCGCCGGACGTGGCCCGCAGCATCGCCGGCATCCCCAGCCAGACCATCCCGCGCGCCTATCTGTGCAAGGGCAGCTATTACGGCCTGCAGGGCCGCCCGCCGTTCAGCCGGCTGATCTACCCGGTGCCCGAGCCCGGCGGCCTCGGCGTCCACCTGACGCTCGACCTCGGCGGGCAGGCGCGGTTCGGCCCCGACGTGGAGTGGGTGGACCGCGAGGACTACGACGTCGACCTCGGCCGCGCCGCCGGGTTCTACGCCGCCATCCGCCGCTACTGGCCCGGGCTGCCCGACGGCGCGCTGGTGCCGGGTTACGCCGGCATCCGCCCGAAAATCAGCGGCCCGACCGAACCCGCGGCCGATTTCAGCCTGGCCGGCCCGGCGGTTCACGGCATACCCGGCCTGGTCAACCTGTTCGGCATCGAGAGCCCGGGGCTCACCGCCTCGCTCGCGATCGGCGACGCCGTGCTGGCGGCCCTGGACGCGACGCTTTGACCAGACAGGCCCGCGCGCTGCTCGTCGCACTCGCACTCGCCGGGTCGCTGGCGGGCTGCAAGGACGAGAAGAAGACGGCGGCGTCCCCGCTTCCCGCCCTGGACAAGGCGCGCGACGCCGCGCTGCAGGCGATCGCCGCGCTGCCGGGGCTGCCCAAGACGGTGCAATTCCGCGGGGTGCAAGCCTACGCGCAGGCGTTGCCGAACCACACCGCGGTGTGCGGCCTGGTCAGCGGTTTCGCCGACGATCCCACGATCTTCGTCGCGTTCGTGTCGGTTGCCACGCAGGTGAGCCCGCCGGACGCCACCACGCCGCGGTTCACCTTCGACGCCCACGTCGGCACCACGACGACCGAGGCCGGCCGGGTCTACCAGGCCCTGGTGGCGGATTGCTGGGATCGCGGCGGCCCGGCCTCCGAACGGCCGCTGTCGTTGCCGCCCTTGCCGGACAATATCCCGGACCCGCATTTGCCCCCGCCGCCCGATCCGCTCGCCGCCGCCGCTCCGGCGGCCAAGCTGCCCGGCGTGGTGCCCGGCCAGGTCGCGGCCGGCGGCAGCGTGACGGTGCGGCAGAGCGCCAACGTCCACGCGACCCCGGGCGGCCCATCGACCCGCACGGTGCAGCAGGGCCAGGTGCTGCACGTGTTCGCCACCTCCACCGGCGGCTGGTACCAGGTGGGCGACACGGCCCCGTTCGGCTGGGTGCACGAGAGCATGTTGAACCACTGAGGCGAACCGCGCGTAATCAAGCTGCAGCGTCATTGCGAGCGCAGCGAAGCAATACAGGGCGACCCGGCGAGTAGCTGCCGTAACCCTCTGGATTGCCTCGCGGCAAGCACTGATCGCACTGACAACCCAAGTTTTTCCGCATCCTGCTAGGAAGTCGCCATGGCCCAAAACACCATTCTGATCGTTGCCGCCTCCCGCGGCCTGGGGCTTGGGTTGGCGCGCGAATACGCCGCCCGCGGCTGGCGCGTGATCGCCACCGTCCGCGACGCCGCCAAGCCCGGCGGCCTAGCCGAACTGGGCGACGCCGTGCGGATCGAGACGGTGGACATCAACCACACCGGCGAGGTGCTCGCCTTGCGCGATCGCCTGTCCGGCACGGCGCTGGACGTGCTGTTCGTCAACGCCGGCGTCGCCAACGGCGCGGAGGAGATCCTGCCCGACGTCGGCACCGAGGATTTCATGCGCACCATGACCACCAACGCCCTGAGCCCGCTGCGCGTGATCGAGGCGCTTGCGGAGCTGGTGACCCCCAAGGGCACCATCGCCGCGATGACGTCCGGGCTGGGCAGTGTGTCGAACAACACCAAGGGCGGCTGGGAGGTGTACCGCGCGAGCAAGGCCGCGCTGAACACCCTGTTGCGCAGCTACGCCGTCCGCAGCGGCGGCGAGCGCACGATCGTGGCGATGGCGCCGGGCTGGGTGAAGACAGACATGGGCGGCCCGAACGCGGTGCTCGACGTGGAGACGAGCGTGCGCGGGATGGCGGACGTGCTGACGGCCCGGGCGGGGACGGGTGGGGTGGCGTATGTGGATTATCGGGGCGAGGTAGTGCCTTGGTGAGCCGCCCACTTGCGCGATGCGCGCCGATGATCCGAGAGCGTCGTCGTGCCCGGTATCGCTGTTCTTGAGAAAGGCCACGGGTAGCCCTGCAGTGTCGCATCCGACGCATTCATGTTAGATCATTCGGGATGATCCTCTATTGCTTTCGCTAGCCTACCCGTTAGCTTGCCCAGATTTTTGTTGGCCCATTTCAAGAACAGGTTGCAAATTGGCTGAGAGAATTTTGGCCTAACAAACTGCGTCCATTTCTCATACTCATCCGCAGGAAGGCAACTCGCACCCCACACAAGGCAAAACCGCTCCTGATTTGAGTAGTTGTCAAACGAAGTTTTGTTTCGTCTGAAGAAGTTTACGTCGTTTCCTCTACCACGGAGGAAAAGTATTTGACGTTTGTCCATCAAATTACTTAGATAGGCTAATTCTACGAGTCTGTGATCTGGAAGCGTAATTACGTTACGAACAAATATCTCTATAAGCCAAGTCCTAATTGACTGAACGCTAGACGCTGGTGGTGCCAAGATGGCTAGTATTACCCTGTCTAGAAGGCTGTCAAAACACGTGAGATCCTCGTTTTCAAGCGCTTGCATCAATAAGCATAACTCTTTTGCAAATACCAACAAATCCTCAAAGTTATTTACTATGAATTCAACGCAGTCTTCGGGTTTGGCGATTTTCAACGCTCGAAATATAACCTTTATTCTTGCCACATCCCAGGGGTCTTTTTTTATTTCCTCACTTAAAAAGTCTAAAAGGTTGAGGCCCTGTAGCTGCTTGAGTTTGGTCTCGTCTGGCTCTTCGTCATGATATAGCTCCGCAGTCAGAGATTCCAACGCAACTCCTTCCGCTTCATCAGATACGTCCATGATTGACAAATCAAGCTTACTTAGATATTCGGCTCGACCGTAAGTCGTTGTCTTCGACGCATTAAGACTGAGGCCTTCATTTATTCCGAGTTGCTCTGCAAGAAAACCCAATGCATCGTAAGGGCTCTGATTAGCTTCTAAAAAGAATCGGAAATCGTCTACGAATCTTGTCGCTATGATTCCGTGGCTTGCCAGAGCACGATCTGTGTCTGATAAAGCCAACTCGGCAAGAAGCCGAGCTGCGCTTCCGCCAACAGGTAGACCAAACGATTGCGTAGCCCTGATTATCCGAACGTGTTTTTTGATAAATCTGACTGCTCCATGAGCATGTGAGCATTGGTCAAGTAAATTCTCGAGCCTGTGGGAATTAATTCTTGCATAAAAGTCAGAAATATCTGTTGCTACTATCGTGTATACCCTTGGTCTGACTTTGATAAAAGAGGCCTGAGCTTCTAACCAGTTTCTGTACGTTTTATCTGAACTAAAGATGTGACCACCCGCACTTTGAACAAATCTGTATGAGAACGCGTTAATGTAATCGCTGCTAATCCGAAAATTCTCTATTTGAGAACCAATTTCGCAGACACAAGCTAACAGTATAAGCGAGTCTACAACTGGCAAATGATGAACTATTCTGAATCCATATTTACTTTTAGGAGCCAAGGCCTCCACGGCGCTACTCGGATCATAGCTGTCAAGATCAAGGGATGATAACTCTGCTACGATTGCGACCCCTTCATCTCGGAAGAACGCTAGTTCCGGAGAGTGTGGCAAAACATCCGTGTCTCCATATCTACATAGATGCCTCATCGCTTGTTCTAACGCCGGCTGTCCGAGTCTGTACGCCATATCACTAAACCTCGGCTCTGAGCGTTTGTTGACCGCCATAAGCAGATACTTTACGGCGGCATCTCCCATCCCTACTGAGGTTGCACACCTTTTAGCAATTTTGCCAGCGTGACTATCCAGTAGGTGAGGCAGGGTCCGCCACCGATGGGCAACGTCTCACCGCGCCGCAGCTCTCAGTAGCACTGCCGTTGGCAACCGTTGAAACTGTCCCCTGCCGTGTGGTCCTGTCCCCGCCATGGACGCCATCGTTCCTCCCACCCTCGACGCCACGCTCACCGAACTCGCCTCCCTCGGGATGCGGGCGGCGCGCGTGGTCACGCGGATGATGGAGATCGAGTTGCAGGTCGCGGAGCTCGTGGCGGGCTCGCTGCCCGAACCCGGCAAGGAGGCTAACTCGCTGGGCGAGGCGGTCGCGGGCGGCCAGGCGATCGACGTGGCGAACGCGGCGATGGCAGCTTCCGTGCCGCGCACCGAACTGTTGGCCCTCGCGCACGATCGGCTGGCGCGCTCGGTGCGGCGCAGTGTCGCCTTGCTGCGGCGGATCGAGGCCGGGTGGCCACGCGCCGGGTCGGCGCGGGACCGGGCGGACGACCGGGCGGCGATGGTGCGGCGGCAGGTGGCGCGCGGCGTGGGCGAGGCGATCCGGCACCAGGCGGACGGCGAGGCGGCCGAGCGGCTGTTCGACGAACTGGCCGAGCGGCTGGACGAGCTGGACCTGGCCGAGACCGGCGCGATGCCGGTGGCGGAGGTGATCGCAAAGATCTGCCGCGAGCTGGGGCTGGTGACGCAGACGCTCGAGGCAGGGTTGCCGGGCGGCACCGGCGCCCCTTGGCCCGGCATCGATACCGGCTAGCCAGCGTGGCTGCGCACACCATCGGCTCACAGGATCGACGCTTGGCTGCACACGCGCTTGGACCGAACAGCCGGGCGTTGGGGCGGCCGGCTGCCCGCCAGCCTGGCCGGGGCGCCGGGTCACCCAGCTGTGATGGCGCGCGGTGGCGTTCGGGCGGGCGTTGCGGGTGGCTGGCTCGTTAGGGCGCGAAGGGCAGGGGGCGACACGGCCTCCCGCCACACGTCTTCGAGGAACCATGCAGTCATGAATTCAACCAACCGCCGCGACGTCCTGGCCGGTTTGACGATGGGCGCGGGGCTGCTCGGCGCCCATGTCGTGCGCGCCGCCGACCTGCAGCCGAGCCGTCAGCCCGGCGTCGGCGGCAGCGATCCCGGCCCGCGCAACGCCGCGCGCGATGCGCAGAACCCCGACATTCTCAACCCGCCTGCCACCGACCACGGCACCCTGCCCAACCTGCGGTTCAGCTTCGCCGACTCCCACATGCGGCAGGAGAGCGGTGGCTGGACCCGGCAGATCACCGAGCGGGAATTCGGCGTGTCCAAGGACATCGCCGGCGTGAACATGCGGCTGAATGCCGGCGGCATCCGGGAGCTGCATTGGCACAAGGAGGCGGAGTGGTCGTACATGCTGTACGGCAATGCCCGCATCACCGCGGTGGACGCCTCCGGCCGCAATTTCGTCGAGGATGTGGGGGTGGGGGATCTGTGGTACTTCCCCTCCGGCATCCCGCACTCGATCCAAGGCTTGGGGCCGGATGGCTGCGAATTCCTGCTGGTGTTCGACAGTGGCAGCTTCAACGAGGACAGCACGTTCCTGCTGAGCGACTGGATCAAGCACATCCCGCCCGAAGTGCTGGCGAAGAACTTCGGCGTCGCCGAGGATGCGTTCAAGAACACGTCCGATCCGAGCACACTGTATATCTTCAAGTCCGACGTGCCGGGTCCGCTGGGGCCGGACAAACTGATGGGCGCGCCGCCGGTGCCAGACACGTTCAAGCACCGCATGGAGGCGCAATCGCCGGTCCAAGCCAAGAACGGTTCGGTTCGGATCACCGACTCGGGCAATTTCCCGGCATCCAAGAAGATCGCGGCGGCCTTGGTGGAGTTGGCGCCCGGCGGACTGCGCGAACTGCATTGGCACCCCAACACGAACGAGTGGCAGTACTACCTCGAAGGCCAGGGGCGGATGGGTGTGTTCGGGTCCTCCGGCGATGCCCGCACCTTCGATTTCGCCGCCGGGGACGTGGGCTACGTGCCGTTCGCGATGGGCCACTACATCGAGAACACCGGCACGACGCCGTTGCGGTTCCTGGAGATGTTCAAGAGCGACTACTACGCCGATGTGTCGTTGAACCAGTGGCTAGCGCTGACGCCGGCCTACCTGGTCCAGGCGCATCTTCATGTCGACCCAACGGTGATCGACGCGTTCCACAAGGAGAAATCGCCGGTCGTGCCGGTCTGACGCCATACGTTCCAAGTTGGGGAGGGCTGCAGTCGGCTGATCCTCTCCCGTTCTTGCCGGGGGGGGGGCGGCGGCGACGCCGACGGTGGGGGCTGTTGGGTCACAGGCGGTGCGGGTGGCTGGCCCCCTCCACCATGCTTCGCACGGTCCCCCTCTCCCGCGTCGCGAGGGAGGATTTAGGTGGAGAGGGCGAGCACTTCATCGAACAGCGCCAAGGCCGCCGCCGCGAACTGCCGCATGTTGTCCTCGCGGTTGGCGGACCCTGTCTCGAGCGTGCGGACCCGCTCGATCGGCCCGGCGATGGCAAGGCAGGTGTGTCCGGCGGCATCGCCGTAGCGGTTGCCGGTCGGCCCGGCGGCCCCCGTCTCCGCGAGCCCCCAGGTGGTGCCGAGACGCTCCCGCACCCGGTTTGCGAGCAGCGCCGCGTAGGGTTCGCTGGACGAGCGCAGGCCGACCATCTCGTCCGCGCCGATGCCCAGCAACGCCTCGCGGGCTTTCGCGGTATAAACCACGCCGCCTCCGACGAAATAGGCCGACGCCCCGGCCTGCGCGAGCAAGGCGGCGGAGATCAGCCCGGCGGCCGAGGACTCGACCACGGCCACGGTCTCGCCCCGGACACGCAAGATCGTGGCGAGTTGGGCGGCGGTGGGAAGAAGTGTCTGCATCGGGAGGGCTCCGTTATTAGGGAGGGCGGGTCAGGCGGTCGCCGCCGCCACCAGCCCCAGTTCCTGTTCCATGTCGGCCCGCATCAGGTATTTCTGCATCTTGCCGGTGACCGTCATCGGGAAACCATCCACGAACTTCACGTAGCGCGGGACCTTCTGGTGGGCGATCTTGCCGCGGCAATACGCGCGCACGTCCTCGTCGCTCAGGATGGCTCCGTCGCGCAGCCGCACCCAGGCGCACAGTTCCTCGCCGTAGCGGGGGTCGGCGACGCCGAAGCACTGCACGTCCAGGATCGCCGGGTGGCCGTACAGGAACTCCTCGACCTCGCGCGGATACACGTTCTCGCCGCCGCGGATCACCACGTCCTTCAGCCGGCCGACGATGTTGCAGTAGCCCTCGTCGTCGATCACGGCTAGGTCGCCGGTGTGCATCCAGCGCGCGGCGTCGATCACCTGCTCGGTGCGCGGCTTGTCGTCCCAGTAGCCGAGCATCACGCTGTAGCCCCGGGTGCACAGTTCGCCGGTCACGCCGCGGGGCACGATGCGGCCCTCGGGGTCGACGATCTTCACCTCCAGATGCGGGTGGATGCGGCCGACCGTGGTGACCCGGCGTTCCAGCGGATCGTCCGCCGTGGTCTGGAAGCTGACCGGGCTGGTCTCGGTCATGCCGTAGCAGATGGTGATGTCGGTCAGGTGCATCCGGTCCACGGCGCGGCGCATCACCTCGATCGGGCAGGGCGAGCCGGCCATGATCCCGGTGCGCAGACTGGACAGGTCGAACTCGGCGAAGCGCGGGTGCTCCATCTCGGCGATGAACATGGTGGGCACGCCGTGCAGCCCGGTGCAGCGCTCCTCCGCCACGGTCTGCAGCGTGGCGAGCGGGTCGAAGCCCTCGCCGGGATAGACGATGCAGGTGCCGTGGGTGAGCGCGGCCAGGTTGCCCAGCACCATGCCGAAGCAGTGATACAGCGGCACGGGGATGCACAGGCGGTCGTGCTCGGTCAGCTGCATCGCCTCGCCGATGAAGAAGCCGTTGTTGAGCACGTTGTGGTGGGTGAGGCAGGCGCCTTTCGGGCTGCCCGTGGTGCCGGAGGTGAACTGGATGTTGATCGGATCGTCGAATTGCAGCGTGTCCGCCAACGCCGCCAGCCGGGCGTGCTGTGTGGGTCCGCCGCGCGATGCGACCTCGTGGAAGCCCAGGGTGCCGGGCGAGGGGCCGCCGATCTGGATGATGGTGCGCAAGGATGGCACCCGGGCGGCGTGCAGAGCGCCCGGCACGCTGGTGGCCAACTCGGGCAGCATGTCGTGCAGCATCGCCATGTAGTCGCTGGTCTTGAACGCGGTGGCGGTGATCAGCGCCGTCACGCCGACCTTGGTGAGGGCGAATTCCAGTTCGCTCACCCGGTAGGCCGGATTGATGTTGACCAGGATGATGCCGGCCTTGGCGGTGGCGATCTGCGTGGTCAGCCACTCGGCGTTGTTGAGCGACCAGATGCCAACGCGCTCGCCGGGTTCGATGCCCAACGCCAGCAGCCCGGCGGCCAGTGCGTCGGCCCGGGCGCCGAGTTCGGCGTAGCTCCAGCGCACGCCTTGGCTGCGAACCACCAGGCCGGGCCGGTCTCCCCAGCGCGCCACGGTCCGGTCGAAGCTGCGGCCGAGCGTTTCACCTCGCAAGGGGATGTCCGATGTGCCGTGGACGTAGCTCAGTGTGCTGGTCAAATGCACCTCCCCAACCGCCCATTCGTTGCGTGGATGCTCGCGGGTTGCGGGTGGGGCGTCAACGGCCCTCGATCATCGGCATTACCCGCTGAACTTGCCGCTCTTGGGGAACCCGTTCGGTGGCATGCGACCCGCTTGGGCGCGTTCGCCGATCCAGTCGCGCAGCACCGTCTCCGTGCGGGTCTTGTCGCCGAGGCGCCACGTCAGCCCGTCCGCCAGGCGGAACACCTTGGCGTCCTTCAACCCGCCTTCCTTGAAGCGCTGCAGGATCACGCCCGAGCCGCGGCCCAGCACCGGCACCTGGTCCAGCGGGAACACCAGCAGTTTGCGGTTGTCGCCGACGGTGGCCACGTGGTCGCCATCGGCGGGCAGGCAGAGCAGGGCCTCCTCGCCGGGCTTGGTATTGAGCACTTGCTTGCCGCCCTTGCGCTCGGCCAGCAGATCCGCCGCTTCCGCCAGGAAACCGCGGCCATTTGCGGAGACGAGCAGATAGCGGATGCCCTCCTGCCAGACGAACAGGGTGGTGACGTCGTCGGCGTTGGTCATCTCCGCCAGCAGTCGGATCGGCTGACCATCGCCGCGGCCACGGGGCAGCTCGCCGGCGCGCAGGGTGTAGGCGCGGCCGCTGGTCGCAAACAGGCACAGCCGGTCGGTGGACTGGCACGCCAGCATCAGGCGCAGGCCGTCGCCTTCCTTGAATTTCAGGTCCTTGCCTTCGATCGCGTGGCCACGCAGGGCGCGGATCCAGCCCTTTTGCGACAGCACCACCGTCAGCGGCTCGCGCTCGATGGCCTGCTCGAACGACACGTCGATCACGGCCGGCGTGCCCGCCAGTTCGGTGCGGCGGTCGCCGAGCGGGCCGGAGCCGAACGCCTTGCGCACGGCCGCGATCTCCTCCGCAACCCGCTTCCAACGCAGGCTCTCGCTCCCGAGCAGGGCGTTGATGCCCTTCTTTTCCTTCTCGAGTGCCGCGTGCTCCCGGCGCAGCTCCATCTCCTCCAGCCGACGCAGCGAGCGCAGGCGCATGTTCAGGATGGCCTCGGCCTGCACGTCGTTGATGCCGAAGCGGGCGATCAACCCGGCCTTGGCGTCGTCCTCCTCGCGGATGATGCGGATCACCTCGTCGAGGTCCAGGAACACGACCAGAAAGCCGTTCAGCAGCTCCAACCGGCGTTCCACGGCGCCCAGCCGGTGGCGGGAGCGGCGGATCAGCACCTCGCCGCGATGGTCCAGCCAGCAGCGCAGCACGCCGCGCAACCCCATCACGACGGGGGTGCGGTCGGCGGTGAGCACGTTCATGTTCAGCGGGAAGCGGGTTTCCAGCTGCGTGGTGCGGAACAGCGTCTCCATCAGCGCCGCCGGGTCGATGCCGCGGGTTTTGGGCTCCAGCACCAGGCGGACCAACTCGGTGCTCTCGTCGCGCACGTCGCCGAGCAACGGCAGCTTCTTGGCCTCGAGCAGTTCGGCGATCACCTCGATCAGCTTGCTCTTTTGCACCTGGTAGGGGATTTCGGTGACGACGATCTGCCAGGTGCCGTGCTTCAGCTCCTCCTTGGCCCAGCGAGCCCGCAGGCGAAAACCGCCGCGGCCGGTCTCGTAGGCGATGGCCATGGCCGACGCGTCTTCCACCAGCACGCCGCCGGTGGGGAAGTCGGGGCCGGGCATGTGCCGCAGCAGGTCGGCGGTGGTGGCGGACGGGTCGCGGATCAGCGCCAGGGCGGCGTCGCACACCTCGCCGGCATTGTGCGGCGGGATGGAGGTCGCCATGCCCACCGCGATGCCGGCGGCGCCGTTGGCCAGCAGGTTGGGAAAGCCGCCGGGCAGCACGACGGGCTCGTGCTCCTCACCGTCGTAGTTGGGGCGGAAATCGACCGAATCGTCGTCGATGCCGTCCAGCATGGCCCGGGCGACCAAGGTCATGCGCGCCTCGGTGTAGCGCATGGCCGCCGGGTTATCGCCGTCGATGTTGCCGAAATTGCCCTGGCCTTCGACCAAGGGGTAACGGGCGGCGAAATCCTGCGCCAGGCGGACCAGCGCGTCGTAGACCGAGGCCTCGCCGTGCGGGTGATACTTGCCGATCACGTCGCCGATCACGCGGGCGCATTTCTTGAACCCGGAGGTCGGATCCAGCCGCAGCTGGTGCATGGCGTAGACCAGGCGGCGGTGCACGGGTTTCAAACCGTCGCGCACGTCCGGCAGGGAGCGGGACATGATGGTGGAGAGCGCGTAGGCGAGATAGCGCTCGCTCAGCGCGTCGGCGAGGGGGGCGTCTTGGATCAGGCCGGCGGAGTCGGACATCGGCAGGCTATACCCCGGCGCGAGGCGGCGGTCCAAGCCGGGTGGGGCGGTTCAGCCGTGGACAAAGATCTTCACGGCGTCCTGGATCGAGCCGCCGTACTGGTCGAGGAAGTCGCGCAGGGAAAGGCGCACCCGCTCGGCGGAGAAGCCGTGCTGCCAAAGGCTCGGGTCCTCGACGATCTTCTGCTGCCAGAACAGGAAGGCGTCGTTGAAGCTGGCTTGGCTGTCGAGCGTCGACATGTCGACGACCAGCACGACCGCGTCCTTCACGCCCCGCATGTTGGAGGGCGACCAGCCGATCAGGAACGGGCCACGGCCGTCGAGGTGGTTGGCCGGGGTCTGGGCGTCCGCGATGGCCGACAACCCGGCGTCCAGCTGGTAGTTCGCGAACATGTCGGGGCACGATCCCTGCTCCGCTGCGGCTTGGCCGGCCGGGCGCAACGGCCAGATCGTCAGCATCTGCTCCGAAAGCGGCACGGTGGCTGGCAGGTCGGATTGCGGGGGCAGGTGGGACAGGAACGCGGTGCAGGCCGCGGTCAGCCGGGCCGTGTCGGCGGGAGTTGGCGTGCTCTTGAGGGCTACGACCCCATACGCACCGACGCCGGCGGGCGGGATCTCGGATCCGGCCATGAACACGCGGGCAGGGTGAAGCCGCGGCGCAGGGCCGGCGAGCGCCCCGATGCCGGCCGATTTCGGAGCGACCAATGCGGGGACAGGCGCGGCCGGTGTGGGGCTGGCGGAGGCTACCGGCCCTGGGGTCGGTGCCGCCGGCGAACGAAGCGCCTCCGTTACCGTGGCCTGCTCCGTCGAGAGGTTGGCTGTGGCGGCGCCGCGGCGAAATTGTTGGATGGCCGCGCTGTTCCGGCTGGCATTGAACTGCAAGGCCGAAATGGACGGCGAGGGCCGGTTGACGCTTGCGGTGCTGCCAGACCGTGCGTCGTTGAAAACGACGGTCTCGTGGGCGCAGAGATCCGCCCCCTGCTGGACGGCCACACCGTCGGCAAATACCCCATGGATCGTTGCGTTGCAGCCATGGGACGTGTCGGCCGGGAGCAGCCTGGTCTGGCCGGAAGCGAGAGCGGAGCCACCCAGCAGATTGGCCTCGTGTGTGCCGCTCGTAGCCGGAACGATCGACACGCCTGTCAGGGCCTGCTTCGCCTGGTTGACGACAGTGACTGCACCGGCTGGAGCCGGCTGCTGCGCGTCGGCTGTCCCGTAGAGCGCGGCCGCGATGATTAGCCCGGCGCCAACGAGCTTTGCCGGTGATTGGGGCGGCGTGTCACCTGGCTGGCGTCCCCGCCGCGCTGCCAGACGCAGGACCAAAGTTAGGAGCGCGCCCACGCCCTCGGTCAACAGCACCGCCAACGTGATCAGGGTTGTCGAACCGGCAGACGTGTCGGGCTGTATCCACCAGTTCGCCAGGATGCCCAGCACGAGGCCGGCGCAGACCAGGATGATGTGCTTCGGCATGACACCCCTGCCACACGTTTATCGTACTACTAGCGTAATAACTTTCGAAAGGACATAGCCGTAATGAACTACGTGCTGTGGCGCGCCCGGCCGAACGGCCATGTGACCACCCCACCCGCAAACAACGCCCACCAAACCAGCACCGGCTGCAACGCCAGCCGCGGCGCATGGTACCACCAGCCGAGTTGCACCTGGCCCGGCGGCAATCCGTCGATCGCGTGCTTGATGTTGGCCGGGAACACGCACACCGCATACAGCGTCAGCGCGATCCCAGCCGCGCGGCGGAACGGCCGCGTGAGCAACCCGACCGACCCCGCCAGCTCGCAGACGCCCGTCACCAGGATGACGTCGCGCGGATACGGCACCCAGCCCGGTGTGATCATCAGGAAGGTGCCGGGGGTGCCCAGATGAAACAGGCCCGCGACGAAATAAATGACCGCCAGCACGCAGCGTGCGATCGTCCGCCCCCGTTCGATCCGGAGTTCACCCATGCCGCTCGCTCTCCGTCCCAATTGCGAATGCTGCGACCGCGACCTGCCGAATGGCGACCCGGATGCGCGCATCTGCACGTTCGAATGCACCTTCTGCGCCGACTGCACCAGGGAGCGGCTCGGCGGACGCTGCCCGAACTGCGGCGGCGACCTCGTGCTCCGCCCAACCCGCCCACCCGCCGAACTGGTGCGTCATCCGGCCTCTACCGAACGGGTAACGTATCCGCATCCGGGCTGTGCTGGCTGACAACCATCGCCGCCACCCGGTCGGACAGCCGGTCGCGGGCGGCGGGTAGGGGGCGGTGCTGGGTGCCGAACGCGTCGCGGGCAAGGAAATGGCCGGTGAGCGCCAGCCCCGCCGCCCAGCCGGCCGGGTCCGCCTCGCCGCCGCGCAGGAAGGCGGGCAGGGGCAGCAGGCGCCCTTTCCACGGCCCCGAGGCGGCTTCGCTGACGGCGCGGCCGGTGCGGGGAGATACCCAGGTCAGGTCCTCCGTGCCCCCCGTCAGCGCGCAGCTGGTGAGGTCGAGGCCGTAGCCGAGTTCGCCCAGCAGGGCCAATTCCCAGTGCACCAAATCGGTCAGCACCGCCGGGCCGGACGACAGGTGCGTGATGATGTGGAGCAGCCCGGTGAACACTTGGGGGTGTGGCTCGCGCTCGATCAGGGCGCCCTCCGCCACCGCGCAGGCGCTGGACAACACGGCCAGAGCGAGGGCGTCGTCCATGGCCAGCGCGGCCCCGGGGTGCACCAATTCAGCGGTGAACGCGCCGAGCTGGTCGGCCAGGCGGCCCAGCCAGCGGACCTGCAGCAGGTTGCCGGGCTGCCAGGTACCGGCCCGGGCGCGCGACGCACCGCCGCGGGCGAGACCGCGATGGGCGCCGTGGTCGACGGTCAAGACGGTGGCCAGCGCGTCGCCCTCGCCGTAGGGGCGGGCGGCGAGCACGATGGCGGGGGCTTCCCATTCCATGTTGCGCTCTCCCGCCGCCCGGAAGCCCGGTTACGGCTTGTAGGTGCCGAGATTGAGGTGGCTGCGGTAGTCCACAAGGGTCGGCGTGATCTTCGCGCTGGCGAGGAACTGGGCGATGACGCTGAAGCTCGCATCGTCCGCCTTGGTGAAGTCGCGCATCTTGCAGTCCACTTCCTTCAGGAAGCCGAGCGTCTGGGCGGCGGGGATCTTCACCTCCGCCTGCACCGCGGCCGCGGCCTTCTCGGGGTCCGACGTGGTGAGCTCGCAGGCCTCGGCGAGGGAAGCCAGGATCTCCTGCGTGTCGTCCACGTGGGCGGTGAGCCAGGGCTGCATCGCCGTGATCCAGAAGGTGTAGGTGTAGCCGACGTCCTGGCTGCGGGCGATGACCTTGCCGCCGTTGCGCGCCGCCATGCTGGGGAACGGCTCGAACAGCCAGAACGCATCGATGTCGCCGCGGGCGAGCAAAGCGGGCATTTCAGGCACGCCGGCCTTGACGATCTTGGTGCTCGCCGGGTCGAGCCCGAACTTCGCGATCGAGATGCCAGCCAGGTATTCCATGGCGCCGCCGGGCACGGCGCCGAAGGTGTGGATCTGCTTCGGGTCGTCGATCCCGCTGCGCACCGCCATCTTCAGGTAGCTACCGGATTGCTCCACGATCGCGATGGCATGCACGTCCGCGCGCCCCATGCGGATCATCGCGGAGGGTTCCGCCGATGCCGTCATGACGACTTGGCCGGCCACCATCGCGTCGAGCGAGTCGCCGCCCTGGGAGAACGACACCAGCTTGATGTCCAGACCGTGCTTCTGGAAGATGCCGTCGCGCTTGGCCACGAAGAACGGCACGAAGGCCGGGTCGATGCCGACGCCGATCGGGATCGTGTCCGCAGTCGCCGGGCCGCCCCGCAGCAGGGCCGTGCCGATCAGCGCGGCGGCGGCGAGGCGGAAGAAGGGGCGAACGGTCACGGGCATGGGCGTCTCCAATTGGGCGGCTGCCCCGAGGTCGTGCAAGACATATGCCGAGTTGTCGCAGCTTGAGCGAGCCAATTGGGAGCACAGGCATTGACCCTTAACGCACTTCCCCCGATGCAGCGGACCGTCCCGCAGATGCTAATCGCACGGGCGGCGCGGGCCGGCGATGGTGCGCTGGTGACCTGTGGCGGGGAAAGCTGGACCGGGCGCGATGCGCTGGCGATTGCTGCCGGGCGTGGGGCGAGCTTGCTGTCGGCGGGGATTGCGCGCAGCGACCGGGTCGCGACGCTGTGCGCCAATAGCCCGGAGTTGCTGGAGATCGTGCTGGGGTGCGGCTGGATCGGTGCGGTGCTGGTGCCGATCAACACGGCGGCGATGGGGCCGCAGATCGAGTACTACCTTCGCAACAGCGGCGCCCGACTGCTGGTCATCGACGCCAACCTCGTGGGCCGTTTGAGCGGCGTCGCAGAGGCGATGCCGCTGGAGCGCATCTGGCTGGTCGGCGGTGAAGCCGATCAGCCGTGCACGAAGGCGCAGCCTATGCCGCAGCGGCAGGAGGGCGTTCCGCCGGCCGCCATCCTGCCGGGCGATCCATTCGCCGTGCTGTATACCTCGGGCACGACTGGGCCGTCCAAGGGCGTGGTCTCGCCCCATGCGCAATACTACTGGTGGGGCATCCACAGCGCCGACTTGCTCGAGATCGGATCGGACGACGTGCTGTGCACCACGCTGCCGCTGTTCCACGTCAATGCGCTAAACACGTTGGCGCAGGCGATGCTGACGGGCGCGCACATGGTGTCGGCGGCGCGGTTCTCGGCCTCGTCGTTCTGGGACAGCATGGCTGCGCACAATGCCACGGTGATCTACCTGCTGGGTGCGATGGTCCCCATCTTACTATCTCGCCCCCAGACGCCGGCGGAGCGCGCACATCGCATTCGGCGCAGCCTAAGCCCCGGCGTTTCAGCCGAGTTGCTGGCAGCACTGACCGACCGTACCGGCATCGCCGTGGTCGACGGCTTCGGCTCGACCGAGACCAATTTCGTGATCGGCGAGAAAGCCGGCGACCGCAAGCCCGGCCTGATGGGGCGCATCCGCGATGGCTTCGAGGCGGAGGTGGTGGACGAGCACGATAACCCCTTACCAGCCGGGACGCCGGGTGAACTGGTGGTCCGCTCGCGTGAGCCGTTCGCGATGGCGTCGGGCTATCATGGTATGCCAGACAAGACCGTGGAGGCGTGGCGTAATCTGTGGTTTCACACGGGCGATCGAGTGGTGCGGGACGGCGACGACCAGTTTCGCTTCATTGACCGACTGAAGGATTCGATCCGTCGCCGTGGGGAAAACATCTCCTCCTACGAGGTCGAGCAGGTCCTGCTGTCGCACCCGGCGATCGCCGCCGCCGCCGTCTATCCCGTGCCGTCGGACCTTGCCGAAGACGAGGTGATGGCCGCGATCGTCTTACAGGATTGTGCACGGCTCGACGTAGCGGCGTTGGTGGCATTCTGTGCCACGAGGCTGCCGCGGTTTGCGATCCCGCGTTACGTCGAGTTCATGGCCATCCTACCGCAGACGGAGAACGGTAAGGTGCAGAAGTTCAAGTTACGTGACCGCGGCGTCGGCGCGGCGGCCCAGGATTGCGAGACGCAGCTGCGCATGATCAAGGGGTAAGTTGTCCGCCACCTGCACACTAGGCCATCCGAACGAATCCCGTCCGGGACCACCAATCCCTTATTATTTCGGCGGGCGTGCGGGTTGGTTGCTCGGGGCGCAGCTTCGGCCGCGTCCCAGCATCCCGCACCGCCTTGTACGCGACGGCACGGGCAAGGCAGTCGATCACCTCGGGTGTATGCGGGCCGGCCTCGCCAACGATTTCCGGATGCGACAAATCGAGTTCATCGTCGTGCCAAAGATATGTGTAGCACCGGCTCGTCGGCTCGAACATGACTGCAACCGCCGACCTATTCAACGACGTGCAGCGGAAGTCACTGATATCAAGCGGGAGATTGCCCTCGGCATCCATCATGCCACTCCTATTTTCAGCGATAGTAGTGCTCGATCAACTTTTTGTGTTGTGAGAAATTCGTCAACGTCCTGACACACTGGCGAGAGGCCGGTGGGGTTCAGAGCGACGGACTGTCCAACACATAAAACAGCCCACCGGCCAGCAGCATTGTCACGGGAAGGGTGAACAGCCAGGCCATGGCGATGCGTATCAGCATCCCGGTTTGCACGCCCTGGCCACCCGCCACCATGGTTCCGGCGATGCCCGAGGTGATGATGTGCGTCGTGCTCACGGGGAGGCCTGTGAACCCAGCCGTGCCGATCAGGATCGAGCCGACCAACTCGGCGCTGGCGCCCTGACCCGGCGTCATGTGCTGCCTGCCGAGCCGTTCACCCAACGTGCGGACGACACGCTTGTAGCCGACCATCGTGCCGATCCCGAGACAGACCGCGCTCAGGATCCGCACCCAGTAGGGCGCAAATTGCACGGGCGGCCCCATGTCCTTGAGCAGCTTGCCGGCAGTTGCCTTCTCATCGGCACTCGGCTCCTTTAGCTCGCCGACATGCTTCATTTCGCTCAGCACGAAATATACGTCGCCGCGAAGTTGCGAGCGGGTGGCGCGAACCGCCCCATTCTGTGCAGCAGAGGGCGACGCGGCGGGCGGCGGGGCTGCATTGTCGGCAATGCCTGGACCGGCTTGCTGCAAAGCAGCTGCGGCCTTCAGCGCCGGATCTTTCAGGTCGTCGCCGTATTTCTGGATCAGGGGAATGGCGGTCGCCGCATTCTGGCTCAACTGGGCCAATTCATGCGGAGCCTGCGGGTTCAGCGCATAGGTCGCGGGCATCAGACCGATGATCGTCAGCATGATCAGCCCGATACTTTTCTGGCCGTCGTTGGTGCCGTGGGAGAAACTGACCGACGTGCACGTCAAGATGAGCAGACCGCGCAGCCACCAGACCGGCGCCTCGCCCTCCTTCGGCGGCTCCAGCAGGTGCCCGCGGCGGACGACCAGGCGCAGGATGAGATACAGGCCACCGGCCCCGACGAAGCCCAGGATCGGCGAAATCGCGAGCGCCTTCAGCACGGTCACGATTTGCTGCCAGTCCACCCCTTGGCTCAGCCCGCGCGACTGCATCAAGGCGTCAGCGGCGGCGACGCCGATCAGCGCGCCGATGATGCAGTGCGACGAGCTGTTGGGAATGCCGAGCGCCCAGGTCAGCACGTTCCAGAACAGTGCGGAGGCGAACAGCGCCACCAACATCGGCACGGCGGGCGAGCCATCGGGAGGGGTCAGGACATCGGGCGGCAGGATTTCCACCAGAGCGTAGGCGACCGCGATGCCGCCAACGAGCACACCGACGAAGTTCATGATCCCGGACCAGATCACGGCCGGGACCGGCGGCAGGGCGTGGGTATAGATCACCGTTGCGACGGCGTTGGACGTATCGTGGAAGCCGTTCGTGGCTTCGAACAACAGCACGAGGATGAAGCAGCCAATCAGCATCGCGACGACGATGCCAGACGAGGGTGTGAAATGAACGAGCATGTGTCTCTCCGAAGGCGCATTACGAACGCCGGCGGAGCGGCCGGGGTATGTTGCAGTTTGAAGACTTTTGATGGTGGTCGGAATTGGCAGGTATACGACGATGAGTGAACCGTTCGAACTGCTGGTGATCGGCGGCGGCATCAACGGCGCCGGGATCGCGCGGGACGCGGCCGGGCGAGGCCTGCGCGTCCTGCTGTGCGAGAAGGGCGACCTGGCGGAGGGCACCTCCTCACGCTCCAGCAAGCTCATTCACGGCGGCCTGCGCTACTTGGAATACGGCGAATTCCGCCTGGTGCGCGAGGCACTGCGTGAGCGCGACGTGTTGCTGCGGATCGCGCCGCACATCGTCTGGCCGATGCGGTTCGTCATCCCCCACGGCAGCGGTCAGCGGCCGGCTTGGATGGTACGACTTGGCCTGTTCCTGTACGACCATTTGGGCGGCCACTCGCGGCTACCAGGCACCCGCCGCCTGGACCTTCGCACCGGACCGGAAGGCGCGCCGATCCAGCCACGGTTTCGCCGCGGGTTCGAATACTCCGATTGCTGGGTGGACGATGCGCGCCTGGTGGTGCTGAACGCGCTGGACGCGGCCGACCGGGGTGCCACCGTCTGTGTCGGTACCGCGGCCGTGCAGGCCAGGCGGGAGGGAGCGCTGTGGCACGTCACCCTGCGCGACGAGGCCGGTGACGAGCGGGAGGTGGCGGCGCGCATTTTGGTCAATGCTGCCGGGCCGTGGGTGGACCAGGTGATCCGGGGTGTCGTCGGCCGCAATGGGCCAGCCCAACTTCGCCTGGTGAAGGGCAGCCACCTGGTCGTGCGCCGCTTCTATGACGGCGATCATGCCTATTTGCTGCAGAACGACGACAAGCGCGTTATCTTCGTCATCCCCTATCTCGGCGATCTCTGTCTGATCGGCACGACCGACGTCCCATTCGACGGCCGCGCAGAGGATGTTGCCCCCGACCCGGCGGAGCGCGCCTACCTGCTGCGCGCCGCGAACCGCTACTTGGCGACCGCCCTGTCGGAAGCGGACATCGTTGGCAGCTACGCCGGCATTCGGCCGCTGCACGATTCCGGAGAGGCCGCCAATGCGTCTGCGGTAACGCGCGACTACAGCTTCGACGTCGCGGCGCCCGACGGTCAGGCGCCGCTGCTCAGCATCTTCGGCGGCAAGATCACGACCTATCGCAAGCTCGCCGAACATGCGTTGGAGAAATTGTCGCCGTGGCTGCCGGCGGCCGCGGCGGGATGGACAGGCGACGCGCCACTGCCGGGCGGCGACGTGCCCGGCGGGGATTTTGTCCGCTTCGCAGCCGCGTTCGCCGAACGCCATGCGTGGCTCCCGGCACCGCTCGCGCGGCACTACGCCCGGCTGTACGGCACGCGCGCGGAGGATCTACTGGCGGGCGTCGAGGACTTGGGCGGGCTCGGCCAGTGGTTCGGTGGGCTGCTGTATGCGCGCGAGGCTGAGTTCCTGCGCCATACCGAATGGGCGAGGCGCCCGGCCGATGTCCTCGAACGGCGGACCAAGCACGCGCTGCATTTGACGGCAGAGGAACGCGCGGCGTTCGAGGCCTGGTGGGATAGCTCGACCTGCGGCGGCGCTGCGCTACGCGATGCCTAGGTCGCTGACCGCCCGTCGCACTTCTGCGATCAGGTCAGCGATCGATGTGAAGCGGTAGTTTTGGTCCTTGCGTGCGAGCTCGAGCGCCGAGTACTTCGCCGGGTCATCGTCGACGATCAGCCCGTCGGGCGCGTAGAAGCAGGGGGGCCCGTTCGGCACCGGCGGCGGCATCATGCGGGCGAACCGGAGGAATGTTTGGTTCGAGTGGATATACCCGGCCACTCGATGGATCCATCCGATCTTGTTCTGCATCGTGCCGCCATGACAGATGTAGAAGCTGGCAGCCTCGCCCCACACCACTTCCTCACACGCGGAGATGTTGTTCAGGGCGACGACGTGGGCATGCAAACCGGCATCGATCCTGGCCAGCACATCCTCGATGATCGCGGCGGAGCCTGCCACGGCGCCCTTGGAGACGTCGTGGAACCAGGGCGGGTAGTTGCTGTTGGTTGCCAGGTCCCACGGGAGCGACGCGCCGTCGAGGATGAAGCCGCTCTGTGGATAGTCCGCCCGTAGTGCCACGATGAGCGCGGCCAGCGTTTCGCCCTGGTCGGACATGGTGCGCTTCGGCGGTTTGACGGAGAGCCAGAACACGGGGTGGTGGTGGCTCTTGAAGCTGTCGCGCCGTTCGATCGCCGCGCCGTCGGTCTGTTCGGCCGCGACCCGGCGCACACGGTCCTGCGTCCCGGGCGTGATGGTCCACGAACCGAGCCCGATCACCAGGCCGTGGCGGGAATTTTCGGCCGGCAAGTCTTCGTAGCGAACCGGCCGGATCACTTGTGCCAGTTCCGGGAACAGCGCGGCCGTGGGGCCGAATGGTTCGCATTGCACCGCGATGTCGAAGGCGTCCGGCAAGATCGTTCCGACGAGCCGGTCGAGCGCCGGAAGCTCGTTCCACATCATGTGCATCAGATGCTGGAAGCCGACCACGGCGACGCGGGGGACCCTATGGGGCGGGGCCGCCCAGACCGGCTTCGGAGTCGACTGCGCCAGCATCGCCCGGAACCGCTCCAGCCGGCCGAGATCCAAACTCGGGGCAAAGGCCGTGATGGCGACGTTGCGGCTGGGGAACCAGATCGTATCCATCGCGTAGCCGCGGTCCAGCTGCCCGGTGATCCATAGGTAGCGGGGCTCCGGTCCGCTGCCGAATTCGTAGTAGAATTGGTATTCGTGGAACCACGACCGTACGCACAGGTCGTCGGGGCGGCCGGGGTAGGGCGACGGCATAAGCAAGCAGCCATCGCGCACCATCCCATGCTGCTGCATCTGGACGGCGGATTCATCCTGCATCAGAAGCCGGGCATGCGACAGAAGGTCGCGAAGCTTCGGCCAAACATCGACCATGTTCGCCGGCGACGGCGGCAGCGTGCCGTCCGGGGCGAGCACGCAAACCTCGCAGGGCGCCGTCTGATCCGAGATAGTGCCGCCCATGGCTCGTGTGGAATCCCTTAATACGCTTCGACCGGCGCACAGGCGGCGGGCACCAAGCCATAGGTCAGATTACAGAACTGCGAAATGGCTGCCGGCCACGGGGAGGCTGGAAGATAGCCGCGTCCCGGGCTAAAAGCCGGGAATACGGTTTAGGGGTATTTCATGTATCAGCGGACGTTCGGCAAGTTGGACCCGTTCCAGCACTCTGGAACTTACTACATCGAATTCATGGGGCACCTCAACCAGCAGTTGCAGCCGCGTTCGTATTTCGAGATCGGGACCGACACCGGGCAGTCTTTGAACGCCTTCTCGTGCGACGCGGTGTGCGTCGATCCGAATTTCCAGATCAGAATGCACGCCTGGCAGCAACGGCGCCGCACCCTGATGTTCCAGTCGACCTCGGACGATTTCTTCGCCAACGAGGGCCTGAAGAAGCACTTCCCGCTGGGGGTAGACATCGCCTTCCTCGATGGGATGCACCGCGCCGAGTACCTTTTGCGCGATTTCATCAACACCGAGCGGTCCAGCCACAAGCGCTCATTGATCCTGATCCACGACTGCTTGCCCTTGAATACGCGCATGGCGGAGCGGGTGCCGCGCCAGGGGGAGGAGTCCGAGGGTTCCTATCGTGACGCATGGACGGGCGATGTGTGGCGGGTTTTGTTCGCGCTGAAGCGGAAGCGGCCGGATTTGCGGGTGCAGTATCTCGACTGTCCCCCGACTGGATTGATCGCGATCAGCAAGTTGAACCCGGAATCGACCGTTCTGGAAACAAGCTATGAAACGGTCGTCGAAGACATGATGAATATCGAGTTGAGCGACAAGCAATTGCGTGTTCTGTGGGAGCTGTATCCGTTCGTGGATACCGGGACGCTGAACAATAATCCGTCCGACTACTCCTCCGTGTTCAACTGCCGTTAAGTACGGTCGCTAGCGCCTTTTTTTAAAGCCTAGCTTCTCAAGCAAGCCTCGGCTGCCGCCGGGGCTTGCCATGGGACTGCTCGCAGTCGCCGGGCTGTAGAACTTCGCCGCGAACGCATCCGGCTTCGCTAGCGTAGCGAACTCGGTGATTTCGGGATGCTGAAGAGTTGCGGCTTCGGCCACGCTTCGCTCGAGCGCATAGTCTTTTCCACGGACGCTATCGAGCAGCATGGTGAACTGTTCGACGCTCAAGGGCAGCCCGGCACGTGCTTTGTCGACCAACACGTTGAGTGCACGGCGAAGTGCGTCGCCATCGCCGGCCTTGCTTTCGTAAAAACAATGCATGACCTGGACGTGGGGATGCTCCGGATTGGTGCGAAGCCAACGCCGGGCAGCCGTCACCGCGAGATCGGCGCGATCGCACGCAAGGGCAAGGTCGGCTAGATTCTGCGCCAAGGCTCTGATCGCAACATCGGAGTCGAGGAGCAACTCGATCTCGGCGGAAGCAGGCCGATGTTGGCCACTGGCCGCAAGAGCCTCGGCCAGCCGAAAGCGCGCGCGAGTGTCGTCGTCCGCCGAATGCGCCACCGCCTTGCGCGCCATCTCGATGGCGAGAGCGGGTTCGAGAAACTCCTGTGATTTGCGCGACAGCGTCATCCAGACGGCGGGATCGGCAACGTCCTCGCTGGCCATGCCGCGCAAGGCTGCCACCATCCCCGCCGGTTCCAACGCCGGGTCGAGTTGCAGGCGATACACTCTGACCAAGGGGGTACTCGCAGCGGGCTCGGGAAGCTGTTCGAGAACGTGGCGCGCGAACGATTTCTCGCCGATTCCCAGGTACATGTCGACGATGCGCATCGTCATGTCCAGGTCGCCGCGGCACAGGTTACCCAACTCGTGCAACTCGCGGAACAGCGCAGCGCGCATGTTTCTGGCCGCCAGCGCGCCGGCAATGTCGAAGCCGACACGGATACGATCGGTCTTCGAGAGCGCCTCGTCCTGCGAGACTTCCCGCATGAACTCCGCGGCGAGATCCATCCGGCCGAGTTGGCCGTAGAAGTCCATGAAATTATTGGCGTGCGCGAACGCGCCGTCCATTGCCGCAAGCTCCTGCAACTCCTCGAGCGCGGCTTCCTTCGCGCCCGTCACGATCATCGAGTTGACGCCCAACAACCGCTGCCAGACATCGTCCGGGTGCGTGGCCTTGAACAAGGGAGCGAGACGCTGCTCGCCGTATAGGAAACCCGCTTCGCGGAAGGAAAACCAAAGTGTCGGCAGGTAAAGGGCTTGCAGATCGGTATCGGTGACCGCTGCCATGATCTTTTCAGCGTCAGTGAAAGCGCCCACGGACAGGTAGTTCTCGGTGATGGCGATCGACTTAGGCGGGCCCTCCGGCAGGCCGTCGACGACGCTCTGCAGGTAGCCGCCGTGCCGGCGCTGGGAGCCGCGCAACTGCACCATCTTGCCTTGGGCATAGGTGGCGCTGCCACGCCGGGCGCGTCGGGCCAGTTTGCGAAAGTCAGCCGGCATCGCTTGCGAGGGGCTGCGTAACAGCTCGACGAGCGCGCGCCCCTGGCGGCCCTCGGTGATCACCCGGATCGTCTCGTGCCCGGTGAACGGCATCGTTACCTCGTCGACCCGGTCCAATGCCAGAAGCGGTGCGGCCTGGCCGCGGTCGGGCGGGAAAGCGCGATCGAAGAACACGAAATTACGTCGCGCGAGTTCGTCCTGCTCGATGCGCTCGCCGTTGCGCAGTGTCGCATCATACCAACTCGTGAAGCGCTGATCGAAGCTGGAGACATCCCGCGGATTGATCGACCATTGCGGCGAAAACGCGATCGCCAGGTCGGCCTGCAATGCCGCGCCGAATTTCAGCGCACCGTAGCCACCCTGGCTGAAGCCATAGGTCACCACTCGCCGGCCGGCGATTTTCGCCAGGGCTGCGTCGATGGCCGGGGCCATGTCGAGCGGGGGATACCAATTGGGCCGGACTGACACGAAACCGATGGCGGTGACACCCACGCGTTCCATCAACTCCGCGCCCCAGAACGACGTGGCGTTGGCGGCCAGACCCATCTCGTTGAACGTGACGATGACGGTGTCCGACCCGGTCTCGGCATGAACGACGTTGAGCCGCTCCGACGTGAAAATAAGCTCTCGGGTCATGCTCGGCAGGTCCTCCGTGCACCAATCGCAGGGCGCGACATCAAGCGCTGAGCTTCACCGATTCCGCTGCTGGGCCGAGCAGGGTCAGCATGTCCGCGCCGATCTTCGCGGGCGACAGCATCTCGCTCGCACGTTGCTGGCCGCGCAAGCCCATTGCCTTCGCCGCGTCCGGCTCGTCGTGGATCCAACGCATGTAGCGGGCGGCCTCGGTGACGTTCGCTTCCGCCCAACGCTGACCTTCAACGCCGGGATATTCGCCCGGCTCGACGGGAACCAGGGTGTAGCCGACGATACAGGCACAGCTTGGATCGGTGAAATCCGCTGTGCCGGAATAACCGGTGAGGATGACGGGAATGCCGAGCAGCATCGCCTCGGCCGGGCCGCGACCGAACCCCTCGGATCGGTGCAGGGACACGAAGGCATCGGACGCGGCGATCAGGCCGGTCAATTCGTCGCGCGACAGCTGGGCATCGCGCAACATGACGCGGGGATCGTCGGTCATTCCATATAGTTCAGCCCACAGCTCCGGGCGAAGGCTGGCGTTCTGCGTCTTGATCACCAAGCAGGCGCGCTCGTTGCCGCCGGGGAATGCCTGGACAAAGGCGCGGACAACCGCAACCGGGTTCTTGCGCTGGGCATACGAGGCGAAGTCGAACATAAACAGGAAGACGGTGGTATCGTCCTGCAGGCCCAGTTGGTGCCGGGTTACCGATCGGAGGGGGCGAGGCGCGGTGACGGCGTGATGGATCAACCGGACCGGGCGGCGATCCTCGGCCTCGAAGATCGACTTCACGAAATCCGAAGACGCCCAAATTTCGTCGCAGAACGAGAAGGCGTGGATCCACCGCGCGGGAAGCCGCTCCAATTCCCAGAGCCAGTGGGCGGCCACACGGTCTGCCTCGACGTGGAGTGTGCGGACGATCCACCAATCTTCGAGCGCGGTGTCGGCGTTGTGGAACATCAGGTTCCACGCCGCGCGGATTTTCGTCCCGGTCGGCAACACCGCCCGCTCGGCCGTGATCGCGCGACGCGATGGCAGGTCGATGATGACGTAGTCGGAAAACCCAACAGCATCGAGCGCTGCGACGGCGGTGCGCAGGTCCTCGCCGATGCCGGACGACGCCACCCAGTCGCCCGTCAGCACCGCAAAGCATCGATGCGTCGCCACGGCCGGCTTGGCGGGTGCCGCGAGCAGCGCCTGCAGTCCGATGCTCTTGAGCCAAGCCGGAAGTTCGCTGGCAGTCCAATTCAGCATTCCCGCCAGGTCGGCGCGGGTGTTGAGATTGAACGCGGCCTTCAGATCGGCCCGCTCGTGGTAGGCGAACTCCGCCAGATGGCTCAGCAGGGGATGGCGCGGGGAGGGCGAGGCGAGGAACGCAACCAGACCTGGGCAGAGCTCTAGAATGTCCACGTCGCACTCGGCCGCGCCCTGAGTGAGCAGCCAGCACAGATATCCCCAGCAACCATTTTCGGTTTGCAGATCGAAGGATTGCTGGATGTCCACGCGCATCCGGTGCAGCGCGACCGCACCGTTGGAGAGCAGATAACGGTCGACGCTGACGTCGGAGGGAGCGTCAAAGTACGACCGGACCATCGCGGTCATGGCGGGCGGCCAGTGGAAGATCTTCGGGGCGATGAACGCGTACCAAAACGCCTGCTCGAGCCGTGCCTTCGCCTCGAGCGGAAATTGTGGCCAGGACCGCAGGCCCGTCCGCCCATGCTCGCTGCGCCGGGTCAACGCCATGCCCCGGGTGATCGGAACATCGGTGTAGAGCGTGGAAATACTGGAGGGAGACTCCAGCCAGGCAAGGTAGTCCGGCGTGAACAGATCGGCGTGGATCGAGCCCTCGCGCATGCCGTCGGTCAGTGTCCAGAGGTGATAGTTCTCGTGGCCTGCCCGGTCGCGCATCGGGAAGAATTGCTGCAAGTCGAGCCGGCGTTCCCACAGCAGCGCCGCCTGGCGTTGCAGCCACAGCGTCTCGCCGTTGATCTCGAAATGCACCTCGCCGGTCAGCCACTGGGCAGCATCGCGCGCGGGGCCGGTCCACGCATCCGTTGCCAAGGCTGGCCAGGGTGGCTGCACCGGTTCAGTTGGGAGGCTAGCGACGCCGGGCCCGTCGCGCAGAATACGTGCGGCCTGGATCAGCTCGGCGGCGACGCCTTCGCGCGCCGCGGCACCCTCGCAGAACCAGGCCACGTAGCCGTCGAACCCGTTCGAGTCGTTCAGGTTGAAGGCACCCCGCAGATCGACGCGGTCACGCCAGAACTGGTGCGCGAACCGGGTCAATTGCCGGCCGCCCGCGAATGTCGTCTCGTCGGGCGCGTCGAAGAACGTCGAGCCGAGCCGCAAAGGTTTGTCCTTCGGCAGCCTCTCGTCGTCGATCGCATCGAGCACCCAACGACGCATCGCATCGAGGATCTTCCGCCCATCG
>CAXTCJ010000013.1:0-73083 GCA_964242215.1 uncultured Acetobacteraceae bacterium | reverse complement strand
CACCCGGTCCAGCAAGGGGGTCGACGGGCGCGGCGGAAGAATCGGGGCGTTCATGTCAGTGACCCCGAGCCACGACGTACTGAGCGAGTTCTCGAAGCGCCTGCGCCGAAGGTCCAAACGCATCGAGATGGGAGGCAGCCTGCTCGCTCAACATCTCGGCCTGCTTGGTCGCGCGCTCGATGCCAAGCAGGGCCACCAACGTGGCTTTGCCTGCCGCCGCATCCTTGCCAGCCGTCTTACCGATGACCGCAGTGTCGCCGGCGGCATCCAGCACGTCATCGGCCATTTGGAAAGCGGCCCCGAGATCGCGCCCATAAGCTGAAATCGCCGCCCGCCCGACCGGGTCGGCGCGGCCGAGGATGGCGCCCGCCTCGGCACTATAACGGATCAGGCAACCCGTCTTCAGCGTCTGCAACCGGATGATTTCATCTGCCCCAAGGGTTTTGCCTTCCGCCTGCATGTCGATCATCTGACCACCAGCCATGCCGCGCGCGCCGCATGCCAGCCCCAAGGCGGCAACCAGTTCGCACCGGGCCGCAGCGTCGGGGTGAGTGGCGGGTTCGGCCAGTATCTCGAACGCACGCGATTGCAGGGCATCACCCGCGAGGATCGCAGTCGCTTCGTCAAACTTGCGGTGCGTGCTGGGCTGCCCACGCCGCAGGTCGTCATCATCCATTGCCGGCAGGTCGTCGTGCACCAGGGAATACGCATGCAACATCTCGACGGATGCGGCGACACGCGCAGCCCCTTCGCGTGATGCTCCGAACAGGGCCGCAACTTCCAAAACCAGGAACCCACGCAGTCGCTTGCCGCCGTTCAGGCTCGCATAACGCATAGCCTCGACCAGCCGCCCTTCGGGACCGGAAGGCTCACCGATGAGCTCGGATATCGCGACTTGAACATCGTTCGCCGCAACAGCCATCACCATCGATAGACTTCGCGAGTCACTACGAGCGAGCGAATCAGCCGACATTCATGACCGTGAACACTGACACGCCCTTCCGGATAGCTCGACTCGCGACTCCAGGTTCTGGAGAAGCTGGCGCTAGGTTGTCCGCCCACCAAACACTGACCCCTGCTCCAAAGCAAGATGGGGGCGCTTGGACCACAATTTATGTGTGATTTCCGCAACACTCTGCGGTCCTCATGATGCACTCATGCCACGGAGCCTAGTCCTCCGTCCAGGCCTGATACATCATGCCAGGGTCGCCCGCACCGCAACCGGTGTTTTGACAATGGGATCGGACCAGTTGCATAGCGTCACTTGCGCAGGCCCGGCCCTAGGCACATCTGGTCTCGCACTTCGGTGCGGCCAATTCTGATGTCAGCCGACTGCCGGCGGCGGGTTCAAGGAGAGTTGTAGATGTCGGTTCCGTTGCAGCAGGTGGTCCGGGTCGGCGCCTATGTCGTCAAGCAGCATTTGGCCGGACGCAAGCGCTACCCTCTGGTGCTGATGCTGGAGCCGTTGTTCCGCTGCAATCTGGCGTGCTCCGGCTGTGGCAAGATCGATTATCCGAACGAGATTTTGAATCAGCGCCTGTCGGTGGCTGATTCGCTCGCGGCGGTCGACGAGTGCGGCGCCCCCGTGGTCGCGATAGCCGGCGGTGAGCCGCTGCTCCATCGTGAGATGCCCGAGATCGTCGCCAAGATCCTGGAGCGTAAGAAGTTCGTATACCTCTGCACGAACGCCCTGCTACTCGACAAGAAGATGGACGACTACAAGCCCAACCCGTTCTTCTCGTGGGATGTGCACCTCGATGGCGACCGGGAGATGCATGACAAGGCGGTGGAGCAGGAGGGCGTCTACGACAAGGCGATCGCCGCGATTCGCAAAGCCAAGGATCGCGGGTTCCGGCTGTCGATCAACTGCACCCTGTTCGACGGCGCCAAGCCCGAGCGCGTTGCGAAGTTCTTCGACGACGTGATGGCCATGGGCGTCGACGGCATCATGACGTCGCCGGGCTATGCATACGAACGCGCACCTGATCAGGCGCACTTCCTGTCCCGCCAGAAAACCAAGCAGCTGTTCCGCGACATCCTGCAGCGCGGCAAGGGCAAGGGCTGGAAGTTCACCCAGTCGCCGCTGTTCATGAACTTCCTGGCCGGCAACGAGACCTATCACTGCACGCCCTGGGGCAAGCCGACCCGCAACGTGTTTGGCTGGCAGCGGCCTTGCTACCTACTTGGCGAAGGCTACGCGAAGACCTTCACCGAGTTGATGGAAACGACCGACTGGGACAAGTACGGCACCGGCAACTACGAGAAGTGCGCCGACTGCATGGTGCATTCCGGCTATGAGGCGACGGCTGTGGTCGATGCGGTCAAGAGTCCGATCAAGACGATGATGGTGGCCATGCGCGGCCCGAAGACCACGGGGCCGATGGCGCCGGAGATCAAGCTGGACAAGCAGCGCCCGGCGGAATTCGTGTTCAGCCGCCATGTCCAGGAGAAGATGGCGGAACTGAAGCACAAGCCGAAGAAGGCTGCCGAAGTCGCCGACGCGGATTAGCGTTTGAGGCCGAGAGGGCGGAGAGGCGTAGCGCCTTTCGCCCTCTTAGCCGCCCGAGTTGGCTACTCCGATGCGGGCAGCGGTCCGATTGTCTGTACTCGGGCTAGCAGAGCCTTCCGCGCTTTCGAGGCGTCACGTCCGAGCGCAATCAATGCCGAAATCTTACGAGGGTCACGCGCTAACGAGCGCAGTAACGCAGACGGCTGGATGCGGCCCTCCGCGTCCAGTGCGGTCAGGGCCGCCGTAGGCAGGGAGCGCTCTGCCGGGTCGCACACCGCGCGGAGTACGGCGAAGGGTAGGCCGTGCGTGGTAGCGACACGGGCCACCGCACCACTCTCGAGGTCGACGGCGAGGGCGCGGCTTCGCTCCCAAGCCATCCGCTTGTCCGCAATGGTAACGAGGATACGGTCGCCCGCGAGCATCGCCCCGTTCGGCGCCCCCAGTCGCTGGGCGAGACGCTGGTCGGCGTGCCAGGTTTGCCCGTTACCGTCGACGACGGTCAGCGGAACCAGAACGGCCCCCGCTGGCAAGCCGGGTTGGAGTCCGCCGGCCAGTCCGAAACTCAGCAAAGCGGTGGCGCCCCGGGCGACAAGGCGGTTCACTGCCGCCGCTGCCCCGTCCGCACCGCCGCCACCCGCCTCGATCTCGCCGGCCAAGCCGCGGGCCAGGCGAGCCTCGGCGACGAGGCCCACCACGATGCCGAGCACGACTAGAAGCCGAACGTCACCCGGCGGGCGTTCCCGTTCAGCAGGTTGCTGTAGCGCGCAAGGGCGAGCAATGGGAAGAACAGGCGGTAGCCGTGGTAGCGCAAGTAGAACACGCGCGGGAAGCCCACGGCGGTATAGGCCTCTTCATCCCATTCGCCGTCCGGCCGCTGCGTGCGCCGCAGATAGTCGATGCCCTGCGCCACGGCCGGGTGTTCGACCTCGCCAGCGGCCATCAGCCCGAGCAGTGCCCAGGCCGTCTGGGACGGTGTGCTGATCTTGTATTCGCCGTGGGGTGCCTTGGCGTAGCTCTCCTCGTCCTCACCCCAGCCCCCATCGGAGCGTTGCCGGGCCAGCAGCCAGTCGGCGGCGTTGCGGATCGCCGGGTCGGTGTGAGGAATGCCGAGGGCGTTGAGCCCGCACAGGGCCGACCACGTACCATAAATATAGTTGGTGCCCCAGCGGCCGAACCAGCTGCCATCGGCTTCCTGCTCCCGTCGGAGGTAATCGAGGCCGCGGGCCAGCGCTGGTTCCAACCGTCCGTGCCCTATCTGCGCCAGGAACGACAGGCAGCGCGCCGTGACGTCCACGGTCGGGGGGTCGAGCAGGGCGCCGTGATCGGCAAACGGAATGTGGTTGAGAAACTGATAGTTGTTGTCGGCGTCGAACGCGCCCCAGCCACCGTCCTTGCTCTGCATGCCGAGGATCCAGTCGCGCGCGCGGTTGATCGCCTCGTCATGCGCCGGGTCACCCGCCCGATGCAGCAGCATGGCGACCACGGCGGTGTCGTCCACGTCCGGATAGTGCGCGTTGGCGTACTGGAACGCCCAACCGCCGGGGGGAGCCTCCGGGCGGAGCCAGGCCCAGTCGCCTTTGAGGTCGGTGATCTGACGCTCGGCCAGCCAGTCGCACGCGGCGGCGCCGGAGGCCGAGCGCGGTCCCTCGGCTTCCACGATGGCATGGCCGGCGAGCGCGGTGTCCCAGATCGGGGACAGGCACGGCTGGCAGTAGGCCCGGTCGTGGCGGATCACCAGCAACTTGCGGACGGCGCTCCAGGCGGTCGCCGCGTGCGGGTGGTCCGGTGGGTAGCCGAGCGCGTCGAACATCATCACGCTGTTGGCCATCGCCGGGTAGATGGCGCCGAGCCCATCGTCGCCATTCAGCCGCTCTACCGTGAACGCGACGGCCGCGTCCAAGGCGCGCTTGTGGGCGGCGGCGGGGAAGTGGGGCACAATCGGCCGCAGAACCGTGTCGAGCGTCTTGAACACGATCCCCCAGGCCGAGCGGTAAGGACCGTGGATCCAGCTGCGGATTTGCTCCGGCGGCGTGTGGAACAACTCGCTGACGGAGACATTCCGCACGTTGCGCGCCCGCGGCCGCAGAGCCATCAGCACCAGCAGCGGCACCATCACCGTGCGAGACCAATACGACACTTTGGACAGGTGGAAGAAGAACCACCGCGGCAGGTGCATGATCTCGACCGGCATCACCGGGGTGGCGCGCCAAGGGACCTGGCCGAACAGGGCAAGCTGAATACGGGTGAAGACATTGGTGCGTTCGGCGCCGCCCATGGCCAGGATGCGCTCGCGGGCCCGGACCATGTGCGGCTGGTCCGCGCTGTCGCCCGCCGCCTTCAGCGCGAAGTAGGCCTTTACGCTGGCCGACAAGTCCGCCGGGCCGTCATAGAACAGCGGCCAGCCGCCATGCGCACCCTGGATGCCGCGGAGGTAGACGGCCATCAGGGCCTGCAGGTCGGGGTCGATCCGGTCGAGGTAGTGCTCGAGCAGAATGTACTCGGCAGGGATCGTCGCATCCGCCTCCAACTCGAACAGCCAGTGTCCGTCCACCGACTGACGGCCCCGCAACGCGGACTGGGCAGCATCGATCGTGCTTTGGAGGCTGGTCGTTTGGGGGCGGCTTAGCGTTTCGCTCGGCATCATCCATCCAGGCTCAGGCGGCATGCAGGAGAGCAGCCGCGGCAGTGTGGCCGGACCTGATCGCGCCTTCGATTGTGGCGGGCAGGCCCGTATTGGTCCAATCGCCAGCCAATACCAGATTTGGCAGGCCGGTGCGCGTCCCGGGCCGCTTCCGGTTTTCCGCGGGAGTTGCGGCGAAGGTCGCGCGCTTCTCCTTTACGACACGCCAGGCCGGCATGGGTTGCGCGATGCACAAGGCGGCACTCACTTCAGGCCACACTGTTGCGGATAAGTCACTGGCGGAGCGATCGATCAGCCGGTTCGCCGCGCTGATGGTGACCGAGATGACACCGGGTTTCACGAACACCCACTCCGCCGTGCCGCCGAGCAAACCGACGAACCCAGCCGGTCCGGGTGCGGCCTCGCAGCGGTAGTGCAAGTTGACGATGGACTCGAAGGATTCGGGCGCTGTCAGCCCGGGCAGCAGCGACTGGGCGACCGGCGCCGGTATCGCCAAGACAACTCCGTCCGCCGGTTCGACCGCAATCGGGCCGGACGCGGTTTCCAGCGCCGTGACGCGCCCAGCCGTCACCGTCAGCGCCGTGATGCGGCGGCCAAGCTCGATCACGCCACCCGCCGCCTGCAGCGCACCGAGGGCCGGGTCCACGAAGGTGGCGGAGAGGCCGTCGCTGGGATAGGCCGGAACGCACGCCGCCCCGCCCCGCACGAGCGTCTCCCGCATGACCGCCGCCATGAGCTGGGCGCTGCCGGTCGCCGGGGCCGTGTTCAGGGCCGCGATGACCAAAGGCTCGATCAGCCGGTCGTTCAGGGCACCATGGGGCATGCACTGCGCCACCGTGGCGTCCGGGCCGGCCCGGAGCAGGGCGAGCAGCCCGGCATACTCGGCGAGCTTTGCCCCGGGCACGCGGCGCCCGCGGGCGAAGATCCACCAGGGCAGCCGCCCATTGTTCGGCCGCACCGTCCAGCGCCGGCCCGAGGCCAGGTCGAAGAACGGGAACTGCGAGTCGGGTGGGCCGGCCTGGGTATGCTCGGAGCCGACCCGGCGCAAAAACGCGGCGATGGTGCGGTTGCCGGACAGCCAGAGATGATTGCCGTTGTCGATGCGGCAATCCAGCTCCTTGTCGTGATACGAGCGGCAGCGTCCGCCGGCGGCCGGACCGGCCTCGTACACCGAGACGCTGCGGCCGGCGTCGACCAATGTGAGCGCAGCGGCGAGACCGGCCATCCCGGCACCGACGACATGGATGCGGCTCATCGCAGGTAGCGTGCGGCGATCCACAGCTTCTGCCATTTCGGCAACTTGGCTGGGCGGTCCAGTTCGTCCCAGCCGCGGCGCTCCAACCGGTCTAGGATGGCGGAATAGGTGGCGGCCATGAGCCGGGCCGGGCGCATTGCCCGCTTGTCACACGCATCCATGGCGGCTTCCGCCAGCCGGAACCGGCGCCGCGCCTCGGCGAGCACCCGGTTGCAGACCACCGGCAGGCGGTCGGACGCCAGGGCCGCCGCCGGGTCGTGCGGAACGCCGGCGTCGTCGAGCCATTCGCGCGGCAAATAGAGGCGGCCGCGTTCGGCGTCCTCGGCCAGGTCGCGAAGAATATTGGTGAGCTGCAGCGCGCGCCCGAGGGAAAACGCCACCTCGTCGGCGGGCGCGGAGCTGTCGCCGAACGCCCGGACCGACAACCGCCCGACGGCGGCCGCCACTCGGTCGCAGTAAAGGTCCAACACGGCGAAATCGGGTGCGACGATGACGGTCTCGGCGTCCATCTGCATCCCGTCGATCACCGCCTGGAAGTCCTGTTCGCGCAGCCCGAACTGCCGCACGGCCGACACGAGGACACGGGTGACGGCGTCCTCGCCCGCGCCGGCGAAAACCGCGGTGATCGCGTCCCGCCACCGCCCGAGCCCAGCGCGCTTGGCTTCCATCGGGGCGGGCTCGTCGGCTACGTCGTCCACCAGGCGGCAGAACGCGTAGATCGCGTACATCGCCGATCGCCGGTCCGGCGGCAGGATGCGCATGCCACGGTAGAACGATGTGCCGGCCCCGCGGACGATCGCCTCGACCGCCGCCAAATCGGCCGGGTCGGCTTGCAGCGAGCTCACCGCAAACTCGGCAGCGCGAGCAGCACGCTGCGGACGACGTCGGCCCGATGCAGCTTCACCCGTTGCGCCAGGGGATCCTCGCGCCGCAGCCGGCGGGCCAGGCGATGGGAAAGGCCAGAGATCACGGCGACCTCCATCCGCAACCGGCGGTCTCGTACATGGCTCGGCAACGCCGCTCCGATCGTGTTCAGATTTTCTGTCAGGTCGAGCATTTGTGTGAGGACGGTGCGCAAGCCGGCACTGCAGTGGCTGGCTTTGACCGCTTCAGTGGTCTCGCCAGCCTCCGTCAGCAGGTCCTGCGGCAGATAGCAGCGGTCGAGTTCGTCGAGGTCACGCGCGCAGTCCTGCAGGTGGTTCACGATCTGCAGCGCCGCGCAAAGCCCATCCGAGGCCGCATAGGTCGCCACCGTTTCCCCGTGCAGGTCCAGGACATGACGCCCGACGGGCATGGCGGAATAGCGGCAGTAGTCCAGCAATTCCTGCCACGAGGCGTAGCGCCGCTTGGTTGCGTCCTGCCGAAACGCGACCAGCAGGTCGAGCGAGTGCTGCGGCGATACGCCCGTCTGCTCCAGGCTGTCGCGGAGCACCATGGCGCTCGGCGAGCCCGCATCGGAGTCGCCGATCAGCACGGTCCCCATGGCGTCCAGCCGCTCGAGTTTCTCGTCCGCGGAGAGGGTGGCGCTGTCGGCGATGTCGTCGGCATTGCGGGCGAAGTCGTAGAAGGCGTGAACATGCGGACGCAGCGCGGGCCGGATGAGGCGGGAGCCGACGGGGAAATTCTCGTCGCTGCGCCCCTTGCCGGACGGCGCTTCCACGGAGGCGCTCATACGCCGGCCTCCCCGTAGGCGCGGCGCTTCCAGACGACGCCGCGGCCGCGATGATGGTCGAAGGCGGAGCCGATCGTCGCCGCCATGTAGAAGCAGGCGATGGCCGGCAGGGCGAGCGCCCAGAGCGGCGATTGCCGGAACCGGCTCAGCGTCGGCACGAACGACGCAGCCGAACCCGCCCAGGCCGCGGCGGCGAGCCAGCGCGTCAGCCCGGTGCCGACCACGCTCAGCAGGGGCGGGGCGAGCCAGACCAGCGCCAGCCCGGCGATGGTGCCGGCGAGAATCAGCGGTGAGAACCGCAATTGCACGTAGGCGGTGCGCGCGACCATCCGCCACACGTCGCCCGCGGCCGGGTAGGGTCGGATGGACCGGGCAAGTCGGCTGTGGCCGAGCCAGATCGGGCCGCCCCGCTTGATCGCGGTCGCCAAGGCCACGTCGTCGATCAAGGCGCCGCGAACGGCCTCGATGCCACCGATGCGGTCCAGTGCGGATCTCCGGAGCAGCACCGTGCCGCCCGCTGCGGCCGCCGTCTTGTGTTGCCGCTGATTGACCCAGGCGAAGGGATACAACAGCTGGAAGAAGAACACGAAGGCCGGCACCAGGGCACGTTCGGCCGCACTCACGCAGTTCAGCTCCACCATCTCCGACACGAGGTCCAGCCCACCCGCCTCCAGTTTGGCGACGAGCGTCGCGAGATGCGCTGGCTGGTGCACGATGTCGGCGTCGCACAGGAACACCAGGGGCGCGGTGCTGAAACGGATGCCCTGGGCCACGGCCCACAGCTTACCGCTCCAGCCGGCTGGCCGATCGGCGCCGTCGAGCACGTGGAGGCGGCTGTCGCCGACCTTGCGGGCAATGTCGCCCGTGCCGTCGCTGCTGCGGTCGTCGACCAGGATCACACGGAACGGGCCGGCATAGTCCTGCGCCAGGAGCGAGCGCAGACACTCCGCGATGCTTTCGGCCTCGTCCCGCGCCGGCACCACGATGTCGACGGGCACCGGATTGGCCGGGCTAGCCGGTGACAGGCTCGGCCCCGCCGACCAGAACCGGCCATGCGCGAGCAGCAGATACGACCAGGTCGCAAAACACAGCACAGCCAAGACGATCATGCCGCGATCCGGCCTTGCTCACGGAACCAGGCGACGGCATCGAACACGGCCTCCCGCGCTGGCCGGGGATTGTAGCCCAGCTCGGCACGCGCCTTGGCGGAGGAGAAGAACATCTTCTTCTTGGCCATGGCGAGGATGTCGCGCGTGACGATCGGCTCGATCCCGGCGACCCGCGCGAGCCCTTCGCTGACCAAAGCGAGCGGATACAGGACGCCGTGCGGAAGCTTGATCCGGGGTGGCTTGCGGCCAGCGGCCTCGCCGACCAGGGCCAGCAGCTCCTGCATCCCCATGTCCTCGCCGCCGAGGATATAGCACTCGCCGACCCGCCCGCGTTCCAACGCCAGGGCATGCCCCTCGGCGACGTCGTCCACGTGCACCACGTTCAGCCCGGTATCCACATAGGCCGGCATGCGCCCGGCGGCCGTGTCCGCGATCATCTTGCCCGTGGGCGTCGGCTTGATGTCCCGCGGCCCGACTGGGGCGCTGGGATTGACGATCACCACCGGCACGCCGTCGCGCGCCAGTTCGAGCACCGCCTGCTCGGCCAGGTATTTCGACTGTTTGTAGGTCCCGATGACCTTGGCCAGCGAATTGGGCGTGGTTTCGTCCGCTGGCGTGCCGTCGCCGATCAGGCCCAGGGCGGCCACGCTGCTGCAATAGACCATGCGCTCCACGCCCGCCGCTTGGGCGGCGAGCAGCAGCGCGCGCGTGCCGTCGACATTGGCCCGGTTCATCACGACCGGGTCGGGCACCCACAACCGGTAATCGGCGGCCACGTGAACGACATAGCGGCATCCTGCGACGGCGCGCTCGAGCGAGGCCGGGTCCCGCAGGTCGCCTTCGATGATCTCGGCGGGCAAGCCGGCGATATTGGCCCGGTTGCCGTTCGGGCGAGCCAGCAGACGCAGCGCGTGCCCGCGGGCCAGGAAGGCACGGGCGACGGCGGAGCCGACGAAGCCGGTCGCGCCGGTGACGAGTGTTGGACCGAGTTCAGGCACGCGGGAGGGCTACCCCAGCCGCGCGCTCGGGTCCAGGGTCAGCCGGCTCACGCCCTAGCAGGACGTGTAAGACCGAGCCTTGTCGTTGTAACGCGGGCCGTAGGCTGGATACATGGCGCATCCCGACAGCGCGACCCTCGCGGCAAGCGCGCCTGCGGTCTTGAGGCAACGGTAGAACCAGGCCTTCGACATTGCTCGGGACTCCTCGTCGGAGTTCCTACGGTAACGTTGCACTGAAACAGTGCCGGCTCATCTCGGTAGAAAAATGTAACTCACCGCCCGATCGCGTAACCGGTCGCGACGGAGGCCAGGCACAACAGGACCGACCCGGCGATGTAGCTGATCGCCCAGCCGTAATCCTCGCGTTGCAGCAGTTCCAGCGTCTGCAGGCTGAACGATGAGAACGTCGTGAACCCGCCGCAGATGCCGATCATGACGAACACCTTGATCTCGGGCGAGACGCTGAGCCGCGCCGCCGGACCGGTGAGCGCCCCGAACAAGCCAATGACGAACGATCCCAGGACGTTGATCAGCAACGTTCCCCAGGGAAGCCGCGGCCCGAGTAGTTGCACCATCCAGATCGACAACCAATACCGCATCAAGCCGCCGAGCGCGCTGCCGGCGATGACGTAAAGCGAGCCTATCATTCGTTATTTCACGTCCACTGAACCTGGTGGGGAAGCTTAACGTGACCGGCTCCACCATCAAATCGCTTGGCTTTACATACAAATGTGTTACAAGCCGCTCACGCATTTGCGAGTTGACATCATGGAACGGTCTGGGCCAGCCGCGTCGCTCGTCACCGAGCGCGCAGAGCAGCAGAGCCTGGCTATTCTACAGAGGTCGGGGCTGTTCGACGGGGCCTGGTTCCTCAGCCGCAACCAGGATCTGAAGGACAGCAATCACTCGGCCCTGGTGCATTGGCACCGCTATGGCTGGCAAGAAAACCGTTGGCCCAACCCGTATTTCGATCCGGAGTACTACCGCGGCTGCAATCCGGGCTGCGTCGGGGACCCGCTGCTCCATTATATCCGCGAGGGTGAAGCCGCCGGGCTGCGGCCGATCCGGCACTTCGACCCGGTCTGGTATCGCGCCAACCATTCTTTTCCGGCCGGTGAGCTATGCCTGGCCCATTTTCTGCGTCACCGCCTGAGCGGGACGGTCAGCCCGATCGCCGAGTTCGACGCAGCCTTTTACCTGAAGACGAACCTGGACGTCGCCGAGGCGGGCCTGGATCCGATGGAGCACTACCTGGTCCGCGGCTTCAGCGAAGGCCGCGCGCCCTGTCCTGGCTTCGACCCGCGGCGGTGGAATGGCAGTGGTTTGGACCCCAACCCGCTGCTCGGCCTGCTGCGTTGGCGGGAGCAGGCCCGGTTGGACCGAAGCGCGCCGAACATCGCGGACGAGGTCCGGCGCAATACCCGCCCACATCCCGAGTTCGAGGAGGTCGCAACCCGTCCCCCTGGCCTGCAGCCCCGTGCGAAGCTGCTCGCCTACTACTTGCCGCAATACCACCCGACCCCCGAGAACGACGCCTGGTGGGGGCGCGGCTTCACCGAGTGGACCAATCTCGGGCGCGCCTTGCCGCGGTTCGCCGGCCATTACCAGCCGCGGATCCCGCGCGATCTCGGCCATTACAGCCTGGCGGGAGCGGACACGCTGCGCCGCCAGATCGCGCTGGCGAAAGGCGCGGGCCTGCACGGGTTCGTGTTCTACTTCTATTGGTTCAACGGCAAGCGGCTGCTCGACGCCCCGTTGGAAGCACTGCTGGCCGATCGAAGCCTGGACATGCCGTTCTGCCTCATGTGGGCAGCAACTAAGGTTAGCGGCGATTTGCACGCGGTTGCGCATATCGCCAAAGTCGCTGCTGTCCGGGGTTTTTGCCGTTGCAGGGGTGTGCTCTCGTTTGCGGCGGCTTGCCTAAACCTGCTAGCTAGGTGCTTGCTAGCAGGCGTTGGCGAGGTGGATAGTGACAGCGGAGCGCAAGCGGCTCGGCCTGCGCGAGGTTCGGGGCCTCGGAGAAGGCGAAACTGTCTGGGACAGCGCCGTGCCGGGCTTTGGGGCGCGGCGGCAGAAGAGCCCAGCTGTGGCCTTCGTCGTCCTGTACCGCACCCGGGAGGGTCGGCAGCGGTGGCACACCATCGGTCGGCATGGCGCGCCCTGGACCCCGGATACAGCACGGGATGAGGCCCGGCGCATTCTGGGCGAGGTTGCGTCCGGTAAAGATCCTGCCACCGATAAGCAGGAAGTACGAAAGGCAACCACGGTCAGCGAGCTATGCGACCGCTACTTGGCCGATGCAGATGCCGGCCGCTTACTCACTGGGAAGGGCAAGGCCAAGAAGCCGTCGACCCTCTACACCGACCGTCGTCGGATAGAGCGGCACGTAAAACCGTTGCTCGGGCGTAAGTCGATTAAGGCGGTTACCCGCGAAGACATTGAAAGCTTCATGCACGCTGTCGCGGGTGGAGTGACGGCCGGTCTACACAAGTCCGTGCGCGGCTCCTCCAAGACCCGAGGTGGCAAGGGAACAGCTAGCCGCACGGTCGGTCTGCTCGGCGGGATTTTTAGCTACGCGGTCCGCCAGCGACTCCGTTCCGACAACCCGACCCGCGGCGTCGTCCGGTTTGCGGATGGAAAGCGAGAGCGGCGGCTTACGGAAGCTGAATACGCCGGCATAGCGGCCGGGCTGGTGGCGGCTTCTCTTCCTGGCCAGCCGGTCAGGCCTGGCGTGCGGTCAGCCCCTCCCGTTTGGCCGGCTGCTTTGTGCGCAACTCGATTTCTCGTGTTGACGGGTTGGCGCCGAAGCGAGGTGACCGGACTGCTCTGGGGAGACGTCGATCTGGTTCGCCGGGTCGCTCGTCTTCGGGACACCAAAACCGGGGCGAGCGTCCGCCCGCTTTCCAAAGCGGCTTGTGAGCTGCTGCGGCAGCAAAGGGCAGGGGGGCCCGACGCGCTCGTGTTCCGGGCTTCAAAAGGTGACGGTCCGATGGGTGGCTTCGGGTGGCTCTTCAACCGCATTGTGAAAGCGGGCGGGCTGCCGCGGGACATCACTCCACACGTGCTGCGGCATTCATTCGCCAGCTTGGCGGGGGATCTAGGCTATTCCGAACCGACGATTGCCGCGCTTATCGGCCACAAGGGCGTCACCGTCACTTCGCGATACGTGCACGCGGCGGATGCTGTGCTCCTGGCCGCCGCCGATGCGGTGGCGGATCGGACCCTGGAGTTGATGGGCAAGTCCAAAGCAAGCGGGACCGTTGTGCAATTGCACGTTGCCGCGAGCAAATGACTGGATCTTTAAAGATGACCGTCGCTGAGGCTGTCCTCTGGATTGCGTTCGGGGAGAGACAGTCGGCTGATTTTTGGAAGCGGCTTGATCCCCGCCACGCCCTACACGTAGCCGACGGAGATCCTACCGACGCGCAAATTGAGGCGGCTCAGGCCGACTCAGCCGCTGTGGATGACGCGCTGGCTGACCTGAATACCCGCGCGCAAGAGGGCAGGGTGACCGTGATCGGTCAGCTGATGAATGGCTGGGAACCGAACCCGGCTGCCGTTCACGAGGCCATTGAAGCCGACTACCTCAGAAGTTCAGCCATTTACCTTGCTGGGCAGGCCCGTGAGCGGGACGACGATGTTGGCCTGATCACCAACGGGCCGCGTCGGAGGTATAGCGGGTTGCTGTTGGACACGGCGGAGGTGATGGCAGTTTGGCCCCGCGGTGTTCCGCGTGAGAGCGTTAACGCCAGTGCACAATCAGAACGTCCAATTGCGAGCACCGGAGCGCCTGGGCGGCCCAGCAAGAGCATGCACCTCATCAAACCTGAGCACGCCCGTCGACTTCATGCCGGCGAAGCTGAAACAGCGCTGGCGAAAGAGGCCAGACATCTCGTTGCATGGTTAAAGAACGCTCATCCGCTCGCGCCTACCCCGACACCGCTGACAGTCGAAAACCAGATACGCGACGCTCACCGCGCATTCACAAGGCCCACGAAATGAAATCAGGGTTGGATTTTGTGGGGCTATTTCGGGGATGTAATCTGCGCTGAATAGCTAGCCATCGCAACGGCGCACCTCGGTGTGCAAATGCAGGATGGTTACCGATGGCGCACCCGATCCCTGATAGCCCCGACGCGCTGCTCACCCGTGAAGCTACGTCTGCCGCGCTAACCGCAAGTGGATTCCCCGTAGCGGTCGGAACCCTGGCCACCAAAGCCACTCGCGGCGGCGGCCCCCCCTACAGCTTGTTCTCTGCTCGCGCACTTTATCGCTGGGGCGACGCGTTGGACTGGGCCAAGGGCCGAATGACCGCGCCACGCCGGACAACGTCCGAACACCAATTACAAGCCGCCTAAAACAAACCCCCGCGACGCGACAGGCGTGCGGGGGTCCGGTAGGCGAGAATATCTGTCGGCGGCACCGAACAGATAGTCCAGCTAATCGCACTTCGCAAGCGCCTTCGCGTCTAAATTAGGACGCACCTATGTTTGACGCCAGCCAGCTGCCTGATAGCCGCATCGTCGTGCCTGCCGTCTACAACATGAAAGTCTGCATTCGACCGCCGCTCGTCTTTGTGGTGGTAGCCCCGCCCGGGGTTGATCCGTCACCCGAGGGGCTGATGGCACCGGGCAGCTCAGCCGGGCTGTTCACGTTCGATGAGGGCATAGCCTGGCCGGATTCATCCGGTGTGGTTGCAGCGAACGCCTACCTCAAGGCCGGCTGGCCGATTGCCCTGGCCTTCGAGGAGATGGGAACGGCGCTCGCCTGCCATGCTCGGCTGGTGCGGGAGCAGGCCCAGTGAGCGCCCACGAGAGCGGCCAAGCCGTGGTGGTCGAGCGCGTGCAACTCCGTCGGATCTCCCCGACCTTCGGGTTTGCGTCCATCAGAATACCCGGCGCGAACCTCGCCAGCATGAAAATTCAGGAGGGGCCGGACGGCCGCCTGACATTCTCGGCACCTGACACGCTCAGCCAAGGCAAGCGGTGGCCGGCATGGTCGCTACAGCCACATTGGCGCGAAGCGGTCGAAGCAGAAATCGCCTGCCTCTGGGCGCGAAGCGCATGAACCGGCCGAACGGCCTGGGCGAACTCAACGATGCCGCCCGGCGCGTCACCACCGAGTCCGGAGGTGTCCTCAGCGTCGACATCGTTCGCCCGATTGATTTTCTGAACCTAGTTACAGCCGCGCTGACCGGCGATTCTGCTGCAGCCAGGCTCGTGCGGACGGCGGGTGACGCGGTGATCGGGTTCGGAGCGATGCCTCCCGACCAGCCTGCATTATGCGCTTGCTGCCCGCGGCCGCTGCTGTCGGGCAGCTACTCGGTGGCGGTGGTCACTCCCGCCTGCGATGCTCCCGGCCTGGGGCTCGCGCTCGGGATCTGCACCGCCTGCGCCACCGACCCCGACGACCTGCTGTCGAAAGCTCGGGAGGGCCTGACCAGGCTCTGGCCGAACCTACGGCCCGTCGCTGTAACGCACCCTTCGGGCAGCCGCGCGTAAGCCATGCGCGCGGCGGTCCCCCTCAACGTTGATGGTCAGCGCGCCGGGTGAATCAAGCTGCGGCGCCAGATATGGGCTGCGGCTTGACCGTCCTCAGGACGGTGGGGAACGCGCGCGCCACGAAGCAATGGCGCTGGAACCCGAACGGCCAGGAATGGTCGAAGATCAGCTATCAAGCCGGCGCATGGTTCGTCCCTCGTCAGCATCAGGTCGCTGACCTAGCGGAACTAGTGGCGGTGCTGGAGCGAGTGCAGCACGATCCCCGGGCATTCGTGGTGCGTGGTGCCCTCACACCCGACGCGGCGGATGGTTTGGCAACGGATCCCGGCCACCGCATCCGACGCCGCAAGCATGCCAAGGGCGACGTCAGCCCGTCGCTGCTCGAAGTCCCCCGCCGCTGGATCATGGTGGACATCGACAACTGGCCGCTGCCTGCTTGGGGCGACCTGGTGGACGAGCCCGAGATGGCGATCGACCTGGCTATCAACGAACTGCTGCCGCCCGCCTTCCACGATGCCGAGTGCTGGTGGCAGCTCTCCAGCTCGGCTGGATTCGCGGCCGGATACCTCAAGGTCCATCTGTTCTTCTGGCTGAGCGAGCCGGCGACGAACACCCATATCAAGGCCGTGCTGAAGCAGTCCGCGCCCGGCGTTGACCGCGCGCCGTTCTCAGCCGCCCAGCCGCACTACATCGCCGCACCAATCATTGAGGGCGGGCACGATCCGCTGCCGCGTCGCACGGGGTGGCGGAAAGGGCTGGAGCAGGAGGTTGTCCTGCCTGAGCTGCGCCCTGAGGCCGCCCGTCCTCGCCCTTCCGGCACCGGGGCCAGCGGTCGCGTCGGCGATGTCATGGACGCGCTCGCCTTCCTCGGCGACGGTGAGGGCCTGGACGGGTTCCACGAACCAATCCGGCTTGCGATCATGCGCTACGCCCAGCGGTGCAACCGCTACGGCGACCGGGACGACGATGCGCTGAAGGCCGATATCCAGGCTGCGATTGACGCTGCGCCAAAGCGCTCCGACCGCGGCAGCATGAGCAATTACGACGACGTCTATCTGCAGCGGTCGATCGACGGTGCCTTCCTGCTGCTGGCTGGCGACACCGAGATCCACACCATGCGTCCGCATTACGAGGCGGCGGGCAACACGGTTGAGCAGGCCCGGGCAGAGATAGCGCGCCACGTCGGCGGATTCCTCACCCGGGCGCTGGACTGGCATATCGAACGCGCTGCGCTGCCACAGTCGGATGAGGACGAACTGTCGGAACGGATCGTCGCGGGATCGTCGCCCGAGCATGCCGCGCTCGTGGTGGACGTCGGCGCCGGGAAGTCTCGCACGACCCGCGAGTCGCTGGCGGGGTTTATCGCCAAAGCGCAGGCCACAGGTGTGCCGCACCGGGTTCTTTGGCTGGTGCCGACTCACAAGCTCGGGAACGAGACCCTCGAAGAAATGCGACAGATCGGCCTCCGCGTCGCCGTGATGCGTGGTCGGGAGGCTTGGGATCCGGACACGATCGACCCGGAGGAAGGCAAGCCCAGCCTGCAAATGTGTCTGAACATCCCAGCGGTCGAAGACGCGATGGAGGCGGGCTACGACGCCGAAGGTGCAGCGTGCGGGAAGCCGTCGAAGAGGAAGGGCGAAAGCAGGCCGTTGTGCCCGTATCACGGCCAGTGCGCCTATCAGCGCCAGAAAAAGATCGTCGCGGCGTCGGACGTGGTGATCGCCAGCCACCAGTCCCTGTTCCACGAACTGCCAACGGAAGTCGGCCGCGGCCTTGGGCTGATCGTCGTGGACGAAAGCTGGTGGCAGTCAGGCCTCAAGCCCAACCGGGTCAACCGGCTGCTCGGTTTCGCCGAGGAGGTAGTGCAACACCCGGTGCTGCGGAAAGACAAGGTCTCGGTCAACTCGTTCCGCTATGCCGTGGATGATGTTGCAACCGGTGACCTGGAAGCGCTCTCGGTTAAGGCGAGAACTGCCTTTGAGGGCACAAAGGACGGCGGGTTCGTCAGTCGGACGGACGTGCTAGCCACCGGGCTCACGGCCGACGACTGCGCACACGCCCACAAGCTGGAATGGCAGCGCAAGCGTGAGGGGTGCGTGTACCCGGGCATGCGTCTGGAGGATCGCCGCAAGGGCGTGCTCGACGCCGCCGGTAATCTGACCATCCCGCGCCGGGCTGCCGTGTGGGAGGCGTTGCGCGAACTGTTGGCAGGCGATGCGACCCATACCGGCCGGCTTCAGCTTGCCACCCGCTCCGACAAGGACGGGTCATACCGGGCCGTGTTGCTGCACACCCGGGCAGAAATCCGGGAAGACATTGCGGCCCTCCCGCATCTGCACCTCGACGCGACGATGCCGGAGGCGGTGGTTTGGCACTACCTGCCCAATCTGACGGTGCTGGCGCAGGTGCGGGCCGCCATGCCCCATATGCGATTGCACCAGGTTCTCGGCGGCTGGGGCAAGACGTCGATCGTACCCAGCGACAAGGCCGCCCCTGACGAGAATCGCCGCCGCGGGAACCTGGTTGGCGAACTGACGGACTTCGTCCAGGCGAACAGCGGCGGCGACGCGCTGGTCATCACGTACATGGCCATCGAGGAGTGTTTCGCCGATCTGCCGGGCGTGAAGGCGGAGCACTTCAACAACATCGCCGGCTTGGACACATACGGCAAGGTCCGGTCGGCTTTCCTGATCGGACGCCCGCTGCCAGACGCGCGGCATTTGCGCGAGGCTGCGTTGGCCCTCACGGGGCGGCCAATCCCAGCAGAGTCCGGCCGCATGGAAACCCGCGGCGCCCTCATGGCGGACGGCACCGGCGCGGCGATCAAGGTTCGGACTTACGCCGATGCTGACTTGGAGGCGCTGCGGGTCGCCATCACTGACGCGGAGGTGGTGCAGGGTATCGGCCGGGTGCGGGCCATCAATCGGACGGCGGCCACGCCAGTGGACGTGTTCCTGATGGCTGACGTGGTGGTGCCGCTGCCAGTCCACCAACTCGTCCGATGGGAGGACGTGCGGCTCGATGTGATCCGCAGGATGTGGGCCCGCGGCGCCATCCTGACCAGCCCGTCAGACGCGGCCAAGGCATACCCGGATCTCTTCCCCACGACCAAGGCTGCTGAGCATGCTCTTGCCCGGGCTAAAGGGGCATTTCCCCCCCATCTCCCTAGGAATATCTCTATCCTAGGGGAATGGGGGGGAAATAGGCCGGTTGGAGTCACCTACCGACCTTCCGGGAGAGGTCAACAACAGCGGTTGGCGTGGGTCACAACGGCCCGGCTAGACAGCTTTCGCGAGTGGCTCACAGGCTTGCTGGGCGAGCTGACGGTCTACACCGTGGGTGAACCACCGCCGGACTCGCCACCGAACGCACCGCGCTCGAGCAAACCTGCGCAGCCACCACCTGCATCGCTTGAATTGGAACCGACCGAACCGGAACCTGCACGTTCGGACGAGCCACCTCGGTCATGGATGGATAATCCAGGTTGGCGCCCCGATGCCACCGGCCCCGAGCTGGCGGCCTGGGAAGCCCAGTTTGCCGACGCGCCACCTTACCCTGAACCCGAAGAGGAGAATTCCACCGTGGACGACTTGCAATCCAGCGACCGGGATCAGCCCGGTCTTGATCTAGCGATGGTTTATGGCCGGGCCAGCCGCAGAACGCTGATTGACCCGATCGCCGACCTGGTTCGCTTGCCCGGCGGGCGACGGTTGGAACGTGGCGATCTGCCGGCAATGCCGATGGAATTTGACCTGGATGCGTCCCCGCTCGCCGCGCTCTGGGACAAGCCGCCGCAATGGAGCAAGGCGTTGATGCGGCAAAACGACCCGCGAATGATCGGATTGCTGTCGTTGTTGGGTCGGTCGCCGTGAGGGCATTGGTGCAATGGTTCGAATCGGGGCCGGAAGCGATTGGCCGCGTGCCTGCCTCGACGCCCTACCCTCGTCACCACAAGGCGACGTGAGGTCAGATACGCGCGCGCGCACGCGCGACGTTATCGCGTCCAATTGGCTAGACACCATGATCAACCATCCCCCGTCCAACCGCACGATCGTCACCACAGCCGACCGCCCCGACCTCCTGGCGCCCGTCGCGAACTGGCTCTGGCACGAATCATGGCAGCGCCTCGGCTACTCGCTAGCGGAGACCGAGGCCGAACTCGCAACGTATCGGGCTGTCCTGGGACCGCCACAGACGTTCGTGCTGCTGGTCGACAACCAGCCCGTCGGCACAGCGAGCCTTACCGCTCACGACCTGGACGAACGGCCGGACCTCACGCCCTGGCTGTCCGACGTGTTCGTAATCCCAGAGGCACGCGGGCGTGGATATGTCCGGGATCTGCTGTCGGCATTCGACAACGCCTGTGTTGCGTCGGGCATAGGCACCGCCTGGCTATACACGAACACGGCCGAGCGCATTTGCGCCAAGGCAGGGTGGCAAGCCGTCGAGACGGTCAAGCGCGCGGGCAAGCAGCCTGTTGCGCTGATGCGACGAGTTTACCCAAAGGCGGTTGCCGCGGGTGATGTGCTATAATCTTCTCAGGAAAGGCCTAACAATGCTCGACCAAACTCCGCCGCCCTCATTACGGATGACCGACCGGAAGGTGCTCCTGCGGTATTTGGCCAAACTGGCCGACGCAGACCCGTCCACACGAGCCGACGCGGCGCTGAAAGCCAGCGAGCTGCTCCAGCGCAAAGGCGTGCCCTGGACGGCGTTCATTCCGCTGGAACGCCGGGACGAGTCGGCGGGAGACTGGCCTGCACCCGCAACGCGCTTGCTAGACCACCCCGACCTGACGACCGACGAGCGGCTCTACGTACGAAAGGTCGCCGCTTGGAAATCACCCGGCACTGACTGCCTCGCCCGGCTGCAGGCGATCGCGGAGCGCGTGGGCGCCTGATGGCACGGCGCGGCAATGGTGCAGGCCGTGGGGGCCCGGCCAAGGGCAAAGGTTGGGGCGGGCCTGCAATGGGCTCCGGATGGGGTGGCCCAGCAAGAGGGATTGGGCACAATTCGGGAATGGCAGCGCCATTCGAAGCGGGCAACAGGGTTGCCGAGGGCCCGCACTCGTTCGAGCGGTCCGACCGGCGCGAGCAATTGCTTGAACAACTCTACGAACTTGCGGTCCACGCGCAGCACGACATGACGCGCGTCAGGGCATCGACGGCAGCACTGGAAATCCTGGAAGGGCCGCGCAAGTCAGCGTATCCGGCTGAGTTGCGAGAAGTCAGGTTTGTGCGAATTGTTTCGGAGTAGCCCGTCTGCACTCGCGGATCTACGACGGTTGGCGGCTTGGCGGGCGCCGGGGCAGTCGGGGTTGGAGAGGCTGCGGACGATCGCCGCGAGGGTGGGAGCCGACGGAACATGAAGCCGCCGATCTTTTCGCCGCCGTCAGCGGGCAGCAGGCCTCAGCAATATTTGCACCGCGCCAGAATGTTCAGAAATGCCGCGCTCGGACTCCCCGCGTATGTGAATGGTGAGCAGAACTGGCCAGTGTACGCGCTCCTGCTTCACGCGTGCGAATTGGCCCTCAAGGCGTTTTGTGACCAGTCCGCCGTAACAGCAACCCCAAGCGCCAGAGCGCCTAACCATGACCTACAAGGCTGGTATCGTATCGCGCTTCAATGTGGCCTCCCAGCAGATACCCAAGTACAGAATGGTCTTAACGTTCTGGCAGAACTCCACGCCAACCATTACACGCGTTACCCTGAAGGTCGAAAGACCGCGATTCCTGATCTCGCGAACGTCGCGGATGATGTTGTGGACCGGCTGATTGCGGCTGTCTCACCTTCGATTTACTAAAAACATCGGGCGATTCACCCGCCCGTCCGTGCGTTCGCAATTTCACTGGCTTGATTTCCCACTCAGGAACAATTCCCTTGATTCCCCTGCGGCTGTCTCCTATAGTTTACTCATGGTCGAGGCGCGGCAGGTAGAGGTCCGGCAGACTGACGCGTTCGCCGCCTGGCTGTCAGCTCTAAGGGACGCGAAGGCTGCCACCCTGATTGCAAAGCGCATCGTGCGGGTTCAGTCGGGCCTATTGGGTGACGTCAAGTCTGTCGGCGGCGGGGTGTCCGAACTGCGGGTCGATTTCGGCCCAGGCTATCGAGTGTACTTCGCCCAGCGCGGTCTGGTGCTGATCGTCCTGCTTTGCGGCGGCGACAAGAGCACCCAGCAACGAGACATCACTGCGGCACAGGCCATGGCTGCGGAATTGGAGGACTAGCAATGCCCCTTACCACTCTGTCTTTCGATGCTGCAGAGCACATCACAACCCCAGAGGATCAGGCCGATCTGCTATCCGACGCGCTGCAAAGCGGTAATGCCGCCTATGTGGCCAACGCTCTCGGTGTCATTGCGCGGGCGCGGGGAATGGCCAAGGTAGCCCAGGATACCGGCATCACTCGGCCGGGGCTTTATAAAGCCCTTAGTCAGGATGGCGATCCGCGGCTGACGACGTTGCTGGGTGTCGTCCAGTCGCTGGGGATGAAGCTGGTGGCGGAGGCGGTTGAGGCAGCGTGATTGGTGACGTTGATACAGAGGGGCGGGTAATCGCAATAACCAGCGAAGACGTTCCCCGCGAGCTGGCGCAGAGGCGAATTAGATCTGATCCAAAGCTGTGTTGTGCCGATCTACATCCGATACGATTTGTACGCACGATGCTGAGACGTAGCCGAGTCGAGAACAGACAATGATTTTGTTGAGCCCTTCTGATAAGCCGAGACCCGCCAAAGCTTATGCCTTGGTGAAGTTCTTTAGTGAGCGCGATCACGCTCAGCAGTTTCTTGATGGCGACCTATTTATGCGCCGGTTGTCTTACTTCCGCGGCGAAGAAGATGCAGAAGGGCGTTGGGACTCGACAGAAGGCGTCTGGAGTTGGCTGCAAAAGAAAGGCCTGCAAATCCAAATGAATGTCCCTTCCGTGGGGGCGATCAACATCACCGAGCGCGATCTGGCCGCGCCGGTTTCAATGTCGCTGGGGGAACCCGACGATCTCTACATTTATTGCATGTACGCCTACTATATTGAGGAGGCACTGCCCGGCGATAACCTCCGAGACATCTACGGTGAGGATCGCCTGGCGGATCTTGAGGCCGCCCTTCAAGTGGATTCGCGTTGCCTCCGCTTTGGTCCTCACGCGGTGGTGATCCCATGGGGGTTATTCATGCAGCGTCTCAAACAGGCTGCTCGCAGCCAATCGCTGCGACTCCGTGCAGGCCTTGTAAGCTATTACGACGAGGAGGTTTTCAACGGGGAGTTCAAGCTCAACGACGTTCCCTTCCGCAAGCAGAAGCGGTTCGACTATCAGCGTGAATTTAGGATCTGCGTTCACACTCTTGACCGCTCACCGATGCCTCGCACCTTTAACATCGGGTCGCTGCACGAGCTCGGCGGCTACATGCCGTCCGAACAAACGCTTAAGGCATTTAAGCTATCTCTGGCGGACAAAGCCGCATAAGCGCGTAGTAACAGCCATCGTCCAGCGACAGCATCCTTGGACTCGCTGGCCCTCAGCGCCACGCCAGGCGTTACAGCTTCCGGCCGACCTGGACGTGGGGGTAGGTTATGGCCGCTGCTTTGTCTCGGGCATTGTCAAACTGAGCATGCTGGCTTGGAATCTATACACCTCGGCAGCGCTTTCCCAATTATCCCTCTGCCCCTGCGAGGAAAAGGCACACTGCAGTTTTTCTTGTAAGCCCCACGTAAAGCCTAACAGAGAAATTCGTTCTGTATCCTCCATAATATCAGAAATTCTCCTACATTGATGTGGAGGTCCGAAGTAGCAGTAGTACAGAGCGGAACAAACAAAAAGTGACAATGCGGCCTTTGACATAAGTGCCGTTTTGTTAACTGGTTCTCGTGCCTCTGGCTTGATCACTTGATTGATATACAGGATGGGTGGAGGTTCTATGGGCTCGGAAAGCCTCGCGAGCTTTTCGTCTTTGCTGGCCCTTAGGTCGCGCCCCGGTTCGGTCATTTAAGTCCCTCTATGGGACACGCTGCCCGGTCACTTAGCCCAAGTCCACCCGCTGCCTTCACCCTTCCCTCAGCAATAACATCACGCTATAGTCGCCGCGGCGCAGGAACTCGCCGGACCCTCCTTTTGATAGGACGCTCCGTCGTGTGTAGTTCCTCTTCTATCAACACCTCCGATTCGGTCGGCCGTCATGCGGCTTGATCTGCATACGCCAGAGCAATTCGCTGGTGCCGAGCTTTGGTTGAAGCAGACCGGCGGTGACCATTGCGCGACCGCGACACTGATCCACCATGCCCGCGCCGTGGGCGTGTCGATTCTAAACCTCGCGCACCCTACCGCTGAAGTGCTGCCGGAAGACATCACGCGACGCCCGGCCTTGGTGATCATGTGCGCGGTTGCGTCGGGGCCCGCTGATTGGCCGACCTTCAAGATGTTGGCGGACGCGACGGATTATGCACTTGTCCGGCCGCTGCAGGTTGGGCTGGCGGAGCACTATGTTGCTGCAGTCAATGCCGCCCTTGAAGTCGGTCGCGTTCTGCTGATCGAGACGACGGATGCGCTTTCCCATGATTGGGCACGTGCTCTGGCGCAGCGTGAGACGCGGGGTGCTTCGTTTGTGCCTGATGACCTGGTAACGGCTGGTCGTGTTGGAGCGTCGGTGCATTGACCCGGCAATCGGCAAACACGCGATCCAAGGCGCGGAAAGCATGAAATACTTTCATCGGATTGCCGAAGGGGTCCAGACACTCGGCGTCCTCCATGCCCTCCAGCGCCACCCTGAATTGTGGAACCAAAAGCGTTTTCGGACGACGTTCGAGAACACCCCTCACGGGGACGTCGATGACATTTGGCTGCGGTTCTCCGACGATGCCGTAGCCAAGGGCGACACGGCCGCGGTCATGGCGGACGGAAACAGCGTCTGGCACCCCGCCGCGGCCGTGCTCAAGCCGGTGCGCGCCATCGTTTTGGACTTGATGCGCGCCGTCGAGGCCTACGAGCTGAACAGGTTGCTCATCACCCGCTTGGCGCCGGGCAAACGCATTCTGCCGCACGCGGATGACCAGGGCGCATACGTTCACGATCCCGATCGCGCCCGCTATCACGTCGTGCTGCAGGGTCTGCCTGGGTCGCTTTACCGAACGGGCGACGAGACGGTGACGATGCTGACCGGCGAGATTTGGTGGTTCGATGCTCACGTAGAGCACGAGGTGGTTAACGATAGCCCCGCCGATCGCATTCACATGCTGGTGGACATGAGGACGTGGCCGTAATGGGTATCGCATGCGGAGGCCCCGCTGCAGCGATGGCCGCTACCGCTATAGCGTTCATCAACCCTCCTGTGCTGACGACGCAGGTCGAGGCATGGTCGGACGTGCTGCCCGAAATGCAGGAAATCTGGCCCGAGCACTATGCCGAGTTGGCCCTCAACCAGGACAAGGTGCCGCTGTCGCCACGGCTCGATGCCTACGCTGCAATGGAGCGGCACGGCGTGCTGTTCGTCATGACCCTGCGTGATGCTGGTCGGCTGGTCGGCTACTTCATTGGGTTCGTGCAGCCCTCCCTGCACTATTCCTCCTGTTTGGAATGCAGCCTGGATATCTTCTTCGTTCGCCCCGGTGATCGTGGTGGGCGTGGGTTACTCACGCCCGGGATGGTGTTGTTCCGGGCCACGCGAGCAGAGCTGAAGCGGCGTGGCGTTCAGCGCTGGTTCGTAGGCAGCAAGCTTCACCGCGATGCATCGAGGCTGTTTCGCGCGCTCGGGATGACTCCGGTCGAGACCTATTACACACAGTGGATTGGAGACGCCTGATGGTCGCAGCAGCAGTCGGCGCCGCGGCGGCCGTAGCAGGAACAGCCGGGTCGCTCGTAGCTTCCAGCAATTCCTCCAATGCAGCCACCAGCGCTGCCGATGAATCCGCACAGGCGCAACAGTCTGCTGCCGCGCTTCAACAGCAGATTTACAACCAGAATACAGCCAACCTTGCCCCGTTCAAAAACACCGGAATTGCAGCAAATTACAATCTAGCCAACCTGTTCGGCGTCAATACGGACGGCACAATTTCCGGCGACGGCGGCGTGGGCCAAGCGAACGTTGCTGGGGGTGCGCTGACGCAACTCATGGCGCTGTCCGGGTTGAACTCGCAGGGTCAGGCTTCGTCGCAGGCGATCCCTGGCGCGCTTCAGCAGTTTGCGAACAGCCCCACGTATCAGTTCGCTCAGCAGCAGGGGCTTGCAGCACTGAACGCGTCTGCCGCCGCTCGCGGGACTGCACAGTCGGGCGCGCAGGCTATGGCGACACAGCAATACGGGCAGGGCCTCGCGACACAGCAGCTCGGCACGTACACGACGAACCTGCAGAACCTGTATTCGGGGCTGGTGTCTGGCATGTCCAATTTGGCCAACCAAGGCCAAAACGCTGCCGCGACCACCGGCCAGCAGGGTATCGCGTCCGCCGGCCAGATTGGGCAGTCAGTTACTGGCGCCGGCAATGCCCTGGCGGCCGGCACGCTGGGTTCCGCGGCGGCGACGAATACCGGGATTTCGAATTCCCTGGCGTCTCTCACCGGAAGCAATAGCAGCTATGGCGGTGCGAATAGTGCGCTGGGACAGCTCGCCACCGGGGTCACAAACTGGATTGGTGGCGCCAGCGGTAGTCAGAATTACGACCCAAGCCTAGCTGGCACCGTCAATGGGTCCGCCGACGAGGCGATCGTCTGATGAGCGATACGCTCCTATCCCTCATTGCCCAGCCCCAGGCCTATGATCCATTTACGCCGCTCGTGAAGATGGCACAGGCCGGCCAAGCCAATGCCGCGACCCAAGGCCAACTGATACAAAACCAGGGCGCTGGTCTGAACTTGCAGCTACAGCAGGCTCAGGTTGGGCCGTATTTGGCTGCGCTCGCTGGGCAAAGCGGGCAGGGATCGGCGCCGCAGAATTCTTTAGCTGCTATGGCCAATTCTCCCGCTGGAGGCTCTACCGGCGGGGCGCCAGGGCAGAGCGGTCTGGCTACAGCGGCTGCGCCAGGGGCGGGCGCTTCGGGGTGGGGTGATATTGGGCAGGCTCGTTTCGGCGTTCCCATGCCGCTTTCCGAACAAATCGGCGTCCTTCAATCGAAGGACCAGGCCGCCGCGATAGCCAAGATTTCCGACACGCGCCGGCAGATCCTTTACTCGACCGTGGCCGGGGCTTCTGACCCCCAATCATGGAACGCTGGCGTCCAGTCGCTGCAGCAGCAGGGCTGGCTGTCGTCGCTGGAGGCGCAGCATTGGTACAACCGGTTTGATCTGCGCCAGCACGCGACGGCGTCGGTCGCCGATCCAAACGCCGGGCTGTCGGCTACCACCACAATGCTGGGCCAAGGTCTCACCACGGACGCGAACGGCAATCCTGTTCCGAGTGCCGCTGCCGCTCAGGCGAAGGGGAACATGGCTGGAGCCGAGACGGACGCGCGCAACCAGTCGAACCTGCAATACCAGCCGCAAATCGATCAAGCTGAGAACGGCCCACTCGCTGACCGTGCTGGGCTGACCGCGCGGGCAACACTCGGGACGGACGTAACGAAGGCGCAGGCCGCGCCTTATAATTTGGCCCCAGGCGAAACGAGGATCAATCCAGCAATCCCGGGAGCGACAAACTCAGACGGGACGAATCAGCCGGCGCGTGGCGTAGACCTGCTGAACACTGGCGCCATCCCGCCCTCGGCGTACGCGGCCCGCGTCAACGGTGCAGAGAACAGCACCGGCAACCCTGCGGCCAAGAACCCGAACAGTTCTGCCACCGGCAACGGGCAATTTACCACTGACACTTGGCTGAGCACGATCCGGCAGGCTCGCCCGGACCTTGCTGGACAGTCTGACCAGCAATTGCTGGCTCTGCGCTCCAACCCCGCTCTATCCGCCCAAATGACGGCCGCCTATGGCCAGCAAAACGCCGGGGTGTTGCAGCAAGCCGGAATGCCGGTCACGTCGGCTACCCTCGGCATGGCCCATCGGCTTGGTCCGGCCGACGCTATCACGGTGATGAATGCTGATCCGTCGAAGCCGCTGGCGGCTGTGCTTTCTGGCGACGTGATCGCACGCAACCCCGATTTGGCGCGGCAAACGGTGGGTAGTTTCATCAACGGCTCGGCGCTGAAGTATGGAAATCAGCCGGTTGCATTTGCCCAGTCCGCCGCCACCCGGCCTACTGCTCCGCCCTCGCCGGGGCGCTCACCTGCTGGTGGCGTCTCGCCCTTCGGTCCTGATCAGACGTCGGCCGTCCAGCCGGTCGCCTCAACGCCAGCTGCTGCCGTGGGCAATCCTGCGGCCCCGATCTCTCATGCTGATGAGCGCTTTCCCGCACCCCGAGCAGCGGCTCCAAACGCGACAAACGAGTTTCCTGGTGTGCCTACGGCTCCGCCCTTGCCGCCGGGCCAAGGGTATGCGTCGGCAGGGACGCTCAACCCGAGCGTGCCGGTTCCTGGTGGCCAGCCCCAAGCGGTGGCTCCGCCTACCGCGCCACCAGCGCCGGTTGCGCCAGCTGCTCCAGCCGGGCCGCTTGTCACGCCAATGGCCGGTGGCGGAACGGCAGTGCAGTCTCCCCTCTCGCCCGTCACACTCGCCCAGCAGAAAGCGCAGGCTGAGAATGACGTCACCCAGATGGGGATATATCGCACGAGCCTCCTGACGGACGCCCAGAAAGCGGCGCAGTCGAATTCACTGATCGACACGATGCGCACCGAGGCGCAGCAATTCGCGCAAGGCGGCGGCGTCAATGCCGATTGGCGCGACATCCAGTCGACCATGAACAACTGGTCGAACCTGTTTGGTGGCTCGCCCTTCCCGGCGGTGTCGAACGTGGAGGCTTTCAACAAGGCGGCTGGCCAGTTGGTTCGTGAAGCGGCCAGCACGGTGTCACCCCGGGTCGGCGTGCAGGAGCTACAGATGGTGCAAAAGACCCTGCTGAGCGATGACACGTCGCCGCAGGGTTTTCAGAAAATCGCCGACCAGCTTCAGGGCATCGCGGACTATCGGATTGCGAAGTCGGCCGCTGCGTCGCAAGCCTCGGGAAATCCGAATGCCTTTGAGGCCAATTGGAATGCCCACGTCACGCCGCTGGCCTTCATCGTCAACCGGATGCCCACCGCTGATGCGCAGGCCCTGGCGGTGCAGCTCAACAAAACGGAACAGGGTAAGCGGACCCTGAACGGCATCATGGGTCAGATGTCGTACGCCGATCAGACGGGCCTATTCCGATCGGTGCAGCCGTAATGGCATCGCTCGCAGATCTTCAGACTGCTGTAGCTGATCCGGCCTCGGGCAGCGCGCCGCCACCTTCGAGCGTAGCAGCCTCGGCTGCTGCCCCCGCGCCGCCTTCTCCGCCCGCCATGCCGTCCGACCCCATCGCTGCGGCTCAGGCGCAGGATTACCTGGACTATCGCGACTGGCTGTCTCAGCAAGGTGGCGCGCCTGACACGGGCGGTTCGATCGCGGTGTACGGTCCAGACACCACCAAGCGGTATCAGACCAACCCGCCCAAGCCTCCGCCGGGATTTGTGGACCCGGCATCACAGCCTACGCAGGCACAACCTGGACCGCCCCAGCCCACCGGCTTTGTGCAGCCCGCCTCGTCCGGACCTGCAGGAGCGCCGCACACGTGGTCCGACCCGGCACTGGGCAGCAAGGTTGCAGCGATGCAGCAGGCTGCGGCCACGGGGAAGGTGACGCCGGATCCGTCCGCGCCGGGCGCTGGTGATGCTGCGCCGACCGTTCCGCCGGGTAAACGCTCGGGTGTGGTGTCCAACCTGGCGGCCGGGGCGAACGATGCCATCGCCGGCACGCTGGGTGCTCCTGCCGATCTGGTGACTGGTGCGCTCAACCTGCCCTCGCGCGCGATAAATGCCGTGGCAGGCACAAACCTGCCCACCATTCAGAACCCTGTCGGTGGTTCCAATTGGTGGCGCGGCGCCATGGGGTTGGTCGGTGCCGACCCCCGCGATGTTGTATCGTCTGGCCTGGCCGACAATCTGGCCCGTGGTGTCGGCGGCGGCGTTGCTGGCGCCATGTTGCCCCTCGGTGCTGCGCGGGCTATCGCTGCGCCCGCTATGGCGCTCCCGGCGCTGGAAGCGGGCGCCACGGCCACGTCGGCCGCACCGGGGATTGCTGCCACCCTAGCCGCGCCATCGGCCGCCAGCACGGCCCTGTCCGGTGCGGCGAGCGGTGCCGGCGGTGCATTGGCTGAGCGCGTGGTGCCAGCCAAGTATGCGCCGCTGGCCAGTCTAGTCGGGCAAGTTGCTGGGGGCGTTGTGCCTGCGGGTGGCCTTGCCGCTGGTGCTGGGCTCGCCAAAGGTGTGGCGTCGCTTGCGGACCATGTGGCTGCCCCATTGGGGCTGTCCTCTCGCTTGGCGCCGACCAGCACGTCGCTGGCATCCGTCTTGGATGATAGCGGTGCGCCGGTCATGGGAGCTTCGGGTGCGCCGCTGCAGGCGTCGCCGAACCAATTGGACATGGCGCGGGACCGGCTTGCCGCTGCCGCGGGCACCATGCCCTCAGCCGCCGCAGATTCGATCCCGGCGCCGGCCGCGGCGCAGACCGTGCCCGGCACCAATCCCACGCTTGCCCAAGCAACTGGCAACCGCGGCTTGGCTTCTCTCGAAGGGCAGTTGCGGGGCCCAAGCAATAGCCCCAGCGCTGCCCCGTTTGACGCGGTGGACGCCAGCAATGCGTCGGCGCGTGTTGCAGCCGTCAACAATGTGGGCGGCAGTCAGGATCAAGCCGGTGCTGCCGGCCGATATGTACAGCGTCGCCTCCAGCAAACCGAGGCGGAAACTCGAGCCAGGCTAGATCAAGCCGCCCAGGCAATCGGCGGCAACCGCGTAGGCGGAACGGACGAGACGGCGCGTCAGCAGTACGGTGCCGAACTCCGCCAGCGCGCAAAGACAATTGATGATGCGGGCAATGGCCAGGTGTCGCGCCTGTTCCGGGCAATTGACCCGGACGGCACGACCCGGCTGCTCGTGACGCCGCTACGCGATGAAGGCAAGGCATTGCGAGCGGAGATGATCCCGGGCTCGGGTGCAAAGTTCACTGAACGCGAGGAGCACTGGATCAGCACGGCGGAAAAAATGCCGCGCATGGTCAGCTATGCCTCGCTGCAGCAGACCCGGCGCGGGATCGGTGAGGCAATCCGAGAGGCGCGGGTGGATGGGACGCCATCCGAAGTGCGCCGCTTGACCATGCTGAAAGCTGCGGTGGATCGGTCTACGGTCGAAGCGGTGGCGCGGGCCGCTGCGGTCGAGCAGCCGCATGTGGTGAATGGTCACCTGGCACCTGATCAGTCCGTGCTGGGGCGGCTTGCGGGCCACGCGGCGAACGATACTGCACCTTCGGCCGGGACTACCGTCTACACGCCCTCTGGGCGCCCGATCGGCGTCCGCTACCGGGTGGTCGAGGCCAGCACCCTGCACGGCTCGCATACGGCTGGAATGGAGCCGAACCCGACGTATCCTGCCGAGCTGCAGCCCCGCGATCGAACGCGGGCGGCGTCCGAAGCGCAGGTGCAGCGGATTGCGGGCAACCTGCAGCCGGAGCGGTTGGGCGCATCGGCGTCGGCCGGCGAGGGTGCGCCGATCGTTGGCCCCGATGGCGTGGTGGAGTCCGGCAATGCTCGGTATCTGGCTATCCGCCGGGCTCACGCCGCCAATGGTCCAGCGGCTGCAGGGTATCGCGATTACCTGACCCGGCAGGGCTATGACGTGCGCGGGATTCGGGAGCCGGTGCTTGTGCGGGAGCGGACCACCGATCTGTTGCCTGAGGATCGCGTGCGCTTCACCCAGGAGGCGAACGCCGGGTCCGGGCTGGCCATGTCTGCCAGCGAACGGGCCGCGGTGGACGCCGGGCGGCTCTCCGACGACGTGCTGGGGCTGTATCACCCCGGCGACGTGACCAGCGCCAGTAACCGCGATTTCGTGCGCGCCTTCGCCCGCAATGTGGTCGAGAAGGGGGAGGAAGGTGCGTTCCTGACGAAGGATGGCACCTTATCCCTCGAGGGTGTTCAGCGGGTGCGCAATGCGCTGCTCCACCGGGCCTATGGCGACGGTGGCTTGGTGGCGGCGTTGGCCGAAAGTGGGGACGAGGGCGTGCGCTCCTTCGGGGCGGCTCTGACGGATGCGGCCGGCGCCATGGCCAAGCTGCGGAGCGGCGTGGAGGCCGGGCAGATTGATCGGGGCGTGGACATCAGCCGGAACCTGGTCGAGGCAGCACAGGCTGTGCGGCAAGCCAAGGCGGCTGGTGTTTCGCTGCGGGACTTCGTGGGGCAGCGCGATGCGTTCGGTGGTGGGGTGTTTCAGCGAGCGGAGAACATCCTAGAACTTGCCTACGGGCCAGGTTTGGCTGGACGAGTGTCTCGCGGCAAGCTTGCGGAGTATCTAACGACGTACGCCGCTCGTGCTGAGCAGCAATCAACACAGGCCCGGTTGTTTGGGCAGAACGCGACGGCGGATGATCTGCTGCGAGCGGTAGGGGATGATGGTGGACCAGTCGCACGACAAGCCGGTGGATTCACCTCTCGCGGTCCTGATCAGCGGGCAGGCGATGCTCACGGTGGCGATGAAGCACGGCGACCTGGTGCTGGTTCGCAAGGCCAAGAAGCAGATCGAGGAGGCGCAGGCGGCGTTGGATCAGGAGAAGATGGGGCGGAAACCCTAAACCCGGAGACCGCTGCCACTCACCGGGAGGCCATGGATGCCAAGCTGGCGCATGTCCAGCGTATGGAAGGCGCGCCCAGTCGGGTCCTAGCACCCGGCAGGAACGGCGCGGAATACAGTGTCGCCGACAGCGCGGCGGCCGGCCAGTTCTGGCATCGGGGCAAGGGATCGGCCGAGGACGCGCAATCGCTGATCCGCCTGCTTGGGTCGCGCGATGCGGCCCTGTCTGCCATCGGTGACTACGCCGCATACGACCTCAAGGCCTTTGCCGAACGGCCGGACGGCACCTTTGATGCGAAGAAGCTGGTGGGGTGGCAGACGGCCCACCGCGATGCCCTAGACGTCTTCCCCGAGCTGCGTGCCCGGTTTGGCACCCTGCAGCGTGCCCAGGCCGAGGTGGATGCGCTGAACGCACGGCGCCGGGCTGCGTCCGTGCCGCTGGAAGACCATACCGCTGATACTGCCGAGGCTGCTCGGCATTGGTATCCAGGCACGCGCGGTGCCGTTCCGGCTGGCAGCTACCTGTCCGGTGGCGCTGATCGTGCCCCGAACCTTGAGCGGGCCGCCACAGGCTCGCTGGAGACAGACGCTGCCTCATCCGGCCCCCTTGACCCGGTGGCGCACGCGTCCTGGCTGTCTCGCCACAACTCAGCCCTGTCCACGCTCTCGCCGGAGTATCAGGCCAGCGTGGCCACGCCAGAAACTGCGGCCCGCACCATCGCGGCGGCCCGGCAGGACCGAGCGGAGTTGGTGCGTGCTCAGCAGGATCGTGCCGCGGCGCACTACCTCGACACGAACGGTGGCCGGGTCGATCCGCAGACTGCCATCGGCAGCCTCATGAAGGCGGACAACCCAGGCGCCTCCGCTGCGGCGCTGATGAAGTTCACAAGCGGTGATCGTGAAGCCACGCTGGGCGTGCGCCGCAACGCCGCGGATTGGCTGATGTCCAAGGTGGTGACCGGGGCGGAGGATGCGCACAAGGTCAGTGCCACCAAGCTCAACGGGTTGCTGAACGACCCGAAGCAGATGCGTGCGCTCTCGGCCATATTCGAACCCGACCAGGTGCAAGCACTCCGTAACGTCGCTGCGGATCTTCAGCGTGAGGCCACCGCCAATGCCGGTCGAGCGGGCAAGGGCCCCGCGGTCGAGCCGAGGCATTCCACCATGCTGGGGCAACTTGTGGCCGGGGAGATTGGTGGCGAACTGCTGGGCCACGCGGTTGGTGTTGCCTCGGGACTGGGCAAGGTCGGGCTTAAGATCGCGACGCTGGGCACGTCGGCCATGGTGTCGCGGGCTCGATCGGCCGGTCTGGCGAACGTGGACGATGTGCTGACGGCGGCCGTGCTCAACCCGGAGTTGGCGCGCATGCTGCTGCTGCGGCCTGCCGCTGCGGCGCGTCCGGCGGTGCTGATCAAGCTGCGCGGACTGCTAGGCAACCTCGCCGCGGATGGCATGCTGCGGACGAGGGAGGAGCGCGATGGCCGGTAAAACGGTGGACGCGATCTCCAAGCCCAAGCGATTTGCCACGTCAGGCACCCGCAAGGGCAATGGATCCGGCAAGGGCCCTGGCTGGGGCGGAGAGCGCAAAGGTGCCGACCCTGCTCGCAAGACTAAGGCCGAGGCATTCGAACCTGGCAATCAAGCGGCGCGTGGCTACCACGAGTTCATCAAATCCGAGCGCCTGGAGCAGCACCGCGAGATGCTTTGGACTCTCGGCATGGAAGCTGAGAACGAGATGGTAAGGGTGACGGCTATCCGCGCGTTTGCCGATCGGGAAGAAGGCATGCCGGTGCAGCGCAACGTGAACGAGCACCTGGGCGCGGTGTCCTTCATAATCGAGAAATGAACATGGCCGATGAAGCATTGGACGTCCGCGCCGTTCGGACGCGCATGCATCTTACACAGGAAGCCTTCGCCGCCCGGTTTGGTCTGACGGTGACGGTGGTTCGCGACTGGGAGCAGCGGCGCCGGCAGCCCAGCAGTGTTGCCAAGACGCTCTTGCGCGTGATCGAGCGGGCGCCGGAGGTGGTGGAGGCGGCGCTGGCGGCGTGAGGTGTCCCGTTGAAGTGGACGGGTCGGTGGTTTTGCGGTTGCTGGGCGGCGGGCAGGCTTTGATTGGTGGGATGTGGAATAGGCCGAACGCGTGCTCGACGGCCGAAGCGGCGGTTGATGTGGTGCGGGCGGTCGTGGGTTAAGGTGCCACCGGTGGGATACTGCCACCGGTGGTGCGCCAACTAGGTGTTGTCCACCGGTGGCTCAATGACCACCGGTGGATTGCCAGGTCGGGGCTGCTCCAAGCAGACGCGCTACCGCGTTTGTTCTTCACCGGCTCCAATAGTCCGCGCTTTTTGAGCGCGAGAAAAACGTCCTTCATGGAATTCTCTGACCTGATCCCCGTGAGATCGCGGGCGATTGCATTTGTAATTTGTTCATGTCTCGTCAGGTAGTCCAATACCAGCTCGGCGGCGCTTCCTAGGGCCTCGTGCCGGATGAAAACCACCACAGAGTGCTCTCGTTCTTCGATAACTGGCTCTTTTAGACGAAGCTTCTTCATCGCATCGAAAGCGGTGTTAATTCCCTCGCCAACGTCTTTATTTGGCGGGTTAGGAAACTTGTTAATTAGTCGGACTATCTTTGGATTACGGGCAGACTGTTCACGTCTTATATTGGTTGTTGTGATATGTCCTGATAACCTTCCCGGACTTTCAATTTCTATTCGGTTTTCAAATATCCTGATATGGACATCTGAGGTGATACTATAGTCCCTATGAAGCAACGCATTAGTAATAATCTCATGGAGTTTCGTCAGGGTAAGTCACATCTTCTAGTCCATTTGTCCCAAGGCGCTTAATGCCTTCAATCAGTATTTTTGTTTGTCTAACCGCTTCGTGAATCTGATCGTATAAACAGCCTTCGATCGTGATCGGCGTAAACGCCAGCGTGTCTCTGTCGCCCTCTTCACGATTCGATGTATAGCGATAGAGCTTTGTAGCGCTCCGCTTAGGTAGCAAGGCTTGGGGCTCGTCATCGAAGAGCAGGACGCCCGCCACCGACGGGTAGTCATGGGCGATTAGATTCTGTTTCTGCAACCATTCTTCATGACCGGTACGAGGAACCACACCAGCAATAAATTTTCTAAGAGTGGAAGATTGAAAGAGTCGTTCACGCGGGATCTGGACAGCCTCATCTTCAAAAGTTTCGATTCCCTTGTCGAGACGCAGCCTCCTCAGGGCCTCGTCTCCTCTCACAGGCAAATTTTGCGCACCGCGACGGACATACGGCACACGACTCGTTGCAAATATTATTCGCTTCGCTTTTTGCATTACGAGGTGGAGTAAGCACCCAGGTATATTTGCCGATTTGATAAACTCGGCGTTATATCCAATGCCCAGAGGAAATATTTCTTCAAGCACTTGCAGATGACCGTTGGCGGCTTCTGGCTTAACGAAAGCCTGCCACGTTCGGATCGTCGAACGGTCTAATCTCTGTTCACCGATTCCGATATATAACTCTCCACCGGAGCTATTGCAGAACGCCGAAACGCTTTCGCTCATTTTTGCTCGGTGCGATGGCCGCGCTTTTTACGTCCTGATAGTGCCCCTCCTCCAGGGTAAGCAACTTTTCAGCTTCGGTGGGGTCAACGTGCCGAATGTCAACCATTTGGTGACCTCGGCTGCAAAGTGAGTTGCCTTTTAAGCCGGCAGAAACGCACGCATGCGCGCCGTCCTACCCCGGCACGATCCACGAACTGTGCCGGGGTAGCTCGGTCATCACTCTTGTTGAGCACGGCATCTACCTGGTTGGGCATGCCGGGAGGGTAGCCGCACAGATCTCCGGGAGTCGATCTTGATAGGTGGGCTCAATCACAGCGCTTTTTTGGAACGCTTGGTTTTTGCGCCGCCCTTCTGCCGCTTGTGTGCCGCCGTTGGGTTGAGCCATATGCACCAATGCACCCTTGGTGCTTTTTTCGCGGCTCGTTTTTACGTCACGGCGCGGTTATCAACTGCGTCGGCGCGAGCCGCCCGCTGACGATCTGGGTGAAGATGGCCCGAGAGGGTCTGGCCGTTCAACCTTGACGCTGGGCCGTAACCCTTAGCGATCAAGCCGTCGGGCACGTACGACAGATGTAACAACTGCACTTGGGAAGTAGCCGGTTTTTGGCAAGAGTCTTTTATTTGCGCTAAAATATCAAAGGGCACCTTGGCAAAAACACGAGTATTCGCACTTGTTATGAAACGTTCGGTGAAAGAATGTGGTAACAAATGCTGATTTTGGGGTGACCCTCCGGGATGAGGGATCAATCACCGTCATGCACACTCCCAGTGGGCAGACATTTCGATTTTCGCTCGTAAAGGAGGCTCTAGCGTTTGAGGCGCCCAAGGTGGATGGAGTTATTACCCACCACCCTCCTTGGTTGATGGCCTGGTTAGCTCGTCAGGTCGCTCACAGCGCGATGATGCTGCGCTGGGTGGCGTCGAGTGTTCCGGCCACTACCCATGTCGAACCGGTGGTGACGGCGACATGCAGCTCGGCCGCAAACCAACCCTTTAACGCCGGTTGCTCAGGCGAAATTCAGAATCCCACCCAGCCCCATCTAGCAAGAGCGGTATTGACCAGTTGAGATGGTGGGCATGGTGCTCCGGATCACTCGAACGGGTTTACCACCGTCTTGGGCTTGGCCGGAGCAGGCATCGCGGCCGGCAGCGCCTTCTCCCCCTCTAGCGCCTGCACCGCCGCCTGCACAATTGCCAGCAGCGCCCGGGCATGCGCCAACCCCTGCTGATCCCGCGTGATGTCCAGCGAGCCTTAGAGCGCAACCCGGTCGGTCCCGTTCTCAACGGTCAGCTTGTCGATCGAGACCGAGGCGGCATCGTCGGCGAAGGGCGTCAGGGTCATGGCATCTTCGATGGGCCGGGCAGGCTGTCCAGCAAGGGCTGATATCACCGCCGCATTGATGGGCAAGTTCGAATGTACTTTTGATCACGCCGCTATGCGATGAAACTCACTGGGTGCTATGCTTGCTTATGTCAATTGCTAAGTATCTTGCCGAACAAAAAGTCGGGATCGCTGAGGAGATCAATAAAACCCGAGAGCGCGGAGTGCTGCTTCGCGCCCAGAGAGCGTCTTTGGTTGAGCAAATGGTCGAACTAGATAAGAAGTTAGCCGATCCGCGTTCTCGTTACGGTTGCAAGGATGGAAAATGACAACCAGGCAGTAGATCAGTTAATTGTGTCCCAATGTGATGTGTTACATTCTCAAATCTCCGGTGTGTTACAGTCCGGCATGAACTACCTCCCTGACAGCCTGCTTGCCGACGCTACGATGGCCGATATCGTAGCCGCAATGACTGAGCGAGGGAGAAGTCCGGGTGATGCCAAGACGCTCGTGGTAACGCTGCTCCTCCAGTTCACACCAGACAAACTGCGCGAGTTGGTCTTCGCCCGTCCCGTATAGTCAGGTTCTGCGCATGATGAGGCTGCCGCGGGCATGGGGCAGAAGGTGTGACGCGGCCCGCTGGTCACAATGAGCGACAGTCGGCCGTTGACTCACCCACCCTCAAATGAAAAAAGGCGGCACCTCTCGATGCCGCCAAAGTTTAGGGAGGAAACGTCCAAGAATGCGGCGCGAACGCCGCGGGTTAAATAAGCCACCTTGCCACTTAGCTGGCAAGTTATTTGTGCGGCGCACAATGTGGACCAAAACCCTAGCGCCTAGCTGTGATTTTGCTGACCGATTGCCGCTGCTATCTCTGCAGCAGTTCCAATAAGACTAATTGGGCCATCGTAATCGATCGCGTTCTGCTGCATGCCCCGTGGTTTTTGGCCTGGGTCAAGCACCATCGTGAGACCACCAGCAGCGTGGATGGCGGCTAGACCACGTGATCCATCATCCAATGCGCCGGACAGGACGATGCAGGTGGCCCGTGTTCCGGCGTGAGCAGCCAGCGATTCGAAAAGCACGTCGATCGTTCGCCCCCGCAGCTTGTGGCCTGCACCAGGAACCAAGTGTGCCAAGTGCGTGTCCATCAGAGTCAGGTGCCCGTCAGGCTCTCCGATGTAGCAGGTTCCCTCCTCGAGGATCTCAGCTTCGTCTGCCAAGACGATCTTGATGTCGGAGCTCTTGGCGAGCACCTCCCGGAGGCGACTGATTTTGTCGCTGGGGCGGTGCAGCACGACCATGACGACGGCGTGCACAGGTGATGGCAGCAGGTTCAACAGGGTTTTGATGTCGTCCAGCCCCTCCGCACCTGAGGCGCCGATGGCAATGAACCTAGGTGGGGATGTTGACATTAGCCCACTGTAACACGCCGGCTTGTGAGTGGCCGCCCGGCGCACTGCTCGATCCTGAGGTTCAACAGTGCCGATCGGCGTTTGCCGGGAGAGAACTGCGGGCAGGAAACGGGCTGCACCGCAGCGAGGCGAGGCGTCGCGACCGAAGTTCCGAGGATGATGGGCAAGCGGAGCGCCGTGCCAACGATCCTCAGTCGTAGCCGTCAGAGTCCTCGCGCACTTTAGCTGCGTGTCCACAAAGTGGCAGCAGCTCAAGAAAGTCGCGGTGAAAGCTGGGGCAACTGTGAGATTTAAGGCATCTCCTGCATTGAAGGACGATGCCCTTGCAGGGATAAAGGAGGCGAAGCGGAAAGCTGCGAAGAAGGCATAGCCCTTCTGCTCACCTACAGGATCCCACCATGGCCGACCCGGCCACCCCCGACCTACTGACCCTCACCGCCCAGATCGTCGCCGCACACGTCGCCGGCAACAAGGTGCCGCTTAATGACGTGCCCACCCTGATCAACGACGTATACGGCGCTCTCGCCCGGGTAGACACCACTGTGGCTGCGGCGCAGCCGCAAGAACCGGCGGTGTCGATCAAGCGCTCGATCCAGCACGACTGTCTCGTCTGCCTTGAGGACGGCGCTAAGATGAAGGTGCTCACGCGCTATCTCAGGCGCTTCAGCCTGACCCCGGATACCTACCGCGCTAAGTGGGGGTTGCCGAAGGATTACCCGATGGTGGCACCTGCTTTTGCTGCCCGCCGGTCGGCACTGGCAAAGCAGTTTGGCCTGGGAACCGCCCTGCGCACGGCGGAGCAGTCAGCACCTAAGGCGCCGCATGTGCCGGGGAAGGTGGAGGAACCGACGGTGCCCGTCGCAGAGCCCCAGCACACGGCTGCGAGCGTGTTCGCCAATTTTCGGAGGCAGGAGGCTCCAGTGGCTACGACGACGACTGACAAGCCCGGGCGCAAGCGGTTGGCAGAGCGGCCGATGCGGGTGGGGCGGAGGCGGACCGACACGCGGCCTATGTAGGTGTAGGGCAATGCCGGTGAGAACCGCTTGCGGGGGCACGCCGCACTCACCAAGCCAGCACCGGGTGCTGCCACATCGCCCATGCGCGGCCGAGCGCGGACACGACGAGGGCTACCAACACGAGGCGCCAACCGTAGCGCTTTAGCCAGCGGTCGAAGCCAGTTGGCGTCCTCACTGGCCGGCTTTTGACTGTGGCTCACCCGCCGCACGAGTCCGTTCGAGAACTCGACTTGGCACCTTGAGGGCGCGCTATTCCTTTTAAGGGGCGCAAGTATTCGAGAAACCGAGAAACCTCACTCACCCACCGCCAACATTTCGTCAGGCATAGACCTGCTCCCGCTGGCGCGTCGAACGATGTCGCAAGCCCAGCCGTGGCGCTGTGTTGGTGCGTCAGTGACTTTTACACGTTCGATCCCGGCCCAGCCCTAAGTCATTGAATACCTGTGGTGGCACGATGTTTGCCCCTTCACACCGCAACCAATGAGGGTACATCATGCGTCGTCTCGCGCTGACAATCGCCGTCTTAGCCGGATTGGGTATCTCTAACGCCCGGGCCGAGTTCATTGTGAATTTCGCACAAGTCGGCAACAACGTCATAGCGACGGGGAGTGGAACGCTCGACCTTGCGGGGCTGTCATACCTCGGGACGGAAGGTGGCCTGAGTGACGGCGTTATCCCTAACAGCGCATCCATCGTTTTAGGTTCAACAGCAGGCAAGAGTGATATCTACACGGGGTTTACAGGTCCGAGCAGCTTTGGCAGCCTAGGTTTAACCACACCTAGCGCCAGCGCGGGCGACTTAGTAGGGCTTCAGTATTCGACCAACTACATCGCGTTGCCGGCCGGCTTCGAGTCAGGTGGCAGCCTATCTGACTCCGGCACGTTCGCCAACGCCACCTTCGCCAGCCTGGGGCTGACGCCGGGCACCTACGCCTACACGTGGAGCCCACCGAACGTGGTCGACGATAGCTTCGTCATCAATATTCCCGCCACGGCCGTGTCCGAGCCTGCGACCCTTGCTCTACTAGCCGCGCCGCTGGCCGCGTTTTTGTTCGCGCAGGTCAGGCGCAGGTCGTTCCGCCGCTGAGGCCGTGGCACTGCTGGCGGCGGCGTGCCGGAGTAGCATAGGTCCCAAAGAAGAAGTGGAGTTTGTGTTTGCAACCGATTGCTGCCGAGATCATCGACCAAACCGGGTATAGGGTGTGAGTTGCGCAGGACTTCGCACGCCCGGGTGAAGGGCGGGCGCCGCAGTGTCGCCGCTTCTTGCTCTACGCCGACGCCGCGATCTGCCCTGCCACCGCCGCCAGCCGACGCCGGATCGCCTCAAGCTCGGGCCCCTGCTCCACCCGGCGGGCACAGAACCCGTCCAGCCTCGGCGCATTCGGATACAGCAGATCGAACTCGTGCGCGTTGTGGAACATGCCCCGGCTGTCATCATCCAAGTAGCTTTCGGATGGAGCGCTCTCGGCGAGAAGGACGTCGTGACTGTCCAGTTCGACGTGGAAGTAGTCGACCCGCTCAACGTGATCCCGGACGACCGTGCTGCCGTTGACCAAGCAGCGGGCGGGGACCAGCAGACCGTCCAGGAACATGGCATGCTCGGGCGAGACCAGCAGATCGCGGCGGGGCACGCCATCACCGAGGCAACCAGCGCTGAGGCGGATGGGTTGAACGTTCGGGTTAGCGGCTAGGAAGCGGCCGGCGTAGGAGCGACGACCGATCCACTTGATGGGGCGGTGCTCGCCCGAGGCGGTGACGACGGTGTTGCCGATGCGCAGATCCTCTACCGGAATTTCACCGGAGAGGGTCAGGATCAGGGTGCCGGGGCAGTAGCAGGCTGTTACGACGGTCGAGCCATCTGCAGCTTCGGCGACGTGAAACTTGAAGCCGGCGTAGTTCCCAGCGAGGGTTTCTGTGTAGACGGCGCTACCCTCTTTTACCGTCAGAAGGTCAGTCGAGCTGTTGAGAGTGGCCGAGCCGCCGGCAACGAAGGGCAGGTATTCGATATCAAGCGCTCCACCCCCGAGGTGAGTGGAAGTTGCGACTCCGCTTGAGAAAACCTCGAGCACGCCACCACTGAGAACAGTTGTGCCGCTTGCAACACCCTTGACGTTCGCTGCCACATACGCGGTTGAAGCAACCGTGCCGGAGACGACCTGGAAACCGCCGCTGCTCACGATCGCATCTATTGAAACGCCCCCCGCGGAGACGTACTCAAAGCCACCATTTAGGATCGTCGTGTCCACAGCGCTTCCGGCGCTAAAGATGAACGCACTGCCGAGATTGCTGATGACGGTGTCGCTCAGTATCCCGCCGCTGAATGCCGAGACGGTCCCGTAGCTCCTCAGGATGGAACCGTTGGCGACGCCCCCCGAGAACACATCTTCTACCCCGGAATTGGACAAGGATGCGCCCGAGACGATGGTAGCTGAGGCCGTGCCGCTCGAGAGCGTCTGCGAGCCGCCGGCCAAGACCGTAGCGGAGACAGCGATGCCACCGCTGGAGACGGTCTGAAATCCACCGTTGCTGACCACGGTGCCGCTTGCCCGGCCGTCACCAACGACGGCCTGATACCCGCCACTCGATACCGTTGTGACTTGGGTGGTACCGGAGACCACTTCGTACCCACCGCTGCTGACAGAGGTGGCGCTCGCCACTCCGCCGGTGCTGACGAATTGCGAGCCGAATGCGGACACCGTCGTGCCACTGGCCAGACCGCCGCTCGACACCAATTCGATGCCACCGCTGCCTACGTGAGTGGAGTCGGCCGTTCCGCTTGACAGCACAACCAGCCTTGTGCCCCCGCTGATCGTGAGGCCCGTGCTGGTGACACCCGACGAGACGTAGATCGCGTTCGCGACAGAGACGACGGTCCCACCGGCATTGGCCAAGAAAAAGCCCTCGCCGGTGAAGGTGCCGGAGACGGATTGCGTGTAGGTGTGACCGCCTTCACTAATCGTAAGCAGATCCGAGCTGGAGTTGTAGCTAACGGTGGCGCCCGCGACGAATGGATCGGCCTGGAAATCGATCGAAGTGTTGTCGCCCAGGGTCAGGCTGGTCACTGTGCCGCCGCTAATCGACAGTGCGGACCCAGAGGTAAGCGTCACGCCGACTGCAGTTCCGCCGCTGACGACAACACCGCCGTTGGCCGCCGTGACGTTGCTAATTGTGCCACCGTAGACGAACAACGTTCCGTTCGACGTGACCATCGTGCCGGTGGCAGTGGCTCCTGCACTGACGATCTGCTCGCCATTATTGCCAACGCTGGTGTTGACGGCCTTGCCGCCGCTGCTGATGGTTTGCTCGCCAAGCGCCGCTCCGGCACCGCCTGCGAGCGTATTGGATGCGACACCTCCGGCGTAAACGGTCTGAAATCCCGAAATGAGGTCGGTTCCGGTCGCCGTTCCTCCCGAAAGCTGTTGATCGCCCTGGCTGTAGACGTAGGTGTTAGTCGTCGTACCGCCCGTGTAGACGATGTCGTCGGCGCCATAATCCGACGTGCTGACCGTCGACCCACTGACTTCGACAATGCCATCGTTGGTCGTATTGACTGCTTTCCCGCCGGCATCAACGGTGAGTATTCCGTTGTTGTCGACTGTGAAACCGCTACTGGTTTGGCCAGCCCCGATAGTGAGATGCTCGCCGCTTGAGACCGTTGGCATTCTTTTGTCCCGTGTCTTTCGTGACACATAGCCTACCAAGACGTCCGCCGACAATCTCGTCTTGGCTCGTTCCTAATTGATGGCTACGGTCTCGAAAGACATCAGCATCTTTGTTGCCCATAAAGCACGTCTGGCAGCGCAGCTTGATGTCCAGACAGGTCAGGCAGTGCCGCGGCCGAGCTATGGTGCGCCGCTCAGATGCAAGCCACCTCACCGGTAAGGGCAGGCGGCTGTTGCAGTCCAGGGCTGGCCCTGAAGGTGTCTTACCCGGTCAAGTCCCGCACGATCGCTTGCGTGAGCCAGCCGCCGGTATCCTTCTGCGGCTTCATCAACTCCCCGTCCCATAAAGCAAGGCTGCGTGCTCGTGCTGCCATGCCTTCCCTGGTGACCGCGTGCAGGTCACAGATGCGGTCCACCAGCGGCTCCTGAGCCTCCGACAGACGCTCCCGCTCGGCATCGCTGGCCAGCTCCTCGGGGCTGCCGGCATGCCAGTCCCCACCCGCCGCGACATAGGCCCGCTCAAGGATATCGAACGCAGCGCACGCCTCCAGCAACTCTGCATCTAGCGACGGTGGCACCTGCACCACCCCCACCGACCCGCCCAACGCTGCGCTGTCCCGCATCAGGTAGACCAGCAATCGGCCGACCATGCTGTCGGTACAGTCGAACGAGTATTGCCCGTGCCCACCGTGCAGAGCGAGGCTGTGGGCCCTCGCCTGGATGCCGGCCGGTGTCGTGGCCCGCAGCTCGTCCATGCGGTCCAGCAGGACGTGCATGCGGGCGAAGATCGGGGCGGAAACGTGGTTTGCCTCGTCGTCGTCCACCACGCAATCCGAGCCGGTGCCGTGGATGACGGAGGTCTGTCGCTCGCAGGCGTCAAACTCGGCGCAGGCCGCGATCAAGTCAGCGTCCGGATGAGGCATCCCCGTAACGGAGATACCTTCCGCTCGCGCCGCCAGCGGCAGCACGGTCTTGGCCACCACAGCGCCAGCCGTGAAGGCAAAGAAGTCTCGGCGGGTGCTCACGATCCGTCCCTCTGCCGGATCGTGAGCGCTTTCGACCATGCGATTTGACGATCGAGCGACCCTCTAAGGGCGCCGAGAGTTTGCCTGAGGTAAGCGTCCTCGTGTTCGGTTCGGCCGCCCTCGCCGACGCGACGCTTCGGCGGCTCGGGGATCATTCCTTGATCCGCTTCCCGCCAATAGGCACCGAAGATGCCACCACCGGGCTTGCAATCTTCCACCAGGCGCAAGCCGCTCTCCAGCCAATCCACGAACATGGCATGTGACAGTCCCGCCTTGACGGCATTGACTGCATCCATTTCGACCGGGCTGGGCGACATCGGTGCAGCCGAAGCACTGCTGGACGTGAACTCGGGCGGCAGGATCAGCGTGGGCGTCGCCGCTGTCTTGCGGAACAGCACGGACCCGGTGACGGCGCCGGCCCCACCTACTAGGGCGAGGAAGCCTCTGCGGCCGCTCATGCCCGCCTCCCCTGCGCGGCTAGCATTCGCTCGCCGATCTCAATCCAATCATCCAGTGTGGAGCGACACATGGCGTAGCCGAGTGCGGCGCATTCCTGAGCGTATTCCCGATGGCGCCCGTCGAGGGTGACAACCGCAGGAGACAGACCGGCGGCAATCTGGCTTTCCCGCTGTCTATTGCGCTCTTGTAGGCGCTGAATGGTGTCCTGTTCGGCCTTCTTCGCGGGGTGAAGAAACACGACGTTGCCGACCTGCGAAGGGGGATTCCTGCGAGTGCGGCGGGCGGGGAGCAGGGCGTCTCTCATGCCACGTCCACCGGAGCTGCGCCGCCAAGCGCAGCGTTGGCAGCGATCAACTGGTTCAAGATCAGCTCTTCCAACTGCAACAGGCCCGGCCGCGGATCGACCACCAGCCATGACGGCGGCGCGAAATAGATCACGCTTTCGCCCACCACCACGCGGTAGTGGTGGACTTTGCCGCGGGCCATCATCGTGCCGACCAACCTGCCGGTAATGACATTGACCCGGTTGCGGGCGAGCGGCTGGTGCAGCGTCACCTCGACGGCGACGCGGGCGCGGATGAAGCGCGCCTCGAGTGGTGCGGGGATCATGCTACCGCGCTCCCGATCATGTCCGCGTACAGCGACAGCGCAAGCCGATCGCACGGGGCCAAGTCGTCCTTCCGTTCACCGGGCATGGCTGACCGTGCCACTGCCGCCTTCATCCGCAGCCCTTCCGGGGTGCGTGCTGGCATGCCACTGATCCGGCGCACCAGGTCGTGCCACTCGCCCAGCGTGGCGTCCTCGTTGTCGTCGTAGGCTTGCCATGCTGGGTGGCCTGCCGGCGCGTCGGCTGCTGCGGCCACGGCAGCATCCCACAACCGGTTGCTCTCCCGGTCGATCGCTAGCGCCTCCGCACAACGGGCCAGCAGCTCGCCGTCTAGCTCGGCCGCCTTTGCTGGGCCTGCCTCCGCCGCGGTGAGCAGGAACAGGGCGCCCATGGTGCCGAACAGGTCGCGCCGGGTGGCAATGGCCAGGGGCGGCGCCGCGTGCGGGTCCGGTGCCCGCTGGAGCGTGAGGCGGCTCATGCCACAGCGCTCCCGCCCAGCAAGCGCGCGGCGTCGCGCAGGAAGGCCACGGTCATGTCGTCGTGGTATTCCGCCTCGACGCCTGGCCTTTCGATGAACCTCCAGACGTCCAGGCCAACGATCATCTTGCAGCGGATGCCCTCCAGCGAGGTGGCGGGCGTCTCCATCATTGCGTCGATAAAGCCCGTGCTTTCGTCGCACGCGTCGTTGAGTGCTTGGGTCAGGCCGTGTAGCTGACCCGCGCGAGGGTCGTTGCGCCAGCCTTCGTCATTGCTGCCTTGATGGCCCATGTCGCCGTAACGGGCCACGAACGCGTTTCGCAACTCGACGTGCTTAGAGTTTAGAGCGGCGATGGCGTTCTCTGTGGCCTGCCATTTGGCATAAAAGGCAACGACGGGATCACTCCCCACCGTAGGGAGCGAGGGCGCAGCAGCGGCAGGCAGGCCGATGCTGGCCAGCGCGGTAGCAAACCCGGACCCGGCGAGTAGCCGGCGGCGGGAGGTGGACGGCAGCCCCGGTGTGGGAGCTGCCGCCACCGTGGTAGCTGTATTCGAAGCCTTGGACATGTGCGTGACCACCTGTTTGAGGTCAGGTCCGGCGTGGCGTTGGCGCGCCTGCCGGACCGTCTGGAAGCCGGGATCCGCCCGGCGCGGATGGCGTCAGGTCGTTGGCGCGACCGGGCGCAATAGGGTGCGGGAAGCGCTTGCCTCCTGTGACAGGCGAGGCATGATGTCGCCGCCATTATTGGAGATCAGGCTTGGTGAAGATGCTTCGGAGGCTGATCCTAGTCGCGTTGCTGGCTTGCATGCCGTTGGCTGCGACAACGATTTCGGCGAAGGCGAAAACGGTAGCTCCAGCGACGGAGCTAATCCAACCCGTTCAGTACTACTATCGCCACTACTATCGACCGTATTATCGCCCGTTCTATCGGCCATACTACAGGTCGTATTACTACGGTCCGCGCTTCTATCATCCCTACTACCACCGCCGCTTCTACCGGCCCTACTGGCGGTAGAACTGGCCTGCTTGCCCGGTGAACGAAAAGGGGGCCCGGCGGCGTCACGGATCACCGACAGGGACAGATCCAGGCTGTCGTCGCGGCAATCCATCAGGTAACCGGCGGCCTCGTCCAGCGCGAGGATGGCAGCAGCCTTAGCGCGCAGCCCTTCCAACGTAATCGCCGGATGCGTCAGCAACAGCGCCGGCACGTCCTGGGTTGTGCAGCCCTTCGGCTGAAGCGCCGTTCGTGGCCACACGTCCTCGCTGTAAGCCTGCCAAGCGTGATCGGCAGGCGTGGTCAGTTCGTCCTCGTCCGAGGTCGCGTCATAGAGGCGCTGCCACTCGGTCCGCATTTTCTCGAGTTGGGCGCAGAGGGCGAGCAGGGCAGCTTCAGGGTGTGGATAACTCTGACTAAGTGACTGATCGTGTTCCGTCCTGTGAATATGCAGGACGGCAACCGCACCGGCCGTGACGGCCAGCATGTCGCGACGGGCGTTCATGCCGCCAGCTTCCGGCGAGCGACGAGTGCCTCGTGCAGGGCTACTTTCTCCGCCCGCAGCGCCTCGAGTTCGTCGGCGATCCGGGTGAAGTGCGGTTTGCAATCAGTGAGCGGGCTGTACTGCGCCATCATCCGCAGCCACTCGACCGCGTCGCGCTCGGCCATCACGCTGCCGGCGCCAGCGTCGGCTGCACGTGCAGCGCTGCAATCGCGGCCTGGGCGGCGGCTACGCGCCTCAACCCGGCACGGAGACGGGCCCGAGCGGTGTTCAAGCCGCTCATTGCCACGAACTGGAAGCGACGACGGCAAACGCGGTTTGCGCGGTTTGCCCGGCCCAGGCACTCGCGGGAGTGATCGAAGCTGCGCTGCAGGCTGTCGATCGCGACACTGGCGCGGTCCAGTTCCCACAGAGCCAGATCCATGTCGGACATGCGGACCGGGGCGACGCGCAGCAGCGGGATGGAGCGGAGGGGGTTCATGCGGGCGAGAGGATTGCGGGTTTGGTAGGTGGGCATTTGCAGCCTCGAACATACTTTCTATCTATGTTGATAGCATGTATGCTCCTACAGCAGCAAGAGAGAACGATAGAAAATCATCACATGATTACGAGAGAGCAGTGTAGGGCAGCTCGGGGGCTACTCGGATGGACCGCGAAACAGCTGGCAGAGGCGGCACAAGTGGGGGTTATGACAGTGAGTCGCTTTGAAGCGGGGCAGGGCGAGACGTATCCCGCCACACGGACGGTCATACGAACTGCCTTAGAGTCTGCAGGGGTGGAGTTCATCCCCGAAAACGGAGGTGGCGCTGGTGCTCGCCTCCGGGAGCGCAGCAAGTGAGCCGCCGTCTCCGTCCGCCCCACCGATACCTCTACGTCATCGGGCCAAGCCAAGGTTTGCAGAAAGTCGGCATCGCCACCGAACCGAAGCAGCGCCTGGCCACACTCCAGACCGCCGTCCCGTTCGACCTACACCTGCACCTCGCCGTCGCCGTCCCGTTCCACGAGGCGCACGCAGTCGAACGCCGGGCGCACCGGCTGCTGGCACGGTCGTGCGTGCGGAACGAGTGGTTCGAGACGACGCCAGCCGAAGCCATTGCGGCCGTGAGGTCAGCCACTGCACCGACAAACGTAGCCAAGCCCGTTGCTCAGCCTGCGCCGGCCGAGTGGCGCATCAACCGGGCTGAGCGGCGACCTGTGACACCGCCGCCGGTGGATCCCTTGATCGCTTATGGCCGCCAGTTCCGGCCCAAGGCTGCCTTCCACCGGCCCGTCGTACCGGCGCCGCTGCCGCTGTTCGAGTTTGCACAACGCGTCTCAGCCGAGCGGGAGGAGCAGGTGCTGGTCGACAAGGTCGTGGGTGTTCTGCTGAAGCGGATGGGCGGGTAGGTGAAAGTGCCACCGTAGGGAAGGCGCCAAATCCGGCGATTGATCCTGCAATCGACACAGTTCCGTTTCAATTCTCCTCCTCCATCGGTCCAGTGATAATGGACTGATGAGATGACACCAGAGCAGTGTGCCCAGGCACGGTTCTTACTCCGGCTGGACGCGCGACAAGCTTGGAACGATTTCTGGCGTCGGAACGCACGTCGTGAGCAATTTCGAAAAGACGGGCTACGTTCAACCCCCTCGTTCATTGAAGCCTCAGATGGATCGAGCAGAAGCTATGCAGGCCGCTCTTCAGGAAGCTGGAGTCGAGTTCACGAACGGAGATCCGCCGGGCGTGCGGCTCCGACCGGAAGGCAAGCAGTGAACGCTACCTACGCCCTGGTCCTCGCAATCGTCAGCGCCGCTGTTATTGCCGGCGTAGGCTCGAGGTTTCGTCCCTCGTGGCCGTGGCAAAATGGTTTAGTCGATACTCTTCGATCTCGCTGCAGACGATGCGGCCATCGCGCATACCCCGCCGGAACCTGCCCGGCGGGGTGTAGTCACGTGTGTCCCAGCAACCTTCCTGGCAAATCCTGACGGTTCATAGCCAAACGTTGGCCAAAGTTCATCCTAATGTCTCCCCAGTGGAGACGTGCGAAAGCCATCAGCGGTGCCGGTAGGCGTCTCCAGAAAAGGCCTTCCCGGCGCCTCCAAAGCCCCGCCGACGTGCGCGACACTCCGGCGGGGTGCGGTGTCAGTTCTTCGGCTTCTCGGGCGTTTGTCCGGCTTCAGCGGCGGCGCAAAGAAAGCCGCTTGCAAAACTAACGTCCCGTCGCACGCGACAACAGGGAACAAACGGCAACAAAGTGGAACGAGTCTCACTGAGAAGTGCTGATGTCTCAGTGTCATGGTTGCTTAACGATGGGCTAAAGCTGTGGTCCCTCGTTGAGACCTGTTAAAACGCGAGTCCAGGCGCGTAACATCTGGAATGCTGGCGCGAGTGAGGGCTCGGTGGCCAGCATCCCAGATACCAGCCCAGTGACCGAGGTCTGAGTGGGCTGCGGCACCGGACAACAGGTTTGGTTAAAGCCCGGCACCGCCGTCGCATTAGCTATGGCTTTAAGGTGCAAAACTACTGTGGCGACTACGTAATGTGAATGCATGACGTCGCGCACCTCGGCGGGGTGTTGGTGATCAGTCGAGATATCCACAGATTCTGTGGATAACCCTGTGAGTTACGGGGTTAACGCACCGTCAACGCTTCGTACTCCGACTTGGCGGAACAAAGGGTTGTAGCGTTCGTCCACAACCCCAGAGGTCCGACGGTTCACGTCTGCACTCGGCACCAAATGTCCCGGGGGCGCTCTGCCCGTGCGACCAACCGCCGACCGGCTGGCAAATGCCGCAGGCCATTCCCGGGTTGCCCGATACTGTTCCTGACCGCCGGCCGACGCCCCCCCCCCGCTCGCCTGGTTGTCCAAGCGATGCGGGTAACGTCTTTACGGGTGGCCTCGCGGCTACTGTCCGAACGCCTCCGCCCTGAACGCCGCTGCGGCAAACTGCCACTCGCTGTCCCTTTGCCAGGCAGCTACCTCGTTCATGATCGTAATGCCCACGGAAGCCTTCTCGCGCCGGCCTGCGTCAGTGGTGGGACGCATGCCCATCAGCCGCTCGGCAACCCGGCGACGGCTCCCAGGCGGTATCCACGGCCTGTTCTTTCGTGTCGGGGTAGCGGCCAGGGCGATGTCGGCGATGCGGCCGAATAGGTCAGGCCAGGGGCGGCAGTGTTGATTGTGGTAAGGCCAACTTTCTGTTATCATCAATCATGTCAGATCGGCAAGAGAAAACGATAACAAAAAGGCGCGGGCGTCCCGCCACTGGAATGGGAACGCTTATTGGTGTTCGTCTTCACCCCAACCAGCTGACCCAACTTGATGCCTGGATCGCCTTGCAGCCGGCGCCTTCCCCGACGCGCCCACGGGCGATCCGCCAACTCTTGACCGCCAGCTTGGCGGCCGAGCAGCAGGCCACTGAGGCGGATGACTAATGCATGTCTCACGCCCGAACAGGTCCGAGCCGCCAGAGCTTTGCTAGGGTGGAGCACGCAAAGGCTGGGCGCTCATTGTGAGCTTGGAGAACACGTGATCTCTAAATATGAAAGGACCGGCCGGGTCGTGCCCTCCCTGCAGAAGAACCCGACTGATCGCCTTGGCGCCATCCGCGCTGCCCTAGAGGCAGCCGGCGTCGAGTTCACTGGAGGGGATGCGCCAGGGGTGCAGCTAAGGCATCGGACATGAGACGCGGCGCGGCATCAGCGCTGCCGGACTACGTTGCCATCTTCGGACGAAATGTGCGTGCCGAACGCGAGCGAGCAGGGTTGAAGCAGGTTGAAGTCGGCGAGCGGATAGGCGTGGGACAACAGCGCCTCGCTCTAATCGAGAGTGGTAGACAGAACGTCACCCTGAGAACGATGGCGTCGCTGTCCGAGGCGTTGGGATGCGACCTGCCGAGCATGCTTGTTGAGCCGGATCGAAGAAGCAGGAAGTGAATTCAGCCTGGCCCCCGTCAAAGGGCTGCGGTGGCTTGTGCGATTGTCACCAGCGACCGGTCGCGCCACAGTGCCGCATGCTCAATGCGCCACTGACGTTCCGCTGCCGCTCATCGAGCCGCCGTTGAAGCGGCCGGGCCGGTACGACTTGGTCGACCGACAGGGGCGCCACGTTTTCGCCGACTCTACTCACTTCACCGGCACGATCGGCGGGGACGCTGTGGTGCTCCGGTTTGTCGTAGTTGGCCTATTTGGCGATGTCATCGGACGACTGACGGTCAACAGAGACGGCAGCGCCATGGTTCATGGCACGGTCGGTGACGTTGTAAATCGCGGGGGAGACGTCCGTATATTCGGGACCGTGCGGGGTTCCGTTGTGGACCTTGATGACGCCAGACCGAGCACGATCATGCCCGGCGCGGTCGTGGGTGGCATTAAGCAAGCGTAGCCTGAGGCGGCTCCCCTCGGCTTGGCTAGCCTTGATGCGAACTCGCAAGCATGCTGAGCCAAACAGCCGCGATTCGCCGGCTTGAAGTCGGGGAAGAGTGAATGGCTCTCAGTGCCCACGAACGCCAGATCATGCTTATGAACCTCAAGGTCGCGATGATCCCCCCGGAAGCGCCCCGCTGGTCGGTGGAAGACTTCTTCAGCGCGGTCCAAAAGATCTATGCCGAGAGTGGCGCTGCGATGAGCATCGGCGAAGCAGCCCCGAGCGAGGACGAGGACCTGCCTAACGACGGGGCAAATCTCATCCGCATTGCCGACATACGGCCCGGGACGGATGGAACGCTGACCATCTTGCTTCATCACGGCGATGCGGCGGCGAGCGACCCCGCTTTCATGAACATGGGAAGCGGCAAGGTCAGGCCAGCCGGCAAGGGCGACGATGATGCACTCGCGCATGCGGGTCATTTAGTGATCGCTGGCTCTGCCGGGAGGCCTAAAACAGCGCCGGTGCGGGCGCTGTTGGAGCGCGTGCCATCGCTCGGTCGCTTGACGACCCTCCGTTTTCTGAACGCGATCGTCCGCCGAACCTGCCAGGACAGTGGCCTGTCCTTTGTAAGCCCAGAGACCGGACGCGCTATGAAATATCATCCCCGCATTGATGCCACACAACCGCTGTCGGCAAACCTCAAGCGAGATCTTACCGGCGGACGACTAAGTCGAATTGAGTTAATCAAGCCCGCAGATGAGGGGTTTGACGAAAACGATCTTATTCATCCTACTACTGTCCGGCTAACTCATATCGTCGATCGAAAACTGTCAAAGGCACTAAATCTGGATATCTTTGGCAGGTTGCGGCGATGGGGCCGCGATCATGGCTATGAAGACATTCAGCTTCAATTCCGAAAAGGCACGGACAACAAGCAGCATAGTCCGCGCTTTTCGACGGAGCATGCGGACGCCGAGGATACGGTGTATGCTCGCCTTGAGCCAATCGGCCAGTTCAGCGGCCCAATGGGTCAATGCCCGGAGACGATTGTCGATGAAATCCAATCTAAAATGCACGCACTCCTCTTACGCCAGAACCTCTGGTGAGTGACCTATCAAACCCTGGCGGCCTGACCCCCGCGTGGCGCCGCATGCTGGCGCCTGCACGATATCTACGCATCCGGCATAGCGCGAAGTTCGGCTTCGACTACGGCTGGCCACTGATCCTCACCGTGTTGTCCGTTGCCCTGTTCATGGCGCTCCCGGTGCGCCCTGCGATCCTGGGATCGGACGGATTCATCAAGGGGCTGCATGACCTGATTGGCCTTCTCGCAGCCTTCTTTGTGGCGGCATTGGCAGCCGTAAGCACCGTGGAGAGGAAAGCCCTTGACGCGCCGATGCTAGGAACCCCGCCAACGCTAGGTGGCAAGCCGCTGTCCCGGCGCCAATTTGTTTGCTTTCTGTTTGGCTATCTTTCGATGGTGGCCTTTGTGCTCTACATGGCGTCGATCGTCGCCGAGGTCGTGGCGCCGAGCCTTCGCGCTGCCGTCTCGCCCTACCACCTAGGCTGGCTTCGAACCGGTCTAGGTTCGATCTACGCCTTTGTATTCTGGAACATGGCCACGACGACGATGCTCGGAATATGGTTCCTCATCGAACGCGTGCCGATGACGATGCCAGAAGCGAATGCTCGGCAGACCATCGATTCTTTGGTCGTTCGCCCCACGTGGCAGGCAAAATCTGAGCACAGATAGGCGTAGTGGCGCAGTCTGGCGCCGGACGACCCGTTGCCGCGCTATGCCGTACCACCGGACCCGGTGACCGTGATCCGCCGCAAGTCCGGCCAGAAGATCCGCAGGCACGGCCGCACGGCAGAGATGATGCTCTTCGAGTCGGGTCCGAGAGACCTCGCCAAGTGCGGACGATCTTGAAGCCACGTCCACGACCCCAGCTCGGCCGCAAGTAGATCACGAACTCCTCTTCTGAGCGGGCAACGATGAACGCGCCCAGGATTTGGCCGCCGGCTTTGATCCCAGCCCTAAGGTGTGACTCTTCGAAAGCGGTAACCAACCATTCCCTCCCGCCCGATGGCCATATGGCCATACGCCATATGGCAGCCGACTATGCCGGCGGCGAACGCATTGGAGTCCTGATCTGCCTGGCGTTTGCCTTGGCATCAGTATGGGGCTGTTGACGCTGTTCGTGTTCTAGGTTGCTGGCCGTTCCGTCTCGGCGATCGCCCTTTGGCATTATCGGCCGCGCTCATCATGGCGCGACTGCGCCAGCTGTGAATCAAGACTTCGTTTCGTTATCGACCGGGAACACGCCAGCTACGATCTCGTCAGCCGTGCCCGGCCAGCGGCGCACCACCTCGTCCCATAACTCTCGACCAGACCGCGGCACCGTCGACACAGCCTCTCGGAAGCAGAGGGGCGGCAGTTGCTGAAGCAGGCCCTCCAGTTCGTAGGTGCGGCCGTCATGCTCAACTATCGCAGATATTACATAGGCTTCGATTGTTGCGTCCTGCTCGACGGGCACAACCCGAAGTTGGCGCGGGAACGGAATGACCTTGGCGCCGGACTGCTCGTTGCTCATCCCACCTGTCCTCACTGGAAAGGGCCACGCCCCAACGCCAGAGCCGCGTGTTCCCATTGGCAGGCTTTGGCAGCGTCGTCGTGCCGATATGCCCTTACGAACAAGCCTTCCCATGATCCGCACGATCGCCGGCCGCCTTGGCTGCAGCTTCCGCCATGTAGCTGCCCCGCTTCGTATTTCCGTAATATCGATCGCCCTGGCAGTGATAGACTTTGCTGCTCGTGTTCACCCAAACCATCCCTAGCCCACCGCCTGGCGCGGGCGTGGCCATTGTCGTCGAGGGCCGGGTCGGTGAGGACCGGACAGATCCGGGTGTCGCCGTTTGCGCCTGAGCAGTGGCGCAAGCTAACGCGAGAACGGCGGCGATGTTGGTGAAACGCATGAGAGGCTCCCGACTTGTTACGGGAGCGTGGCGTAGATGCGGGATGGTGTCTAGCCGAGTGGCCGCATCCAACCCGACCGCGCCAGCATTCCAGCTATTGGGCGTCTGGACCCTCCTCTTGATGTCCAGGAGACCGAACACCCATCGCATCAGTTCGTTGGCAACTTCCCAAGCCACCTAACTTTCACCAGCGATGATTAGAGACGGTTGGATCTTCATCAGCTCCGCGGATCAAGCTTGTCCCCAGCGTACGATGGTAGCTTCTGCTCCGCTACGCCCCAGACTACCCGCTCGGTAGTAGGTCAGTTCGAAACCGCCCGGTCGGGGCGAGAGGACTTGGTTCGAGACGGATGCGGCGGTATTGTAAAGCGAGAGACTGCATACTAATGTAGTAAAATGGGTTTCTCTGCCAAGCCATCAACATCGATCAACCGGATGGGCATCTGCGAACTTGCGGATGTTATTCGGGACGCCAGCGCACCGCCGCCGGATCGACGGGCAGCCCTTAATCGCTATCTGATCGTGCTGGACACGTGGGGTGGGGTGCCGTGGGGATCTGTTTCCATCCATTAAGCCCGGCAAACTGCACCCGGGCATGAGTGTGACCAGCCTAGTAAACCGAAACGTCATGCTCCTGACCGGGCGAACTAGCATACGGCTTGAGCCCGAGTTATGGGCACTGCTGGATGAGGTGTGCCACCGTGAGGCGTGTATGCGAGGCGATGTCGTGCATCAAGCGGAGTTGGAAGTAACCTCCGGCGGCCGGACAAGCGCTTTACGGATCCACCTGTTGCGATACTTCCGGGAAGCCGCGACGGAGGCCGGGCACAAGGCGGCGGGGCATGGGGCCGGCTAGTTACTTGCCCGTTGCGAGTCGCCCGATCGCCCTCGCGCTTGGCGTGGACCTCGCACTCAAACCGACCATCCTTCGTAGAGCCGTGATACCGCTCGCCCTGGTAGTGGAAGACGCCATAGCGCGTGGTGCCCACACCGGACGGCGACGAGGCACGACAGGCCTGCCGGCTGGGTGTGCTGGGTTGTCTGCGCGCGGGCCGGGAGTGTCCAGGCGGCGAGAACCAGGGGATCAGGAGTAGGGCCGGGGGATTTCATTTTGGGTGCGCGGCGGTAGGGATGCGGCTTGTCGACGACCGAGGCGAGCGGCTTTGACCTTCAAAGGGTGGGATGGAGTCGCGACGAACCGCGACAGCAACGGCGCCCAGGTTCGCGGCGTGTTTGGGTTGGCGTTCAAGGCTGGACCGAGCGCGGATTTCTGCGGGTATTGGCAGCGCTAATCCGTTCACGCCAAAAACTCGATTGCCAAAAATACCGAACTGATTTCGCAATGCATGTTTTCGTTCGCATGTTTTGCGTATGTCAATTTCAGCGTGCGAATTGGTTTGATTGATAGTTTGCGATCATCCAGCTTCAGGCTGGCTCTGGCGGAAATCCTTGTGAGACGTGCATTTAGGTGCGCGGCGTTTGTCGGAAGCCACAAAAAGGTAAGCCCTGCCACTCGCATAAGTGGCAGGGCTTAGGTGGAGGCGGGGGGAGTTGAACCCCAGGGGAAGAGTTCGCAGCCCGTCCCTGGCACCGGCAATTTGACCGCCCCCTCAAGACGCCCCAGCCGTGGAAAGCTGGGGCGTTTCCTTTATGCGGCTTGTCGTGGCCCCGCATATTCTTTCAGGCGGTAGCGCTGACCATCGAAAAACACGACGCCATCGTTTTTGAGCCTACTCAACAGGCTAGAAACGGAGCCTGGCACAAGGTCGATACCTCTTTCTTTGGCTAGGGTGATGCATTCCTCGGAACTCATCCCGTTCTCGGCAACCTCTTGTGCGAGGCTCAGAACTGTTTCTTTGAGATTGCCGCGCCGAATCCGCTTTTTCTCGGCGGTTGAGAAGGGGTTTGAAGTTGAAGCCGCCCCGGTATGCAGCCGTAGCGCTTGCTTCAAACCCTCAATCCGACCGTCAAAGCTGGCGATTGCTAGAGCCCTATCCGCTTCTAAGCGAACAATCGCTTCCTCTATCGCTTTCACATTCTGCCCCCGTGCCATCATTTTTTCCTTTGGCTGTTGACGGATGGACATGGCGGGATTCGAACCCGCACACCTTGTGAGATAGCCGATTGGAAGTCGGCCGCGTCTGCCGTTTCGCCACATGTCCACTAAGGCATAATCACCGATCCGTTGCGTATGAGTCAACGGCAACGCTAAACAATGATTGTTTGACGGTTAACTCACCACCCATGCCCCCGGGATCGTCCGAAACCCTCCGCCAGCTAGGCTGCAGTCGCCTTCTCCGCCTTCGCCTGCGCCGCCTCCCAAGCCTCCAGCACATCCACCATCCCGCCCAGGTCCATGAGTGTTTTGGTCACGCCAGCCGCCATATCCGGGCTGCACCGGCTATGGCTCGCACGTGGCAGGGTGGCAACTCCCTATTACCTACCGGCTTTCGAGCCAACGGAGGGGCTCAATGCTTCCGAGATCTGGCCGCTTTGCCGGGGCGCGTGCTCACCAGACCGGGCCTGAGGATTATCCGACCAGCTAGCTACCTGCTTGCTAGGGCCACCCTCTAGCTGGCTAGCAGTAGATTAAACTATTGTAAACAAACAAGAAAATTCCTTTATGCTTGGTGTACATTCTGCCTCATGTGGGCCAACGAGAATTGGACCCGGCGCTGGGATGGTTCCGACGACCAGGTGCTGGTCAGCCAGGACTATCGCATCCGCGACGAGGCCGCCCTGATCATGGAGTTCGGCCGTCACTTCGCCGACTCGCGTTATATCCGCCTCAACGGGCGCCCCGTGCTGATGACGTATCGCGCGCGGCTGATCCCGGACACCGCGGCCACTGTCGAGCGCTGGCGCCGCCTGTTCCGGTCTGGCTATGGCGAAGATCCGATCTTCATCATGGCGCAGAGCTTCGGCGACACCGATCCGCGCGTTTTCGGGATGGACGCGGCCGTCGAGTTTCCACCCCACAAGCTCACCGGCGCAGTGCCCATGATCAACGAGAGCCTCCACACCCTCGACCCGGCCTTCGACGCCGAGGTGTATGACTACGCCGCCATCGCCCGTGCGTCGGTGGACGAGCCGGCACCCGCCTTCCCGCTGATCAAGACCGCGGTTCCCGGCTGGGACAACGACCCCCGCCGGCAGGGGGCCGGCACGGTGCTGCACGGCGCGACCCCCGCGCTGTATCAGGCGTGGCTGGAGGACCTGATCGGATACGCCCGCCGCAACCCGGTGGAGGGGGAGGCGGTGGTCTGCATCAATGCCTGGAACGAGTGGGCCGAGGGCGCCACGCTCGAACCCGACGTGCATTGGGGCGGCGCCTTCTTGAACGCGACCTGCCGCGCCGTGGTCGGATTGCCCACCCCCGGCGAGCGCACCCGCATCCTTCTGGTCGGGCACGATGGTCTGCGGCATGGCGCCCAGACCCTGCTGCTGAAGATCGGCCGTGCTTTGCAGACCCACCATGGGGTGGCGATCGCGTTCCTGATCCTCGAAGGCGGTCCGATGGAGGCCGAGTATCGCGCCATCGCACCGACCACCATCGCGTCGACCATGGAACAGCTGAACGACGCCGCCCGCGCCGCCCGCACCGCCGGGTGCACCGCTGCGATCGTGAACAGCTCCGCGAGCGCCCGCGTGGTGTCGGTATTGCAGCGGCACGGCATTCCGTCGGTGCTGCTGGTCCACGAACTGCCCCGACTGCTGCGCGAGAAGGGTCTGATCGGCCCGCTGCGTGACGCGATGGACGACGCCGAGATCGTCGTGTTCCCGGCCGAGCTGGTCCGCGATCGCTGTACGGAGGCCGTCGGCACCGTGCCGCGGCGCACCGCAATCCTGCCGCAGGGGATCGAGATGCCGCCGATCATCGACGAGGAGCGGCGCTGTGCGGTCCGTGCGGCCTTGCGCCTGCCGCTGGGTTCGAGCCTGGCCCTCGGCATGGGCTACGCCGACCTGCGCAAGGGCTTCGACCTGTTCCTGCAGGCTTGGCGGACCGCCCGCGCGACCGGCAAGGCCATCCACTTCGTCTGGGCCGGCGGGATCGACCCGGCGACCCAGGCCTATCTCGGCACCGAGATCGCCTCCGCCGAGGCAACCGGCACGTTCCGTTATCTGGGCCATCGCGACGATGCGTCCGACCTGCTGCGCGCCGCCGACGTCTTCCTGCTCACCTCCCGCGAGGACCCGTTCCCGTCGGTGGCGCTCGAGGCCTTGGCGGCGGGAACGCCCGTGGTCGCGTTCGAGGAGACGGGGGGCATTCCGGAACTCCTCGCCCGCATCGGCGGCGGGTGTTGCGTGCCGCTCGGTGACACCAACCGCATGGCGCATGCCGCCGACCGGCTGGTGCGCGAGACGACGCTGGAGCGCCGGGCGACCCTGGCGCGGGACAGCCGGGCGGCGTTCCGCTTCGAGGCCTATAGCGCCGCCCTGATTGCATTGGCCAAACCCAACCTGCTCCAGGTCTCCGTCGTCGTGCCCAGTTGCGACTACGACCGCTACATGGAGGTGCGGCTCGCCTCGATCTTCGCGCAGTCCTATCCGGTGCTGGAGGTCGTGCTGCTGGACGACGCCTCGATCGACCAGAGCGTGGACGTGGCGTGCCGGACGGCCGCCGCCTGGGGGCGGCAACTGCGGGTGGAGCGGCAGGACCGGCGATCCGGCTCGGTGTTCGCGCAGTGGCTCCGCGCGGCCGAAACGGCCACCGGCGACTGGCTGTGGATTGCGGAGGCGGATGATTGTGCGGATCCGGGCTTCCTGTCCGCCGCCGCCGAAGCGATCGGCCGCGCGCCCCGTGCTGTCATGGCCTTCACCGACAGCCGGGCGATCGACGAGGCCGGCGGCGTGCTGTGGGCCGACCACAAGGCGTATTACGGCGACGGCGTGCTCGGCGAGGACGCCGTGTACGAGGGCTCGGCGTTCCTTCGGCAGCACCTCTCGGAGCGCAACCTCATCCTCAACGCCAGCGCGGTGTTGTGGCGGCGAGAGGACCTGCTGGTCGGGTTGCGCCGCTGCGAGCCCGAATTGCGGGAGCTGCGGGTGGCCGGCGATTGGCGGGTCTATGCCGAGGTGTTGGCGCGGGACGGGGCGCAGGTCGCGTATGTAGCCCGGCCGCTCAACCACCACCGCCGGCACGAGGCCAGCGTCACGGCCCGGCTCAGCCAAACGGCGCACGTTGCGGAGGTGGCCCGGGTCCAGGCCGCCATTGCGCGGCTGGTCGGTACCGCTCCCGGCCTGCAGCGGCGGCAGCGGGATTATCGCCGCAGCCTGGTCAAACGCCTGGGATAAGAACACGCGCTGCGTCACCGTCTTGCCCGGGCTTGACCCTGGCATCCACGCGGTTGGGCGAGAGACGTCAGCGTTCGCTGCAACCGGCAATTGCGGGCCTGTGGATCCCAGGCTCAAGCCCTGGCGCTACGGTCCGTTGTTGCCCCGGCCGGGGCCCGATGGCAGATTGCGCCGCAATGCCCGGCGTCAAGGTCGCGGCCATGGTAACGGGACACATTATGCGCGTTTTGCTCACCGGTGGGTGCGGCTTTATTGGCTCGGCCGTCATACGCCATCTTTTTCGCCACCGTGACGCGACCATCGTCAACGTCGACAAGATGTCCTACGCCGCCTCGGAAGACGCGTTGGAGGAGGCCCGGAACGACCCCCGGCACACGCTGGTGCGGGCCGATATCACCGATGCGTCGGCGATGGCCCAGGTGTTCGCGACCCATCAACCCGACTGCGTCATGCATCTCGCGGCCGAGACCCACGTGGACCGCTCGATCGACGGGCCGGGGCCGTTCGTGCAGACCAACGTGGTCGGCACATTCGTCCTGCTGGAGGCCGCGCGCACCTACTGGGCCGGGCTGCCGGCCGACCGGAAGGCGGCGTTCCGCTTCCACCACGTGTCGACCGACGAAGTGTTCGGCGCGCTCGAGGCCGGTGACCCACCGTTCACCGAGACCACGCCCTATGATCCGCGCAGCCCTTATTCGGCCAGCAAGGCGGCGTCCGACCACCTGGTCCGGGCCTGGTGGCACACGTACGGATTGCCGACATTCGTGACCAACACCACGAACAATTACGGTCCGTGGCAATTCCCCGAGAAGCTGATCCCGCTGGTGACCCTCAACGCGCTGGAGGGCAAGCCTCTGCCCGTCTACGGCGACGGGTCCAACGAGCGCGACTGGCTGTTCGTGGACGACCATGCCGAGGCGCTCGTCCTGGCACTCGAGCGCGCCGAACCCGGCGCTACTTTGGCCATCGGCGCGCAGCAGCCCCGCAGCAACTTGCAGGTCGTGCGCAGCATCTGCTCGGCGCTTGATACGCTGCAACCGGACCCGGCCGGGCCGCGCGATCGGCTGATCCACTTCGTCACCGACCGCCCGGGCCACGATTTCCGCTACGAGATCGACCCGTCCCGTGCCCAGGCGGCGCTGGACTGGCGCGCGCCGCATGATTTCGACCGGGGGCTGCACCGGACGGTCAAATGGTATGTCGACAACCGGGCCTGGTGGGAGCGCATCCGCGCCGGCAAGTATTCCGGCCAACGCCTGGGCAACGCGTCATGAAGGGTATTCTGCTCGCCGGGGGATCGGGCACCCGCCTGCACCCCATGACCCTGGCGGCGTCCAAGCAATTGCTGCCGGTGTACGACAAGCCGATGGCGTATTACCCGCTGTCGGTGCTGATGCTGTCGGGCATCAAGGACATCCTGATCATCTCCACCCCGGTGGACCTGCCGATGTTCCGCCGCCTGCTGGGCGACGGCTCCCATCTCGGCTGCACCTTCACCTATGCCGAGCAGCCCTCGCCGGACGGCTTGGCCCAGGCCTTTCTGATCGGCGAGGAGTGGCTCGACGGCGAGGCCTGCGCGCTCGTCCTCGGCGACAACATGATCTTCGGCGACCATCTCAGCCGCGTGTTCCAGGCCACCGCCCAGCGTGAGCACGGTGCGACCGTGTTCGCCTACCAGGTGCGCGATCCGGAGCGCTACGGCGTGGTTTCGTTCGACGAGAGCGGCACGGCGACCGAAATCGTCGAGAAGCCAACGGCGCCGCTGTCCAACTGGGCGGTGATCGGCCTGTATTTCTACGACAAGCGCGTCACCGAGTTCGCCCACCGAGTGAAGCCTTCCCCGCGGGGCGAGCTCGAGATCACCGATCTCAACCGGATCTACCTGGAGGAGGGCACGCTCGCCGTCGAACGCCTCGGCCGCGGCTGCGCTTGGCTCGACGCCGGCACGCCGGACAGTCTGCTGCAGGCCGCCACCTTCGTGCAGACCATCCAGGCGCGCCAAGGCATGCTGGTCGGCTGCCCGGAGGAGGTCGCCTATCGCATGGGCTTCATCGACGCGGCGACCCTACGCACCCGTGCGCTCGCCTTGCGCAAGACGGAACTCGGCCGCCTGCTGCTCGAAATCGCCGACGGAGTTCACGCATGAAGTACGAACGCCAGGCCATCCCCGACGTGATCCTGTTCAGCCCGGCCCGCTTCGGCGACGAGCGCGGCTTCTTCTCCGAGACCTGGACCGCGCGTGCCATGACCGACGTGGGCATCGACCTGCCGTTCGTGCAGGACAACCACAGCATGTCGCAGGCGAAAGGCGTGCTGCGCGGCCTGCACTGCCAGCTCGACCCGCACGCCCAAGGCAAGCTGGTGCGCTGCGTAAAGGGCTCGATCTGGGACGTCGCGGTCGATGCCCGCCATGGCTCGCGCACCTTCGGCCGCCATGTCGCGGCGGAGTTGAGCGCGGCCAATTGGCAGCAGCTGTGGATACCGCCGGGCTTCGTGCACGGGTTCGTGACGCTCGAGCCGGATAGCGAGGTCGTCTACAAAACGACGGGGTACTATGACAAGGATTCGGAGCGGGCGATCGTCTGGAACGACCCGGACCTGAACCTCCCGTGGCCCGTGACGGACGTGCAGCTCTCCGAGAAGGACAAGGTGGCGACGCGCTGGGCCGACATGCCGGCCTGGTTCCGCCTGTGATCCTCGTCACCGGCGGCGCCGGCCAGGTCGCCACCGAACTGGCCGCGCGCGGTGAGGGCCGCCTGACCGTGGTAGGCCGGCCCGAGTTCGATTTCGACCAGCCCGACACCATCACCGCGGTGTTCGACCGGGTGAAGCCGAGCCTGGTGGTGAATGCGGCGGCCTGGACGGCGGTCGATGCCGCCGAGAAGGAAGTGGACGCCGCCTACCGCGCGAACCGCGATGGCCCGGCGGCTCTAGCCCGGCTCTGCGCGCGCGACGGCGTGCCGTTGATCCACATCTCCACCGACTACGTGTTCGATGGCAGCAAGGACGCGCCGTACACCGAGGACGATGCCACTGGCCCGACCGGCGTGTATGGTGCGAGCAAGTTGGCGGGGGAGCAGGCGGTGCTCGACTCAGGCGCCAAGGCTGCCGTCCTGCGCACGGCCTGGGTCTACAACGCAACCGGCAAGAACTTCGTCCGCACCATGCTGGCCGTGGCGCAGAAGACCAACACGTTGCGGGTGGTGGGGGACCAGCATGGGTGCCCAACCCATGCGGGCGACCTCGCCGACGCGATCCTGGCCGTCGCCGCGAAGATGACGGCTTGGGATGCGTCATACGCCGGCGTGTTCCACGCTGCCGGGACCGGCAGCACCAGTTGGCATGGGTTCGCGCAGGCGATCTTCGCCGAAGCCGCCCGGCATGGCCGCCCGGAGCCGACGGTGAGCGCCATCACCACGGCCGAATACCCGACCCCAGCGAAGCGCCCGGCCAACTCCCGGCTGGATTGCACAAAGCTCGACCGGATTTTCGGCGTGAAACTGCCAGCGTGGCAGCCGAGCCTGGCGCGCACTGTCGACGTGATCGTTGCTAGCTGAGACTTGGCTCCCCACGATGCGGCCGGTGGTCCGGTCGCTGCTGTTGCTAGTCACGCTCGCCGGTTGTTCCGGTGGCACGGCGGCTTTGCAGGCGGAAACCCGGGACACGGTGGCGGCAAAGCTGCAGCCAGCCATCACGACGGAGCAGGACGTTCGCCAGGCTTATGGCGAGCCCGCGAGCCAGTCCTCGGAAAACGGCCGCACCACCTGGAGCTATGGCCTGCGCACCAGCCAGCCCCATGCGACGAATTTCATCCCGATCGTCAACTTCTTCGATTCCGGTGGCGAGGGTACGGACAGATTGCTGATCGTCACATTCGGGCCGGACAGCCGATTGGTCGAATACCTGTTCCGGGCATCGCACACGAACTCGACCAGCGGCATCGATACGAAGCCACATACTTAGAGCCGTTCAATCGGGCCGTACCGGTCGGCGGACAAACTGCGCTAACGGATGATGATCGGCACCACCGTCGTGCGAGCAGGCGCGGGCAGTGGCGCGTCGGCCTGGCGCGCGTTGTAGCTGACGATGCGGTCATCGGAGCCAAAAAGGATGTCGACCGACTTCGCGACCCGCTTGCCGGTGGCCTTGTCCGGCCCGATGAACGCCCAACTGGCAACGCTCATTCCCGGTGCCGACGTCAGCGGATAGAGGCGCAAGCCACCCGGCGGCCCGAGCAGGGCAACGAGCCTGGCCCGGGTCGCATCTCCCGGCCCCAGCAGGGCCTGGGCCGCGGCCTCGTCGAAGTCGGTGGATGCGGCCGGGTCGCTGGACTGGTACTGCCACCCGTATAGCCGCCCATCCGCCAGAAGGAACTGTGCCGTGCGACCGGAAGCCTGTCCGGTGAAGTTGTTCCGCCGTGCGACGTTATAGCCCAGCAGGTCGTAGCGCCGCGCGGCGCCCTTGGCCCAGCCGAATTGTGGATGATCGCCGCCGTTGTAGCTCACCGTCGTCACCGTTTCCGTCTGCGGCGCGCCTTCCACCCTGCGGAGATCGGCCTCCGTGCTGCTGCCGAGCACGAGCCCGGCCTGGTCGGGGCGCACGAACTCCGTATTGACGACGACCGAGCATCCACACATGGCAACGCATAGGAGCAGGCTAAGCAGCAAGCGCGTGGGCATCGCTCCAGTTAGCCGAAGATACGCCCTGCTCCAAGCCGCCGCGCTATGACTCCGGCGCGCCCACCGGCAGGAAGCCGCACGCGTGCAATGCTGCCGCCATATGCGGCGGCGGCGGCGCGATCGCAACGAGCGGTGGGACCAGGGGAAGCGTGATGGCCCGCGCCAGTAGATGCAGCCGTCCCACCCCATCGCCATAGACCGGATCGCCCAGCACCGGGCAGCCGAGCATTGCGCAGTGCACGCGCACCTGATGTGTGCGCCCGGTGCGTGGATGGAGCTCCAGCCACGTCATCCCATCCGCCTGGCCGCGCACCTGCCATTCCGTCACCGCCGCCTGTCCTTGGGCGCTGCCGACCATACGCCAGCCGGTCCCATCGGCTTGTTTGGCCAGCGGTGCATCCACCCGCCCCGACATGCCTGCGGGCGCGCCGCGCACGACCGCCCAGTAGGTCTTGCGAGCCATCCCGTCCGCGAAGGCACGCTGTGCCTCCAGCAGCGGCGTCTTACGCAGGGCGATCACCAGGCACCCGGCCGTGTCCGCATCCAGCCGGTGGGCAAGCCACGGTCCGTCGCGCCGCCGGGACAGCAGCGGGAACCAGTCCTCCACGCTCGGGCCGCCGCGTGGCCCGGCGTGCACAGGCAGGCCGGCGGGCTTGTTCAGCACGACGAAACGGTTGTCCTCGACCAGGATGGCTGGGGCAGGTGGCACCGTGATGGCAAGGCCTCCGCTTCTCCCGCTTCCTTCGATGGGACGGGCCCGGCAAGGGGCGAGGTGCGCACGCCTGTTGTCAATGTTGACAGCATGGCCTGCCCAGCCGAAGCACCCCTCATGGAGGAAGATCGCATTTGCGGCGCCAACGCCGTCGCCGCCGTGTTCGCCCGGCGCCCGGAAGCGGCTAAGCGGCTGTTCTACATCCCCGCAAAGAAAGAGCACGCCGGGCCGCTGTGTGCGCTGATGGCGAAATTGCGCCGTCCGTACCGCATGCTGGACGAGGCGGAGATCGAGCGCGCCGCCGGCTCCATCCATCACGGCGGCATCGTCGTGGTGGCCGAGCCCCGCCGGGTCGAGATCATCGACTTCGTCCGGCCGCCGCGGATGCAGCTGCTGGTCGTGCTGGACCGGGTCAGCAACCCGCACAACCTCGGTGCGATCGCGCGCAGTGCGGCGTTTTTTGGGGCGGGCGGGCTGTTGTTCCACGAGGTGCCGGGACAGGCTTTCCCGTCGGACGCGGCCTATCGCACGGCGGAGGGTGGGCTCGAATATCTCGAGCTGCACAAGACGCGCAATCTCGGCAAGGCGATCGTGGCGCTCGAGCCGCATTATCGCACGGTCGCGGCGACCCTCACCGCGGATGCCATGCCGCTGCAAACGCTGCCCCGAGACCGGCCGATTGCGCTCGTGCTCGGCAACGAGGAGATCGGGGTGTCGCTGGACGCGCGGGAGGCCTGCCGCCGCCGGGTGCGCATCCTGGGCGCCGGCCCGGTGCAAAGCCTGAATGTGGCTCAAGCCGCCGCCGTATTGCTGGCAGCCCTGACCAACCCCGTCGCCTAGCCACCGTCATGCCAGGCCTTGGAGCCTGGTACCCACGGGGCTCCGCAAACGCCGGCCGGGCCGTGTTGCATGCGATGTTGGCAAACGCTCGTCTGACCTCACCAGCCCAACCCCGTGGATACCAGGCTCAAGGCCTGGCATGACGGTGGATGGTTACGCGGAGACAACGAGGGCTCGGCGGCGGCCGATCAGCGCGTCCATGCTGTAGCGTCCAGCGCCGAAGGCGAACACGTAGAGCAAGCCACCGGCCATTCCGAGGTTCTTCATGAAGTGGATCTTCATGTTGTTGTCCGCGAAATTGGTGTGGGCGATCAGCGCCGTGATGATGCACCACGCGGCGAGCACGATCGCCGACACCCGGGTGAACAGCCCGAACAGCAGGGCCAGGCCGACCCCCAATTCGACGAACACCGCCACCGCAACGGCCACTTCCGGCATCGGCAGGCCGTCCTTGGCAAAATAGGCCTGGGTGGCGGCGGCTGCCATCAGCTTGCCCCAGCCTCCCCAGATGAACAGGATGCTCAGCAGCAGGCGGCCGAGGAGAGTGGTGGCGTCGGTCATCGGATCGGATCTTTCGCGCGAAACCTGTCCGCCAACGTGGCACAGGCGGCCCCAACTAACATGAGTGCAGCCATTGGCCGAGCGGTTCCGTCGGTCAGCAGCCCGACCAGGGACCCGCTGATCGCCGCCAGCAGGAATTGGAGCATCCCCATCACCGCGGACGCGCTGCCCGCATTGCCGGCGTGGCGGGACAGGGCGCCCACCGAGGCGTTCGGCAGCACCACGCCCATGCAGGTCGTGCAGAATATCGCCGGCAGCACGACGCTCCAAACCCCGAAGCCGCCAGCGAACGCGAAGCCGCACATCACGACGGTGCCGAACAGGAAGGCCCGCGAGGCCAGGCGCAGCACCCGTCCCAGGCCCAACCGCGGCAGCAGGCGAGGTGCTAGCTGCGAGCCCATGATGAAGCCGGTGGCGCAAAACCCTACCAACGCCCCACTTTCCGCGGCCGATAGCCGGTAAAGCCCGATGTAGACCGGGGAGGAGCCGCTGAGATAGGCGAACAGCCCGAACATCACGAACGAACCCGTCAAGGCGTACACCAGGAACACCCGGTCCCGCACGACGACGACATACCGGCTCAGCAGCCCCACGATCCCCAGGTGCATCCGACGCGCCCGGGGGAGTGTCTCGGGCAGGAACCGCCTCACCAGCAGGATCGAGATCAGCCCGTGTGCCGCCGCGAACCAAAAGATGAGCCGCCAACTGGCCACGAGCAGCATGGCGCCGCCCAGCCCCGGCGCCAGGATCGGGGCCGCCCCCATCACCAGCATCAATTGCGACATCAGCCGGGCTGCCGCATGGCCGTCCGCCAGGTCCCGGATGACGGCGCGGGGGATCACCATGCTGGCCGATCCCCCGAACGCCGCCACGAAGCGCAACCCGGTCAGGATCGTAAGATTCGGCGCCAGCGCACAGCCGACCGAGGCGAGCGTGTAGACCACGAGCCCCACCAACAGCGGCGCCCGGCGGCCGAAGCGATCGGTGAGCGAGCCTTGGGTCAGCTGCCCGAAGGCCAGTCCGACGAACCAACTCGCCAGGGTGACCTGCGCCGCGCCTGGGTCCGCGCCGTAGCTTTGCTCCATCGCCGGGAAGGCGGGCAGGTACATGTCGGTGGAGAGCGGGCCGACCGCGGCCAGGAAGCCAAGCAGCAAAGGAAGTCGTTTGGAAGTCGCGTCCATGAAATATCCAGCGGCAATGGGTCTCCCTTCCACGGCATGCGGAGAGGGCCGGAAAGCGGGAGATAATCGGGGCAGGGTGCGCCCCACGAGCCGCCCGTAGCTTAGCTCGCTTGCGTGCTCACGGCCTGGGTGGTGCGGATCGGGTTCGGCGTCGGGCCTTTGATCCACACGGAGGGCGCCTGGGATTGCGCCGTGCCGTAGATCGAGCAGAACGCCACGTCCGCCGCATCCCGCCCGGCGCCGAGCCGGACAAGCCCGTCCAGCGCGGCCATCCGGGTCGGGTCGAACAGATACCAGGCGCCACCGCCCGGCCCGTGCAGGTAGGCCTCGAACACCGCGTGGAAATCGGGCGGCGAGAGCTGCCAGGCATACGCGCTGATATACCGCGCGGGAATCCCGACCGCGCGGCACAGCGCAATGGCAAGATGGGCGAAGTCCCGGCACACGCCGGCGCGGTCACCGAGCGTGTCGTAGGCGCTGGTCAACGCGTCGGACGTGCCCGCCTGGTAGTCCACATTGTCGCGGATCCAGTTGCAGATCGCCGTCGCCCGCTGATGCCCCGCCGGCTCGTGGCCGAACTGGCGGTTGGCGAAGCGGCTCAGCCGGTCGGACTGGCAGTACCGGCTCGCATTGAGGTAGGGCAGCACTTCCATCGGCAGCGACCCGGCGGCGATTTCCGTCACGTCGGTCGGGTCCAGCATCAGCGGATCGAGGCTGATCTCCGCCAGATATTCGATCTCGAACGGCCCCTTCGGAACCAGGAACCGCAGATAACGGTTGCCGCTCTCCGCTGCCTCGAACCTGTCGGGCTCGCCCAGGGCCGGGTTGGTGGTGAGCGTCTCGCGCAGGATCTGCTGGCGCGGGAATCGCGCTGCCTCAAGGTTGAACACGAACGGCGTCAGTGTCTCGACGTCGTAGCGCAGGGTGCAGCCGATGGTGAAGTTCATGGTCGATCCGTCGCGCTTTGTCCGTCGTACATTGTCTCGTGGCACAGGGGAGGTCAAAGCACTAGCCGCAGTGAAGCGGTAGCCGCCTGACGTCGTGCTTCCTCCCCGTTCGAGCGGCGGAGTAGATTGCTTGCCATGAGTTCCGCGGTTCTCCCTGGTGCCGTTGTTGCCTTCCTGCGCATGCCGCGGGTCAGATTTGCCGTAGCCGTTGTCATGCTGGTTTTGGCCGATGCGACAATCAGATCCTTTGCTAATGGCGCTGGTGAATTTTTGGCCTTGCTGTTCACAGTCGCCGTGTTGCTCGTCACGGCGATATGGCTGCTGACCTCGATCGCTTTTTTGATCCTGGCGATCGCGAAAACTCGGTGGCGGCTGGCGGCGGATCGCACAGCGACGCTGACGCTCGGTTGCGTCCTGACGGTCTTTGCCATGCTCGGCGGTGACTACGTCCACTTGGCATTGACCTATCCAGCCATTCGGTCAGCGATCCGGGCCAACAGCAGGAACGAGCCAGTCAGAATTGGGTGGGGTGCAACGGGCTTCCTAGGCCCTCCCGTGTTTCGAGCCCTCGTCTATGATGAAAGCGGAACAATGGCGAACGAGATCGGCACCAAAACCGATGAAACGACGTCCCCGCGCACGCGGACGGTCGGCCATTTAGTTGGCGGTTTTTACATCGAGACTGACGCGTACTAGCGTTCAATCCTCGTTGGTGCGGCGCACGAGGATCTCTCGCTTACCGACGTGGTTAGCCTGGCTGATGATGCCTTCTTTCTCCATCTGCTCCACCAGTTTTGCGGCCTTGTTGTAGCCGATCGACAGGTGGCGCTGGATGAACGAGGTGCTGCACTTGCCTTCCCGGGCCACGATGTCCACGGCCTGGTCGAACAGGTTCCCGTCGCCGGACTCGCCACTCATGCCGCGCAGGGCCGGGGTTTCATCCTCGTCCGGCGCCTCGGTCACCTCCTCGAGGTAGGCGGGCTCGCCCTGGGCGCGGAGGAAGGCGACCACGTCCTCCACTTCCTTGTCCGACACGAACGGCCCGTGCACCCGCCCGATGCGGCCGCCGCCCTGCATATACAGCATGTCGCCCTGGCCCAGCAGTTGCTCGGCGCCTTGCTCGCCTAGGATGGTGCGGCTGTCGAACTTGCTGATCACGGTGAAGGAGATGCGGGTCGGGAAGTTGGCCTTGATCGTGCCGGTGATCACGTCGACCGAGGGGCGCTGCGTCGCCATCACCACGTGGATGCCGGCGGCGCGTGCCATCTGGGCGAGGCGCTGCACCGTGATCTCGATCTCCTTGCCGGCGACCATCATCAGGTCGGCCATCTCGTCGATGATCACCACCAGGAACGGTAGCTTCTCCAGCGCCAGCGGGTGTTCCTCGAACATCGGCTTGCCGGTTTCGGCGTCGAAGCCGGTCTGCACGCGCCGGGTGACCACCTCGCCGCGGGCTTGTGCCTCCTCGACCCGGTCGTTGTAGCCGCCGACGTTGCGCACGCCGAGCTGGCTCATCGCCCGGTAGCGCCGCTCCATCTCGCGCACGGTCCATTTCAGTGCGGTAACGGCCTTTGCAGGCTCGGTCACTACGGGGGCCATCAGGTGGGGAATGCCGTCGTACACGGACAATTCCAGCATCTTCGGGTCGATCAGGATCAGGCGGCACTGATCGGGGCTGAGCCGGTATAGCAGGCTCAGGATCATCGCGTTGATGCCGACCGACTTGCCGGAGCCGGTGGTGCCCGCCACCAGCAAGTGGGGCATGCGGGCGAGGTCGGCCAGGATTGGCTCGCCGCCGATGTCCTTGCCGAGCGCCAGGGTTAGGCGCGACGGGTGTTTCTCGAACGCCTCGGAGCCGAATAGTTCGGACAAAAAGACCGTCTCGCGCTTGGCATTCGGCACCTCGATGCCGATGACGTTGCGGCCGGGCACGGTGGCGATGCGGACGGCGGTGACGGACATCGACCGGGCGACGTCGTCGGCCAGGCCGATCACGCGGGCGGAGCGGATGCCGGGGGCGGGTTCGAGCTCGTACAGGGTGACGACCGGGCCGGGCTTGATGTCGCGGATGACGCCCTGCACGCCGTACTCGTCCAACACGGATTCCAGCAGCCGTGCATTGGCCTGCAGTGCTTCCTCGCTCGGCCCGTAGCTGGCCCGCGGCGGGGCGGCTTTCAGCAGCGACAAAGGCGGGGTCTGCCAGCCGCCCGGCGTTGCCTCGGGCAATGGCAGGCTGGGTTGGCGCGACACTGACGGCTTGCGAAGCGGAAGGCTGATCCGAGGACGCGGGGCCGGCATGGCGGTGGGCGACGGACGCAGACCCTCATCCGACTCGACTTCGGGCGGTGCCGCTCCGGGCTCCGGTGCTGGATACGGTAGCGCGATGCGGGGGGCGGGTGCCCGCGGCGGCGGCGAGGGTTCGGCGATCCGCTCCGCAGGGGGGAGCTCCCGCCGGGATGCTGGCCGAGGGTCGGGGCGCGGATCGGGACGCGGATCAGGACGGGGATCAAGCCTGGAACCGGGCCGCGGATCGGGCCGAGCATCAGGACGGTATCCAGGACGCGATACCCGCTCCTCGACCGGCCGCCGGCGCAAGCGGAACGCGCTCATCAGCCGCGGCAGCAGCCGGGCTGCCCGCTGCCCGGCCTTGCCACCCTGCGCCAGCGAGCCGCCCGCGACTCGGCCGGCGGCCTTCCACTCCCGGACCGACAGGCCGAAGCTGAGCCAGATCAGTAAGATAGCAGCCAGCAAGCCCACCAGCGTGGCGGCAGCGCCGCCGAATGGGCCGAGTAGCACCCTGGCGTACGACCCGGCGGAGTTGGCGATCACGGTGCCGATCGCGCCCCCGGGCCCAGCGTCGGACGGCCATTTTGCCTGGGTTGGGATGGCCGATGCGAGGCTTGCGGCCACGGGCAGGGCCGCAATCGTGCTGGCCAAACGTGCCGCCAGGCTACCCAACCCGCGATGCGATGCGATGCGGTACGCCCAGGCCAGCATCGCGAGCGACGGCAGCACGGCCGCAATGCCGAAGCTCTGCAGCAGCAGGTCCGCCGCCACGGCGCCAACCGGGCCGGCCAGGTTCGTGGCCGTGCGGGACGTCGCCGTGTTCAGCGACGGGTCGAGCGGGTTGTAACAGGCCAGCGCCACCAGCAGCGCCACGCCGCCCAAGCCCAGCGCCACCCCGCCGAACTCCGCCAGGCGGCGGCCGATGAGGGTGCGGATTGCGGGGGAGGCGAGGAGTCGCGCCGGGGCAACGGCAGCCATGCGTCAGAACCCTGCTGATTGAACCGAGGTGGCAGGTATAGCCGGGAACCGCCGGGACCAGAACGGGAAAAGGGCGCAACCTCCCGGCTGCGCCCTCTTCGTGGCCAAACTGCCGCTGTTGCGACGTTAGCCGCCAGGCTTAGCCAATGGTCTCGCCGTGGAGCACGATGTCGAGCCCTTCCATCTCCTGGTCACGGGTGACGCGCAGGCCGATCACGGCGTCGATAAGCTTGAGCAGGATGAAGCTGATCACTCCGCTCCAGACCAGGGTGATGATGACCGCCTCGCCCTGCTTCAGCAGCTGCGCCAGCCCGCCGACGGTGCCGTCCGGGCTGGCATCGGTGGCCGAGAGCGGGCCGTAGGCGAACACGCCCGTCAGCAGCGCGCCGACGATGCCGCCGATGCCGTGCACGCCCCAGGTGTCCAGGCTGTCGTCGTAGCCGAACACGTGCTTCAGCCCCGTCGCCGACCAGAAGCAGATCACGCCGGCCGCGATGCCGATGATCAGCCCCGGCCCGGGCAGCACGTAGCCCGACGCCGGCGTGATCGCGACCAATCCCGCCACCGCGCCCGAGATGATGCCCAGCACCGAGGGTTTGCCCTTGCTCGCCCACTCCGCGAACATCCAGGCTAGTGCCGCGCCGGCGGTGGCGATCTGCGTCACCGTCATCGCCATGCCCGCGCGTCCGCCGGCGCCCACCGCCGACCCGGCGTTGAAGCCGAACCAGCCGACCCACAGCAGCGAGGCGCCGATCACGGCATAGGTCAGGTTGAACGGCGCCATGTTGTCATGCCCGTAGCCGACCCGCTTGCCCAGCACGAGCGCACACACGAGCCCCGCGACACCCGCGTTGATGTGCACCACGGTGCCGCCCGCGAAGTCGATCGCGCCGATCGTGG
>CAXTCJ010000012.1:0-78410 GCA_964242215.1 uncultured Acetobacteraceae bacterium | reverse complement strand
GACACCGCCCTCTCACGGCGGTAACAGGGGTTCGAATCCCCTACGGGACGCCAATCATATCAATAGGATATGGTGCCGCCAGGCTGCAAACCCTGAGTTTGGGCCTTTTCCGGGTAGATAGGCAGGTAGAAAGCCTGCGCTGGGTGGGGTGCTTGTGGCAGACCCGCCCCCGAAGGTGGGGGCCTATTTTTTGCAGGCGAGCCGAGGTGCTTCAGCGACGGTGCCCAGCCGATGTCTACAATCGTTTCAGAAATTCGGACTTTTCAAACGTTGGTCACCTATAAAGTGCGGTTCCAATCAGGCGTCTAATGCGCTGAACAAGCTCACTAAGATCGACCTAGTGAAACCGGTGAATGTCTGGCTCCTCTGGCTGCGGCGGAAGGTACAAGTCTAACCAGTTCGTTGCGAAGGCTGTTGCCGAGAAGGTCGCCGTTTTGCGCACTGCAAGCTACCTCGCCGAGCGGCGTGGCCGGGCTGATTGGAAGGCGTTCGATCAGGTGATTGGGCGGCGCGGCGGCAATCCGCCTCGTGCTGGTGATGAGATGCCGTGATGCAATGTCAGCCGGTACAGGCTTCCTTGACCTAGCCTGTTTACAGTGATCCGTTCGACAACCAACACGGGGGATGGGGCAAGTGGCCAGGGGGCGCAAACCGCAGACTGATAGCGCTGATGCGCCGGCTAAGACGAACGGCTTTGAGACAACGTTGTGGGCAGCCGCTGACAAGCTGCGCGGCAACATGGATGCAGCCGAGTACAAACACGTCGCGCTTGGGCTGATTTTTCTGAAGTACATCTCCGATCGCTTCGATGAGCGCCGGGCCGAAATCCTGGCTGATCCGGAAACGCCGCGTGACCTTGCCGAAGAGCTGGCCGAAGACCGCGACGCTTACACAGCTGAGCGCGTGTTCTGGGTGCCCGAGCACGCTCGCTGGACGTGGCTCAAGGAGCGGGCGACAAGCGTTGAGCCCACCATCGGTGCGCTGATCGACACTGCCATGATCGCATTAGAGGCGGAAAACCCGCAGCTACGCGGCGTGCTGACAAAGAACTATGCTCGCCCGGAGCTGGATCAGACACGCCTCGGCGAGGTGATCAAGCTTTTCTCCGATCTCGCCTTTCGGGACGCGCATCACGGTCAAGACGTGCTGGGACGCGTCTACGAGTACTTCCTTGGCCAATTCGCCATCGCGGAGGGTAAACGGGGAGGTCAGTTCTATACAGCAGGCTGCGTAGTACGCCTGCTTGTTGAAATGCTGCAACCATTCAAGGGGCGGGTCTACGATCCATGTTGCGGCTCGGGCGGCATGTTCGTTCAATCTGAGCGCTTCGTGGCCGCGCACGAAGGCGACGCCGCCCACATCTCGGTATTTGGCCAGGAGAGCAATGCGACTACTTGGCGGCTCGCGAAGATGAATCTTGCTATTCGTGGCATTGAGGCGAATCTCGGTCCCAAATGGGCCGATAGCTTTCATGAAGACCTGCATCCAGGCCTGAAAGCCGACTTCGTGCTGGCGAACCCGCCGTTCAACGACAGCGACTGGGGTGGCGAGCGACTGCGCACCGGCGAGCGCTGGACATATGGCGTGCCGCCGGCTGGGAACGCCAATTTTGCCTGGGTTCAGCACTTCATCCACCATCTCGCGCCGCACGGCTACGCAGGATTCGTGCTGGCCAACGGTGCGCTTTCCAGTCAGCAATCCGGTGAGGGCGACATTCGTCGCGCGATCGTGGAGGGGGACTTGGTAGACTGCATTGTCACCCTCCCGGGACAACTCTTCTTTACAACCCAGATTCCGGTCAGTTTGTGGTTTCTGACACGTGATAAGTCGAATGGGCTCGTGCGCGACATGAAGCTGCGAGACCGCCGGCGGCAGACGCTGTTTATCGACGCGCGCGGCTTGGGTGCCATGGAGAGCCGGACGCTGAAGGTGCTCAGCGACGCTGATATCGCGCGCGTGGCGAACACCTACCACGCATGGCGTGAGACGGGCGGCCGGTATGTCGACGTTCCCGGTTTCGCGAAGACGGCAACTACGGCAGAGATCGCCGCCCAGAGCTACGTGCTAACGCCGGGTCGCTATGTCGGCACGGTAGCCGCCGACGACGAGGACGACGAGGCGTTCGAGTTGCGGATGACTCATCTGGCGGTAACGTTGCGAGGCCAGATGACTGAGGGAGCAGCGCTGGACGAGCGGATTCGAAAGGCGCTGGCCGGGGTCGGTCATGGCTGGTGACTGGTTTGAAGTTACGCTTGGTGATTTGCTAGAGGTGAAGCACGGCTTCGCGTTCGAGGGTAAATTCTTTTCAGAGAAACTACCTGGACCAGTCCTTCTAACTCCAGGGAATTTCTATATCGGTGGTGGATTCAACCCCCACGCCTCACGCTATTTTCATGGTGATGTTCCCAAAACCTATGAGTTGTCGCCGGGTGATTTAGTAGTTACTATGACTGACTTGAGTAAAGCTGGAGATACACTAGGGTATTCTGCGCGCATTCCAAATGACGGTCGGCGATATCTTCACAACCAGAGAATTGGCAAGATTGTAGGTTTATCAGAGACGCTGCTGAGTCTGGACTTCGCCTATTGGCTTTTTCGTTCGCCAGCTTATCGAGCCGAAGTGCTCGCAAGTGCGACAGGCAGTACGGTGAGACACACGTCTCCATCCCGCATTAAGGCCTTTCGATTTTATCTGCCGACTTTGCCGGAACAGGAGAAAATTTCTGACGTTCTCAATGCTATCGACGAAAAGGTCGAGATGAACCGGCGGATGGCGGAGACGCTGGAAGCGATAGCGCGAGCGTTGTTCAAAAGCTGGTTCGTCGACTTTGACCCCGTCCGCGCTCGCTCCGAACGCCGCTCCACCGGCCTCCCTGACGAGCTCGCCGTCCTGTTCCCAGATAACTTTGGCGAAGACGGGTTACCAAGAGGATGGCATATCCAACCTCTCAGCAAACTGGGCGAACTGGATCGGACAACCTGCTCTCCCAGCGAGTTCGGGGCGGCGACCGTTTCACACTTCAGCATACCTGCATTCGATGCTGGCCGGCAGCCAGTTTTGGAAGCTGCATCCAATATCAAGAGCCTAAAATTGCGGCTTACCCCCCCTGTCGTCCTCTTCGCCAAACTTAATCCAGGAACGCCGCGCATTTGGCCTGTTGTGTCGACAACCGACCGGCCGGCCCTTGCCTCGACGGAGTATCTAGCATTTCGCCCTGCTCGGCATGGAATGAGCTTCACGTACCTAGCTATGCTGCTGTCGTCACAGCCACTTGTAACTAGTGCAGCGTCAATGGTGACAGGGACCTCAAAGAGTCACCAGCGCGTACAGGCGGACTCGTTGCTCTCGACGACTTGGCCTGCACCACCCGGGAACATTGTGAGCCGGTTCGACATGCTTTCGGAACCACTGCTCTTACGTGCAGATGCCGCACGCAATCAGTGCGAGACTTTAGCAGAGTTGCGCAACACCCTTCTTCCCAAGCTCATCTCTGGCGAACTACGGATTGCCGACGCTGAGCGGTGCGTTGCTGCTGCATGACGGTGCCATACTCGCTCCAAATGCTCCGGAGTTTGATCGATGCGCACCCGGACCGTGCTGCGCCGCTGCGCCGCCACGTTGAAGCGCTTGAACTCAGCATTGAGAGCCAGCCCGCCTTCTGCTTGCAGAACGTACGCACACTATTCGAGGCTGCACACGCGACCGTGGCCCCGCTGCTCGGGATTAGTTTCGGTCGAAACGGCGGGTTCCCGGACCGCATGCGCGGCGTAATCCAGGCGCTTGACTTCTCGATTGCCGCTCACCCTGAGGCGGCGCGAATTAACCAGCACCTTGGCGAATTACTGCAAGGTATTGACGACACCGCCGTAGCACTAGCGAAGCTCAGCAACATTCCCAATATGAGACATGGTGGGTCTCTAGATTGGGGCACGCTTGAGCGTCAGCACGCGGTGATGCTTGGTGGGCTTTGCGATACGCTGGTCAGCTTCCTGTTTGAGGTCGCATGGCGTCGGGTTCCGAACCAGCCCATCGCGCCAGATCCTCCCCGCTATGAGGACTTTGGCACTTTCAATGCCTTGCTCGATGACGAATACGGTGATGTCGAAATTGCAGGTTCAGCCTTCTCGCCAAGCCGCGTCCTTTACATGCTTGATCCAACTCAATACGACGCTTCGCGACAAGAATGGGAGGCAGAGCAAGTCGCTGCAGCCACGCAACCGAGCGAAGCGGCGTGACGCAGGCACTCGGAGCGCGAGAGGGTATGCACGAAGCCGCTGTCGAGCTCGCCGCTCTCTCATGGTTCGAGTTGATTGGTTGGCGCACTGTCACCGGTGATCAGCTCGCGCCAGATGGTGCCATGGGGGCACGCAGCAGCTATCGTCAAACCATCTTGGAGCCTGAGCTTCGAAGCGCTCTCGCAACCCTAAATCCAGCCGCAACGCCTGCGATGATCAGCACGGCTGTCCGTGACGTGCTCGCCACGCCGAGCCAGGACGTCATCGAGAATAATCGCACGTTCCACGAACTCCTGGCATCTGGTGTCCCGGTACAGGTTACCGAGAATGGCGAGACCCGAACAATCGGCTTGCGCCTACTTGACCGCGACTCACCAAAGACAAACCGTTTGTTGGTCGCCAACCAAGTCATCATCCAAGGCGACAGTGGTACGGTACGGGCCGATGTAGTTGTTTTCGTCAACGGACTGCCGCTTGCGGTGCTAGAGTTAAAGAGCCCGGTCGATACAGCTGCGACGCTGGAGCGCGCCCACACACAACTTCACAATTATCGCGCGCGAGTGCCGGAGTTGCTTCGGACGAACCAGGTACTGGTGATCAGCGACGGGACGGAAGCGCGTGTTGGCACGCTTACTGCCGCCTTGGACCGCTTTGCCCCATGGCGCACGATTGACGGCGTAGCTTTGGACGACACAGGCCGGCCGGAGCTTGAGGTGTTGATCCGCGGTGTGTTCGCGCCCGAACGGTTCCTGGATTTGATCGTCGATTACATCGCATTTGAAGTAAAAGACGGTGTTGTCCGTTCGAAGAAGCTTGCCGGCTATCACCAGTTCCATGCGGTCCGGAAGGCGCTTGCGTCCACAGTACGTGCGGCAACGGGAGGTAACCGCAAAGGTGGTGTGGTTTGGCACACACAGGGATCAGGCAAGTCACTGACCATGCTATTTTTCGTCCGTCAGCTTCAAATTGCGAGGGGCCTGCGCAACCCAACTATCGTCCTTCTGACGGATCGTAACGACTTAGACGATCAGCTCTTCGGGACCTTTACTGCGCATGGGGACGTACTGCGGTTGATGCCACAGCAAGCGGACAGCGCAGAGGCGATGCGGCGGTTGCTTGCCGTCGACATCGGAGGAGTGGTGTTCACCTCGGTGCAGAAATTCCGGAGTGACGATGGCTCGCACCCGCCCCTGACACAGCGAGACAACGTCATCGTCATCGCGGACGAGGCGCATCGCACTCAGTACGGGTTTCGGAAGCAGTTCACCGTTGGGCATGGCGGGGTGCAAGAGCAGGTGGGCTTTGCAGAGATGCTCCGCCAGGCGCTTCCCAATGCGACGTTCATTGGCTTTACCGGGACGCCGATCGCACTGCGCGACCGCAATACGGAGGCGGTGTTCGGCGATGTGGTCGACACCTACGACATGAGCCAGTCAGTGGCGGATGGTGCGACCGTGCCGATCCACTACACGGCTCGCCTTGCGAAGCTTCGGCTAAACTTAACGGATGACGAACGCGTCGAACTGGATGCGATGGCCGAAGAGCTAACGGAGGGCGACGACGCAGCGGTAGAGCGCGGCAAGGGAGAGCTGACCAGGTTTGAGGCTGTTGTCGGCGCACCCGATCGGGTTGCGACTGTCGCGGCAGACATCGTCACGCATTTTGAACGCCGGCGCGAAGCCATGGCCGGCGGCAAGGCCATGATCGTTGCAATCAGCCGCCGAGTTGCCGTGGCCCTATACGACCAGCTTGCGGCCCTTCGCCCAGACTGGGTTGCCGCTGACCCAAGGGATGATGCGGCTGGGTTTCTAAAAGTGGTGATGACCGGGAACGGCAGCTCCGACCCTCCCGAGTTCCAGCCCCATCTTCGTACGAAGGGTCGCCTGGGAAAGCTGGCGGACCGCTTCAAAGACCCGTCTTCCGGTTTCGATCTCGTTATCGTCCGGGATATGTGGCTAACGGGTTTTGACGCACCGTCGCTCCACACGCTCTACCTCGATAAGCCGATGCGCGGACACGGGTTGATGCAAGCAATCGCTCGCGTGAACCGAGTGTGGGGCGAGAAGCCTGGAGGCCTAATCGTCGACTATCTCGGGCTTGGGGCCGAGCTACGAGAGGCTCTGGCCCAATATAGTGCCCCAGATCGGGAGCAAGTCCGCCTTGACGTAGACGAAGCGGTTCTTCTGACTTTGTCTCGGCTGGAGAGTGCGCTCGCTCTCCTCGAAAGCACCGGATGGCGGTCCTTCTTCGGCGCCAACCCAGGTGAGCGGCTTACCGTTTTAAAACAGTGCTTGGAGCATCTGCTCGAACGAGATTATCGCGACCGTTTTATCGAGACAGCAACCGAGCTGGAAACTGCTTTCGCTTTGTGCGCGGGTGACGAGAGGGTTGCTGAAAGACGGGATCAGATCGCGCTCGTGGCTGCGTTGCGAGCGAATTTGGTCAAGTACACCGCGGGCACTGGGAGAGGCCGCGACGCGATCAAACAGGGCATCCGACAGCTACTCTCTCGTGCCGTAATGGCGGACGGGATTCTTGACGTGTTCGGCGCAGCCGGCCTTGACCGCCCCGACCTCGCGGTGCTTTCCGATGACTTCTTGGCCGAGGTTGGAAAGACAAAGGAGAAAAACCTTGCCGTGGAAACGCTACGGCGATTGCTAGCTGGTGAAATAAAGGCGCGGTCCGCCGACAACATTGTGCAGGCCCGCAAGCTGAGCGACCGATTGGACGAGACGCTACGGCGCTATCACAACCGAGCAGTAGATAGCGTCCAGGTGATCGAAGAGCTGATCGCTTTGGCGAAGGAGATCAGCGCCGCCAGCGCACGAGGAGCAGAGTTGGGTCTCACTGCTGAGGAGATGGCTTTTTACGATGCCCTCGCAGACAACGGTTCTGCAAAAGCCTTAATGGCACACGAACAACTGCGGGTTTTGGCGCAAGCTCTCCTACACAGCATCCGAAGTTCAGCGACAATCGATTGGACCCGGAAGGAAAGCGTCCGAGCCAAGATGCGCATCGAGGTGCGCAAGCTGTTGGCAAAATATGGATATCCGCCGGACCTTCAGAGAGCCGCGGTCGATCTGATTATTAGGCAGGCGGAGACCCTAGCGGCACGCTGGTTTTAAGCTGTATCACTCTGTCAAATGACCGTTTACCAGAGTGATACAGAAGGTCCAACCAGCCTGTCTGTCTTGGTCGCCGCGCCAGTCGGCGTAACCTGTTAAGCCCACGATCAGCCAGCCTACCCCATTGCACCTGCAGCCGCCCCAACCCAGCTGTGGATAATCGTAATTCGAAAGGACCTCGGGATGCTCGCTCCGACCGTAGGCCTTGGGGGGAGCCTCTATGGACGCAGTACTCAGCCGCGTTTGCCAGGTCGAACAGGTCGGTCGTGCCCGTAACGGGCAACCCAGATGGTGGTGTCCTGTCCATGGTGGTAATGCGACCGGGCCTAAGGGCGTGCAGTTAGAAGCCTGCGACGCTGTCTCCGTTGATGCAGATCTTGAGGGATGCCTTGATCTCAATCCTGCCGACTACGCTGGGGGGGTCGCGGTGTGGGCAGCATTGAAGCCAGTTTTCAACACGACCGGTAAGGAACCCGATATCGGCATTCATGTGCACACCCGTCATGTGGCCGGCATGGAGAAGCAGATCGACGCCACCTATCCGGCGGTTTCTGTGCATTGCCGCAGCGACCTGTTCGGTGCCAAGCCGCTACTGGTGACCCGCCAGGCCGCTGTCAGCTATTATTTCAGCAGGTTCATGGATCGGCAGGTCAAGCATCTGACCTGCACACATTGCGCCGAGGTCCATCTCGACGCAGGCCGATTTGCCATCCATCCCCACAGGAAGCATCTGTGCCAGGCCTGCGGCCGACTGTTTCAGGATCACGAAGCAGCTGTTTCTAATCCCCTCGCTTTTATTCGCGAGGCCTTGGGTGACCTGGATACTGGGAGGCAGCCCGTCAGAGCGAGTGAAAGCCTCGACATCCGCCAGTCCGATTATCCCGGCGGAATTCAGATTTGGGCCTCGAACCCGGCCATCTTGTGGACCGCCCCAAGACCGGAGCAGGAAGGTATCCACGTTCACCTGTTCGGGGGTCGCCACGGCCCACCTGTGAAGGATGAGACATTCGACCAGGTCCACATCGACGGCGTCCCGCTCGATAACGGAATGGTTCGCTACTTCATGGCGCAGCAGGTCCTGCCCGAACTATCGGGTAAAGTTGAAAGCCTGACTTGCCCCCATTGCACCGAGGCGCACTTCGACCAAGGCGAGATGGCATTCCAACCACACGGGGAGCACACCTGTGAACACTGCGGCGGCATGTTCCGTCCGCAGGGCCGGCGTCGCCTTTCAGTAAGCAATCCTCTACTCTTAATCCTGGAGCGCCTGCATCGTACCGCGCCCAGCTTGAATCCTGTAGAGGCGAGCCGATGAAGGGGTATGTTTACATCACGGGCACCGGAACCGACCCTTCCTTGCGCGGCAACCTAAACGATCCTCTGCTCAGCAAAGTGCCGACCCTGGGTGCCTGCATGCCTAATATCCGGCGCTTCGTGACGAAGGGGGACTGGATTTTCATCATCAGCGGCAAGGTGGTCGGCGCGGAGCAATACGTAGTAGGTGGCCTTCAGGTCGAGGAGAAGATCGACGCGCTGGCCGCCTATCACCGTTTCCCGGAGAACCGGCTGACGATGGATGCAGGGGGCCTTGTCATGGGCAATGTGATCGTCCAGGCCGATGGTACACAGCATCCCCTCGACCATCACTCGGCCGAGACGTTTCAGGACCGGGTGAAAAACTACGTGGTCGGCGGAAGTGCAATTGCCCTCTCCACGCCGGAGGAGGTCGATTTGGGACGGCAGCAGACGCTGGGCAAGCTTGGGGATATTCTTGGGCGGCGGCGGGGTGCCAATCGCGTCATAGATGCCATGGGTCGCATGTCCAAGCTGGATGAACCACAGGTGACGCAGATGCTGGACTGGCTGTCCGGCATCAAGGCCGCAACCTGAAATAGATGGACGGGGTGACGAACCTCCTTCGGTCGCTTGCCCTTACGGCCGATGACATCGCCCAGGCCTCCCGGCTCACGGCTGAGCGGGTTCGCGCCATCATGGAGGGCGCACCGGCAAACCTTGCGGAGCTGCGTGCGATGTCGCAAGGACTTCAGGTGCCTTTGCGGGCCTTTGCCGCGGGCGAGCTGACGACAGGTAAACAGAACGAACTGGGATTGCTGTTCCGGAGTGCGGCCGTCGGCGGCCGCCTCGATCAGCGCACCACCATTGAGTTTGTCGCGGGCTTCGTGGAGGCTGCCCTTCAGCTGCTGCCGCTTCGCGCACAACCGCCCGAATGGCTGCAGAGCCTGGAGCCGGCCGCACAGACCTATGTCGAGGCGCATCGGCTGGCACACGGCTTCCGCGGGTTGTTTATGCCGCAACGTCTGGATGAAGCTGCGCTCGATTTGCCGCAGGTGCTGGCCGGCGACACCGGCATCATCATCGGGAGCCTACGCCGATCGCGCTATGAAGGCGCTTCCGTCATCATCGGTGGCTACTGCTTTATCTTCGTGTCCCCACGATTCCTGGCGCGCATGCTGTTCACCGTGGCGCACGAGCTTGGTCACATCCTTGCCCATCACAAGCAGGGAAAGGGGATCGTGTTTGATGGCGCCAGCCGGATCGGAGCCTGGCGTCAGCGAACAAGTGAGGAGCAGTTTGCTGATGCCTTCGCGTCCGTTGTGCTGCTGCCTGACCGAGGGGTGGCCCTCGCTCTGAAGGCCATCCGCGAAGCATTGAAAGTCACGGCTGATACTGTTGGCGATATCGAAATTCTCTACTTGGCACGCATTTTCGGGGTAAGCTTTGACGTAGCGGCCCGCCGATGTGAGCAGCTGGGGCTTTTACCGGTTGGCGGCGCAATTTCCCTAAGCGAGGCGTTGCGAACGGATTACGGCAACCCAGAACGCCGGGCTGAGACGCTGGGTTTGCCGCCCCGGCCACAGCTCACCATCCCAAGAATTTCCGACAATCTGCTTCGGCCGCTGGTGCAGAAAATTGCGGCCGATGAGGTTTCAATTGGTTGGGCGGCCGACCGGTTCGGCCTGTCCATCGATGAGATATACGAAGCCAACATCAGGCTGACCCGTGAACGTCATCATTGACGCCTGCTCTATTATTAATCTGAGCAACGCCGATGCACTAGACGTCACATGCCGGCTGTCGCGCTGCCGGTTTTGGGTGTGCCCTGGCGTCATCATCGAGTGCCGCGCCGAAGTGGCTGCACGGCTGCTCGCGCTCAAGGCCGAGGGGGTGATTGGTTTCATCACCGATGGCGAGATGCCGGCCGCCCGGGTTCTGGGATTGCTTGATCGACACGGTCTGGGCGCAGGAGAGACTGAATCCATCGTTGCCTGCGAGGCACTGGGCTACGACTTCTGCTCTGACGATGGGCAGGCTCGCAAGCTTGCAGAGCGTTTACTCGGATCGTCCCGCGTCACGGGCAGTCTCCGGCTGCTGCGATGGTGTGTGGAAGAACAGCTCGTTCAGTGCGAGGCGGCGTTCAGCCTGTTTAGGGTCATGCTAGCCTGCGGCGGTTTCCTCCCGTCCATGCGCCAGGAGTTCTTCTGCACGGGCGGGCCGGACTGCTGACCCAAGCCGTGCCCCCTCCCTGTCCCTTTTTGTCAGCTATCTCCGGGTCTCGACCGATGTTCACGGCCGATCCGGGCTCGGCCTTGAGGCGCAGCGCCAAGCCGTAGCGGCGCATGTCACCCAGGCCGGCGGCGAGGTGGTAGCGGAGTTTCAGGAGGTGGAGAGCGGCAAGCGCGCCGATCGGCCGCAGCTCGCCGCCGCGCTCGCCTCCTGCCGCACCCGCCGGGGCGTGCTGATCATCGCCAAGCTGGACCGGCTCGCGCACAACGCACGTTTCTAATGCTTCAGCCGCTTCTTCCGCGGCTTCGGCGAAAGAGCCTCCTCCAATCGCGCCATCGCTGCGGCCCCGCCTGCAGCAAATGGGTCGATAGGCCCCGTGTGTCTCTGTATTGTAGAGGCAGCAGCGACTTTCTCTTCGACCCAAGCATCGAACTTGGTTCTATCAAGAAGCCACCTCTTCCCTGCACGCCAGGCCCCTGGGAGCTTCCCAACCCTTGCAAGAGCGCGGGCGCGACCATCCGATATGTGCAGAACCCCGGCGGCATAGCTAATGGTGACGGTATCAACACGCAAGGTCAAAGTCTCCAACATTGAGCCCTGATCCGTGCGGATTGATTTTACACTAGCGACTCTCACGGCGTGTTTGCAAGATAGCCCGTATCAGTGTGGCCCTCGCCGCAATACCGTCACCCCAACCAGGAAGTAAGCAACCCGCATCAACTCCATTGATCGACATGGGACCACAAAGACCCGCCGCTTGGTTTGCTATCTCTGCGAAATAGGCTTGCAGCGCATCGAGAGCGTCATCGTCATGCCAGCCTGCCGTAACACTCAATGTCTCAGTGGTAAGCTCCAGGTCGGACGGCTCTGAGGTCGAGATCATTTCCCACAAGCCGGCAGCAACCACGTCGAATCGCTCGGTGCTAACCATTGTTGAATGGTCCAAGATCGATTGAGCGCTTTAGTTTGACCTGGACTTTGAAGCCCCTAGCACGCAACGTGTTATACACGATCCTTGGAATAACTTCATCGGCAAGCCTGGCGATGAGCGGTCGTATGACGGGCCGGTGTTTGCCGCGTCGGTTGATCAGCTTGGCTGCATCTTCTCGGCCGAGCCCATGCGTCAGCAACCACGTTTCGATGTAGGGAAGATCAGACTTCTTCAAGTCGCCGAAGGGCCGTATGACGATCTGGTAGCGAAGGTCTTCCAAACGACGCGGCCCCGTGGACGCCCGCTTAATGACATTGCGTCCTCGAACCTCTCTGATCGTCTCGCCGTCGAAGTCCTGCACGAACATCTGAAGCGCCCCGAAAACGTCGCTGCCGTGGAGCATTTTCAGGTTGGCAATAAGGGGAGTCGTTCGTGCCGGGGTTGCGCGCCCGCGAGGATTTGCCTTGCCTTGAGCAGATGCGCGGACCTTCTGCATTTGGGAGTCATAGGGCGTCGCGAGAAAGAAATTCCGCTGGCCTTTGGCTTTGACGTAAGAAAGCGACAGCGGAGCCCAGCTAGCCAAACCTGGCACGGATACCTGGCTAGCAAGGTCCGTTTCGTGCCCAAGATAAGCCGCTAGATCGACAAAGAACTTGTCGATCTCACGCTTCACCGGTCCCATAATCGTAGCAACGATTTCATCGACAAGGCGCTCGGCCTTCTTAGCTACGGCCTGAGCAATCATCTTCTCGGGATCACTAAAGTTAATGGACGATCGCATCTTCGAAATCCTCGATCCATTCATTGCGATTGCGCCACGCACGGGCTGCATCAAAGAGTGCTTCCCTGTCTGACTTCCGGTATTTGGCTAGTACGACCCGTAAACCAGCAAAAACCCAGAAGCTGTCCGGCGCGCTATCAATAACTTCTTGGAGGGCATCGCTAAGTGCGTTCGGGTTGTTACTGTGGAAATCGCGAAGGTGGTCGGCAGCGACAGCGTATTCGGGGATTGGCGAGTGAAAGACGGCATCAAACATCAGGCGTGCTTGTTCTATAGTCTCGATCACGGCGGAGGTGGGAGAGCCAGACTTAAGACGGGCCTCTCTCGCGTGGAGTAGTTCGTCTTCGTAGAAGACTTCGATCCCTGCAATGGTCAGTATCAGATGCACCCGTCCTTCACACTTGAAGGAACATATCTCACTTGCCGTGAAATGGGCCCGATCGGGTGTGACCAAACCTGATGGCGGTGGATATTTCCGCATGTATCGAAGCGCCCTCACTATGTCGAGCATTATGCTGCCCTCCTCAGTAACGGACGGAACTGGGACGCCTTTGGAAATACGTTCAGTCGATCCACCGTCCGGCACAGTTCGTCAAGACCGGCATTTGTGATTTCATCACGCCGGGCGAGAGGCGCAAAGAATTGGAATTGGCCAGCGCGGTTTAGTGAGAGTGCTAGCAGTCGTTCATTATCGGTTAGGAACTTCAGGATTCGATCACGGCAGGTTGGTGATTCCGCGCCCTCAAGCCAGTGCAGGACTTCTCCGACTCGATAAGCTATCCTCCTGTCCTTCGTGTGCATCCACGGTGGGCCAGTTTCTCGAAACCGCCAGTTATTCGAGGACTGAATGGATATCTGCATCCAAGCACAAAACTGCTTACACGATACCCAGCAATAGGGAGGAAGGGATGGTGTCGGGCCAGGCTTGAGGCGGGAGCGGACTGTTAATACAGGCATAATATTTCAGCCTAGAATGATTCTATATTGTTCTCAAATAATCCCACCTTTGGGAGAAGCGTCTAGTGTTTTTTGGGCCAAGGTGGTCATTTCAGGACTCGTTAATAGTAAGGCATCAGAGGACGGGGGAGTTGCGAGCAGTAGAGCCACTGCTTCAAGTGTGGCCGCGTCTGCCTCGGTAGATAGCCAGGCGTTGAAAGATTCTAGTCGCGTCAGCTTCTGCATGTGTTGGGTTCCGGAAAGGTAGAGGTGATCGTGAGCTGCCCGTGCGGCCGCTTCGTCCTCGGGTGTGAGCACGTTCGTCATCCGGGCTTTGAAGGTGGGCAGATCGGCCCAAAATTCGGCGGTGGGGGTGTGGCCCGTGATCGCGGTGGTCAGGGCGAGGGGCGGGCCGATGAAGACGCCTGCCTTCAAAGGGGCGACGCGATCCCGGCGGGTCGGTTTGGACCGAAAACGGAATGCCGCAGTGTTGGGGTTTGGCAGACCTACCGGATCACGTAAGAGTATCCTTAGATGATCCGGTAGGTTTGCCAAAACCTCTCCAGGTCCAGCCAACCAACGCTCAGCGGCCCTTCGATCTGGGAACCGCCCCGGCAGCCGGCGGCAAAGGTCTGAGGCCGATGCCACCAGCAAGCCGTCTAGCTGCCCTGCTAGGTCGGCCCACTCGGGCGTCAGGGCATCTTCGCTCACCAGGCGATCCACCGAAACGGGCACGGGAAGGTTGGTCAGCAGGAACACGTGTCCCAACCTCTTCGGGTCAAAGAGCCGCAAGCGGTCAAGGGCCTGGACAACCCCCCATTCGCGCGTTTGCTCGACCAAGGTCTGAAGGCGATCATCAGGCAGGACACGGACGGAGACGCCCCTTCCCCCGGGCGCGGTGTAACCTCGATCCCGATAAACGTATTCCCCGATCTTCAACGGGTCTGCATCACGCCAGAACAATCCGGAGTAATCGGATAGGGCTAATGAAGGCGGTTCACTACGTCCGAGTAATACGACATTATCAAAATCAGAGAAAGTGTTCGTGCCTCGTAGATTACCATAATGGGCAACTGACAGGTTATCACTGAAGGCATAACTTACGGGAAGCGGACTTCCCGTGGGTTCCTTCGTTATGGTTAGCCGTATCGTCTTCTGTGCAACGAGCAACGTCCTACCCAGGAGAGAGTCAGCAAATCGGCAACACCTCTCTGCAAGATCAGAATTCTCCTGCAGCCTAGTCTTACTAGAAGCAGAATTTTCAGCCTGAATGACGTAAGCACTTCGTTGAGCATCCAGGGTTACGAACTTAGACGGACGCTCAAAGAATATCCGTTCGATAATTTTTTCTTCTACCTGCGCGTCTAGAATTAGGACTGGAACGCCCGCAAGCCAGCCCATCGGGCGGGGCAAACTTAAGTGGATCGTCTCGCCCACAAGCCGGGCAACATGAGACACCCCACGCGTTGGTGCAGAACTGAGTTCTCTCGCAAGAGTGCGGAAAAAAGCCACAAGCGCCGCCGTCGAACGTGCGCCCCGCAACGCGGCGGTAAACGCTTCGGGCTTGGTCCGTCCCGTGAGCCTAGGCGCAACCTCCCTCGTTTTCGCTATCTCCGCCGCAGATGCAAGGAGGTCGGGGGCCAGCGATCCCAGCGCACGTAGAGAGTGCAGCAGTTCGCCAGATTGAAGCCCGGCGCGAATGGTTTCGGCCAGGTCCAACGTCTCCGGTAGCTGAAGCTGCTTGGCGACGGGGGGTAGAAGCTTCACAATCGGTGGACAGCACGCCAACACTGCCGATAGTGACTCCCTTTTGACGGATACTGTTTGTTCCCAGAAGCTTTCATCAATAATAATGTAGTCGGGGCGAGGCCATGAACTTGGGAGCGGAACTCCCAGATAAGCGTGCGTAAGAACGATGACGGATCTAGAGTCCGAGTCTTGTGCTAAATAATTGCAGTTTGTCCGGAGCGCACACGATTTACAAAGGTGCTTGCGGACGTTGAAGCCTGCTTGCGCTATTGCCGCTGCTTCGACATTGCGCTGACATAGTGCTGGACTGCCGCTATCGCGGCCTCGCTGAACGCGGGCTATGGTCGGCCCCAGAGCGACGGCTACTTCGTCGGCAAGTACAAGAGTCGGAACTAAGAAGTAGATCACCGAACCACTCGCTGCTAGTCGTGCGACTTCCGCTAGAGCCGCCGTGGTCTTCCCCATACCCGGCTGCATTCTGATCGCACACACTCGATTGTGGTCGCTTCCCGCAAAGAAACTCTTGATTTCGGCCACCAAGGTGGCGCGCACCGTCGCAAGTGACTTCGGGTTTAGCTTCCAGTGTGGGGTCAATCCCACCGTCGCTGCCGGAAAATAGGGGATCCCACCTGCCTTGATCTTGGCGACGGTCGCTATGGTTTTGTTGTCGCAGTCAGCGATGGTCCATTTTCCGTCACTCAGGTCGGCCTTTGCCGTGAAGCTCACCCAGGCCGCAGAACTGATTGCTTGGATCGTCAACGCCCGACCAGCGCGGCGGGCGTCACAAGCTGCTGCCCATACAGCATTACGCAACAACGCCTCTCGCCCGTCTGTGGCCTTCCCAGGGCCTTTCCTGGTCTGAGCAGCAGTGGCTGCAGTCTTCCTCACCTGCTGCTGGACAGTCGGTGGCGCAAACGCCACCGACTGGTTCAGCCCCTCAGTGACGAACAGTAGGCGAGGGTTAATCAAGGAAGACCGTCGAGGCCGTATAGTGCGGTTGAACCGGAGTGAATAACGCTGGGTCAGCCCCGATGCTTGCAACCCACGGCTTAAGGCTGGCGCAACTAGCGACAGTTGCTAGCCAGAACCAAACATGTGCTTTGACCAGACGTCCAGCCTTGGGCGTTCCCGCACTGCTTGACCATTGGATAATGAAGGCGGAATGATGGAATTCAGTAGGCAACCGTTCCCTGACTAGCAAGGCTACGGATGCTGGGTCTGTGGGTTCGAGACCAGGCGGTGCCTCGATCTCATCGAAGTCCAAACATAGCCAATGATGGGGTTTGTCTTCTACGTGACTGAGGCGTCGGGGCTGCGGTTGGTTGAGGTCACGATCGGGGTGAAGGCTGCCTCTAATGATGAAGGCGCGCTGGTCACTTTGAAGTTTTTGAAGCAAAGCGTGCAGATCGGCTAAATCGGAGAGTGGGTAATTCTCGAAAAGGAATAGCGACCCAGGGTTTACCTTCTGGGCAGTTGTGCCGTCGGCGTGCAAAACCTTGGCACATTTCGCCCGTGAGCTTTGTGCGTGCAGAATAGTAATGGTGTCAGCATGGGGTTGCCCCACCGACAAGGCCTGATTATACATAGTCGTGTCTGCCTGATGCTTTCAGAAAGTAGAAATGGCCACCGCTCCAACGGTGGTCATTTCACATCAAGCGGCGGACTTTTCGGCTTGAGCGTTCAGCCATGCCTCGAAATCAGTTCTCATCACGAAAGTCCGGCGTCCGTCTTTGACTAGACGTGGGCCATCATTCAGCCTGATCTTCTGATACAGCCGGGTTCGGCTGATCCTGGCTTCCGCCAACACCTCTTCAACCGTCATTCGCTGAACTTGCATGATGTAGCCCTCGCAGTGCTGCGTCAGCATACCCATGAACGAACAGTAGTCTACGCGGATCTTGAGACTTAATAGTAAATAAGACCGTTGTCAGGCCGTTTTCCTGCTTAAGCAAAGTCCGACTACATTCCCGGCCTCAATAACGCCAATCTTTGGAAGTGACTTCTTAATGACGCTCGATATGTAGCTTGGACCAAGGTGGGCGTAATGCTTGGCCGTGATTTTGCTATCACTGTGACCAAGCTGTGCAGCGATAACTTCCATGCCGACTTCGGCCATCGCAAGGCCACTAGCATAAGAGTGCCGGAGAACGTGGAAACCAACTGTCGGGGTGATGTTCGCCGCCTTGCACGCAGCCTGCATATAACGGTGCTGATCTGACTTGCTCCAGGCCACCCGTTTGTAAATAGCTCCTGTCTTGCGAGTGGCCTGTTGAACAAGGCCTTCTCGCATAAACAGATGGCCATCCCGCTCTTTGCCGACTGAGAGTGTTTTGAAAAACTCAATTCCCTGCTCATTCAGTGCAACATGGCGAGGTTTGCCACTCTTGCTAACGGCGATGAACAGCGCGCCCGCGCTTGCATCGAAGTCTTGCATCCGAGCTGCACAAAGCTCACCGTATCTGCATCCTGTCAGCAAAGCGGCTGTGACCAACTCGCGGAAGTCTCCGCTACTCGCGTTCAGCAGCCGCGTGATTTCCTCGATGGAGAGGTAGCGGACACGCGCAACGTCCACGCCCTTGAACGCCTTGACCTGATCCCAGGCATCGGCGGTGCAAACCACCCGCCCTTCGCGGCGGGCCAGGTTCAGCGCAGCCTTCAGGACGGTCATCACACGGTTGGCGGTGGCCTGCCTCGCCTGTGCGGAACTAATTTCTGCTCCAGCCCTACGCGGGTCGGATGCCGCAACGCCTCGATGCCAAGCCTTGAGCTTGTCTCTTGTCAGGCGCGGCAAGGCGATATCTCCCAGGTCGGGGAGGATGTGCGTCTTGATGGTGTTGGCCGTGCCCTTGGAGGCTTTGCCACCCCGCTCCGTATAGTCGGTTAGATAGTCCCGGCAGGCTTCGGCCACCGTGTAGGGCTTGGCCTTAACCTTGGAAGGCTCGGCTTCCAACCCTGCCGCAACGCGGTGGCACTTGTCGGCCCATTTGCGCGCTGCTGAAGCCGCTTGGGCATAATCCAACACTGTAGAGCCGTTGGCCGCTACCAGGTCGTCGGCCCGCCCTAGGGTCGCTTTGGCGTAGTGCCCGTTTTGACCCAGCAGCCGCACCTTCCATGACCCACGCCCCACACCACGGCGGTAGCCGAGGGCCAGGCCACCTTCGATAGCTCGCCAGTAGGGGGCGTCACGCGGTTCAAGCCGCTCGCGCGCGGCCTTCGTCGTGATAGAGGCATCCGAGACTGTGCGGCTCATTCAGGGTACTTTCGGGTGAATCCCCGGGTAATATAATCCCGCAGACGGGCGAACTCCAGCGCATTCCGGTAGCCGTCAAATCGCTAAATACCAATTTATTCAGTGGTTAAGGTTCAGCGCTTACAGTGTTTCAGCCCTACCGATCAACACCCTCTCACGGCGGTAACAGGGGTTCGAATCCCCTACGGGACGCCACGGTTTTTCGTAATTACCATTTATTGTTGGCCCAATTCTGGTCCAGTTCTCCCGCGAGGACCGGGTTGGACCATTTGCGCGCCAAAAGGACGAAGAGAACTCGGTGGACCCAGCCACCGGGAGGCTGTTGCCGCAAGGCTTTGAATACCGGGGTCCTCTCCAAATGCCGATGCCGTCCTTCAGTCGACGGCAAGCGGATCACCAAGACGTCTGACAATGCCAAGCTGGTCAAGGAGTGACTCGACGATATCTCGGTCGCAGTACGGGCTGGGAACTACTTCGACCGGTCCACATTAGACAACAGCACGCTCGCGAAATTGGTCCAGCGGTATGTGGACTCCCAGATGCAGGTCGGCGGCAAGAGGCCAGGAGCCGCCGAGGACCTCGGACACATTCCAGCGATCACCGGCGACGCCATTGCCCAGCTGAAGGCCAGCAGGCTGACCGCATCAGCGGTTCGGGGGTTCAGGACCGGCAGGAAGAAACCTACTCTGCTGGAACCGTCGTTAAGCGTCTCAAACTCCTGTCCTCAATCCTTTCTTACGCGATGGCCGAGTGGGACCTGCCGCTGCCGATGAACCCGGCCACGGCAGCTCCAAACCAATCCCGCGCACAGACATCCAGGCATGCTCCGTCGAGCACATGACTCCCCTCTCGAGGGACGGCACCAATGAGGACAATAACCTCACTTTGGCCCACGTGAGTGCAACCGCTCCAAGCACAACAAGACGCTTGAGGAGCACTGGGTCTGGCGTCGGAACCGTGGCTTTGACACGGTGGCCTGGACAATAGACAGCATGGCCCATCACCTTCTCTCACTGCCACGTCTATAGCCCCTGATGGTAAAGCACCTGACCACTCCAGATGGCCGCTACATCGCCGTGCGCGGCCGCCTCTGGCGATGCAGCAACCCAGACCTCAGCCCGGATGTCCGAGAAGCCCTGACACGGGAGCTGATGTCCGCCCGGCGCGACAAAGGGTCCGCGATCCGGGCTGGTGATGCCTCTGGGCGGGAGGCGGCCAGAGTGCGCGTAGATGCCGCCAAGGTGGCGCTGGGCGAGCGAGGATCGCCTTGGTGGACCGACGGTGCGGCGGATCTCACCCGCCGCATGGCCCGAACTACCTGCTATGCGGCGTGGTATGCGGGACTGCTGCAGGAGGACGGCGCCTAGTCTGGCCGGTCAGCGTTTAGTGCCGCCATCCTCAAGTAGAAATCAGGCCGCTTTTTCCTTCGCCTCGTCCGCCTCCGCCTTCTAGGATCTCCTTGAGCCTCTCTATGAGAACGCGACCCTCGATCGATATGTGAACCTGTGGGTGTTCGCGAGGTCCGCCTCTTCGGGCCCAAGCGCCCTCCAGGGTAGAAACGACGTCCACTAGGATGCGCTGCACGCGTTTTGCACACTGAAGCAACATCCCGTCCTTCCGAAAGCCCCACAGGCATTGGGGGTCTGCGATCAGAGCAGAAACGCAACCATTTCACCGTGTCGACACCACCGGGGGGTCGCCGCCGTCCTGCTCGGCAATGCGCGAGCTAACAGCCCACATCGCGAGATGTAGGATAGGCCTCAGTCCACAGGCCGCACCAAGGTAGTGGGCTGAAGCCCACCCTACTTGAGGGAGGCAAATTTACCGGTACTCGCGTCATTCGTTTGGATGACGACACGGTCCGGAACTCCGTTCCATGGTCCATTCCGCGCTCGAAGCGAAGGCCGCCCTGCACTCACGCCACGAGCATCAGTCTTCAGAGGGATGCCGGCATGACCACCTCCAGCCTCACGGTCACCTCGACCGGACTCAGCGTGCAGCCCGGCGACACGCTCGACATCCTGGCGGGTGGGGTCGCGATCCAGACCACGGTGAGTGGCGGCGGCACCGACGTCCTGTTCTCCGGAGGACAAACCAGCCTCACCCTGCTCATGAACTCCGGCGATGAAATCGTCTCCTCCGGCGGTATCGCCAGCCTGACCACAGTGACCGGCCCCTACGGCGCTCAGACCGTGTCCAGCGGCGGGTCCGCCGTCAGCGCCACCCTGTCGGGCGGCACGCAGGTCATCGCGGCAGGGGGCACCGCGACCGGCACTATCCTGAGCGCGATCACGGTGTTCGCCCCCGGCGTCGGCAACGAGGTGGATGGCGGCGGGGAAGACATCAGCTCGGGCGGGGTCGCGAGCGGGACCGTGGTGAATAGCGGCGGCCTGATCTACGACAACGGCGAGACCGTCGGCGCGCTGGTCAATGGCGGTGGATCGGAAGCGGTGGGCGTGGGCCTGTCGCTCGACACCACGCTGGCGAGTGGCGGCACGTTGGTCGCCGGACAAACCGGTGCCGTTGCCTCCAGCACGATCGTCCAGAGCGGCGCACAGCTCTCCGCCATAGACGGAGGCATCGCCAGTAGCACAATGGTGCAGGCAGGCGGCGTTGCCGATGTCTTCAGGGGCGGCCTGTCGATTGCGGACCAGGTTGGATCGGGCGGCGCCGAGTTCGTCCTGTCCCTCGGCGTCGCGAGCGCCACGGCGGTCGGCAGCGGCGGGGTGGAGATCGTGTCGTCCGGCGGAACCGTTTCTGGCGCCATGGTCGCCGCGGGCGGCGTATTGCTCGTGCTTCCCGGCGGCATCGACACCGCCCAGGCCGCCGGCACGTCCGTGACGACGGGAGTCGTGTTGTTCAATCCTGGCAGCGTGAGCACCGGCGCCACGCAAAGCGGCGTGACGGTCGGCGCCGGCGGGGTGGTCTACGTGCTGTCCCAGGGCACGATATCCAACGTCACGGTCGACAGCGGCGGCGCCGCCGAGGTGTTCGCGGGCGGCACCGCCCGGTCCACGACGATCGTCTCCGGTGGGGTGCTGAGCCTGGCCGGCACCGCCACCGGCACTCAGCTCGCGGGCTATCTGGCGGTGTCCTCCGGCGGCACCGCGAGCATGACCGAGATCGTGTCGGGCGGGCTGGAGGTCGTGTCCGCCAACGGAAGCGACTTGGGCGGCACCATCCTCGCAGGCGGGACGATATCGGTCGCGTCCGGCGGGGCGGCGAGCGGCATCGTCAACAATGACAGTGTCGACATCATCCTCGCAGGCGCCACGGCGACTGGCGATATCGTTCGTGGCGGCATTGAACAGGTCTTGGGCGCGGTAACGGGCACGGTGATCAGCTCCGGCGGGGAGGGCGTCATCTACGGGACGTCCCTGTCCGCTAGCATCCTTGTCGGCGGCGCGCAGGAGGTCGCACTCAACGGCACGGTGACCAGCACCTTCGTCCTCAGCGGCGGCGTGCTGGACGTGGACGAGAGCGGCCACGCCATTGATACGGTGGTGCTTGCAGGCGGCTATGAGACCGTCTCAGCCGTCACCGCAGAGAACCCGGCGATCGCGTCCGGCACCATCGTGAGCAGCGGCGGCGATGTGCTGGTCGGTTACGGCGGCACGGCGACCGGCGGGTTCGTCAGCAGCGGTGGCGTCGTCGTCCTTGGCGAATCCGGGTCCGCCACGGGCGTCGAGATCGGCAGCGGGGGCGCGCTGCTGGTATCGTCCGGCGCCACGGCGAGCGGCATCGTCGTCGATCCCGGCGGCTATTTGGTCGTATTGCCCGGCGGCGTGGACACCGCGCCCTCCGGCGCCGCTCCCGTATCCACGGGGATCGCCATCTACCAGCCCGGCGCCGGGCTGTTCTACGCCGCCAGCCTGTCCGGCGGCATGGTGGACAGTGGTGCCACCGAATACGTACTGCCTGGCGGCACGGATGCGCGCGGCACAGTGGCGTCGGGCGGAACGGAAACCGTTTACGCCGCCGGGCTCGCGAGCGGCACGATCGTGGCGCACGGCGCGGCGATCACGGTGTTGGCGGGCGGCGTGGCGAGCGCCGTGCAGCTGTCCGGGAGCGAAACCGTCTTCGGTTCGGCCTATGGCGGGATGGCCGGGTCGGGGGCCAGCGTGCTGATCGAGGCGGGCGGCAGCGTCAGCGGAATCCTGCTGGGCGCCAGTGCGGCGCTGACCGTCTACGCGGGCGGCGTAACCACCGGCACGATCGTCGAGAACACCGTCAGCAGCCAGTTTGCTGGCTTCTCTGGGGAATATGTCTCAGCCGATGGAACTGCCGTTGGGACGATCCTGTCCGGGGGCGCCCAGGGCGTCGAGGGGAGCGCCAGCCTGACGGTGGTGAGCAGCGGCGGCGACGAGACCGTGTTCAGGGGCGGCACCGATTCCGGCACCACCATCCTCGATGGCGGCCTGGAGACCGATTCCGGCGTCGCGAGCGGCACCCTGGTCGACAGTGGCGGGCTGCTCGACGTTTACGGGGTCGCTTCCGGCGCCCAGGTCAGCGTCGCCGGCGTGCTGAATGATTTCGGCGCGACGAGCCTCACCACCGTATCTGCCGGTGGGACGGAGGCGGTGATGGCGGGCGGCGTCACCCGCGGCACGATGCTGCTGTCCGGCGGCGTCCAGTCGGTGGCGGCGGGGGGTGCTGCGGACGGCACCACGATCGGTAGCGGCAGCGTGCTCGTGGTCAGCTCGGGCGGTGTGGCGAGTGGCGCCGTGCTGCAGAGCGGCGGCACGTTGCTGATCCTGCCGGGCGGCGCGGCCGCCGGCACCGTCAGTTCCGGCGGCAGCGTTGCCGCGACGGGCGTGATCGTGACTCAGCCCGGATCGGGGACCACGTACTATCCTGCCGTGGCCAGCGGAATCGTGCTGACTGGCAGCGGGACGGAGCTCGTGCTGGCCGGGGGCACCGCCCTCAGCGGCAGCGTGTCCGGGGCCGCGACGGTAACCGTCTCGTCCGGCGGGGTCGCCTCGGGCGTCGCGGTTGGCTCGGGCGGCACGGTGGACATCCAGTCCAGCGGCACGGCGATCGGCGATCTCGTCAGCGGCCAGTATGCGACCGAGACGGTCGAGGCGTCCGCCACGGCCTCCGGCAGCACCGTGATCAGCGGTGGCATCCAAGTCGTGATGTCGGGTGGCCAGGCCGTGGGCGCGACGGTCGCCGACGCCGAGCAGGAGGTCTACGGCAGTATTTCCCGCAGCACGATCACCGCCCAGGGCTCCATCTATCTGGCGGCGGGTGCTTCGGCGACCGGCAGCATCGTCAACGGGGGCGAGGAGACCATCGCCGCCGGCGCGACATCCTTGGACGACACGCTGCTCGCCGGCAATTTCGGCGTCGATGGCACCGCGACGAGCGCCAGCGTGAGCGGGGGTGTGGTGTTCGTGGCGGCAGGGGGCAGCGCTTCGGCCACGATGCTGTCCGGCGGGCTGCTCGACGTGCAGGCGGACGGCGTGGCGTCTGGCACGGCCGTTGCCGGCAGTGGCGTGCTCGTCGTCGAAGCCGGCGCAACCGCCTTGGGCACCGCGCTGCAGTCCGGCGGCTATCTCGCGGTCCTGAGCGGCGGCATGGCCCCGGCAACGCAGCCAGACGGAGGGACCGTCGTGTCCACCGGTGTGCTGCTGCAGGCGCCCGGCGTGGCCACGATGTACACTCCGGACATTGCCGCCGGCTTCGTCGTGGGCAGCAACGGCGCCGAGAGCGTGCTCGACAGCGGAACGGCGCTCGGAACGGTCGTCCAGAGCGGCGGATTCCAGTTCGTGTTCGCCGGCATGGCGAGCGGCACCACGCTGAGCGGTGGCATTCAGTTGGTGGAGTCCGGCGCCACGGCGCAAACCACGCTGGTGGGCTCCGGCGGCGAGCAATCGGTGACGGCGGGCGGTGTCGCAATCGCCACCACCGTGAGCAGCGGCGGCAGTTTGGTCGCCGGCGGCGGACTGGTCAGTGGCGCCACGCTCGATAGCGGCAGCACCGCGGAAGCGTATGGCGGCGTCATGGTCCACTCCGCGACCGTGAATGCCTCAGCCATCCTCACCATCGAGGATGGCGCAGTCGGCAGCACCACGTCCGTGACCAGCGGCGGCACCGAACGGGTGGGCTATGGCGGGATCGCCAGCGCCACGATCGTGGCGAGTGGCGGGACGCAGAGCGTGTCCGTTGGTGGCACCGCTGTCGGAGCGTCGATCCAGTCGGGTGGGTTCCAGGTCGTCTCGGGCTCTGCGGCCTATGGTGCCTCCGGCGCCGCCACGGCATCGGACACGGTTGTGAGCAGCGGGGGCACGCAAGTGGTGGTCGCCGACGCGACCCTGGCCGGCACGGTGCTACTGGCCGGCGCGATGACCGACCTCAGCGCACTCGCCTATGCCGGTGGCGGCTCGGCGGTGGTCGATGCGAACGACCTGCTGACAGTCAGCAACGCCAACGGGACGTTCACCGAGACGCTGTCCGGCAGCTATACCGGCCTGGTTTTCGCTCTCGCGGCGGACGCGACCGGCGGCACGCTCGTCACGGCGAAACCCGCCTGCTACTGCGTCGGCACGCTTATTCTCGGCTGTGGCGGCGAGGTCCCCGTCGAGACGTTGGCGATCGGTGACACGCTTATCACAGCATCTGGAGCCGCGCGGCCGGTGAAGTGGATCGGCCGCCGCAGCTACGCCGGGCGCTTCCTCGCCGCCAATCCGAATGCGCAGCCCATCCGCTTCCGCGCTGGCTCGCTCGGTGGCGGCATGCCCCGCCGGGACCTGCTGGTGTCGCCGGAACATGCCATGTTCATCGACGGCCTATTGGTGCCGGCCCGCTGCCTGGTGAATGGCGTGACGATCAAGCACGAGCGTGGCCTGGGCCGGGTCGACTACGTCCACGTCGAACTGGACAGGCACGATGTATTGCTGGCCGAAGGTGTCCCGTCCGAGAGTTACCTCGATGACGACAGCCGCGGCATGTTCCACAACGCCAGCGAGTTCGCCGCGCTTTATTCGGACGCATCGGAGACTGCCCGTTTCTGCGCGCCCAAGGTGGATGACGGCTACGAACTGGAAGCGATCCGACGGCGGCTGGCGGGCAAGACCCGGGCGGTTGCCTAACCGAGGCGGTGCCGTTTCGGCTGAGCTGCACCCCACGCCCCAAAGGGTTTTTTCTCCCGCCTTTTTTCTTACTTGAAAAGCTGTTCAATGTCCGCCATCGGCCGGAACAGCTTCATCGGCTGGTCGGGAAACGGCAAAAAGCTCTCACGTTCATAGAACCGGCGAGCGTTCTCATCCTTGGCATCGACGATCACGGCAAAGGATGCGATCTCACTACGCGCGGACCGGAACAGCGCATCCGCCAGCAAAAAGCGCCCATAGCTCTTGCCCTGATACCGCCGGTCCACCGCAAGCCGCCCGAGCAGGGTCGCGGGCACGAGGGGATAACGCGGCAGCTTCCGGGTGATCTGTGCCGGCAATTCTGCGACGTTCACACCCGTCGCCGACAACGTGTAATATCCCCCGATGGCGCCGTCGGGCATCACCAGCACGAACGGCGCCGCCATGTTCTTCCGAGCGTCCTGCCCGGCCTGAACCCGGAAATAGCGGTCGAGCGGCTCTACGCCACTCTCGAACGCGGACCGATCATACTGGGCTCCGAGTAATTCAACCCGCAGGGCTTCCTCGGCACCCTGCGCCAACCGTCAGACACCAGTCGCCTGGCGATAGCGGCGCACCGTGTCGCGCAACCGATCGTTTACCGGCTGCGGGTTCAGCAGAGCCTCGACGAATGCCTCGCTGTCGCGAACCGACAGATCAAGACGCTGATGCTCTTCGATCGCCCGCCGCGCCGCCTCCTGAACGCTGGCCAGCACGAAATCGGTCACTGTCCGGCCCTGCAGGGCGGCGGCGCGTTCGATGAGGCTCTTCTGATCGGCCGTGACCCGCGTCTCCAGCCGCTCGCCACGAACTCGACCGCGCGGTGGCTGTATCGCAGGTTCCGCCATAACTATTCTCCTTGGACTATATGTACGGCCATTGGCCGGGGAAGTCAAGGTCGCGACCGAGCCGTCAATGATTCGCCCGTGTTCCGGGACGGATGCATCCGGCGATGGTGAAGCGCTGGGTCTGCTTTGTTGTCCACGGGTTCTAACCTTGGCGATGGCTATCCCCGGGCGTTCGCTCCCGGGGTGACCCAGTCCGGCGACATCCGCAAATCCAGGATGTTGCGGCTCACGTCCTGAACGTCGCGCAGGCCGCACAGCGCCAAAGTGGTATCGAGTTCCTTGCGGATCATGTCGAGGCTCAGCGTCACGCCTTTTTCACCCAATGCGCCCAGGCCCCATAGGAAGGCGCGCCCGATGAAGACGCCCTTGGCGCCGAGCGCGAGTGCCTTCAGCACGTCCTGGCCCGAGCGAATGCCGCCATCCATCAGCACTTCCATCCGGGTGCCCACCGCGTCCACGACCTCCGGCAGGGCGGCGATGGAGGACCGGGCACCGTCCAACTGGCGACCGCCATGGTTGGAGACGATCAGCGTCTCCACGCCCGCCCGCTGCGCCAGCACCGCATCGTCCGGATCCAGGATGCCCTTCAAAATCAGCTTGCCGCCCCAGCGGTCCTGGATGCGCCGCACGTCATCCCAGTCGAGCTTCGGGTCGAACTGATTGGCGGTCCACGAGGACAGGCTGCTCATGTCCGCGACCCCCGTCACGTGCCCGTGGATATTGCCGAAATGGCGGCGCTTGGTGTGCAGCATGTCCCAACACCAGCGCGGCTTGGTCGCCAAGTTGATCAGGTTCGCGAGCGTCGGCTTGGGCGGCGTGCTCAGCCCGTTGCGGATGTCCTTGTGCCGCTGCCCCAGGATCTGCAAGTCGAGCGTCAACACCAGCGCGGAGCACGCGGCGGCCTTTGCCCGGTCGATGAGCCGGTTGATGAAGTCTCGGTCCTTCATGACATAAAGCTGGAACCAGAACGGCGACTGAATGTCGGCCGCAACATCTTCGATCGAGCAGATGCTCATCGTCGACAGGGTGAATGGCACACCCGCCTTCTTGGCCGCCCGGGCCGCCAAGATCTCGCCGTCCGCGTGCTGCATTCCCGTCAGCCCGGTGGGCGCCAGCGCCAGCGGCATCGCGACCGTCTGCCCCGCCATGGTGCTGGCCAGCGTGCGGTTGGTCATGTCGACCGCCACGCGCTGCCGCAGCTTGATCTTGGCGAAGTCGTCGCTGTTGGCGCGGTAGGTGCCCTCCGTCCACGATCCGGAGTCGGCGTAATCGTAGAACATGCGCGGCACGCGGCGCTCGGCAAGGCGGCGAAGATCTTCGACGTTCGTGATAGCGCTGGTCATTGGTGCGTGTCCGGCCGGGGTAACGTTGAACGGTCATATAGGATTGGGGTTTGGCCCGTCCACGCCGGCGACTAGGCGGTCCAAGTGGTGCCTCGCCCGCGAACGCGAGTCGGATGCCGGCTGCCACGTCATCGCGCCCGACCAGGGCGGCTATCGCTGGACCACCAGGTGGAACGATCACTTCGACGGCGTCATGGACTATCCGGCCGGCTCACGGACGAGCTCCATCTGCCCGATCGAGCCCAGCGACAAGCTCCAACCGCGTGGTAGCCAGGTAGTAGCGGACATTTCCTCAATGACGGCCGGCCCGGTAATGCGCATACCCGGTAAGATGTCGGCCCGGGACCATACATCAGATGGCACCGTGAGATCCGGCAGCGACCTGGTCCCTGACCGTTGCCCAGTGCCGCCGCCGGGCGGGGTCCAGGCTGGCGTCTCGATGGGGACACGGCCAATGACGCGCAGATTGACCAGCTCAACGCCACGTCCGCTGTCGCGTCGGCCGAATTGGCGCTCGAATGCTGCTTCGAATCGCTCCAGCACCTCTGGCAGAGTAGCCGAAGCGGGGGCGATAACCGTCAACTCATGCGCCTGGCCACGGTAGCGCAGATCGTATTGGCGCTCCTCCTCCAGCGCCGAGAGATCGGCAACCTCGGTGCCGAACTCCTCCCGTATTTCGGCCAGCATGGCGGCCATGGCACCCCCCGCAGCGGCCAGGCTTTCGACCGTCAGCGGCTCCAGCACAGTGCGCGAGCGGTCCTTGGACAGCGCCGAGCACAGCGCTCCAAAGGCCGAAAAAGCGCCGGGCGAGGGCGGCACGATCACGCGCGGAATGCCGATCTCGTCGGCCACCAGCGCCGCATGCAACGGCCCGGCACCGCCATAAGACAACAGGGCGAACTCCCGCGGATCGAAGCCGCGGGCGACGGATATCTCGTGCACCGCAGCCGCCATCTTGGCGACGCCCAAGCGCAGGATGGCGGAGGCCGCGGTCTCGGCATCCTCCCCCATGCTCGCGGCCAGGCCGGCCAAGGCGTCCCGCGCGGCGGCGGTGTCGATGCGCAGGGACCGCCCCAACTCCTGCGCCGGGCCCAACCGCCCCAGCACCACGTTGGCGTCCGTGATCGTCGGCCGCGTGCCCCCCTTGCCATACGCGGCCGGCCCAGGCACCGCCCCGGCACTCTCCGGCCCCACCTGTAGGCTGCCGCCGGCATCCAGCGCGGCGATCGAGCCACCGCCAGCGCCGACCGTGTGGATGTCGAGCTGCGGCAGGCGGATCACCAGGCCTTCCAGCAGCGTCTCCCGTTTGAGCGGGAACTCCGCGCCGGCGATCAGGGCCACGTCCGTGGACGTGCCGCCCATGTCGTAGGTGATCATGTTCGGCGCCCCGATGGCCCGGGCGAGGTGCAATGCCGCCGCAACCCCGGCGGCCGGACCGGACAGCACCGTGCGCACCGGTTGCGCCACGGCCGTCACCGTCGAGAGCAGGCCGCCGTGCGACGCCACCGTGTAGAAGGCCGCGCTCGGGTAGCTGCCTCGCACCGCCTTGGTCAGCCGGGTGATGTAGCTGGCCATCACGGGCATAACGTAGCCGTTGATCGCCGCCACCGAGAACCGTTCGAACTCCCGGATCTCGTTCAGCACATCGGTCGACAGGGTGACGTGCTCGAAGTACTTCGCCAAAATGGCGCCAGCCCGCTGCTCGTGCACGGCATTGCGATAGCTGTTGACGAAGCCGACGACGACGGACTCCGTCCCCGCCGCTTTGAGCGCAACGGCGGCTGCCTCGAGCGCCGCTTCGTCGAGCGGCAGGCTGACCTCGCCGTCGGCCTCCATCCGTTCCGCAACCGTCACCCGGTCGCGCCGGCGGATCAGCGGGGCGGGGCGGCGGAAATACGGATCGTACAGGCTGTTCGGCACCAGGCGGGTCGTGCGACCCAATTCCAGCACGTCGCGGAACCCGGCGGTGGTGACGAAGCCGGTGCGTGCGCCGCGCCGCTCCAGCAGGGCGTTGGTGGCCACGGTGGTGCCGTGCACGATCAACTGCAGCGCGGCGGCGTCCAGCTCCGCACGCTCCAGCGCGGCCAGGACGGCTTCGTCCGGGGCGGCCCGGTTCGAAGGCACCTTCACCGCCCGCGTGGTGGCACTGCGCGTGTCGTAAACGATCAGGTCGGTGAAGGTACCGCCTACGTCGATGCCCACGAACACGCTCATGGGAGGCCCCCGCCCAGGCGGCGGATGTGAAACTCGCCACTGAACGAAGCCGCCACAGCGTCATGGGGCAGGGTGGGATCGATCGCCTCCACCCACAGCCGCCGCGCCGGGCCGGAGAGCGGAGCCAGTTCGATCAGGTCGCCGGAAGCGGCACCGAGCCGGGCCGCCAGCGCCGCGGACAGGCGGCAGCGTTGCGATGCCAGATCCGGCTGGGCGTGGGCCTGCGCCGACGGGGCGGCGGCGTAGGCGATCCGGCCGGCAGGCGTGACGTAGCCGTCCGCAAGGTCGTCGGCCAAGGCGGCTGGGTCCCGCTCAGCCGGGTCGCCGAACCCGCCACCGCCGGAGGATTGCATCAGCACAACGTCGCCCCGGCGGAGCGGGAAATTGGCGACCTTGCCGGGGAAGGCGCTCGGCTGTAGCTCGGCACCGCCACGCCGCACGGCGAAGCGGTTGGGGGCGCCGGATGCGCCGCCGTTCACCCCGGCGGGCGGGATGATGTTGCGGTCCGACAGCACGGACAGGCGCGCGTCGTCTACCAGCACCTCCACCTCGCGCACGAGGCCGCAGCCGCCCCTTTGCCGGCCGGGGCCGCCGCTGTCGGGCCGCACCTCCTGGCGCAGGATACGAAGCGGGAAGCTGCGCTCCACCATCTCGGTGGACTGCACGGACACGTTCTCGCCCTCGTTGAAGGCACGCACTGCGGTGTTGCCATCGCCGGTGGCCCAGGCGCCGGTGCCGCCGGACGGGTACTCGTAGAAGATGAACCCGCGCCCGCCGATATAGGTGTGGTTGGAGGTGCCACGGACGTCGCCGGTCATGCGCTCCGGGATCGCCTGCGCCAACGCGCCCATCAGCGCCGCATCGCAGCCGAACCGCACCTCGTTCAACCCGCCACAGGGCGCCGGGCTGCGCGCATTGACGATCGTGCCCGGCACGGTCGTGACCCGGACGGCGCGCAACGTGCCGGAGGTGATGGGGCCGCTCGGGTCCAGGAACGATTTCACCACCGTCATCACCGAGGTGGGCGCGATGGCCGGCCCGGCGTTCAGCGGGGCGGCGACCTGGGCGGAACTGCCGGTGAAGTCGGCCTCGATGCTGTCCGCCCCGATCACCAGGCGGACGTGAACCTCGAGCGGGTGCGGCGTCGCCTCGTTGCCGTCGAGGTAGCCCACATGGCGGTATTCCCCCGGCGCCAATGCCGCGATGGCCGCGCGCATCCGCCGTTCGGACGCGTCCAGTATGTCCTCCGTGGCCGCCTGCACCGTCGGCAAGCCGTGCCGGGCGACCAGGTCACGCAGCCGCCGCTCCGCCACCCGGCAAATGCCGAGCACGGCGTGGAAGTCCGCTGTCGCCTCGTCCGTGGCGCGCACATTGTCCAGGATCAGGCGGAGCAGCTCGGAGCGGCCGGATTTGTCGAGCTTCAGGTAGTTCATCCGCAGGCCTTCCTGCAGGATGTCGGTCGCCGCGCCGTTCAGCGAGCCGGGCGTCATGCCGCCCACGTCGCCCCAGTGCGAGCGCACCACGACGTAGAAGATCGGCAGCCCGTCCATGTGCACCGGCCAGATCGCCGCGACGTCGTTAAGGTGGGTGCCGCCCGTGTAGGGATCGTTGTGCAGCAGCAGGTCGTCCGGGCCGATGGCGCCGTGCACGGCGAGCGCGCCGGCAACAGCCCCGGCGACCGGGATGATGTGGAACGGGTGGTCCTCACCAGACTCCGCAATCAGCCGGCCCTGCCCATCGATCAGCACGCACGAGAAATCATAGCCCTCGTAGATGATCGAGCTGTAGGACGACTGCACCATGGATCGCCGCATCTCGCGCACGATGGAACTGAGCTGCTCGCGGATGACGGCGCTGGTCGCAACGTCGGTCCGCCGGCTGGGGGCCTGGCTCGCGGTCATGCGGCGGCGCCGAACGCACCTTCACGGGCCAGTGCGGCGATGGCAGCCGTGTCCAACCCGAGCCATTCGGACAGCAGTTCGTCGCGGTGCTCGCCGAGGCGGGGCGCCGGACGCGCGGGCGGCGGCGGCGCGTCGTCGAAGCGGATTGCGCTGGCAACATAGCGCACGGTTCCGGCGGCGGGATGCTGGACCGCCTGGATCTGGCCCCGGTCGGTCAATTGCGGGTTCTCGCACACGTCCGCCACCGTCCTGATCTCGCCGCACGGCACGCCGGACGCAGTGAGCGCCGTAACCCACTCCGCGCGCGGGCGGGCCTGGATGAGGGGTTGCAGCACCGCCTTCAACGCCACGCGGTTGGCGGCCCGGTCACGCGCGCGGGCGAAGGCTGGGTCGTCGCGCAGGTCCGGCCGCCCGAGCACGCTGCAAAACAATGCCCAGAACTTGTCGTTCGCCACCCCGATATTGAGCCAGCCATCCGAGGCCGCGAACGTCTCGTAGGGGCTGATCGTCGGGTGGGCGTTGCCACGGCGTCGCGGCGAGGTGCCGGTCGCGAAGTAGATCCCGGCATTGAACGTCAGCAGCGAGGCCATTGCGTCGAGCATAGACACATCCACGCGGCCACCCGTGCCCGTGCGGTCGCGCCGGGCGAGGGCGGCGAGCACCGCCTGGGCGCAGTATAGCCCTGTCACCAGGTCGGCGATCGACGTGCCGACCTTCACCGGCGGGCCGTCCGGCTCGCCAGTGATGTCCATCACGCCAGACTCGCCCTGGATGATGAGGTCGTAGCCGGGCCTATCCGCTTGCGGGCCGCTGCGGCCGAAGCCCGTGATGGCGCAGAGGATCAGTCGCTGATTATGCTGCGCCAGCACGTCGTAACTCAGGCCCAGGCGGTCCAGCGTGCCAGGGCGGAAGTTCTCCACCACCACGTCGGCCTCTGCCGCTAAGCGCACCACGAGGTCGTGCCCGGCTGGTGACTTCAGGTCGATGGCGCAGCTTCGCTTGTTGCGGTTGATCGACATGAAATAGGCGCTTTCGCCGCCGGGGAACGGCGGTCCGTACGTGCGGCTCTCATCGCCGTGGCTGGGCTCCTCAACCTTGAGTACGTCCGCGCCGAGATCGCCGAGCTGCATGGTCGCGAACGGGCCGGAGACGACCCGGCACAGATCCAGCACCCGCACCCCAGCTAAAGCCGGGCTATCAGACCAGGGCATCCGCCAAGTCCTTCATCGATGGCACGAGGATGTCGGGTTGGTGCGGCGTCTCGCCGAACGGCCGGCTGCGGCGGTCGATGAACGCGGTGCGCATGCCGGCGGCCTTGGCGCCGATGCAGTCGAAGGCGTGGTTGGCGACGAACAACACCTGGTCCATGGCGACGCCGGCCAGTTCGGCAGCCTTGGTGTAGGTGGCGACGTGCGGCTTGAAGCTGCCGGCCTCCGCGACGGAGATAACCTGGTCGAACGGGACCTCGTGGTAGCGCTTGGCGGTTTCCAGCATGTCCGGGTCGCCGTTGGAGAGCACGACTAGCTTGTAGCGCGTCCGCAGCCGCGCCAGCGCCTCCGGCACTTCGGGAAACGGGCGAAGCTTCTCGATCTCGCCGACCAGATACCGCACGTCCTCCGGTGTATAGGCGATGCCGGCGCGGTCCATCACGAACGCCACGGCCCGGTGCCCGATCTCCCGATAGGGCGTGTGCTCCTTGTGCAGGAGCGCGTCGATCATCGAGTTCTCGAAATGCGTGCGCCGCCACCAGGTGACGAAGCTGTTGGGGCTGCCGGTCCAGCCTTTCGCCTTGAGGAACGGGGTGGCGATGGCAGTCAGGCCGCCCTGCATGTCAACGACCGTTCCGTACTGGTCGAACATGCAGACTTTGATGGTGCGCTTGAGGTCCGCGGCGTCGGTCATCACTACTCTCGTTACTAGGCCGGTCCGAGATGGCAGCCGGACATGATTGACTTCGACTCTGCACTTTGTATACAGGAAGCGTCAAGCGAGGGTGGACAACCATGCCACAGGCCAAGATCTACGGCATACGCGAGCATTTGGTCCCGATCCGGGATGCGCTCTCCGAAGCGGTCAACGAGTCGATCTCCGTCGGCTTGGCCTTTCCGCGCGAGCGGCGGCTGCAACGCTTTTTCCCGATGGACCGGGCGGATTTCATCTTCCCCGCCCACGAGCGATCGGAGCGCTACACCATCATCGAGATCGAGACCTTCCAGGGCCGCTCGAAGGACGTGCTGAAGCGGCTGGTGCGCGAGCTGTATACCCGAGTGCCCGCCGCAACCGGGATCGAGCCACGCGACCTGGACGTGATCATCTCCGAGCAGCCGCGTCACGCCTGGGGCCTGATGGGCGAGAACGGCGACGAGATCGAGCTGACCTACAAGGTCGCCATCTGATGGGGGCGTCCTCGGGGCGAACCGAGGACGCCCCCATGCTCTGCGGCGCGGCCCGCTACACCGGCGAGCATGCCGGCGCGGACACGCTGCATGCCCGCTTCGTGCGGTCCACGATGGCGCACGCCCGGATCGTCGCGGTCGACTTGGCGCCGGCGCGCGCAGTGCCGGGCGTGGTCGCGGTGTTCGCGGCCGCGGACCTGGATGCCGTGCTGCCGGCCTTGCCCGCCGCACTGGACGCGATCACCAACCGGGATGGCTCCGATGCCGCCGTCCCGCCTCGCCCCGCCCTGGCGCGCGACCGCGTCCGCTTCGCCGGGGAGGCGGTGGCGCTCGTGGTTGCGACCACGGCCGCCGCGGCGGCGGATGGGGCAGAGGCGGTGTTCGTGGACTACGACCCACTGCCCGCCATGACCGCCCTCGGCGAGGCTGGCAGTGGGGCCATTCACCCCGGCGGCAACCTCGGCTTCGATTGGCAAGGTGGCAACCCGGCAGCAACGTCGCTGGCCTTCGCCGCCGCGCACCACGTCACCACCTTGCGCGTCGCTGTTCCGCGCATCCTTGGCCTGCCGCTGGAGCCGATGTCGGTGGTGGCCGGCTACGACCCGGCGACCAGCCGCTGGACGCTGGTGACACCCAGCCAGGGCGCCCACGCGATCCGGCGGGAGCTGGCAACGGGTTACCTCGGAACCGCGCCGGAGCGGCTGCGCGTCATCACGCCGGATGTCGGCGGCGCGTTCGGCATCCGCATCCACGCTTTGCCGGAGCAGGCGGCGCTGTTGGGTGCCGCGCGCGTGCTGGAACGAACATTGGCCTGGCAGGCGGACCGCTCCGAAAGCAATCTGTGCGAGCCCCATGCGCGCGACATCCTCGTCGATGCGGAACTGGCGCTGGACCGGGAGGGGCATTTCCTCGGCTTGCGTGCGCAGGCGTCGTGCGCGTTGGGGGCCTACGTCCACCCCGGCGCGCGCGCCACGCCGACGGCCAGCCTGCTGTTCGGCCTGCAAGGCGCCTACCGCCTGCCGGCTCTCAGCCTGTCCGTGCGCGGCTGGTATACCAACACGACGCCGACCGGGCCGTTTCGTGGCGCCGGCCAGCCCGAGGGCACCTTCGTGCTGGAGCGGCTGATCGACGCGGCTGCGCGCCAACTCGGCCTGTCTCCCGCCGAGTTGCGGGACCGGAATGTGCTTCGGCCGGGAGACTTCCCCTATCGCAGCGCCACCGGGCACCACGTCGATAGTGGCAACCCGGCCATCCTGCTGCACCAAGCCGAGACCTGGCTGGCCGTGCAGCCGCGTGACACGCAAGGCGGCCGGCTGCGCTGCGGCGTCGGCTTGGCGTTGTACATGAAGGTCAACGGCATGGGCCGGCAGGAACGTGCGGAGGTCGTGGCCAGCGCTGACTCCGAGATGGTGGTGGCCCGGATCGGCAGCCAATCCAACGGCCAAGGGCACGCCACCACATTCGGTGCGATCGTTGCTGACCGGCTTGGTCTGTCCCCCGAGCGGATCCGCTTGGTGCAGGGGGACACGGACCAGGTGGCATTCGGTACCGGCACCGGGGCATCCAGCGCGCTGGCGACCACCGGCACCGGGGTGTCGCGCAGCGCCGCCGACCTGTTGCGCCGCGCCCGAACTGCTGCGGCGCGCTTGCTCGACGCCGAGGAGGCATCGCTTGCCTACGCCTGCGGCAGCTTCACGCTGCCGGGGACCAACCGGTTCGCCACCCTGCAACAGCTCGCGGCGGAGGCGGGTGGTGAATTGGTCGGACGCTCCGAGGTGCCGGTCAGCCTGACGTTCACACTGGGCTGCCACGCCTGCGTCGTCGGCGTGGATCCCGAGACCGGGGTGGCCAGTGTGCAACGCTATGCCGCGTTCGACGATCTAGGCCCGTTGCTGCAGCCGGCCATTGCACATGGCCAGTTGCACGGCGGCATCGCGCAAGGATTAGGACAGGCCTTGCTGGAGGCGGTCAGCTATGACGGGTCCGGGCAGCCGATCACCGCGTCGTTGCTGGACTATTGCCTCCCGCGCGCGTCCGATCTGCCGAACCTGGAGTGCCGCATCGCGCAGACCCCCTCCCCGGCCACCGACCTGGGTGTGCGCGGCGCGGGCGAGGCCGGTGCGATCGCCTCCATGGCCGCCATCGTGAATGCAGCAGAGGCGGCACTCGGCGGCGATTGCCAACTGGAAGCCCCGCTGACGCCGCTCGCAGTCTGGCAGGCGATCGATCGTTCGAACGCAGCCCGGTGCGACCGGGTACCCTCTCCCGCCACCCTGATCAGGAGCCACGCCGATGCGTGATCCCCGTTACGACATCCTGTTCGAGCCGGTTCCGTTCGGCCCGTTGACGCTGCGCAACCGCTTCTACCAGGTCCCGCACTGCAACGGGCTCGGCGCCGACCTGCCGTACAGCCATGCTGCGATGCGCGGGGTGAAGGCGGAGGGCGGCTGGGCAGCGGTGTGCACGGAGATCCTGTCGATCCACCCGTCGTCGGACTCCACGCCGTATCCTCAGGTCAAGCTTTGGGACGCCGATGACGAGCGCTCGCTACGCCTGCTGACCGACGCGGTGCACGAGCACGGTGCCTATGCCGGCGCGGAACTGGCGCATGGTGGGTGGGCGGTGGCCAACCGCTACACGCGCGAGCCGCTGCTGTCGCCGGTCGACTTCCCGTCCCGGCGCGACCCGATCCAGGCGCGGGCGATGGACAAGGCCGACATCGCGGAATACCGCCGCTGGCACCGGCGGGCGGCCTTGCGGGCCAAGGCGGTCGGCTTCGATATCATCTACATCTATGCGGCCGACGACCTCGAGCTGCTGCAGTTCTTCCTATCCCGCCGCCGCAACCACCGGGACGACGAGTATGGCGGCGTGCTGGCCAACCGCACCCGCCTGCTGCGCGAGGTCATCGAGGACACCAAGGATGCGGTGGGCGACACCTGCGCCGTCGCCGTGCGCATCACCATCGACGAGATGAGCGGACCGGACGGCATCTGCGCCGGGTCGGAAGGGCGGGACATCATCGCCTCGCTGGCGGAGTTGCCGGACGCGTGGGACGTGAAGGTCAGCGGCTGGAGCAACGACAGCGAGACCTCGCGCTTCAAGCAAGAAGGCTATCAGGAGCCGTATGCCTGCTACATCAAGCAGGTCACCACGAAGCCGGTCATCGGCACCGGGCGGTTCACCTCGCCGGACACGATGGTGTCGCAAGTGAAGCGCGGCATCCTGGACGTGATCGGCTGCGCCCGGCCCTCGATCGCCGACCCATTCCTGCCCAAGAAGGTGGAGGAAGGCCGGCTCGAGGACATCCGCGAGTGCATCGGCTGCAACATCTGCGTGTCGACGTATAATCTGGGTGCCCCGATCAACTGCACGCAGAACCCGACCATCGGCGAGGAGTACAAGCGCGGCTGGCATCCGGAGCGCTACAGCCCCGCGGGGTCGGCGGATGCGGTGCTGATCGTCGGCGCCGGGCCGGCCGGGTTGGAATGTGCCCAGGCGCTGGGCCGGCGCGGCTACCAGGTGCACCTGGCCGAGGCCGGGCGCGACCTCGGCGGCCGGGTGCTGCGGGAGTCGCGGCTGCACGGGCTGGGCGAGTGGATCCGGGTGCGGGATTGGCGCACGGGGCAGCTCGATCGCATGGCGAACGTCTCCGTCTACCGCGAGAGCACCATGACCGCGGACGACGTGCTCGCGATGGAGGCGCCGACCGTGATCCTGGCAACCGGGGCGACCTGGCGCCGGGACGGGTTCGGCCGCCGCAACCACAAGCCGGTGCCCGCCGAGCCCGGTTCCGTCATGCTGTCGCCCGACGACGTGATGGACGGGGTGGCGATCGAGGGCCCGGTCCTCGTGTTCGACGACGACGACTACTACATGGGCGGCGTGCTGGCCGAAACGTTGCGCAAGCGCGGCCTGGAGGTGACGCTGGTGACGCCGTCGCCACTGGTGTCCGCCTGGACGGTGAATACGCTGGAGCAGGAGAAGATCCAGCGCCAGGTGCTGGAAGCCGGCATCACCGTGATGGCGAACAACAACCTCGCCGCGGTCCGACCCGGCGCTGCGGACTTGGCCTGCGTGTTCACCGGGCGCCAGCAGACGGTGGCGGCGGCAAGTGTCGTCTTGGTCACCGCACGCCAGCCGCGCGCCGACCTGTATGACGCGCTGGCCGGTCAGGTGGGGCAAGGAAGCTTGCGTACGCTGCTGCGGATCGGCGACTGTTTCCAGCCCGGAACCATCGCGACGGCCGTGTTCGGCGGCCGCCGCGCCGCGGAGGGGCTGGACCAGCCCAAGGCCGACATCATCGGCTTCCGCACCGAACCGGTCGCGACGGAGCGGCCCCTCTCGCAAAACAAGCCGCGGCTGCGCGCCGCGGAATGATGGCAGCCGCTTCAGTGTCAACGATGAACCCTTGGGGGAAACTATGAACGTGTCCGTGTCAGCGCATGCAATCGGCCGCAACGGCAATATGTCGACGGTGGAGGCCGAGCAGTTCGTCATGGCCTCCCACGCGTTGCCGGGCGGGGCGCTCGGCGGCAACGCGTTGGCGAACGACGTCCGTTTCGTCGTCAGCCACGGCAAGGGCCCGCGCTTCTGGGACACGTCGGGCAACGAGTATATCGACTACGTGCTGGGTTCTGGCGCCATGTTCCTCGGCCACGCCCACCCGGCGGTGGCGCACGCCGTTGCCGAGCAGGCTAGCCGGGGGACGCATTTCTTCGCCTACCTCAACCAGACCGCGGTCGACCTGGCGCAACGCGTCACCCCGTTGCTGCGCTGCGCCGAACGCATCCGCTTCACCACGTCGGGATCGGAGTCGACGTTCCACGCCATCCGCCTGGCGCGCGGCTTCACCGGGCGCGACAAGGTCCTGAAGTTCGAGGGCGCGTATCACGGCACCCACGACTACGCGCAGCTCAGCACCGCGCCGAAGCGTTCCTCCAACTTCCCGACGCCGCAGCCCGACACGAGCGGCATCCCGGCCGTGGTGCAGGAGCTGATGCTGGTGGCGCCGTTCAACGACCTCGACGCGCTCAGCTCCATCCTGGACGCGCACGGGCACGAGATCGCGGCGGTGATCGTCGAGCCGATCCAGCGCATCATCTCGCCGCTGCCGGGCTTCCTGGCGGGTGTACGCGAGCTGACGGCCAAGCACGGCATCGTCATGATCCTGGACGAGGTGGTGACCGGGTTCCGCTATGGTCTGGGCGGGGCGCAGGCCTATTTCGACATCGTCCCGGACCTCGCCACCTACGGCAAGATCATCGGCGGCGGCTTGCCGGTCGGGGCCGTGGCGGGCCGGGCCGACATCATGGACCAGGCCGACCCGTCCAAGAAGGGCCAGCCCGGCTACGTGTACCAGAACGGCACGCTGCAGGGGCACCCGCTTGGCTGTGCTGCGGCACTCGCCGTGCTCGACGTGCTCAGCGAGCCGGGCGTCTACGAACGCGTCTTCGCCATGGCGGACAAGCTGCGCGCCGGCATCCAGGAGGTGGCCGACCGCAACGACATGGGCCTGGTGGTGTTCGGGGACGGCCCGATGTGGCACTTCCTGTTCGCCGATGCGCCGCCGGTGAACTACGGCGACATCCTGCGCAGCGATCTGAAGCGGCAGGGTGCGCTGGAGACCGAAATGATCCGGCAGGGCCTGTTCGTGCTGCCGAACAACCGGCGCTTCATCTCGATCACCCACACGGATGATGATTTGACCCAGACCTTCGAGGCATTCGACCGCGCCTGCCGGGCGTTCAAGGCGGCTTAGAGCGGGATTGTCTGAAGTTAACTGCCCAAAGATCCTCCCCTGCGCAGCGGGGGAGGGGGACCATGCGAAGCATGGTGGAGGCGGGTTTTTTGGGCACGGACGGTGCCCGCGCCCCCTCCGTCGGCTGCGCCGCCACCTCCCCCGTAAAGCACAGGGGAGGATCAGGCCTCACTCATCGGCAAACGTGGTGCGTATGCCCTGCCACGATTGCTGGATCAGGTCTTCGGTCAGCGTCCGGGCCGTGCGGCCGCGTTGGTGCAGGATGGCGTCGATGATCTCGCGGTTGGTTTCCACCGAAAGCTGCATCATGTTGGGGTTGCGGCAGTAAGCGAGGTAGCGGTAGCGCAGCGCCTGCTTGCCGATGGTGCCAAGCAGGCGGCGCAGCGTGGCGTTGCCTGACGCAAGCAGGATCTGGTCGGTCAGGCGAACATTCTGCTCGAAATACTCGCGGACATTGGTCTCGGCGAACGCATCCTGCAGCCCGGCCATCGCCGCCTCCAGCGCTGGCAAGTGAGCGTCCGTGCGGTGCTGGGCCGCGGTTTCGGCGGCCATGCCCTCCAGCGGAATGCGGCAGGCATAGATCTCGTCCAGGTCCCTCACGCTCAGCATGCCCACCCGCACGCCGCGGCGGCGGTCCCGCACCAGCAGGCCGTCCTGCTCCAGCAACCGGAACGCCTCCCGCACCGGGGATCGGCTGACGTTGTAGCGGCGGACGATGTCTTCCTCGATGAACCGCATGCCTGGTGCGATGTCGCCGAAGACGATCTGGTCCTGGAGGAAACGCGCCAGTTCCTTGGCGAGTACGTCGGGGATGCGGAACTCGGGAGGATCGGCGATGCTGTCACTCACGGTGATCTCGTTCTTGTCGGGGCCCCGGCATAGCGCGATCGGTGGGCGGCGCAATGCCCTGGCTCTTCTGGGCAACGCCGAGATAGCGGTTGAACAGCCCCGGATCGGCCGCCAGCGCCGCCTTGCCCACGTCGGCGGCAACACGGCCATCTTCCATGAACAGGAACCGGTTGGCGACGCGTCCGGCCACCGCCATCGTCTGCTCGACCACCAGCAGCGCCACTCCTGTTGCGGCGATCTCGGTCAGTGCGGCGGCGATGGCATCGATGATCAGCGGTGCCAACCCGGCCGTCGGCTCATCCAGCAGCATCACCCGCGGGTTGCCGGACAGCGCGCGGGCCACCGCCACCATTTGCTGCTGCCCGCCGCTGAGCAGCCCCGCGCGTTCGCCCAGCCGGCCCTGCAGTGCCGGGAACAGCGCCAGCAACCGGGGCAGCGTCCACGGCGTGCCCGATGCGCGCGAGACCGCCAGGTTCTCCCCAACGGTGAGGCGGGAGAAGATCCCGCGGTTCTCCGGGACGTAGCCCAACCCGGCGCGCACTGCCCGGTGCGGCTTGCCGCCGGTGAATTGGCGGCCCAGGACGGTCATCCGGCCTGCGGTCGGCCGCAGTACCGCGGCGATGCAGTCCAGGGTCGTCGTCTTGCCCATGCCATTGCGCCCGAACAGCGCCACGGCTTCTCCGTCCGCCACCTGCAGGTCGACACCGCGCAGGATCTCCACGCCGCCCCGCGCGGCATGCACACCTTCGAGACTAATGACGGGCAAAGGACGCCCCGAGATAGGCCTCGCGCACCGCCGGGTCGGCGACGATCGCGTCGGGCGTGCCGGTGGCGATGACCTGGCCGTGGTCCAGCACGGTGATCTCGTCCGCGATCCCGAGCAGGAAGCCCATGTTGTGCTCGACCAGGCACACCGCCGACCGTGGCCGCAGCCAGCGCAGGGCGGCGTCGAGCTGCCCCATCTCCACCGCGGTCAGCCCCGCCGCCGGCTCGTCCAGCAACAGCACGCGCGGTTTTTGCGCCGCCACGTGGCAGATCTCGGCGAGGCGGCGCAGCCCGTGGCTGAACGTCGCGACCGCCTGGTCCAGGAAGCGGTCGAGCCCGAGATGGCTGGACGCCTCGAACCCCCAGCCGCCATCGCGCGCGCCGAGCAGGATGTGCTGCCGCAGGGTGAGGCTGTCGAACACCTGCGGCGTCTGGAACGTGCGGCCGAGACCGTCGCGCGCGCGTTGCCGTGGCCCCGCCCGGCCAAGCCAGGCGCCCCCAAGGCTGACCTGCCCCTGGTCTGCCGCAACCGTGCCGGCGAGCAGCCCGATCAGCGTCGACTTGCCGGCGCCGTTGGGGCCGATCAGCCCGCGGATGCTGCCGCGCTCCAGACGCAGCGACACGTCCTGCAGCGCGTGCTTGCCGCCGAAGCGCTTGCACAGGCCACTGGCGGCCAGGGCCGGCTCAGGCGCCACGCCGCACCCGCATCCCGCCGGGCGCCAGCAGCACCACGGCGATGAAGGCCAGGCCGAGCACCAGGCGGTAGTTCGGCAGGACTTGGCTCAATGCCTGCTCGAACAGCGTGTAGCCGGCCGCGCCTAGCAACGGCCCCAGCACCGTGCCGACGCCGCCGAGCACGGACATGACCAGGACGCTGCCGGAGGCCGACCAATCCAGCGAGGACGGCGCCACGGATCCCACGATGAAAGCCGAGATCCCGCCGGCGAGGCCCGCCAGAAGTCCGGACACGGCGAGCGTCGCGACGCGCACGGCGTGGACATGGATACCGCTGGAGGCCGCACGGACCGGGTTGTCCCGCACCGCATGCAGCAGGAGGCCCGGCCGGCGGCGCAGCACCGTGACCAGGCCGAGATAGCTCACCAGCGCCAGCGCCGCCGCCGCGCCGTACAGCGCGCGATCATCCAGGTCCTGGCCCAGGAGGCGCGGGAAGGGCAGACCGACCAGGCCGTCGCTGCCGCCCGTCACCTCGGCCCAGCTATTGGCTACCTGCGTCACCATGCCGCCGAACGCCAGCGAGCCGATGGAGAACGCGACTCCGGACAGGCGGCCCAGCACCAGGCCCAGCACCGCGCCGATCGTCGCCCCGAACAGCCCCGCCGCGCCCAAGCCCGCGAGCAGGTTGTCCGACAGGTTCAATCCCACCCATGCCGCCGCGTAGGCGCCACCGCCGAACAGCGCCGCGTGGCCGAACGACGTCAGGCCGAGCTGCCCCATGACCAGGCCGAAGCTCATCGCCCAGGTGCCGTAGCAGAGCACCAGGGCCATCAGGTGGATCGTGAACGGCGGCAGCACTATCGGCGCGATGGCGGCCGCGAGCAGGGCGGCGGCGAGGCCGACAGCGGTTGCGTTCTTCACTCGCTGCGGCTCGGGACCAGCCCGAACGGCCGCACCAACAGCATGCCGATCACCGCCGCGAACAGCATCAAATAGGCGGCCGAGGAGGCGTACGTGGCCCCGAGTGTCAGGATCACGCCCACCAGCAGCGACGCCAAAGCGGTGCCGGGCAAGCTGCCGAGGCCGCCGACGATGACGACGATGAGCACCAGCACCGTCACCGACAGGTCCATGCCGTTGCTGGCGCCGATCATTGGCAGCACCAGCACCCCGGCCAGGGCGGCGAAGGCGGACCCGACCGCAAGCACGGCGGTGAAGGCGAAATCCACGTCGACGCCGGCGATCTCCGCCATCGCCGGGTTCTCGGCCGCCGCGCGCAGGCGAAGGCCGAAGGCGGTGCCGTGCAGGGCGGCGACCAGCAGTCCGGTCACCACGAGCGAACTGGCGGCCAGCACGATCGAGTAGACGGAGATCTGGCCGCCAAACAGGGACACTCCGCCTGCCAGCAGAGATGGCACCGGGACGGCGTAGCTGCGCGCACCCCAGAGGCCGGTGATCGCGGCGTCGATCACGATGCCCAAGCCGAAGGTGAACAGCAGCACCACCATCTCGCCGCGACGCCGTAGCCGCCGGATGACGAGGAGGTCGAGCGCCACGGCCACCACCGCCACCAGCGCCGGCGCCACCAGGCAGGCCACCCACAAGCCGGCGACGGCATAGATGCTGGCGCCGAGGAAGGCCCCCAACGCGTAGAGCGTCCCGTGCGCGAAATTAACGACCCGGCCCACGCCGAAGATCAGGGTCAGCCCGGTCGCCACCAGCAGCAACGTGCAGCCGTAGAGCAGGCCGCTCACCACCGCGAGGGCTGCGGTCTGCATTAGCCCACTCTGCTCAACGAGGAACGCAGCCCGTCTGCTCGAGCGTAGGCATCACGTCGTCGGCCGCGTATTTCTGCACGGCGACGAAGGCGTAGGAGGAGCCGGCGACCGGCGTCGCGAGCTTGTCGATCCGCGCCGACCAGACCGGCGCCACCGCCTGCTGGTCACCTTTGCGGAAGCGCACCGGGCCCACGATCGTGTCGAAGCTGCCGCCTTGCAGCGCATCGCGCACGGCCGCCGGAGAGGTGTCCTTCGCCGCGGCGATGGCCTGCAGCATGATGCTGGTCGCCACGTAGGATTGCAGCACCCCCTCGCTCGGTGCGCGGCCGTATTTGGCGCGATAGGCGGTCGCCACCGGGACGGAGGCGGGCTGGGTCATCAGCACGGCGCTGGCCGGCTCGACCACGCCGGACGCCGCGTCCGCGAGCTGTTCGATGAGCTCCTGCGGTAGGCCGGTCGGCGCCATGATGGTGGTGTGCTGCAGCAGCTTCATGGCGTTGGCCGCGACCATCAGCTGGACGTAGGGCGAGCCGAGTGCCACCGGCAGCCAAAGCCCGGTGGCACCGGATTGGCTGATCTTGTTCAGGTATGGTGTCCAGTCCGCGGTATCGAGTGGGGCGTAGCTCTCGCCGACGATCTTGATGCCGGGTATCTCGGAAAAGGCCCGACCGGACGAGCGGCCATACAGATAGTCGCTGCCCAGGATGTAGAACCCTCCGGCCGACAACGCCGGCTGGCCCGCCGTGAACCGCGCCACCGCGTGGGCGATCGTGGTGGCGGAGGGCACCGAGCGAAAGGTCCACTGGTTGCAGCTCTTGCCGGTGATCTCGTCCGCGACCGCGCTCGCCATCACGTCCGGCACCGGCATGCGGCCGGCCCGCGCCGCGGCGGACAAGGCGGCGCCCTCGCTGCTCAGCGACGAGCACAGCAGCCCCGACACACCGTCGGACTGCAGGCTGGCGGCTTGCTGCTGCGCGACCGAGGGATCGCTCTTGCTGTCGCGCACCAGCAGCTCCACCGGGCGGCCGGCGATCTCAGGGCGCGCGGCGACGGCCAACTCGGCTCCCTCGCGCAACCTGGTGCCGATGTCGGCGCCGGAGCCGGACAGGGCGGCGACGCAGCCGAGTTTGACCGGCTCCGCGGCCCGGGACACGCCTCCTAGCGACAGCAGAGTGGCGGCGACCAGGGCGGCTACCCCACCTGAACCGTATACAGTAAACATCTTAATGAGGAGTCTCCTCCACCAGGTAGCGGCGGATCTGGTGACCCATCTCCCTGATCTCGGCCCGTACCATCGGGCTCGTGAACATGGCGCGGAAGAATGGGTGAGCACCGCCCGGCACCCGGCGTAGCGTGGTGGACACGCCCGCATCCATCAGCCGCATGGCGTACAGCTCGCCCTCGTCGCGCAGGATGTCGTACTCGCAGGTGACCACGTAGGCGGGCGGCAAGCCGGTCAGGTCCGGCTCCTGCAACGGGACGACGAGCGTGTCGGTCGGCATGCCCTCGCCGTAGAAGTGTTTCCAGAACCATTCCATGTAGGGCGTGGTCAGCAGCAGATTGTCCCAGCTGTGATACGATGGCCGTGAGGTGTCGCGGTCTGTCAGCGGGTAGATGAGAAGCTGGAATGACAGCTTCGGCGTGCCATGCTTGCGCGCCAGAAACGTACAGGCGGCGCTGAGTTGCCCGCCCGCGCTGTCGCCGCTGACGCCGATCCGGGTCGCGTCCAGCCCCAAGCGGGCGGCATTCTCGGCAATCCAGCACAGCGCGTCGTAACAGTCGTCGATCGCGGCTGGATAGGGGTGCTCCGGCGCCAAGCGGTAGTCGACCGCGAAATAGGCTACGCCGCTCGCCTCCGTCAGCGCGCAGACGTAGCGGTCATGGGTATCGATGTTGCCGATCACCCAGCCGCCGCCATGGAAATACAGCATGATGGGCAGCGGCCCCGTGGCGCCCCGGGGCTTGAACAGGCGCAGGCGGATGCTGCGCCCGGGCAGCTCGGCCACCATGTCCTCCGTCTCCACGGTATCCGGCCGCGGCGGCATCTCGTTGCGGGCAAAGCCATCCATCAGCGCACGCACCTCGTGCGGCTGGCGCATCTCCATCGGGGGATCGCAGGCCGCGACCATGGTGGCGAACAGGGGTGCGATCTCAGGGTGTAGTTTCGCAGCGTTCATCCGTGTCGTTCCCGTGCGTTGACGCAGCGACCCTGCACGAGCGCCGTGCTGCCGACAAGTTTGGATTTTGTGTACATTCCAGTCTTGCGCCGTAGTGGTGCCGAATGCATGGTTCGCCCATGCACGCCGCGCGCCAACACGCTCCAACCCAAGCCGCCGAACGCGGCCCGGCGTTGCAGCTGGTCGGCGTGGAACGCTCGTACGGGACCTATCACGCGCTGCACGGCGTGGATCTCACGGTCGAAGCCGGAAGCTTCGTCAGCCTGCTGGGGCCATCGGGCTCGGGCAAGACCACGATGCTGCGGCTGATCGCCGGGTTCGAACGACCGACGGCGGGCCGCATCCTGATCGACGGGCGCGACATGACCGGCGTGCCTGCGCACCAACGCCCGGTGGGGGTCGTGTTCCAGAACCTTGCGCTGTTCCCGCATCTCACGGTCGGCGGCAACGTGGCGTTCGGGCTGGAAGTGCGGCGCACGCCGCGGCACGAGATCGCGCGCCGCGTGGCAGAGGCGTTGGCGATGGTCGACCTGCCCGGCTTGGAGGGGCGCCGGGTGCACGAGATGTCGGGTGGCCAGCGGCAGCGCGTCGCCCTCGCCCGAGCGCTGGTGCTGCACCCGGCCGTGCTGCTGCTGGACGAGCCGCTGAGCGCGCTGGACCTGAAGCTGCGGCAGATGCTGCAGGACGAGCTGAAGCAGATCCAGCGCCGGTCAGGGGCCACCTTCGTATTCGTCACCCATGATCAGGACGAGGCGTTGCGGCTGTCCGACCGCATCGCCGTGGTCAATCGCGGCCGGCTGGAGCAGGTGGGGACGGCCGCCGAGATCTACGACCGTCCCTGCTCGGCATTCGTCGCCCGCTTCGTCGGCGACACCAATATGCTGCCGGGCCGCATCGCCGTTGCCGAGCCGGGCCGCGTGGCGATCGCGCTGGACGGTATGGACCGCACGCTGGATGCGCCCTGCCATGTCACCGTGGCGTCCGGCAGCCTGGCAGCGCTTTCGGTGCGGCCGGAGAACCTCTGCCTCGGCGCCGCGGATGGGCTGCCCGCGATCGTGACGGATGTCACCTATGCCGGGGCCCGCATTCGCTACGCCCTTCAGGTCACCGGCCGCTCCCTGCTGGCCGACGTCGCCGTGCGGCCCGGGAGCGGCGACCGGCTGCAGCCCGGCGCCGCCACCACGGTCAGCTGGGCTGCCGCAGACAGCGTGATCGTTCCGATCGATGAAGGACAACTGGAATGAAGCACCCTCTGCACACTCTGCTGGCGGCGGCCCTGCCGATGCTCTTTGCCGGAACCGCCCTGGCGCAGGGCGTGACCATGGCGGCCTACGGCGGCGGTAACGGCGAGACCTGGCGCAAGGGCGTGCAGCAGCAATTCACCGACGCGACCCACATCAGCGCCAAGGTCGTGGACCTGCCGGACACGGAGGCAGCCTTGCGGGCCAGTGCGGCCAGCCCGCAGTACAACGTCGCCTGGGTGAGCGCTTTCTCGGCCGCCAACCTGTTCCGTGACGGCCTGCTGCAGACCTTCGACGCGAAGGACTTTCCGGACCTGGCCGGCCTGCCGGACGCCGACCTGATGCGGGCGCCGGACGGGCGGCTGATCGGTATTCCCGTGCAGTACCAGTTCTACAGCATTGCCTTCAACACGGCGCAGGCGAAGGCGTCCGACTTCCCAAGCTGGCAGAGCCTCGGCGAGCCGGCATGGAAGGGGCGCATCGCGGTGCCGCAGCCCTACATCGCCGCGAGCTACGACGTGCCGATGATGGCGCACATTGCGGGCAAGGACGCCGACATGGCGGCCGGTCTGGCGGCCTACAAGCCGGTTCTGGCCAATGCCTTCACCACCCTCAGCTCGTTCGCGCAGGGCAACCTGCTGCTCAGCCGCGGCGAAGTGGCTGCCCTGCCGTTCTACTCCGCCCGCATCACCGCGCTGAAGCAGAGCGGGGCCGCGGTCGACATCACCCTGCCCAAGGAGGGTGGGCTGATGCTGCCCTATTTGCTGGTGGTGCCGAAGAACGCGCCGGACCTGCCGGCGGCAGAGGCGTGGCTGAAGGCCGCGATGCAGCCGGACGCCCAGCTGCGCATGTTCGACATCTCGGGCTACCTGCCGCTCAGCCCGAAAGCCACGCTGTCGCCCAAGCAGACCAGTGAGCTGGGCAGTGACCTGCCGACGCTGCGAGGCAAGCTGTACGAACCCGACTGGTGGGCCGTGTCCGCCGGGGAAAAGGCGCTGTCCGGGCAGGTCGAGCAGATGCAGGCCGCACTGCACTGAGCGCGCGCGTCGGACGGCTGCTCGCCGGCATCCTTCCGGGCTGCCTGTTCCTCGCCTTTGCGACGGGGCTGGTGCAGCTCGTGGTGTCCTCGATGGCGCATGGCGGCGCCGAGTACGCGGCGTTTTTTGCCCGGCCCGATTACATCCGGCTGCTGCTGCGGACATGGTGGATGGCGGGCGTGACCTCCGTGCTGTGTTTGCTGCTCGGCTACCCGACGGCGCTGTTCATCGCCCGCACCCGGCTTAGGCGCGACCTATTGCTGCTGATCGTCGTGCTGCCCTGGCTGGTCAGCATCGTGGTGCGGACCTACGGCTGGGTGGTCCTGCTCGGCAACCGCGGCGTGCTGAACGGCGCGCTGATGGGGATGGGCCGGGCCGACCGGCCGGTCCGGCTGATGTTCAACACGGGCGGCGTGATCATCGGCCTGGTGCACGTGTTCTGCCCGTTCACCGTGATGACGGTGCTCGGCTCGCTGCTGCAACAGGACCGCTCGCTCGAGGAAGCGGGCACCAGCCTGGGCGCCGGGCCATGGACCACTTTCCGCCGCGTGGTGCTCCCCTTGAGCGTGCCGGGCGTCATGTCGGGCCTGACGCTCGTCTACCTCATGAGCACGGGGGCGATCGTCACCCCGTTGCTGCTGGGCGGCGTCGGCGACCAGATGCTCGGCAGCCAGATCTATACGGAAGTGTTCCAGCAATTCGACTTCCCGAAAGCCGCCGTGATGGCCGTGCTGCTGGGCGGCTCCTCGCTGCTGGTGATCGTGCCGCTGCGCTGGCTGGAGCGGCGACTGACCGCCAACATGCCCAGTGCGCGGGTCCCCGCCCGGGCGGGCGTGGCGGAGGCGGGGGCCTGAGCATGCGGCGGCACGGCCTGTTCTCCGGCGTCGTTGCCACGGCCGTGCTGCTGTTCTTGCCGGCGCCGATCCTGATCGTCATCGCGTCGTCCTTCACCGCCAGCGGCTTCATCAGCTTCCCCCCGCCGGCGCTGTCCCTGCGGTGGTACGCTCGTTTCCTGGGTGATCCAGACTGGTTGAGCGCCTTGTTGGCCAGCACGCTGCTCGCCCTTGCCGCCGCCATCGGCAGCGTGGTCGCCGGCTTCGCGGTCGCCTGGGCGGCCGAGCGCTGGTATCCCCGCCAGCGCCCCCTGCTCGAGACCTTCGTCATGCTGCCGCTGGTGCTGCCGCAGGCCGCGTTGGGCATGTTGGCGCTGTCCGTCGCCGGCTCGCTCGGGCTGGTTGGAAGCTTCGCCGGCATCCTGCTCGCACATCTGCTGGTCACCTTGCCTTACGCGTACCGCCCGCTCGTCACCGGCGTCGCCGGGCTCGACCGGGCGCAGGAGGAGGCGGCGCAGAACCTCGGGGCCACGCCCGCCACCGTGTTCCGCCGGGTGACGCTGCCGGGTATGCGATCCGCCGTGGCAAGCGCGCTGCTGTTCTGCTTCATCATCTCGTTCGACGAGGCAACCGTCACGCTGTTCCTGGTCGGGCCGAACGCGACCACCTTGCCGATCCGGATCTTCAACACGCTGCAGGACAATGCCGACCCGGTGGTCGCCGCGATCTCCACCCTGCTCATCGTCGTGACGGTCGTGATCGTGCTGATTGTCGGGCGGGTTGCGGGCCTGCTCACCTTCGTCCGTGCCGAGCCGTCAGTTACGCCTTCACCACGCCGGCCCTAGCGCGGGACCTGACCGTCGTCTCCTATGGCGGCTCGCTGCACGACGCGCTTCCGGCCCAAGGACGAGGCACGCTGCGCAGAGAAAATATCCCAACCCGCGATTTAGTAGGCGAGCGCCCAGCCGTCGCGGCGCGGGTCCGAGCCTGCCATCCTGACGCCGTTGTCGAGGACGCGGATGGCTTCCACGTTGCAGGGCCCGTCCAGGTCGCCGACACGCAGCACGCGATGGCCCCGCCGTTCCAGGTCGGCGGACACGTCCCTTGGGAAGCGGTCCTCCAGCGTCAGGGCGAATTCTCCGGCGTGGGGGTAATTCGAGTCCTGTCCGGGCTGGTTGCTCGACCAGCGCGGCGCTTCCACCGCTTCCTGCGGGTCGAAGCCGAAATCCAGCATCGCAACGGCGACCTGGAAATTGACCTGCACCTGGTTGTCCGCACCCGGCGTGCCGAACACGCACCAGAGCTTGCCGTCGCGCAGGATCATCGGCGCGTTCATGGTGTGCCGCACTCGCTTGCCGGGCACGAGCATGTTTGGGTGGCCGGGCTCGAGGTGCCAATAGGCCATTCGGTTGTTCATCAGGATGCCGGTGTCGCCGGCGAGCATGCCCGACCCGAAGGCCAGGTTCAGGCTCTGGATGGCGGAGACGCCGTTGCCGTCCTGGTCGACGACGCAAAAATAGGTAGTGTCACCCTGGGCCGAGAAGGTCGGCAAATCGGGGGTTGCGGCCAGGTGCAGGTCGATCTCGGCCGCGGCTCGATCCGCCTGGTCGTCGGACAGGATGGCATCGAGCGACAGGTCCACGTGCCGAGGGTCCCCGCCGAGGCGCTCGCGGTCCACGAAGGCGCGCTTCTTGGCCTCCACCATGACGTGGACGAGGTCGGCCGACCCGGCGCCGAACCGCGCGAGGTCGAAGCGCTCGGCGATCTTGAGTTCGCGCAGCAGCACGAAGCCGCTCGAGTTCAGCGGCGTCTGCCGGATTTCGTAGCCGCGGTAGCTGACCGAGATTGGCGCCTGTAGTTCGGGCTCATACGCCGCCAGGTCAGCTTCGCCCACCAATCCGCCGCGCGCCTGCATGGCGGCTGCGATCCGACGGCCAAGTGCGCCGCGGTAGAAGCTCTCGGCGCCGTCGGCGGCAAGCTCCTCCAGGGTGCGGGCCAGGTCCGGCTGCGAAATCACCGCTCCCAGCGGGGGCGGCGTGCCGTCGCTGCTCCCGTGCAAGAAGACTTCGCAACTCTTCGGGTCAGCCATCAGGCGCACGCGCTCTTGCCGGGCGAAATGCCGGTAGGCGTGCGTCGCCGCGAAACCGTCGCGCGCGAACGCGATTGCCGGCCTCAGCAGGTCGGCCCACTTCATGCGGCCATGGCGCGCGTGCATGGCGGCGAGCGCACCGACCGTGCCCGGCGTGGAGGCGCTTCGCGGACCGGCATTCGGCATGCCGTCCTGTCGGAAGTGGCTGGCGCTGCTGGTTGCGGGGGCGGAGCCGGTGCCGTTGATCACGCTCGCCGCCGAGCCGTCTGCTCGATGGACCTGGTAGAAGCTGTCGCCGCCGATCCCCGACATGTGCGGCTCGACGACCCCTACGGCAAACCCGATGGCCACTGCCGCATCGATCGCGTTGCCGCCTGCTCGCAGGATATCTAGACCAGCTTGGCTCGCGAGCGGGTGATTGCTCGCTACGGCCCCGTGTCGCCCCATGATGAGCGGACGATAACTTCGCAAAGACAACTGATAGTTCCCCACCGGTATTCTGTACACATGCCCGCCGCTAGCACAGCGCCTTTCGCTGCCACGAGCAATGCTCCCCGAATGGACTGCTGAGTTAACGAACCCATGGTATGGCCCGTAGCTTGCTTGGAAACGAGAGACGAACCAGGAAACTCAAAGGACCACTATGATCCGGATCGATGGCGCCGCCGCGCTCACCTTTGCTGCCTTGATAGCCATCGCTCCCGCCAGCCGGGCGGCCGAGCCGCCGGTGAAGATCGGCATCCCCGTCGGCCTCTCGGGCGCCAACAGCGTGGTGGCACCCTCGGTCGTGCAGGCGGCCCAGTTGGCCGTCTCCGAGATCAACGACAAGGGCGGCATCCTCGGCCGCAAGGTGGAGCTGTCGATCGCCGATGACCGCAGCGGCGCGGACGGCGCGGTGGCTGCCTACAACTCGCTCATCTTCCAGCAGAAGGTGAATGCGATCATCACGATGGAGACGAGCGCCGCCCGCAATGCCGGGCTGCCGGTCGTGGCGCGGGGCAAGACGCCTTTCATCTACACGTCCTACTACGAGGGCCGTTCGTGCAGCCCGTACCTGTTCGTCGACGCCTGGGTGCCTGACCAGCAGGTTGCCTCCATCGTCGACTACTTCATGAAGCAGAAGCAGGCGAAGACCTTCTTCCTCGCCGGCAGCGACTATGCCTTTGGACGCGGCATGCTGGAGTTCACGCGCAAATACATCGAGTCCAAAGGCGGCAAGGTGCTGGACGAGCAATACCTGCCGATGGATGCGTCCGACTGGACGGCGGTGATCAGCAAGATCCGCGCCGACAAGCCCGACGCGCTGATCACCTCGACCGCCGGCGGTGCGCCCAACGTGACGCTGACGAAGCAGCTCCGCGCCTCGGGCGTGGACGTGCTGTTCGGCAACCTTGGCGTGGATGAGGGGACCGCCAAGTCCATCGGCGCCGACGCGACTGGCGTGTATATCGCGCAATCCTATCTGACCAGCATCGATAACCCGCAGAACAAGTCGTTCATGGCCGGGCTGGACAAGATGTTCGGCAAGGACGTGAAGACGCCGAACGACCTGTCCGAGCCGGAGTATGACGGCATCTATCTGTATAAGGCCGCCGTCGAGAAGGCCGGCAGCTTCGACGACGCGAAGGTGTTGGCCGCCTTGCCCCAGGTCACCTTCGATGGCGCGCGCGGCCCGATCAACATGGGGCACGAACACCACGCGCCGCTGACGATGTATCTCGGCCAGGTGCAGGCGGACGGCAGCGTGAAGGTGATCCAGACCTTCGCCAACGTCGACCCTGGCGAACAGTGCCCCAAGCTGAAGTAACTTGCTGGATCTCGTTCTGGACGTCGTAACGACGGCGGCCATCCTGTTCGTGGTGGCCGCCGGATTGCTGATCGTGTTCGGCGTGCTGAAGATCATCAACTTCGCCCATGGCGGATTCCTGACCGTCGGAGGCTACGCGGCGCTCGTGGCGACGCAGCTCGGGATCAGCCCGTGGCTCGCGGCTCCGTTGGCCCTGGTGGTCGGCTTGGTGCTGGGCGCGGCGGTGGAACTGCTGATCGTGCGCCCGCTGTATAGCCGACCGCTGGATGCGATCCTGGCGACCTGGGGGCTCAGCATCGTCGTCGTGCAACTGATCACGCTCGGCTTCGGCCGCGGCACAAACTTCGTGCAGAGCCCGGTGCAGGGGGCGGTGGCGCTGTTAGGCACGTCCTATTCGCTGTATCGGTTGCTGATGCTGGTGGTGGCGGCGGTGTTGTGTGGCGCCATGGTGGCGATCCTGCAGGGCACCCGGCTTGGCCTGTCCGCACGCGCCGTGATCATGAACGAGACGCTGGCCCGTTCCCTCGGCATCAACAGTGCCATGGTGCGGTTCGCGACCTTCAGCATCGGCGCCGGGCTGGCGGCCATGGCGGGCGCGCTGATCACGCCGCTGCTCAGTATCGACCCATTGATGGGAGTACCCTGGCTGCTCAATGCCTTCATGCTGGTGATGGTCTCCGGCACGTCGCTATTCAGCCTCGGATTCGCCTGCCTGGTGCTCGGGGGCGCGCAGGTCGTGGTGAGCACGTATACCAGCCCGGTGCTGGGCACACTCACCATCGTCGTGCTGGCCGCCGTGCTGCTGCGGATCCGTCCGTCCGGTTTCGCCCGTGCCTGACCTGCCATCGCAGCGAGCGAGAACCCAGTGGATGTGGCTGGCGGCCATGGCGCTGCTGGTGGCCGTGCTGATCCTGCTCGGCCCGTCCGTGCTCGACGAGTATCTGGTCAACATCCTGATCCGCTCGTTCCTGTACGGCAGCATCGCGGTCACGGTGGACATCCTGTGGGGCTTCACCGGCATCCTGACCTTCGGGCAGGCGGTGTTCTTCGGCATCGGCGCCTACGCGCTGGGCCTGGCCGTCACGACGTATGACTTCACCGCACCGATCGTGATCGTGGCCTTCCTCGTCGGTCCCCTGCTAGCCGCGGCGGTCGCGGCGCTGGTGGGCTGGCTGGCGTTCGGCCCCCGAGTCTCGCCGCTGTACATCTCCGTCATCACCCTCGTGCAGTCGGTGATCTTCGTTCAACTGATTTATTCCGGCGGCAACTGGACGGGATCGAGCAGTGGCCTGTCCGGCTTCGACACCTTCGACCTGTCCATGAGCGCCTGGTTCCAGATCGCGGGCGTGGCGCTGGTGTTGGTGACGGCGCTCGGCTGGATCTTCGTCCGCAGTGATTTCGGCCGCTTGCTGGTTGCCATCCGCGAGAACGAACAGCGTTGCCGCTACTGCGGGATCGGCACGGCGCGGGTGAAGACGGGGCTGCTCGCCGGGTCGGCCGTGGTGACGGCGATGGCAGGCTTTGCCTATGCCGGCTACAACGATGTCATCGCGCCCGATCTGGGCAATTTCCAGTTCGGCACCGAGCTGGTGATCTGGGTGGCGCTCGGCGGCCGCGGCACGCTGCTTGGCCCGGCGATCGCGGCCGTGTTGATCGATTTCACCTCTGCCTATCTCAGCGGCACGTTGCCGTTCATCTGGCAGCTCATCGTCGGCCTCGTGTTCATCGTGGTCATCGTGCTGGCGCCCCAAGGTCTCGGCCCGGCCCTGTTCCGGCTGATACCGATGCGGCGGCGCCGGGCCGAGGCCGTACCTCGCATGGTGCAGACGCCCGACCCGGACGTGGGCGGCGCCGGCGACGTGCCGGCGATCAGCGTGGAGGGCGTGGCCCGCTTCTACGGCAGCTTGCACGTGCTGGAGGACATCAGCTTTGCGGCCCGCGCCGGGGAGCTGGTGAGCCTGGTCGGCCCCAACGGCGCCGGTAAGACCACACTCATCCGCTGCATCAGCGACGGGCTGGAGCGCACCAGCGGCCGTGTTTCGATTGGCGGCGTGGAGATCGGCCGGCGTGCACCCGAGGCCTGCGTGCGCCTGGGCCTCGGGCGCAAGTTCCAGACCCCCAACGTGTTCGACACGCTCAGCGTCGCGCAGTCGCTGCGGATCGCGCGCGCCGGGCATGAGGGCCTGTCACCCGTCCGCCGCGCCGATACGGTGCAACTACCGGCGGCTGCGATGCGGGTGGTGGAGGCAACGGGGCTCGCCAGTCAGCTCGGCACCACGGTCAAGCATCTGTCGCACGGCGCGAAGCAGGCGCTCGAACTCGCCATGGTGCTGGCGATGGAGCCGCGCGTGCTGTTGCTGGACGAGCCGACGGCGGGGCTGACCAAGGCGGAGCGGACACTGATCGGCACCATCCTGGTCGCCCTGGTGCGGGACCACGGCCTTTGTATCCTGTTGGTGGAGCACGACCTGGAGTTCGTGCGGGAGATCAGCTCCCGCATCGTCGTTCTGCACCAGGGCCGCATCGTGCTCGACGGCACGGTGGCGGAGGTGACGTCGTCCGAGCTCGTTCGCACCATCTACACCGGCGAGCCGCACGCCGTGCCCGAAGCGGCATGAACGCGCTCGAGGTCGAGGGCCTGGTTGCCGGCTATGGCGAGGCGATGGTGCTGCGGGACGTGTCGCTGCACGTGGCGCCGGGTGAGGTGCTGGCCGTGCTGGGCAAGAACGGCATGGGCAAGAGCACGCTGCTGAAGACGATCATGGGCTTCTTGCCCGCCCGCGCCGGATCGGTGCGGTTGTTCGCGCAGGAGACGGTCGGTACGCCGCCGCATCTGCTCGCCTCACGCGGGCTGGCGTACAGCCCGCAGGACCAGGCGATCTTCCAGGACCTGACGGTGGAGGAGAACCTGCGCCTGGGCCTGCCGAGGGGCACGGCGTTCGCCGCCGGTCTGGAGCGGATTGCCGGGTTCTTCCCCTTTTTGGCCAAGCGGCGCCGGCAACGTGCTGGAACGCTGTCCGGCGGCGAGCAGAAGATGCTGATCATCGGCCGTGCGCTGCTGGCCCGCCCGCGCCTGATGCTGATCGACGAGATCACCGAGGGGCTGCAGCCCTCCGTCATCCTCCGCCTGGCCGACGTGCTGCGGGCGGAGCAGCAGGCAGGCGGCACCGCGATCGTGCTGGTGGAGCAGAACGTGCGCTTCGCCCTGTCGTTGGCCGATCGCTATGCGGTGCTGGCACGGGGCGAAATCGTGGCCGAGGGCGCGGCCGGCGTGGCGGATGCGGAGGCGCAAGTTGCAGATCATCTCGCGGTGTGAGGGTTGGGGCACGGTGCAGCTCGACACCTTCTCGGTGGTGGCTCGCTGCCCCCGCACGGGCGCGCTCGGTGTCGCGGTCCAGCCTGCCCGCCCGGCGCCGGACAGCGTAGTGGAAATGCTGCTGCGTTCGCCACCAGACCGACCCGGCGGTGGAGGCAACGCGTGACCGACCTCTGGACGGATGTCATCGGCCTCGACCTCGACGAGCCAGAGCGGGAAGCGCTACTCGCCCTATATCGCACGATCGCCGTCGAGATCGCCAAGCTGCGCGCGCTGGACCTTACCGACATCCATCCGGCCGTCGTGTTCGACCCCTTGGATGGATGGACGCCGTGAACGTGTTCACGACCGTCACCGCGGCTGTGGCGCAGATCCACGCCGGGTCGCTGTCCCCCGTGGCTCTGATGGAGGCGACGCTCGATCGCACCGCACGGCTCGACCCGGGCTTGCACAGTTTCATCTGCCTGGCGGACGATGCCTTAGGCCAAGCCAAAGCCGCAGAGGCTCGCATCGCCGCCGGGGAGGCGGTCGGCCCGCTGCACGGCATCCCCGTCGGCATCAAGGACAACTATTTTACTGCCGACATGCCGACGACGGCGGGGACCACTGCACCGGGTGCTATTTTCCCGCTGCGTGACTCAGCCGTGGCGGCCAAGCTGCGCGCAGCCGGCGCCATTCTCGTGGGCAAAACCCGGACGCACGAATATGCCTGGGGCACGGTGACCCCGCCGGTCTGCAATCCATGGGACCGCACGCGCATCCCGGGCGGTTCCAGCGGCGGGTCGGGCGCGGCCGTCGCCGCCGGGCTGTGCCTGGCCGCGATGGGGTCTGACACCGGCGGGTCCATCCGCATCCCGGCCAGCCTCTGTGGCACGGTGGGGCTGAAGCCGACCTTTGGCCGCATAAGCCGCGACGGCATCGTGCCGCACAGCTGGTCGCTGGACCACGCCGGGCCCCTCACCCGCAGCGTGGCGGACGCGGCGCTGCTGCTGGGCATTCTCGCCGGCTATGACAAAGCGGATCCGGCCACGTTGGCCGCGCCTTCGGACGACTACGTGGCCGCAACGCGCGACGCCACTGCGGCAGGGCTGCGCGTCGTCGTGGTCCGCAATCATTTTTTCGACCGCAACCAGCCGGACGTGGATGCGGCCGTGGAAGCCGCAATCCGCTGGTTCGCAGGGCAAGGCGCCCGCATCCAGGAAGTGCGGCTGCCCAACCTGGAATACGGTCTCGGCGCCATCTTCGCGATCGAGCTGGCCTCCTCCGCCGCCTATCACGACGGGGCGCTACAGCAGGGCCGCACCCGGCATTACACAAGCGACGTGCGAAGTCTGGTGGAGATGGGGCGCCTGGTGACTGGCGCGGACCTGCTGAAAGCCGAGCAGTTCCGCCGGGTCCTGATCGGCGATTTCGCCCGTGTGCTGGAGGACGCCGACATCATCATCGGCCCGACCGAACCCGTGACGGCACCCCCGATCGGCGCCGCCAAAGTCCAGGTCGGCGACGCGGAGGAGAGCGCGCTGGCGGCGACCTGGCGGCTCACGTATCCGTACAATCTCACGGGCATGCCGGCGATCAGCCTGCCCTGCGGCTTCGATCGCGACGGACTGCCGATCGGGCTGCAGATTGCCGCCCGGCCGCTGGGCGAGGCGACACTGCTGCGCGCCGCCGCCGCCTATGAGGACGCCCACGACTGGAAGGAGCGCCATCCGCCATGAGCGAAGCAATCACGGTCGCCGCGATCCAGATGGAGCCGTGGGTCGGCCAAGTGGATCGCAACCGTGCTCACAGCCTGGACCTGATCGCGCAAGCCGCCGACCGCGGCGCGACCCTCGCCGTGCTGCCGGAACTGACGAATTCCGGCTACGTGTTCGAGAGCCGCGACGAGGCCGTATCGCTGGCCGAGGATGCGCGGACGGGGGCCACCGTGCGAGCATGGTCGGCCCTGGCGGCACAGCACGGCCTGCACCTTGTCGCCGGGCTATGCGAGCGGGCCGGGGACGACATCTTCAACAGCGCCGTCGTCATCGGGCCCGGCGGCGTGCTCGGCGTGTTCCGCAAGATCCATCTGTGGGACCAGGAGAACCGCTTCTTCACGCCGGGTAACTTGGGGTTCCCCGTGCTGGACCTGCCGTTCGGCAAACTCGGCGTGATGATCTGCTACGATGGCTGGTTCCCGGAGAGTTACCGTGCCTGCGCCCTCGCCGGGGCGGACATCGTGTGCATCCCGACCAATTGGGTGCCGATGCCGGCCCAGCCAGCCGGGCGCGAGGTGATGGCCAATACGCTGGTGATGGCGGGGGCGCACAGCAACGGCGTGTTCGTCGTCGCGGCCGACCGCATCGGCGTGGAGCGGGGCCAGCCGTTCCTCGGCAACAGCATCATCGTCGGGCCGACTGGCTTTCCGCTCGCCGGACCAGCGCCGGCGGACGCGGAGGCCATCCTGACCGCCGAGATCGTGCCTGCGACCGCATCCGCTTCGCGTCGGCTCAATAGCTTCAACCACCTGCTCGAGAACCGTCGCACGGCGCAGTACTGAGTGCCCGGCTTGCGGCCCGCCACGGATCGCTGACCTATGCAACACGGTTGTGCCGCGTCGTTGTTCGTACGTCGGCCTGAAGTAATGCATCGGGCATTGTTGGTCTTATACCAACAACCTCAAGCACTAACCCGTTTCAACTTGTAGGGTGCAATGCGCTTTGGCATTGCATCAGACAAACGCGCCGATGATCGCGACGTGAAGGTGCAATCCTTCAAGCAGATTGCACCCTACGCCCGTGAGTCTATGTCCACGGCGGCTGGTATTAAACTCCGCAAAGCTCACCTACGCACCCGCCCACAGAAGTCAGGATGCCGGCAATGTGGTGCAATCCCCTCAAAGTGGGATACAGATGCAGCGTTGGCCAAAGCGATGGGACCATCTTGAAGGGCACTGAGATAGTTGCGCCGGAATTGGCATCTACGCGCATCCACGCTTCAGCGGCGACGGCGGACTCGCCCGGTGCGGAGCTGCGCCAACGCGTCTGTGTCCTTGGAGCCACCGGCACCATCGGCCGCGCGACGGCTGCAGCGCTGGTGCGGCGTGGACACGAAGTCATCTGTTTCGTCCGCAATCGTTCTGGCATCGGCGGATCGCTGACGCCGGTGGAGATCGCCAGGCTGTTTGAAGGAGCCACGGTTCGGGTGGTGGATCCCACCGATACTGCGTCGCTTTCCCGCGACGGATTTGCAGGCGAGCGGTTCGACGCCGTGATATCGTGCATGGCCTCGCGCACGGGCGTGCCCAAAGACGCCTGGGCGATCGACCATCGCGCCCACCTCAACGTTCTGGATGCCGCGCGGCAGGCCGGCGTTGGGCACTTCGTGCTGCTTTCTGCCATTTGCGTGCAAAAGCCGCTGCTCGCCTTCCAACACGCCAAGCTGGCTTTCGAAGCGGCGCTGACCCTGTCCGGCTTGCGCTATTCGATCGTGCGGCCGACCGCTTTCTTCAAATCGCTGTCGGGCCAAATCGAGCGCGTGCGGCGGGGGCGGCCCTTCCTGGTCTTCGGCGACGGGACACTCACCGCCTGCAAGCCCATAAGCGACGAGGATCTGGCTGACTACATCGCCGGCTGCCTAGAGGATGAGAGCCGATGGAATCGCATCCTGCCGATCGGCGGGCCCGGCGAGGCCATCACGCCGCGCCAGCAGGGCGAGGCCCTGTTCGCGCTGCTGGGTCGACCGCCCAAATTCCGGTCCGCACCCGTGGCCCTGCTCGACGTCATTGCCGGAGGTCTCGGAGCCCTCGGCCGAATCGCTCCGTCGCTGGCGGCAAAGGCGGAACTGGCCAGGATCGGCCGCTATTACGCCACTGAATCCATGCTGGTATTGGACCCGCAGACGGGCAGATACGATGCGACCGCGACACCCTCGACGGGAACCCAGACCCTGTTTGAGTTCTACCGTTCAGTTCTTGCCGGCGCCGACGCGCCCGAACGCGGAGATCACGCCGTCTTCTGATACGGCGTACAATCGAGTGAACGACTCGGTGTAACAAAGCCTTACCGGGTGAAGTGTTCCTCGCTGCGTTCCGGAGAGCCGAACTGGTAGTCGTTCGCTATACGCTGTTGAACTGAGACGACGTTCGACGATGGCGCCGAAAGAGATCAAGGACGCAGGTTGGCGTGCCCTTCTACTCCTCGTCAGACGGATTAAGGCGGCACGACACCCGGTCGTGGGTCGATCGGTAGCAGAGAGTCCAAGCCGGCGATCTGCTCGAACACCCGGGCCGCCGCCAGCGCCGCCGCCTCGCCTCGCGCGGAAGCCACGATCTGCAGACCGACCGGGCGGCCGTACTGGTCGAAGCCGCAGGGGACGGCGACGGCCGGGCAGCTGGTCAGCGTGATGGCCGAGGTCAGCGCGCTCCCGGCGATGTAGTTCTCGAGCTTCACCCCGTCCACGACGTCGCGCGCGCGTAACGCCACATCCCAGGCGGGCGTCGCCGATCCAGGGGTGACCAGGATATCAAACCGCTCGAAGAACGCAACGAACCGGCGATACAGCGCCGCCCGCTCACGCTCAGCCCAGGCCAGGCGGCTGGTGGTTTGCGCCAGACCCTGCTCGGTGTTCCAGATGATATCGGGTTTGAAACTGTCGCGATGGGCGGCGATCTGCAACTCGCGGTCCACCACGAATTGCTGCGAGCGGAGCGCCAGAAACACCTCCTCCACCGGCCCGAGTTCCGGGAACGCTTCCTCCACGACGCAGCCCGCCTGCTCGAACTGCCGCACGGCGCGGGTGCAGATCTCGCGCGTTTCCCGATCCACCGGCAGCCGACCCCCGTAATTCGCGGTGAAGGCGACCCGGCGCGGCGGCCGGGCCTCCGTCGTGGCATCGAGGAACGAGCGCGACGGGGCGTCGAAGGTGAGCGGGTCGGACGGGCAGAGCCCTGCCATGCTATCGAGGAACAGCGCGAGATCGAGCACGTTGCGCGCCATCGGCCCCTGCACCGAGAGCGGGGAGAACAGCGTGTTGGCCGTGCCGCGCGTTACCCGCCCCGGCGAGGGCCGGATGCCGACGACGGAGCACAGCGTGGCCGGCCCCCGCAGCGAACCGCCGTGGTCCGAGCCCTGCGCCAGCCAGGCCTCGCCAGTCGCGACCGCCACGGCACCGCCACCGGTCGAACCGCCACAGGTCAGCGCCGTATTCCAGGGGTTCAGCGTGCGGCCGAACACCTCGTTGAACGTGTTGCCGCCGGCGCCGAACTCGGGCGTGTTGGACTTGCCGATGACGATGCCGCCCTTGCGCTCGATCCGCCGCACCAGCGGGTGCGACGTGTCGGGCACGTGGTCGCGAAACAGCGGCGACCCGTAGGTCGTGCGCACGCCGGCGACGTCCGTCAGGTCCTTGATCACCACCGGCAGCCCGCCGAGCCAGCCCGGCTCGCCCTCTGCTTCGCGGTCCCGGCCGGACATCAGCCGCTTGGCATGCTCGCGGGCACGGTCGAGGCAGAGCGTCGGCAGCGCATTCACCAGCGGCTCGACGGCGGCAATGCGCGCCGCCGCGGCGTCGATCAGTTCTAGCGGAGTGACATCGCCGCGCCGCAAGCGTCCGACCGCCTCGGTGGCTGTCAGCCGGGTCAGTTCGTCCTGCATGATGGTTCTCCGCGCAGACAGGGGACGCCGTGCAGGCTACGCCCTGGCTGACAACCAGCAAAACAGCTTCGTCACGGCATGCTCACTTTAGTAGCTTCGGTGCCAGTATTCGCGTGCCTGGCACAGCAGGTGGCGGACGGCGCCGCGACGCTATAGGCTAGCTCCGCCAAGTAGCCCTCGGCTTCGAAGGAGACTGGATTTGGCCCATCACGACATCCCGGCGACGCCCGACATGATGGTCTGGGGAACCCTGAGTGCTGCCCGACCCCCCGTGCTCAGCGTGGAGTCTGGCGACACCGTCACGCTCACCTCGTTCCCGGCTGGCGGCAAGTCGGCGCTGCCGTCAGACCCTTCGCGCGTGCCGGCGGATTACCGCGCCGCCTTGGACGGTTTGGTGCAGGGCAACGGCGCCCATTTCGTCACCGGCCCGGTGTTCGTGCGCGGTGCGCGACCCGGCGACACGCTGCAGGTGGATATCCTCGAGGTAACCCCGACCATGGACTGGGGCTTCGTGTCGATCCTGCCGCTGCTCGGAACCCTGCCGGATGAGTTCACCGAGTACGAGACGGTCCACCCGACCATCGACCGCGCCCGCAACACGTGCCGCCTGCCTTGGGGGACGGAACTGCCGCTCGATCCGTTCTTCGGCATCATGGCCGTGGCACCGCCGGCCGCCTGGGGGGCCTGCACCTCGAACATCCCGCGAGCGTTCGGCGGCAACATGGACAACAAGGAGCTGAAGCCCGGCACAACGCTCTACTTGCCCGTGTTCAACGAGGGCGCCCTGTTCATGGCGGGTGACGGCCATGGCGTGCAAGGCGACGGCGAGGTTTGCATCACGGCGCTGGAAACCGGCCTGGCCGGTACGTTCCGGTTGACGGTGCGGACCGACTTCCCGGTCGAGCGTCCCTTCGCCGAAACCGCGACTCACCTGATGTCGATCGGTCTCGACGAGGATCTGGACGACGCGGCGAAACAGGCTGTGCGCGAGATGGTCCTGCATGTTTGCCGGCGAACCAATCTCTCGCGCAATCAGGCTTACATGCTGTGCTCCCTCATCGGCGACCTGCGGGTGACCCAGACGGTGGACGGCAACAAGGGCGTCCACATGGTGCTAGCGAAGGCGCACTTGTAGCCGGGCCAGCGGAGCCGTCACAGCATCGGCATGCCACCGGTGACGCGACTTTTCACCTGCACGGATCTGCCTTGGGGCGGCAGTGTCTTGGGATCAACGGGGCTATCAGCGCGCCACAGGCCCAACCAGATCAAGCCCCCGTCGTAATGGAAGTAGCCGCGACGCGGCAGTTCTTCGAGCGCGGGTTCGACCGCGTCACCCTGGACGAGATTGCAGACGCCGTGACGCGACACGCCGGGGCGACGTCTACAGTCAATCGTAGAAGTATCTTGTCTCCTTGGCCCACGGTGTCGTGGCGTATCGCGCCTTCAGCAGCTTGAACGCTCGAAAGGAAGAGCGCGCGTGGCCGTGGCCGAACCGGCTGATGCGAACTAGCCAATACAGCGCCTCTGGCGCGCGCGGATCCGATGGATGGGCTTGCACGTAGCCGAGCAGCTCTTCCCAAACATGCACGGCGCCGGGCGCGTCCTTGGGCGGAAGAAAGCGGCCGCGCTCGGCTGCAGCGACCTTGGCATCCACGAAACCAGGCTGATGGTAAGGGAACGCACCGCCGCCGCATTGGCCGAAGCAGGCTGCATCGCCCGGTAAGTCCGGAAGCGCCACGGCCGGAGCCGCAGCCGTGCCGGGCAGGAACAACCAGTCGGGCCGATGCCCCTCAGACGTCTTCACGTCGTTGGTGGGACGCACATACACGCCGCTATCGGCCATGGATGCAGGAGTGGTGTTGGCGTCCACCGACGCACCCGGCATCTTCGCCAGAATGAACCAGGCCGCGAACCGCTTGTCCGCGCCGGGCGGTGTCCCGGCGAACCGCGTCAGCTCGGGCGCCATTGGCGGCAGCAACGCGGCCAGCTCACGCGCAAGCCGGTCGGCCGACGGGGCGTCGAGCAGCACGGCGCGTGTCCAGTTCGTCACCGTCAGATCCAGGCGCAGCGGCGCAGGCAGATCGGTGTTCGAGGCCAATGCCGTGCGGGCATTCAGCGGCAATCGGTCGATCGTTGCGACAGCGTCGGCACCGAAGCGGCCGCTGGGATCAGTGGGCTCGTAGTATTCCAGACCGTAGCGCTGGCCGACGCAGCCTGTGGGCGGGTTGGCTGGATCGTCGTCGTCCAGGTAGCTGCAGGGTTGCTGGCGCACTGCGACCTTGCGGAAGTCCTGGCCGTCTGCCGCCAGCATGGCCCGCTCCGCCAGGAACAGGTTGCGGTCGGAGCGCGACAGGTCCGTGCGAGCCAATACGGTGTCCAACTCCGCACGGGTTGCAGCTTCATCGGCGCTGGCCATCGTCAACCGGATCCGATGGTAGAAGGCGCTGAGGTATGCCGGGGCGGTCGCGGGCAGCGCCTTGGCCGCCGCGACCAGGTCGGCGCCGTCACCGGGCGCGGTCCACTCCATTGCGGCGACGAGCCAAGCCGGGTCATGCGTCGCATCCCATTGCGCCCGGGCGTGGGCCAGAGTGTCTGCGTCGGTGGTCCAGACAGTGTCGAGCTTATAGTGCTCGAACCAGGCCCCCTCAGGCTTGTCGGGCGTTCGGCCGAACACCGCGATCCAGTCCAGATACGCCGGGGTGCCAGCGGGGGACTGACCCAACCGCCGGGAGTCTTTGAAGTCGGAGGCGGCGGTCGCGGATAGGGTGGGCCCGGACAGCAAGGCCGCAACGGCCGTACGGCGGGCGTCCGGCGCCGCGCGGAAATCCAGCGCGCCCGTCAGCCCGGCAACCGCGCCGTGGCCGAAAGCATCCGGTGAGGACAGGGCAGCCAGCCGGTTGCGCGCGCGATCCATCGCACCCGCATCCTTGCCAGGGAGCGCCGCGCGCACGGCGGCGCGGGCCGCCAGATAAGGGGCGAGCGGCTTCCACGGTGAGCCCGCATCCGAAGCGATCGCGGCGAACCGCGCCTCGGCGACGGGGAAATCGCGGGCGTAGAGTGCCTGCGCCGCAAGTTGGTAGTCGCGGTCCTTGGCGAGCCAGGCAGGCGCGTCCGCTGGCAGCGAGGGCATCGGCGTGTCCTCGCTGCACGACTTGAACACGGCGTCCTGGCCGTCCAGCCAGGCGCGGACAAAGGGATCCGCGGCGGCGTCACTGGCGATGCGGTCGGCCAAGGTCGTCGTGGCAGTCTTGAAAGCGTCGGGGAAGCAGGTCTGGACCGACACGTAGTCGGGCAACGGTCGCGCGGTGTCGATGAAGGCGATGTCCGCGACACCCGGGACGGCTTTGCGCGCGACGAGCCACGCCTTCTGCGCCCCGGAATCCAACGTATCGCAACACGGCAGCGCCAGGCTGTGCCCGGCCTCTACGCCGACCGGCAGCCCGTGCAGCAATCGCCAGGCGGCGAACAGTCGGGACCATGGCGCCCGGCCTTGCAGCACGCCGACATGGCCGCCGCCGTAGAACGCGTCCTGTTCCGCCGGGCTACCGCCATACGGGTCGACGGTAAACGGTACCGTTTCGGCGCCGCCCGAAGCCCAGGCGGGACCGGCGACCAGCAGTCCAGCCACGATCATCCACTTCATGCGAGCCTTCTCCGCATTACCGCCAGGTCTTCCGCCGTCCAAGGGCGAGGGTTGAACAGAAAGATACGGCGGCCCGGCGGCAGCCTGACCGGCACTGTGTCGGTGGCAACTCCCAAGGACCGATGGCAGCGCGCATCGCCGAAGTCCCCGCCCGAGGCGAGCCGTTGCCGCAACGCCTCCCCGCCCGGTCCCATTCGGAACAGCATCGGCACCACCTCGTCCACCGGGGCGGCCGATAGCCATCGCTCCGTGTCGCACCAGGATGCCAAGGCTGTCATCGACAACCAAGTCCCAGGCGGCAACCCGGCGCGGACATCCTGCAACAGATCCAGCAACACCGCATGCTCAGACGCACGGACCTCGAAGTCGATCTGCACCTCGGTGAAGCCGCTCCGCAGCGTAGACAGCACAGCGGCGGCAGCCTCCGCCCGCAACCCGGGTGACCAGCGCAACTTGCGGCCGCGGTCGATTTCCACGTGCACGCTGCCGACCGCCCGTTGCCCGACGGCGAGCCGCGCCGGTTGCAACCGTGGGTGCGCGACCGCGTCGGCTCCGGACAGGACGACGGTTCCGGCCAGCACCGCGACGTCCACGCCATCCGCGAAACGCAGGTCCTCTGGTCGCTCCCAAGCCCACAGTACCAGCGATGGTTTCGGATCTGGGCCAGACGAGGCAAGGAAACCGAGTAGGAGGGCAGCCACTCGGATAGCGACGTGCAACGGGTGGACGAGCCGACGAACGCAAACACTCGTCGTCGCCCAAGACATCACCCGCATAAGGGAGTTGTGACATCTTTGTATGCGGTTGTGTTGCGACATGTTCATGATTGCCTGGCCCGGATCGGCGACGGTATCGAGGCCGCCGCAAGCTGAGTGCTTTCTTGGCATCATCCTCGCCTCCATTCGGTTGGCACACAAAAGACCCGCTGCAGCCCCAGCTGATCTGCACGATGAAGCCAGTCACGATCGGAGCCAACGCGCCGCCCAGATAGCCACCGCAATTTGCAGCGAGCCGAGCGGCCCGGTGCTACTGGCCGGTGCCGTAATGCTCACCATCGCCCACGCGCTGAGGCTTCCTTGAGCTTATTGACCGCGGCCAACCCAGCTAGTATCCCAGGATACAAGTGGAGAGGAAACGACCTTAATGGTGGCGATCGCGGTCGAGCAACCGCACCGGCTGCAGTTGCGTGACGACCCGGCCGAAGCAGTCGGCGAGCACGACGTGTTGGTCGGCGTGCGCCGGGCCGGCATCTGCGGCTCGGACATGCACATCCTCCACGGCACCAATCCGTTCGCCCGCTACCCCCGCATCATCGGCCACGAGATGGCCGGAATCGTCGAGGCAACCGGCCCCGGCGTAACCCGGTTGCGCACAGGCGACCACGTGGTGGTGGACCCGGTCGTCGCGTGCGGACACTGCTATCCCTGCCGCATCGGCCGTCCGAACGTGTGCGCCCATTTGCAGGTATTCGGCGTGCACCGCGACGGCTTCTTCCGCGACCGATTGGTGGTGCCGGAGGCCAACGCAATCCCCGTCTCGCAGCACCTCTCCTTCGCCATCGCCGCCTTGGCCGAGCCGCTCTCAATCGCCGCCAACGTGCTCTCCCGCACCGGCTGCACTGCGGACGACACCGTGCTGGTATACGGCGCCGGCACCGTGGGCGTGACCGTGCTGCAGGTCGCCAAGATGTTCGGTGCCCGTTGCATCGTGGCCGACCCGGACCACGCCCGCCTCGAGCGCGCCCGCAGCTTCGGCGCCGATGTGACGCTGCAATCCGGGGTGGACGACATCCCCGCCGCAGTCGCCGGCGAGCTGGACGGCTTAGGCCCTTCCTTAGTCATCGACGGCGCGGGTGTGCCGGCGCTGCTGGCGGAAGCGTGCCGGGTCGTGTCGCCGGCGGGGCGCATCGGGCTGCTGGGCTTCTCGCCCGAACCCACGCCCGTGGTGCAGCAACTGATCGTCAGCAAGGAACTGACTCTGGTCGGCTCCCGCCTGAACCGCCGCTTGCTGCCGCAGGTGATCGAGTGGCTGGAGCAAGGCAAGCTGCAGCCCGGCGCCATGATCACGCAGACCTTCGCCGCCAGCGACGCGACCGCCGCGTTCGGCCTGGTCGAGAACGAACCGGAGCGGACCATCAAGGTCCAGCTCGCCTTCAACGAGTAGGGAACACCACGAATGACTGCACGCCGAACCTTCCTATGCTGCGCCCTGGCCGCCGGCCTCGCCCTGAACATCGGCGCGGCCCGGGCCCAGGCGCCGAGCCTGCTGCAACAGATCATCTCGCGCGGCACCATCCGCATTGCCGTGCTGCCCAGCCTGCCGCCGTACAGCCGGGTCACGCCGGCGGGTGATCCGGAGGGCTACGACATCGACGTCGCCAAGCGTCTGGCCGACGCGTTGAAGGTGAAGCCTGAGTTCGTCGTCACCGATATCCCGGGCCGCGTCACCTCGTTGCAGACGCACAAGGTGGACGTGACGATCGCCGACTTCACCCGCAACGTGGAGCGCTCGCTGACCATCGCCTTCACCGACCCGTATCTGGTGACGCAGATGCGCATGCTGGTGCCCGACAATGCCAAGTGGAAGTCGATCGCCGACATGGGCGATGGCGATGGCATCCGGATTGCGATCTCCCGCGGTGGTACTGCCGAGCGCGCCGTGCCTGCCGCGGTGCCCAAGGCGACGCTGGTGCGCTTCAACACGCAGGCCGACGAGATGAGCGCGCTGCTCTCCGGCCAGGCGGATGCGATGGCGGAGGATGATTTCTACAACACGCAAGCGATCAAGGACCGGCCCGGCAAGCTGCGCCAGCTCGACGGCACATTGGCCCGTGCCGAGCTTGCGATCGGGCTGCCGGCGGGGGATCCGGAGCTGCTCCGGGTGCTGAACCTGTTCGTGGAGCAGCTCAACGCGTCGGGTGATAACGCGCGGATGTTCAAGAAGTGGTTCGGTTTCGATCAGCCGGCGATCCAGGCGCACTTCTAGGGCCATGAAGCGCAGGCCGTACCAGGGGGCGTTGCCCCGTCGCCTGGGCGAGTCCTCTGGGTGGGGCGGAGCGCCGAGCTAAGATGGGTTACACCTTCACTCTCCGCACGATCTATCCGTATCTCGGCGACCTCTGGCAGGCCGCTGGGGTCACGTTGATCCTGTCGCTTCTGGCGATCGTCATCAGCCTCGTTCTGGGGGCCGGGATCGCAGTGCTGCGCCGTAGCCAGTCCCGCCTCCTTCGCATCATAGGTGCCTCCTATGTCGAGGTGATGCGCAACACGCCGCTATTGGTGATCCTCTACGTGATATACTTCGCCGGGCCGGCGATCGGTATCCGCCTCTCGTCCTTCAACGCGGCCCTGATCGGCTTGTCGGTGAACAGCGCCGGCTACATGGCCGAAATACTGCGCGCCGGACTGATCGCGGTGGCGCCGGGCCAGAGCGAGGCAGCCCAGGCACAGGGCTTCACCACGTTGCAGACCTTCCGCTACATCGTCTTTCCGCAGGTGTTCCGCACCATCTACGCGCCGCTCGGCAACCAGGTGATCGCGGTGATCCTCGCCTCTTCGCTCGCCTCGGTGATCGCGCTGAACGAGGTCGCGTCGTGGATGGAGACGGTCGGCTCCACCTCCTTCCGCTTCTTCGAAACGTTCGCCGTGGCGGCCGCCGTCTACCTCGTGCTGTGCCAGGCGGTGAACCTCGGGCGCATCGGCATCGGCCGCTTGCTGTTCCGCCAAGGTGCAATGGCACGATGACCGATAGTTGGCTGATTTACTGGCCGCTGCTGCTGCGCGCGGCCGGCATCACGCTGTGGCTGTCCTGGCTCGCCGTGCTGCTGGGTGCCGCGGGCGGGGCTGTGCTGGCCACGTTGCGGATGTCGCAGTGGCGCGTGCTGCGGTTGGCGGCGCTGGTCTACACCGAGTTCTGGCGCTCGGTCCCGATCCTGATCGTCATGTTCTTCTGCTATTTCGGCGCGCCGTTGGTGCTTGGCATCGACGTCTCCACCTTCGCCGCGGCCACCATCGCACTCGCCTTGCATGCCAGCGCCAGCATGGCCGAGGTGATCCGCGCCGGCATCGCCAGCGTCGGAAGCGGGCAGTGGGAAGCGGCGCAATCCGCCGGGCTGAACCGGTTGCAGGTGATGCGCTACGTGGTGGCACCGCAAGCGATCCGCGTGATCCTACCGCCCTCCATCGGCGTGTTCATCACCACTCTGAAGGAGAGCTCGCTCGCATCAGTGATCGGCTATATCGAGCTCACTAAGACCGACCTGCTGATCCGCGACTCCACCGGCGGCGGGTTCGCGCCATTGCTCGGTTTGGCGGTGCTGTATTTCCTCATCAACTACACCATTTCGCTCGGCGGTGGCGCGCTGGAGCGGCGCTTCCATATCGGACGCCGGTCGGATCTGGTCGGAGCCATGACATGACGCCCGTTTTGCAGCTGGAATCCGTCGTCAAACGCTTCGGCTCCCGCACCATCCTGGACGGCGTCAGCGTCAGTGTGACGCAAGGCGAGATCGTCTGCTTCGTGGGCCCGTCCGGCACCGGCAAATCGACGCTGCTGCGCTGCGTGAATGGGCTGGAGCCGATCCAGGGCGGACAGATCCAGTTCGAGGGCACCCAGGTCCTCCCGCGCAGCGTTGGCGCGGTGCGCAAGCGCGTCGGCATGATCTTCCAGCACTTCAACCTGTATCCGCACATGACGGCGCTGCAGAACGTGATGCTGGCGTCGATGGTCGTGCACAAGGAGAAGCGCGCCGTCGTCGAGGCGCGGGCCCGGGCGCTGTTCGACAAGGTCCGGCTGTCGCATCGCATCGACGCCTACCCGGCGCAGCTTTCCGGCGGCGAGCAGCAGCGCGTGGCGATCGCGCGGGCGCTGTGTGCGGAGCCCCATTTGCTGATGTTCGACGAGCCGACGTCGGCGCTGGATCCGGAGACGGTCGGCGATGTGCTGACGGTGATGAAGGATCTGGCGCGGGAGGGGCGCACGATGCTGGTGGTGACGCACGAGATCCGGTTCGCGGCGGATGTGGGCACACGGATGGTGTTCATGGAGGCGGGCAAGATCGTCGAGGAGGGCGACCCCCGGGCGATGGTAGCCGGTGCCAAGACGGAGCGGGCTCGGCAGTTCCTGAGCACGATAGGGCCGCAAGCCTCCTAGTGGCCAAGCTCGCCAACCTGGCCAAGCTCGCCGCCCGCCCCACCGGCCAGCAAGTCTATGACGACCTGCACAGCCAGATCGTGCGCGGCGAATTGCGCCCCGGCCAAAGCCTGTCGGAAACCAAGGTTGCGGAAGGCTACGGCCTCAGCCGCACCCCGGTACGGGAAGTGTTCTGGCGGCTGGGCGAGGACGGCTTCCTCCGCGTTATCCCGCAAGTCGGCACGTTCGTCGCCGCGATCAACATCCCGGCCGTCTACGACAGCCAGTTCGTGCGCGAGACGCTGGAATGCCGCGCCGTCGCCGACGCGGCCCGCAAAGCCACCGACATCACGACGGGTATTCTGCGCACCCTCCTCGACGACCAGGATAGCGCGATGCGCAACCAGGATTTCCCCCGCTTCTTCGCATTGGACGAAGCGATGCACCGTACGCTGATGATGATCGCGGGCCGCCCCTTCGTGTGGCAGGTGATCACGGGGGCCAAGGCGCAGCTCGACCGGGTGCGTTTCCTTTCGCTCGAGGACGGCGAGTGGCCCGGCATGATCATGGACCAGCACCGCGCCATCGTGGACCGCGTGGCCGCACGGGATGCAGACGGTGCAGTCGCCATCATGACGGACCATCTGCGCACCGCCTTTGCGCTAATCGACCGCATTGCCGCCCGCCACCCCGAGTTTTTCGAGGCCAACGAGAGCCTCGGCGACGCGACTTCTGAAGGAACAACCTAATGGAACAGACCTGGCGCTGGTGGGGGCCGAACGACCTGATCAGCCTGTCCGACATTTGCCAGATCGGCGCGACCGGGATCGTCACCGCCCTGCACGACATTCCCACCGGGGTCGTGTGGAGCCCGGAGGCGATCGCCGAGCGCAAGCGGATTATCGAGGCGGACGCTAGTCTCGGGCTGCGCTGGGCGGTGGTGGAGAGCGTGCCGGTGCACGAGAGCATCAAGCTCGCCGAAGATGGCGCCGCGCCGTACTACCAGGCGTATCGCGACACGCTGCGCAACCTGGGCGCGGCGGGCGTGGACACGGTGTGCTACAACTTCATGCCCGTGCTGGACTGGGCGCGCACGCAGCTGCGTCATCCGCTGCCCGGCGGGGCCACCGCGCTGCGTTTCAACGCGCATGAGTTCGCCGCCTTCGACGTGCATATGCTGGCGCGGGAGGGGGCGGAGGCGGATTGGGCGCCGGACGTGCTGCAGCGCGCCCGCGAGTGGTTCGAGGCGGCGACCGAGGAGACGAAACGCGCCTTGCTGGCGACGATCATGGCCGGGCTGCCGGGCGCGTTCGACCGCTACGGTGTCGAGGAGCTACGCACCATGCTCGCCCGCTACCGTGGCGTGGACCATGCCAAGCTGCGCACGAACCTGCAGCGCTTTCTCGAGGAGGTCGTGCCCACCGCGGAGCAAGCGGGCGTGCGGTTGTGCATCCATCCGGACGATCCGCCGCGGCCGCTGCTCGGCCTGCCGCGGATCACGTCCACGGCGGAGGACATCGCATTCATCCTGGATGCCGCGCCGTCGCCGGCCAACGGGCTCACGCTGTGCACCGGGTCGTTGGGTGCGCGCCCGGCGAACGACCTGCCAGCAATCACCGAGCGTTTTGCCGAGCGCATTCATTTCGTCCATCTGCGCAATGTCAGCAACGATGCGGATGGCTCGTTCATGGAGGCCGACCACTTGGCGGGGAACACCGACATGGTTGCGGTGGTGCGCGCCCTGCTGGCAGAGCAAGCGCGGCGGAAGGCGGCCGGAGACGCGCATTGGCGGCTGCCGTTCCGGCCCGACCACGGCCACGAAATGCTGGACGATGCCGGCAAGCCGCATCACCCCGGCTACCCGGCGATCGGCCGTATGCGCGGCTTGGCGGAGATCCGCGGCGTGATGACGGCGGTTGCGCACCAAGCGGGGTATCCGCTCTGAACGCCCGCCTTACGCCCACGGCGCTCGCCAACCTGCCCGCCGCCGTCGCCCGCCCCGGCTACGACCGGGCTGCCCTCGCAAGCGGCATCGTGCATCTGGGCGTCGGCGCGTTTCACCGGGCGCACCAGGCCGTCTACACCGATGCCGTGTTGGCGGCGGGCGACACGCGCTGGGGCATCACCGCCGCCAGCCTGCGTAGCCCCGACACTCGCGACGCGCTGGCGCCGCAGGGTGGGCTGTATACGGTGAATGTCCGCGGCGAGACCGACCAGTTCGCCGTGATCGGCAGCCTGCTGCGCGTGCTGGTGGCGCCCGAGAGCCCGCGCGTGCTGCTGGACGCGTTGTGTGCGCCGGCGACCGCTATCGTCAGCCTGACCGTCACCGAGAAAGCGTATTGCCGCGACCCGGCGACTGGTGCGCTGGACGACGCGCATCCAGACATCGTGCACGACCTTGCCAACCCCGAGGCGCCGCGTTCCGTGCTGGGGTTTCTTGCCGCCGCCGCTGCACGCCGCCGGGCCGAGGGAGCCACGCCGTTCACCGTGCTATGCTGCGATAACCTGCCCGCGAACGGGCACGCCGTGCACCGCTTGCTGAGCGAGTTCGCGCGGCTGCGCTCGCCGGAGCTGGGTGCGTTCGTTGCCGGCGAGATAAGCTGCCCCGACACGATGGTGGACCGCATCGTGCCCGCCACGACCGACGAGGATCGCGCCCGTGTCGCCAAGGCCCTCGGCATGGACGATGCGTGGCCGGTGATCGCCGAGCCGTTCAGCCAATGGGTGATCGCCGATCGCTTCCCCGCCGGGCGCCCCGCCTGGGAGACGGCCGGCGCGACCATGGTGGCCGACGTGGCGCCGTTCGAGGCGATGAAGCTGCGCCTGCTGAACGCGAGCCACTCAGGCCTGGCCTATCTCGGCTACCTCGCCGGCCGCGAGACGGTAGCCAATGCCATGGCGGATCCCGGCCTGGCCGCTTTCGCCGAGCGCGTGATGGATGATGCGACGCCGACGCTGGCCGTGTCGGCGGACATGGATGTGGCAAGCTACAAGCGCTCGCTGTTGGAGCGCTTCCGCAACCCGGCCTTGCGGCACCGCACCTGGCAGATCGCCATGGACGGCACGCAGAAGCTGCCGCAGCGCATCCTGGCCACGATCGCCGACCGCCTGACCGCCGGGCTGCCGATCGAAACCCACGCGCTAGTGGTCGCCGGCTGGATGCGCTTCGTCGCCGGGGTGGACGAGGCCGGGCGGCCGATCGACGTGCGCGACCCCAAGGCCGCGGAGCTCGCCGCCATCACGCAGGCGGCCGGCCCGGTGCCGGAGCGGCTGGCCCCTGCCCTGTTGGCAGTGTTCGGCGATGTCGGACGTGACGAGCGGTTGCGCGCGGCCGTAACCGCAGCACTGACCCGGCTTTACGCGGTCGGTGCGGCGCGCGCGGTGCAGCCATGACGGCGCGGGTGGCTTGCGTTGGCGAGTGCATGGTCGAATTGCGCGAGCGGCCGGACGGGCTGCTGCATCGCAGCCACGGCGGCGACACGCTGAACACGGCCGTGTATCTCGCGCGGCTGGGCGTTGCCGTGGATTACGTGACCGCGTTGGGCGACGATCCCTGGAGCGACGAGATGGTGGCGCGCTGGCGAAGCGAGGGCGTGGGCATCGGCCTGGTGCAGCGCCTGCCCGGACAGCTGCCGGGGCTGTACATCATCGAGACGGATGCACGTGGCGAACGGCGTTTCCTGTATTGGCGGGACAGTGCAGCGGCGCGCCGGCTGTGGGACCATTTGGACCCGGCGGCGCTCGCACCGTTCGAGCTGATCTATCTATCGGGCATTACCCTCTCGATCTACGACGAGGCCGCTCGGGCACGCTTGTTCGCGGCCTTGGACGCCAGCGGCGCGCGTGTGGCGTTCGACACGAATTTCCGCCCGCGCGGCTGGCCGGACCCGGCGGTTGCGCAGCGCCTTTATCGCCAAATGTTTGCGCGTGCCGATGTCGTGTTGGCTTCGGCGGAGGATTTGCGGCTGCTGTTCGGCGATGCCGGGGAGGCGGAACTGCTGCGCCACGCTTCCGGCCGGGAGATCGTACTGAAGTTGGACGAGCCCAGGTCACGCGTGCTGTGCGACGGCGCGGATGTGACGGTGCAAGCGGGTCCGGTGGCGCATGTGGTGGACACCACTGCGGCGGGCGATAGTTTTTCCGCCGCCTATCTTGCGTCGCGTTTGCGCGGGCACGCCCCGGTGGTGGCGGCGCAGGCCGGGCATGCCCTGGCCGGTCTCGTCGTGGGCCATCCCGGTGCCATCATGCCGCTGGACGCGATGCCAGTACTTTCGTTGGAGACGCCCCGATGACCGACGCCACACGGCAGGACCAGCTCGACGCCTTGCTCGCGATCGGCCGGGTGATCCCGGTGATCACCATCAACGATCTAGACGACGCGGTGCCACTTGCGCGCGCCCTGGTCTCGGGCGGTGTGCGGTTGCTGGAAATTACCCTGCGGACCAAGGCGGGCATGGCGGCGGCGGAGGCAATCATGCGCGCCGTACCGGAGGCGGTGGTGGGGATCGGCACGGTGCTGACGCCGGCGGATATGGCGCGGGCGGTGGCGAGCGGCGCCCGGTTCGCGCTCAGCCCGGGAGCAACGCCCGCGCTCCTGGATGCTGCCGCGGATGCGCCGATCCCGTTCCTGCCGGGTGTGGCGACAGCGTCGGAGTTGATGGCGGCGATGGCGCGGGGTTTCAGCACGACCAAGTTCTTCCCCGCTAGCACGGCAGGGGGCATCCCTGCGCTGAAGGCGTTGGCGGGGCCGTTCCCGCAGGCACGGTTCTGTCCGACAGGCGGGATCACGGAGGAGAACGCGGCAACGTGGCTGGCGGAACCGAACGTAGTTGCGGTGGGTGGATCGTGGCTGACGCCCGCGGCGGCTGTCGCGGCGAAACGATGGGACGCGATCGAGAAACGGGCACGCGCTATCTGCTGACCACGGTCTCCGGTGCGCATGCGCTGCTCGATGCAGGCATGTGCGATGGCCGGTCCGGCTGGATTGAAGGAAGGCGGGCAACTTCCGAACTGGGCGTTAGCGCGTACGCGGCTGCTGCAGCCAACGCGTGCGGAAGACGTCGGCACCATTCGCTTGAGTATCCCGATTGGCCGCTGTAGTTCCGCGGCCGCAGAAGCGCGGTAAGTCAGTGAGCCCAGTGCAGCATATCCGCCTCTCCCAACCGTATGCCGATCGGTCGCTCCCCGCGCGTTTATCGGAGACTCTGTTTCCAGCACGGTTCTGTCCGGGGCCGCCGGGTCGCTCAAAGCGCGGGGCCCATCTCAGCCCGCCGGCCACCACGCTCCACGCGCAGCCGGGCCGACGGGGGCAGCAGGTCCTCCGGCGTGATCGGGCGGCGTAGGATCACGAAGTAGCTCACCGCCGCGAACACGCACATGACCGCGCCCACGATCAGCGCCGGTACGAACGATCCGGTGATCTGCACGATGAAGCCAGTCACGATCGGGGCCAACGCGCCGCCCAGATAGCCACCGAAATTCTGCAGCGAGCCGAGCGAGCCGGTGCTGTTGGCCGGTGCCGCGATGCTCACCATCGCCCACGCGCTGGTAGTGGCGATGGTGCCGCAGAACATGGCTCCACACAGACAGGCGACGGCCACCGTGTTGCTCGCGATCAGCGCCGTCACGACCACGAACGCGGCCTCGCCTAGCATGGCCAGGCAGAGCGGAAACTTCCGGCTGTCGATACGCGACAGGCCGCGGGCCATCAGCCAGTCGATGAGGAACCCGCCCGACACGCCGCCGAACACCGCGAACACGTAGGGGATGGCCGCAACCCAGCCGGTGTGGCGAAGGCTCATGTGACGGCCTATTTCGAGATAGCCGGGCAGCCAAGCATTGAACAGCCAGTTGACGTAGATCACACCGAAATAGCCCAGCACCATGCCCCAGGTCGTACGGCACCGGAACAGCCGCCGCCACTCGCCGAACGTCACCGGGCGAGGCGACTCGAGCGCATCACCGGCAGTGCGGTAGTGGTCCTCCTCTGGCGTAAGGGCCATCTGCGCCGGGTCGCGATACAACGCATACCAAGTGACGGCGGCGGCGATGCCCAGCAGGCCCATGATGGCGAACATCCAGCGCCACCCGTATAGCAGCATCAGCGTCGTTAGCAGCGGCGCCGCGAGGCCGGTGCCGAGGGTGGAGGCGCTGTTGAAGATGCCGGACGCACGGCCCCGGTCCCGCGCGTTGAACCAGTCGCGTACTACCCGGCCGCCGGTCGGGAATTGCGGGGCCTCGCCGATGCCCAGCAACACGCGCGCCGCCGCGAACTGCGTGACGCTGCCGACCAGCCCGCACAGCAGCTGCGCCGTTGACCAGATCGCGAGCCCTGCAGTCAACAGTCGCCGCGGCCCCAGCCGGTCGATCAGCGGCCCGACCGGCAGCTGCGCGAAGGCATAGGCCCAGAGGAACGCCGACAGTAACAGCCCCATGTCGGACACCGACAGGTTCAGGTCGTGACGCACGAGCGGGTTGGCGACCGCCAGCGCCGCGCGGTCGATGGTGTTGATGGCACCGCTCAGCACGAGCAGCGCCAGCGCCGAGCGCTGCACGAAGCGCAGGCGCGGCGTGGTGGTCAGAGTCGTGGACATCCCGGCTTCCCCTGCGGCTCTTGACGGCCACCGTGGCAGGGTGCCCGGTTCGCTTGCCCGGCGCTAGAGACGCTTCCGCGCCTCGCACGCAAATGACGGAGGGGATGCATCGTGGCTCGGGTATGGCGGCGTTTGCTGCCCCGGGTGGCCGCGGCTCTGCTGTCCGCACTGACCCGACGCAAGACCGAGCTGACTAGGGTCCGTCGAGAGTGAGCCGTACCGACCGTTTGGTGGATATCCACTGCAATACCCAGGCTGGTAGAGAACTAGGAATATCCTTATCCCGCGATAATCCCCGCTGTTGCGGCAGGAGCGCGGATCGAACGTGAGGGGGCAAGTCGCTGCCGAAAACCCGCATCGTTGGATGGGCAGAACCGTCCGGCAACATCCGTCCGTATCAGTCCTCGCCGGCAACGCTGATGACCAACCGGGTGCCCGAAAGATGTAGCCCGATGAGTGGAATTCCACGCGCATTGTTTAACGACGTTATTCATTGCTCGACCGGCAATCGACGATGATGACGATAAGGGGGCCAAGATGACTCAGAGCCGAGGAACACCTGCTTTCGTCGTGAGCTCCGGCCACGCCCTGATTGTTGTGGAAGGAGTGGCCGATTCTGGCCTGGTCTATGGCGGCGGGATGGTCACCATCGGCCCCCGGGCGACCGTGACGAACACGCTGGTCAGCTCCGGCGGCTTCGAAGTCGTATCGGGTGAGT